>JABZGR010000009.1 GCA_015259125.1 Alloprevotella tannerae | reverse complement strand
TAGAGCACCTGACTGTTAATCAGGGGGTCGTTGGTTCAAGCCCATCCTGAAGCGCACAAAGAAAGAGAACGGATCGCCCGCGTCTCTTTCTTTTTTTATCTCCTCTTACGTTGTTCGTCAAAAGTTGGCCGGCCGCGCTCTCTGACGCAGCAGCGGCCTTGCTCATCGGCATCGGCGTTGAGGCCGCCTCGTCTGCGCAGCGCAAATGACTTATGCATCTTCGACAAAGCGGCCCATTTTTTTGCTTCAGCCAATGAAGCAGTTCGCCGCCGCTCGTTTTACGACGCACATAGTCTTCATATAAAAATATTGCGCCCTGCCCCACGATCGTTTGCTCGGGCCAAACGATGGTTTCTCCCCACCAAACGATAATTTGCTCCCACCAAACGATAGTTTGCTCGGACCAAACAAAAATAAAGATCGGCGAGGCCTCACAAAACGCTGAAGAAATGTCCCGAAAACGCGATGAAATGGGCGAAAAATAACAATTTAAGCCTCAAAATTCCCCACAAAAAACCCCTAAAAATCCAAACTTACACACCGCATTTTCGACCATCGCTGCCCGCCGTCAAGCCTGTTTCATAAAAAAAGACCGCGCTGCGATGCCAACTTTTTGCCGCGAATCCACTTATTTTAGAGCCCAAGCGGCGGGCTTTCAATATTTTCTTCCTACTTTTGCGAGTTGTTCATCGAAAATAATATTCAATATAATAGTTTCTTTCACTATGAAGCAATACAAGCTGATCAACAACCTCGTAGGTTGGATTGCATTCGCCATTGCTGCCGTCACCTATTGTCTTACAGTAGAGCCGTCGGCGAGCTTTTGGGATTGCCCCGAGTTTATCTCCACCGCTTCTAAACTCGACGTAGGACACCCGCCCGGTGCACCTTTCTTTATGCTGACGGGTAGCGTCTTTTCGCGCTTCGCAAGCGACCCGACGCAGGTAGCTTTTATGATTAACATTATGAGCGCCCTGCTTTCAGCCGTCACGATCTTGTTCCTCTTTTGGACGGTCACGCACTTGACGCGGCAGATCCTCTGCAAGGACGGCGTCGTGCAAACTTGGGCGCAGCTCATCGTCGTAATGGCCGCCGGACTTACGGGCGCCTTGGCTTATGCTTGGAGCGATACGTTCTGGTTCTCTGCTGCCGAGGCCGAAGTTTACGCCTATTCATCGGCGTTTACGGCAATTGTTTTCTGGTTAATCTTGAAATGGGAAGACCACGCCGATGAGCCGCACAGCGATCGTTGGTTAGTCTTGATTTTCTATTTGACGGGCTTGAGCATCGGCGTACACTTGCTCAACCTGCTCTGCCTCCCGGCCATCGCACTTGTATATTACTTCAAACGCAATCCGAATGCGCAGGCCAAAGGCAGTATGTTGGCCGTCTTGATCGGCTTCGTGCTGGTCGGAACCGTGCTCTACGGACTCGTTCCGGGCATTGTAAAAGTTGGTGGTTGGTTCGAACTCATCTTTGTCAACTGGCTCGGCTTCGGCTTCAACGTGGGTGTGGCTGTTTATCTCCTACTTTTGATTGCCATAGTCTTGACGGCCATTTGGAGTACTACGCAGCACAACCGCGCACGCACAAACCTTCTTTATCTCATTTCCGTCGGACTGCTCGGCATTCCTTTCTTCGGCGACGGGATAAAGTCCTTTGTCATCGCGCTGATTGTCTTCGGCGTTTTGGGTTACTTCCTCTACACCAAAAACAAAGACGGCAACTTCCGTCTGCGCAAACGCTTCCTCAATACCTCTCTCCTCTGCATGCTGATGCTGATGATTGGCTATTCTTCTTACGCCGTTATCGTCATCCGCTCCGTAGCTAATCCGCCGATGGACCAAAATTCGCCGGAGGATATCTTTACCTTGGGCAGCTACCTCAGTCGCGACCAATACGGACAAACGCCCTTGTTCAAGGGAGAAGCCTTTACGTCATACGATCAAGCGGTCTACGCGCAAGCCATCACGATCGACGAAAGCGACGTTTGGCAGCCAAAAACCAAGGAACAACCCAATGCGCCCGACGAATACGAATCGGTCGTAGCATCTCAAAAATTGGTTTACCCATCAGGCCTCACGATGTTCTTCCCGCGCATTTGGGATTACCATCATGCCCAAGCTTATCAAGATTGGATGGGCGGCGATATCGCCATGCGCGACGTTACGTTCACCACACCAAGCGGGCAGGAATTTCCGGGGCAAATGCCGACGCAGTGGAGCAACTTCCGTTTCTTCACGTCCTATCAGCTTAACTTCATGTATTGGCGTTATTTCTTGTGGAACTTTGCCGGCCGTCAGAACGGCGTGCAGAGCTTCGGTCAGAAAGAATATGGCAACTACCTTACCGGACTTCCCGTCATCGACAACTTCCTTTATGGCGACCAAAGCAAACTGCCCGACGTCTTGAAAGAGGAGAAATCGCACAATGTCTTCTACTGCCTCCCCTTGCTCCTGGGTCTCTTGGGCCTCTTCTGGCAATTGTTCCGCGGCGAAAAGGGTGTGCGCCAGTTCTGGGTGGTTTTCTTCCTCTTCTTTATGACCGGCTTGGCTATTGTCCTCTACTTGAATCAGACGCCTCAGCAGCCGCGTGAGCGCGACTACGCTTATGCCGGCTCCTTCTACGCTTTCGCCATCTGGATCGGCCTTGGCGTAGCTGCCATCTACGATTGGCTCAAGCGCTTCTGGGTTAAGCAGCAAGAAAGTAAAGCTATGCCGGCAGCGATCTTTGCTTCCGTGCTCGGCATCATCGTACCGCTGCAGATGGTGAGCCAAACGTGGGACGACCACGACCGTTCCGGCCGCTATCTCTGCCACGATTCGGGCTTGAACTATCTGAATACGATGCCCGAGAAGTTGCTCGACGGCTCTCCGGCTAATCCGATCATCTTCAGTAATGGCGACAACGACACCTTCCCGCTTTGGTACAACCAAGAAACAGAGGGCAACCGCACCGACGCTCGCGTCTGCAACTTAGAATATCTGCAAACGGCGTGGTACACGGACCAAATGCGTCGACCGGCTTACGATTCTCCCGCACTGCCGATCAATTGGCTGCCTTATCAATATGCGGACAACGGCAAGCATACTTACTTCCCGATTCATCCGGAGGGCAAAGCCGAACTCGATGCCTTTAAGCGGGCGCACCCCAACGGGCCGGATCCTTACGATCTCCGTTATATTATGGACAACTACGTGAAGACGAAGGGCTATTTCCCGACCGACTCCGTCATTGTCCACGTCAACAAGCAGAATATCATCAATCAAGGCATGGCGCTCCCGCAAGGCAAGGAAGCCATCCCTGATCACATCAACCTATCCTTGGCTTGGGCCATGCGCAACGGCCAAGGCGGTCTCTATCGCAAAGATGTGATGATCTATGAAATGCTTGCGCGCAACGACTGGAAGCGCCCGATGTACATGAGTGTGACGCTGGGCACGAACAACTTTGCAGGTCTCCAAGACTACTTTATTTTAGAGGGCCTTGCTTACCGCATCACGCCGTTCAAGCGCGAATTGGGCACGATCGACACCAATTTGATGTACAACAACCTGATGAAGCGCTTCCGCTACGGCAACCTCAACAAGCCCGGCATCTATCTTGACACCACCAATATGAAGATGGCGCAGACCCACCGTAACATGTTTACGATGCTAGCTCAACGTCTTTTGATGGAAGGTCAAACCGCAAAGGCACGAGAAGTGCTCGCCATGTCCGAAAAGATGCTGCCTGCGAGCAACATCCCCTACGAAGAAAACGACTATCAGTTGGCACAAATCTGGCTGCAAGCGGGCAACGCGAAAAAAGCCGGAGAAATAGCTACGGCCGTCGCAAAATACAACGCGCAGTATTTAGACTGGCTCAACTCGCTCTCTTACAGCGACCTCACGAGCTATGCTTCGTCTTGCGCACGTGCGCTCCGCAACCTCTACAGTGCGATTAGCGTACTCGATGCTGCGAAAGTGCCGCAAGCCCAACTCTATACCGCTCGCTTAAAGCAGTTGACCGGCACACAAGCCGGCAATATCGGCGCACAAGCCTTGGAGCAAATGATGCAACAACCCCAAGCGCCTGAGGCCGACGGTTCAGAAGAATAATACAATGTCTGATAAAGTGAGGATGCAAGCAAAGGTTTCAAAACAGCCCTCTTGTCTTGCGTCCTCGCTTTTCCTTTTTATAGCGTCGGCATCCACCTGCCACGCACCAACCAACCATTAACTCGGCAAAGCCCCTCGCGCCCGATGCCCCACGCTCCCCGACGCCGTGAGCCGCGCCGCTATTTTTTCGATCATAGTCTATGCTCATAGAGCAACCCTCCCTTTTCCTACGCTGGCTTTACCCATTGGCTTATTGGCGAATGGCCCACAACGACCACGCCGTCTATCTCACCTTCGACGACGGACCGATTCCGGAAGTCACCCCTTGGGTTCTCGACGTCTTAGATCATTATCAAGTGAAGGCCACCTTTTTCATGGTGGGCGACAACGTGCGAAAGCATCCCGAAACCTTTGAACAAGTAAAGGCGGCCGGCCACCGCTTGGGCAATCATACTTTTAACCACATCGGCGGCTTGCGCCATAGCGTCCACAAGTATATGCTCAACGTCGAAAAGGCTAACGCTTATATCCGCACAGACCTCTTCCGCCCGCCCCACGGCTGGATGAAATGGGGCCAATACATAGGTGTACTCCAGCACCACTATAAAGTAATTATGTGGGACTTGGTCACGCGCGACTACTCCACACGCCTCAACGGCCGCGACGTCTTGCGCAACGTCCAACGCTATACGCGCAATGGGAGCATCATCACTTTTCACGACTCACTCAAGAGTCAGGACAAACTCCTCTATGCTTTGCCCCGCTCCATCGAATGGTTGCAGCAGCAAGGCTATGCCTTTAAGGTTTTCGACTAACTTTTTCTCCTCGAAAACCGCCACCGCTGCGCCAACCAACGCACATCATCACGCGTAGCCACATATAATAGTGGTCGCACTCTTACTTCGCGCGAAGCAATGCTCGCAAATAGCACCTTAATCATCAGTACCGACACGCGCTCCTCCCACTAACACCCTATTAAATTTGACTCATTATATATTGGAGCCAAATTTAATACCCCGCCAACCCACTCCTTCGACGGTCTATTCCAGTGAATACACACCAAATAACCAATTTACAACGCTTCCGACGTTCGCCCCGCAACGCACCTACCACAAATCAACCATCTAAACCTAATATGAAATGCCCTAATACCCAAATGCGAACCCTGCCCCCTCGTTTCCGCTACCGCTCATCCGCAAATAACTCCACAAAACTCCAACCTTGCATACGCTTACGCCCAAACGTCAACCCCGCCATCCCATTTCCACGACCACACGTCCACAAAGAACCCCATCGGGGTTAATCTTTTGGCAGGGCAAGGTTAAGGTGCTTCGCACTTAACTCTGCCTAACGCACCGCCGCATTGGTAATCCCTTAGGGTTGGTCTTTCAAAAAACATCCGATTACCGACACTCGTTATCTTCAACTCATTAAGTGATCAACCGAAGCGCTATTTATAACGCCAATCACATTAACGTTAACACGCACACCCCATCCCCAACCAATCCCGCCGCACATAACCCCATCGGGGTTAGTCCTTTGGCAGGGCAGGGTTAAAGGGCGCAGCGCTTTAACCCTGTCTAACGCGTCTCCGCATTGGCAACCCCTTAGGGTTGGTCTTTCAAAAAACATCAGCAATCCAAACGCAATGCATAAATCATTACCCTCCCATCGCTTCAACAACGACTTACGTCGTTAGTGGCTAGGTTGCCGCTTCGCTCCTCAACCCTGCCACGGAAAATGACCAACCCCTGATGGGGTTGCACTCACTTCCATCCGTTTATCCGGGGTTAAGCCACCTCGTGCCTTAACCCCGGCCTGCCAAAAGACCAACCCTAAGGGGTTGTCGTCCTCTTTATTGAATTGAGGTTAGACCTCGCGCCTAATCCTTTTCAAAATAGACTCGCCCTAACTTGACCTATTATTCCTTCCAATCAATTTTTTAATGCAACCTCTCCGCAAACGAGCTATCGAAACCAACATACTCTTCGCACGCAACTTAAAACTAACCCTGCCACCCCATTGCCACGACCACACAATTACAAATAATCCCACAAACTCCAACCTTGCAAACGCTTACGCCCAAACGTCGACCCCGCCATCCCATTTCCACAACCTCACATCCGCAAATAACCCCAACGGGGTTAGTCCTTTGGCAGGGCAGGGTTAAGGTGCGAAGCGGCTTAACCCTGCCTAACGCACACCGACATTGGCAACCCCTTAGGGTTGGTCTTTCAAAAACAGCCGATTACCGACACTCGTTATCTTCAACTCATTAAGTGATCAATCGAAGCTCTATTTATAACGCCAATCGTATTAACGTTAACACGCACATCCCATCCCCAACCAATCCCGCCGCAAATAACCCCAACGGGGTTAGTCCTTTGGCAGGGCAGGGTTAAGGTGCGAAGCGACTTAACCCTGCCTAACACACACAAGCATTGGCAACCCCTTAGGGTTGGTCTTTCAAAAACAGCCGATGTTTGGCGACGGACGAATGAAATCCCAACGAAAAAATCGAAAAAAACCCATTTCATCGCAGATAATCGACATTGTAGGCCATAACTGTTTATCGTTGTCGGAACTATTCCCTGTTCTCAATCATTCGCATCGGTTGCGAAAAAAGAAGTTCCTGACCTACAACGATGAAAGTCCCAATTTCAAGCGACAATAACTGAACGACAAACCAGACGCGCCCAACTGTGCGAATTTTCACCGTGGTGAAACAAACGTACGCTCGTGAGCGTACAACCTTTTTATCGTGATGAAAAACCTTTCCCCTCACGATGAAAAGACGACTGATTCAAACCCGCGCATCTAAAATCCAATGCTGCGGCCGAAAAAATCAAGCCAAAAACCAATGAAACCGCCAAAAACAGAACGAATAACGAAATATCGTGGACCAACAAAGCGAACAAAGCAAGCGACCGATGGCGCAAGAGACGGCGCAGCGGAAGCGAGCCGTTTAAGCACTTAGTGCTCAGCGAGGCAGGCAGGGAGAAAGGTATCAAAACATAAAGAGGCATTTTCCAAACCTTTTTACTACTTTTGCATATAAAGCCGATCGGTCGTAAAATTTGCGGTTTCGCATACTGCCATTTGGTGCCGGCCCCCTCTTCCGCCAAGCGCTTCGAGCGTGGGAGTAGGCGCGGGGCGCGGCAAGGCCGACATTGGGTAATCAAACTGAAACATTCACTGCTTATAAACTGCGATTATGAATATTCTACTTCTGGGTAGCGGAGGCCGCGAACACGCATTGGCGTGGAAAATCGCGCAGAGCGAAAAATTGGACCGTTTGTTTGTAGCCCCGGGCAATCCCGGAATGGCCGAAATAGCGACTTGCGTGGCGCTCGACCCGATGAAGTTTCTCGAAGTGGGACGCTTCGTCGTTGAAAATAAAATAGATATGGTCGTCGTAGGCCCTGAAGCGCCACTCGTAGAAGGCATTGTAGATTATTTTCGCAGTCGGCCGGAGTTGCAGCACGTTGCCCTTATCGGACCGAGTGCCGCCGGCGCACGCTTGGAAGGTTCTAAAGACTTTGCCAAAGCCTTTATGCGCCGCCATCACATCCCGACGGCCGATTATCAAACCTTCGGCGCAGACCGGTTTGAGGAAGCTTGCCGCTTCCTAAAGACCCTCAAGCCCCCTTACGTCTTAAAGGCTGACGGCTTGGCCGCCGGCAAGGGCGTATTGATCCTCGATGATTTGGAAACGGCTGAAAGCGAACTCAAAGCGATGCTTTCGGGGCGCTTTGGGGCAGCCAGTGCGCAGGTTGTCATAGAAGAATTTTTGTCGGGCATAGAGTGTTCGGTCTTTGCCTTGACTGACGGGAAGCATTACCAAATCTTACCTGAAGCAAAAGACTACAAACGCATCGGCGAAGGCGATACGGGCTTAAATACGGGCGGTATGGGTTCCGTTTCGCCCGTACCTTTTGCCACGAAAGAATGGATGCAACGCGTAGAAGATGAGATCGTGCGGCCCACGGTCGAAGGCTTGGCGGCTGACGGCTTGGACTACCGCGGCTTTATCTTCTTCGGCTTGATCAATTGTGATGGGCGACCGAAGGTAATCGAATACAACTGCCGTATGGGCGACCCCGAAACGGAGACGGTTATGCTCCGACTGAAGAGTGATCTTGTCGAACTTTTTGAGGGTGTGGCGCAAGGCGACTTGGATCGCCGCGAAGTGGTCTTCGATGAGCGTCCTGCGGTCTGCGTGATGTGCGTCAGTGGCGGCTATCCCGAGGCTTATCGTAAAAATATTCCGATGACAATTGGCGAGCAAGCGGACGGCGTGGTGTTTCACGCGGGCACGGCGCTGAAAGACGGGCAACTCGTGACGGCAGGTGGGCGCGTCGCAGCGGTAAGCAACTACGGCGCAACGGCGACTGAAGCTTTGGCGAAGTCGATGCGCGGCGCAGAGGCCATTGACTTTGAGGGGAAATATTTCCGCCGCGACATCGGCAAAGACATCATAGACGCCTAAGGCTAAAAGCCGCACACATTATTATATAGATAGGAACAGGATGGACGATTTTCGCAACCGATCGGCCAAAAGTATGCTGACGCTGCCGCTTGTAGCCGTCATTGCCGGTGTAGTTTGGGTGCTTCCCGATCCGCGCAGCGCGTGGCTGTGGGGCGGCTTTGCGATTGTCTGCGCCTTAACCTATACGCTGCGCGAGTTAAACAATCGTTTTCAACTCCTACGCATACGTTCGCGCCTCGTAAGTGCCACTTTTTTGACGCTATTTGCAGCGCTGCCGGATCTCCATCCGGCCGGAACGAATTTGATTCCCGCCATAGGGCTGCTGCCGGCCTTGTTTTGCCTCTTCGGTTCTTATCAGCAATATCGCCCCGAGCATTATACGTTTCACGCTTTCTTCTTCCTTTCCATCGGAAGTTTGGTTTTCCCGCCGCTACTTGTGCTGTCGGTTTTCTTTTATGTGACGATGGCCCTCGTTTTGCACACGCTCACGTGGCGATCTTTGTTTGCCGGACTCTTCGGTTTGGTTGTTCCCTATTGGTTTTACGCCGGCTATCTCGTTTGGATGAACCGTTTGGAAGAATTAGAGCAACAATTTACCCCGTTTTTACAATATAGTTGGCCCGATTTCCAACATCTGCCGCTGCCGCACGTAGCAAGTTTCTGTTTTCTCAGCCTTTTGGCGCTGCTGAGTACGCTCCACTTCGTCCGTACCAGCTTCAACGATAAAATTCGCACACGTGTGTTTCTTTATGTCCTGATCATTCTCGAACTGGCTATTGCCGGAGGGGGTGTATTATTGCCACATCATTATTGTATAATAATGCCTCTTTACTTGGTGGTGGCTTCTCCGCTGATCGCGCACTACTTCGCTTTGGCGCGCGGAGGCTTGTTGATGAACGTTTGGTTTATCTGCTGGCTGCTGGGCTTGATCGCATTGGGCATATACAATTACGGCTTGCTGGAATTCTTTGGCTGGGCGTAAAAAATCAAACTTGGAGATGATATGACAGAGATCACAGATTTTTTAATCGCACACGGCGTACTCGGAATGTTTATCGCAGCGTTTTTAGCCGGTACTTTTTTGCCCTTTGCGTCTGAGGTCGTATTGCTGGGGCTTTTAGCCGCCGGTGCAGATCCCGTCGGGCTGCTTATTTGGGGCACCATTGGCAATCTTTTAGGCGGAATGTTTAACTACTGGATCGGAACAAAAGGAAAAGAAGAATGGATCGAGAAATATGCAAAAGTGAAGCCGCAGGACCTACACAAAGGTTTGCGGCACGTACGCAAATACGGCGCGTGGGCGGGCTTGTTGGCCTGGGTGCCAATCTTGGGCAGCATACTCACAGTCTCGATGGGCTTTCTACGCACCAACCTCTTCTATTCTGCGTTCACGATTGCCTTGGGTAAATTCACGCGCTACGCAGTAATCGTCAGCTCTTACGTTTCATTTTAGCAAACACGACCGAGTATATTATAAATCCAACGCGCGCCGAATCGAGGCCGCCGAGAATTATTTCACGTCCGACAAACACTCACGCGCTTCGCGCTTGAAAATAAATAACCACAAAAGACCGCCGCACCGGCCGGAGTCATTTCCAACTCCGCCCAAGCGAAAAAACTTCAACACTATGCGCATCAGATTCCTTTTTCTCTTGCTTTTGATTCCACTCTTCTGGACTTGTAAAAACGACAAGACGGGTTATAAACCGCTCATCTCCGTCAGCATCGAGCCCCTACGCAATATTGTCGAACACCTTGCGGGCGATTACTACAAAGTCGTTACTTTGACACCGGTCGGAGCAAGTCCGGAAACCTACGAACCCACACCAAAACAGCTGATGGACGTAAGTAACAGCCGGCTATATTTTGCTATCGGCACGCTCGGGTTTGAAAGGCAGCAACTCGAACGCATGAAAGAGACCGCCCCGACGCTAAAAGTATACACCGTGTCCGACGGAATATCCCTTTTGGCTGCAAAACACGAGGGCCACAGCGACTCTACAGACCCGCACATCTGGATGTCGCCCAAGAATGTCGTGCAGATGGCCCGCAATGTCTGCAATGCACTCTGCAAGAACGACCCAAAACACACCGAAGTATACAAAAAGAAGTTGGCAGAACTCGAGCGCCACGCCGACGAAGTCGATCGCCGCATACGACTTATGGTTAGCAAGGTACGATATCGCAATTTTTTAATCTATCATCCTGCTTTGGCCTACTTTGCCAGCGAATATGGCTTCCACCAACTCACGATTGAGCAAGACGGCAAAGAGCCATCGGGCGATCATCTCGCTACGATCATCACGGAAGCCAAAGCGGCCGAAGTCCACATCATATTCTTGCCGCGCGAGTTCAAGGGGCGCTCCGTCAAACCCATTTCAAAAGCCACCGGCGCCCGCGTTGTCATCATCAATCCCTTGGCTTATCGCTGGGACAATGAAGCCATTGCGATCGCAAAATCCTTAGCTGCACAATGAATTTAGTAAGCCTCAGCGACGTAACCTTTGCTTTTGACGGCCAAGTCGTATTGGAAAACGTCAATATCGCGATTAAACCGCACGATTTTATCGTTTTGGCGGGCACAAATGGCGGCGGAAAAACGACACTCTTGCGTTTACTCGCCGGCTTATTGCGCCCCACGAAAGGCGAGATCCGCCGTGCGTCCGGCCTGCGTTTAGGTTATTTGCCGCAGTATCGGAAAATTGATCGCCAGTTTCCTTTGCGCGTTTACGATGTCGTGCGCTCCGGCCTGCAAAATCGAAAAAAACTGCTGTCGCGTTTTTCGCCCGATGCCGACGATCGCGTTCGCGAAGCCCTGCATCAGTTAGCCATCGAGCAGTTGGCCTCCCGGCCTATCTCCGATTTGAGTGGCGGCCAGTGGCAGCGGGTTTTATTGGCCCGTGCCATAGTTTCCCGCCCCGATCTCCTACTCTTGGATGAGCCGGATACGCATCTTGACGCCGCCGGTAAGACTTTTTTGTACGAACTTCTCCTTCGTTTGCAAGACGACTGCGCCATCGTGCTCGTCAGTCACGACGAGACGCTCCCTTTCTCCAACGTTTGGCAGGTGAGCAACCATCATGTACAACCAGAAAATGGGCATTAAATCCCGATAAAACCGCCTACTTTTAGCTCCTTTCCAAATACATACCACGACCTTCTAACTTTTTATTCTAATGACAGAAAGAGAAAAAGCCTTGAGCGGACAATGGCACAATCCCGGCGCAAATCCCGAACTTCGCCGCCTGCTCGACGAGGCCCAAGACTTAAGTTATCAGTACAACCGCCTGCATCCCGCCGAGACCGATGCGCGCGATGCTCTCCTGCGCCGCCTTTTGGGGCGCGTAGGTCGCGATTGCACCGTCCTGCCCCCTTTTATGGTCGATTACGGCTGCAATATTTCACTGGGCGATCACGTCTTTATCAACAAAGGTTGCGTAATGCTCGACGGCGCACCCATAGTTTTCGGCAGTCATATCTTTGTAGGCCCCAACTGTAGTTTTAATACCCCCATCCACCCCTTGACTGTCGAGCTGCGCAATCAAGGTTTGGAGCGCAACGAAGCCATTTATATAGCAGACAACGTTTGGATTGGCGCACAAGTATGCATCCTTCCCGGCATCAGCATCGGTGCAGGTAGCGTCATTGGCGCAGGTAGCGTCGTCACGCGCGATGTTCCGCCCGGCGTAGTGGCGGTTGGCAATCCCTGCCGCGTATTACGCAAAGCCGAAGACCGCCCATGAAGCGCCTGCTCTTTGTCTTTTTTTACCTCTTAGTACTGACGGCCGGCGCGCAAAGCCGATTTCGTGTGATGACCTACAACGTAGAAAATGCCTTTGATACGATTCACGATGAGGGCAAGCAGGATTTCGACTTCCTCCCTACGGGGCGCCTCCACTGGGATACGCCTAAATATCGCGCCAAGTTGAGTCGCATCGCCTCCGTTATTGCCGGCGTCGGAGAAATGCAGCCACCCAAACTCGTAGCTTTGTGCGAGGTGGAAAACGCACGCGTTATCGAAGACCTACTGCACCACACACGACTCCATAGCTTCAACTATCACTATTGTATGACGGAAAGCGCGGACCGGCGCGGCATAGATGTAACCCTGCTCTATCAACCGTCGGCTTTTCATCTCCTTTATATGGATACGCTGCGCGTGATGCCGACCAACAAGCACGAAAACCCGACGCGCGACATCCTGCACGTCTGCGGACTTGTGCCTTCGGGCGATACGCTTTCTGTCTTTGTGGTCCATCTACCCAGCCGCCGCGGTGGCGTACGGCGCACTATGCCTTACCGCTGTCGGGTAGCGCAGCGATTGCGGCAGGAAATTGACGGCCTAACACGCGACGGACGCGACCGAAAAGTGGTCATTATGGGCGATTTCAACGATGAACATACTGACCCGTCCATAGCTACCGTCTTGGAAGCCCGAAAATGGGCCGAGGCGATTCAACCTCCGTTTTTGTGCGTCCTAACCGCCGACTTAAAAGCCGCAAATGGCATTCGAGGAACGCATAAATTTCAAGGCCGATGGGCGCAATTGGATCAGATTATCGTCAATGATCGACTCCTTACGACCGAAGGGCTGCACACATCACCCAAAGATTGCTTCATTTTCACCGATGCTCCACTCCTTAAATACGATGCAGGCGACCATGGGGTTGTACCTTATCGCTCCTTTCTCGGATCTTTTTATCAAGGCGGCTTTTCAGATCATCTCCCCGTCGTCGTTGATTTCTACTATTGACCGATTGGCCAATAGTATCATTTGTTTTTGAGTGCTATATATGTAAAAAATGCCCATTTCATCGCATTTTAAGCACAACATCGGCGCCATTCGCTCAAGCACAGCCGAAGTTTGAGACCCTACATTTGACGTTTCGCCGTAAAGGCCCATTCTTCGCCGCCTTTTCAATGTGAAAAGGCAACCTTTGTCCCCACATTTTTCAAAGCAAACTTAGGTTTGCACCTTTTTCATCACGAGCGTAAGATCTTTTTATCCTGATGAAAAGGTTATACGCTCACGAGCGTACGTTTGTTTCACCACGGTGAAAATTCGGGCAATTAAAAGCGCTCGTTTTGTCGTTCAGTTTTTTTCGTGTGAAAATGGGACATTCGTAGCGAAAAACTGGGTACTGCTTTTTCCGCAACCGATGCGAAGCGTTTGCTATGGGGAAGGCGGTCGGCGATGGTTGATTTTAGAGGTTACAATGTCGATTATTCGCGATGAAATGGGCTGTTTTCGCTTATTTCCACGAGCTATTGTTCATCGTGCGCTCATTAGCGGACGCTTTTGAAAGACCAACCCTTAGGGGTTGTCAATTCGGCGGTGCGTTAGACAGGGTTAAAGCGCTGCGCCCTTTACCCTGCCCTACCAAAAGGCTAACCCCGATGGGGTTATTTGCGGCGGAATTGGTTGGGGATGGGGTGTGCGTGTTAAAGTTAATGCGATTGGCGTTATAAATAGCGCTTCGGTTGATCACTTAATGAGTTGAAGATAACGAGTGTCGGTAATCGGATGTTTTTTGAAAGACCAACCCTAAGGGGTTGCCAATGCTTGTGCGCGTTAGGCAGGGTTAAGCCGCTTCGCACCTTAACCCTGCCCTGCCAAGAGACTAACCCCGATGGGGTTATTTGCGGATGTGAGGTTGTGGAAATGGGATGGCGGGTTTGACGTTTGGGCGTAAGCGTGTGCAAGGTTGGAGTTTGTGGGATTATTTGTAATTGTGTGGTCGTGGAAATGGGGCGGCAGGGTTAGTTTTAAGTTGCATGCGAAGAGTATGTTGGTTTCGATAGATCGTTTGCGGAGAGGTTGCATTAAAAAAATTGATTGGAAGGAATTATAGGTCAAGTTAGTGCGAGTCTATTTTGTAAAGGATTAGGCACGAGGTCTAACCCCAATTCAATAAAGAGGACGACAACCCCTTAGGGTTGGTCTTTTGGCAGGCCGGGGTTAAGTTGCGAAGCGACTTAACCCCGGATAAACGGATGGAAGTGAGTGCAACCCCATCAGGGGTTGGTCTTTCACCGTGGCAGGGTTGAAGAGCGAAGCGGCAACCCAGGCACTAACGACGTGAGTCGTTGTTCGTGCGAGTTATAATGGGGGTTATTTGCGTTGCGATTTGGTTTGCGGATGTTTTTGAAAGACCAACCCTAAGGGGTTGTCAATGTCGGTGTGTGTTAGGCAGGGTTAAGCCGCTTCGCACCTTAACCCTGCCCTGCCAAAAGACTAACCCCGTTGGGGTTATTTGCAGATGTATAGTCGTGAAAATAGGGTGGCTGGGTAAACATTCGGGAGTAAGCGTGTACAAGGTTGGATCTTGTGGGCTTATTTGCGGATATATCGTCGTGAAAATAGGATGGCGGGATTTGGGTTTGGTCGCGAGTGAGCGTAGCATTATGTTCTGATGGGGTTATTTGTGGACGTGCGGTCGTGGAAATGGGGTGGTGAATGTGTCGGGTATTATGCAAAAATTACCACTTGACTATACATTTTTGAGGATTAAGCGCGAAGTGTTGAAACGTAGAAGCTTGAGGTGGCTTTTTATGGCCGAATTTTCGATGAAACCGCGTTTTTTTCGATTTTTTCTTCGTTTTTACGTTTATTTTCGAGGCTTATTTCGGATGAAAAATCCAATTGAGGGAAATCTTTGAGCGGTTTCGGGAAAAATTTCGGCGGAATAGCCATATTTTTTCTGTCAATAAATCGAAACAACATGCGGGATATAACGAACGAAATACGTACTATAATTGCCTGAATACAATGAATTTGCAAAGTTTTTTAGTTTGCAAAAGACCGCCAACGGGGAATGGACGGATTACGGTGCGTGTAAGCGCCAAAAAGGTAATGTTCGATGGGAAATAAGCTCATTCTTTTCGAGTAATCAAATTTGATAGTTTTCAAGCAACAAAATATTGGCGAAAAACCACAAAAGGATCGAATTACCATTTTTGCATTTGTTTACATGTGATGCGTTTTTGAGACTACTTTCCTTCATTATCAGCGTTTTAAAATATAGCCCATGTCCGATTAGAGCAAGTCGGGGAAAATGAAAAATGTCCGATTAGAGCATATTTTTGTCCGATTAGAGCAAGTCAATTAGGTTCAAATCGTCCGAACTTTGCGATAGTCAAGCAAGGAAATCTATGTCGGCATTCAAAAACAAGAAACATCCGAGAAAAAGTTCGCAAGAACGTCAAGTGGCCGCTCAACGTTTTTTGGAAGATCGATTGGCGTGCTTGGAAACGATCAGAGATATGATCAACTCAGAATTGGATCGCCGCAAAGAAGAATTTACCTCGCACACCGAAGAGGAACATAAAAAATCGCCGCCCAAGCGCCGCAAATGGTGCAAATGGCTGGACGAATTAAAGGGATGACGTGCTAAGGCAACATATATGCGTGTAAGAAGGGTCATTCTAAAAATACTGAAAAGTAAACAGGTAATTCATTTTAACAACCGCAAACGCCCGAGCCTTCGATACGGCGTTGCTCCAAAAGGAGTTTCACAGGGAGGCATATATTATATGTATAACACATTACGCAAGAACATCTACGCGGCGATAGCTGCGCTGTTCATCACGATGCTGGCACTGCCCATCACGGCGCAGGCGCAAGGCAAGGCAAGAATCATTCTCGAAGCGCACAACGTGTGGGGCGACGGCAGTGGCTACCAGATGCTACTCGATGCTGACCACAATCTCTACGGCGACAAGATTCCAGGGAATGATGCATTATGGTACAACGCCAACCCACCAGCCGACCTCTACAACAGCTTCGAATACAAAATTCCGGGTAATGCCGATCCGTCTACAACACCTCAATACATGGTTGTGGACGGCGAGGGTTACGTGGATATTCATGCAGGCGTCTACGATTTCTGTATTGCCGCACCGGAGGCAGGCAAGAAAATATGGATCGCAGGCGACAAAGACGGTCCCACAAGAGCCGACGATTACAAATTCGAGGCAGGCAAGACCTATCGCTTCACGATGTATAAAACGGATAGCGGAATCGATGCTGCCAAGCTGACAATTACCTAAACCGGAGAAGTTCAGAACTACGATCTTCAGATTTGCGGCACGCAGGTAACTTCAGACAACTGCGGCGACCTTTCTGTGATTCCTGGCGTGAGCGGAACCGTGAAATACGACCCTTCTACAAAAACTCTTACGCTAAAAAATGCGACCATTAATGCAGAAGCTCTGTGTATCAATTCACTAATCGACAATTTAACGATAAAGGTGAGCGGCACTAACGAGCTGAACTCAATAGATGCAGCAAGTATTTGCTTTAATGTTACGGGGACTATTACCGGCGATGGTACGCTCAACATAAATAGTCAGAAAAACTGTGGAATCTACGCAGATCAAACCGACCTCACTATCGAGAACTGCATCGTGAACGCCAAGGGGCGATGGGGCATTACAGGATGGAATGGTTCAACTGAGAAATTACTGATCAAAAATGCTACGGTAACAGCAGAAGGAAAAGACGGCTCCATCTGCGACTTCGCTTCGCTCACGCTGGAAGGGTGCGCCATCACGCAGCCGGCGGGCGCAAGGTTTGCCCCCTCTCAGAATGCTATCGTACTCAATGGAGAGAAAGTAACGAGCAAGGTGGTTATTACTCCTCAATTTACGGTTTACGATCTCGAGATTGTTGGCAAAAAGGTAAACTCTGAAAACTGCGGCGACCTCACTATTTTTGACGGAGTAAGCGGAACGGTGAAGTATGACCCAACCAATAAAGTTCTTACGCTGAAGGATGCCATCATCAGTTCAACAGCCACAAATGCCATCGTTTCATACATCGACGGTTTGACGATAAACGTCATTGGCACAAACAGCCTGACCACATACGAAAGCGCAACGCTCAGCTTCACTCATCCGCTAACGCTTACCGGCGGCGGCGCGCTCAACGTGAATAGCCAAAAAGATTGTGGGATCTACCTCAATAATGCTGATCTTACGATTGACGACTGTATTGTGAATGTCAAGGGATACTATGGCATTGCAGGACGGGATGGTTCAAACGAGAAGTTACTTATCAGAAATGCTACGGTAACAGCAGAAGGAGAACAAGGTTCTATCTGCGACCTCGCTTCACTCACGCTGGAATATAGCAACATCACGCAACCCTCGGGGGCAAGATTCGACGAATCAGCGCACGCTGT
The DNA here is from genome assembly GCA_015259125.1 of Alloprevotella tannerae. Lineage (GTDB taxonomy): Bacteria > Bacteroidota > Bacteroidia > Bacteroidales > Bacteroidaceae > Alloprevotella > Alloprevotella tannerae_A. The sequence continues at coordinate 59,351 of JABZGR010000009.1, read as the reverse complement.
AGTGCTCAATGGAGAAAAAGTAAAGAGCAAGATTGTAATCACAAGAGACCCGGCCGGCATCGACACGCCGACTATCGACACCGAAGCTAAGCAAGGCATCTATACGCTCAGCGGCGCGAAACTCGGCGGTAAAGTAGAAGACCTGCCGAAGGGTATATATATTATCAACGGCAAAAAAGTAGTGAAGTAATGATTTAATGGTTAGTAATAATGAGTGAGTAGCGTGATGGTTGGTGATGTGTGTTGACAACGGTTGAGGTAATACGTCAACTAAGCATCGCCGACCTCACGTGTCTTTCTTTCCTTACACTTGTTCGCGCGGCATAGCTGCGCGCCGCACGAACAATTCTCCCACACTTTTCTTCGCACCACCTATGCGGTCGGGCAAAGAAAAGTGTTCTTTTTCTGTCCGTTATTACGCCCCTTTAAGTAATTTTGCGCAAAATAAAAAGAACGACAACTATGAAGTTGCTACATACGGCCGATTGGCATCTGGGCAATGCCTTCTACGGCTATGATCGCGAAGCCGAATTTAAGCACTATCTCGCCTGGTTGCGGCAGACGCTTGCGGAGCAGCAGCCCGACGTCTTGCTCATTGCCGGCGACGTCTTCGATCATCCCAATCCTTCGGCCGAAGCCGAAAAGATGTTTTTCCGCTTTCTCTGTACCGCTGCCGAGGAGGTGAGCGGGCTGCAAATCGTCGTGATTGCCGGCAACCACGATTCCGGCGCACGCCTCGAAGCACCGGCCGGCTTGTTGTATCTTCATAATATATATGTGCGCGGCACGATCGAACGCCTGCCCGACGGCACGCCCGATTTCGACCGCCTAATTCTCCCTTTGAGTCGGCGCGACAATAATGAGGCGGAGGTCGTTTGCTTTGCCGTTCCTTACCTGCGCAGCGGCGACTATCCGGCCGGTATGACGCAAGAAGAGGGCTTACGCTATTATTTTGAGCAGTTGTGGAAGCACCTGCGCAAGAGTGATTTCCGCGGTCTGCCCGTCATTCCTGTGGCCCATTATTATGCCGCCGATGCTCGCTTGAGCGAAACGGAACACAGCGAGCGCCTTGTCGTTGGCGGACAAGACCGCGTCGAAGGCGACGTAGCCGGTCGCGATGCCGCATATATCGCTTTAGGCCACATTCATCGTGCGCAGGAAGTGCGCGAGCATACCTTCTATGCCGGTAGCATCCTACCGATGTCTTTTTCTGAAAAATATTATGACCACGGCGCCCAACTCATAGAGCTTGATGAGCAAGGGCGGTCCGCTGTATCTAGACTTACTTATACGCCTTTGCGCCAATTGAAGTCTATTCCTGAAAAGGGCGCAGCATCGGCCGGCGAAGTTTTAGACCTCATCAGTCGACTGCCGCATCGAGAGAAGAACGACGAAGGGCTTGGTTGGCCCTACCTAGAACTCCGCGTGAGAGAGGAGCAGCCCGAGCCGCAATTTTTACACGACGTCACGAACGCCTTGCAGACCAAGGCTGTGCGCTTCTGCCGCATTCTGCGCGAGCAGCCCGAAGCGCCCAATGTAGAGCGCTCGATGCCCGACGTTGTCAACGTCACCACCACGACGCCGCTCGAATTGGCCCAACAAGTTTTTCAAGATAAATATGGCAAGCCCCTTCCCGAAGCTTTGCAGACGCGCTTCGCAGAGGCTGCCGAAGACGTCATCACCGGTGGCCACGCTGATCAATAAGATTATTGCCGATAACATCACTACTTGCAGACTACGATGAAAATAGATAAAGTAACGCTCAACAATCTGACTTCCTTCGAAGGCCTCCAGACGATAGACTTTACCACAGAGCCTTTGCGCTCAGCCGGACTCTTTGCGATCACAGGCGATACGGGAGCGGGCAAGTCTACACTGCTCGACGCCATTTGCTTAGCCCTCTACGGGCGGGCGCCTCGTTTGGACGGCGTAGAGAAGATGAACAGCGAAGCCCTTGCGACGGATTCTACCGTCAAAGGCATTCAGACTGACGACGTTCGCAACATTATGCGCCGTGGACAAAAAGAGGCGTCTGCCGTGGTCGAGTTTTCAACCCCTGACGGCGCTCGTTATGAAGCCGCGTGGTCTTGTCGCAAAAAGCGAACGGGCAATTATGATACCGTGGCGCGTTCCTTTCGCCAAATTGCCCCTAAAAAGAAGAGTTTCGACGGGCGCAACGCAGAGCTCCAAGAAGAAATCAACCGCGTAGTCGGTTTAGATTATATGCAGTTCTCACGCACCGTTATGCTGGCTCAAAATAGTTTTGCCTCCTTCCTCAAAGCGCGCAAAGAAGAAAAGTCGGCCTTGCTTGAGAAGCTGACGGGCACGGAAATCTACGGCCGCATCTCGATGCGCATTCACGAGAAAGCGGCCGCAGCTACCGCCCGCGTCAAAGCGGAAGAAAGTCATATCGAAGGCATTCTCCATAACCGGCTCACGCCTGAAGAATTGGAAGATCTGGAGACCGACGTGAACCGCCTGACCTTGTCTGAAAAACAATTGTGCAGTGAGCAGGAGATGGTAAAGTCGCAAATCAATTGGTTGGTCGACTTTGCTGCGGCAGAGGCTAAGGTCAAGCAACTCGAAGAGGTTGATCTCCAAGCGCGGCGGGCAAGAGAGGCGATGCGCACGGACCTGTTGCGCCTGCGCCGGTTTGACGAACTGCAACCCGTGCAGCAGCTCTATCGCGACATCGTCCTGCGTCGTTCTGATGTAGAGCGCTTGCAGCGGCAGGGCGAGGCGCTTTATGGCGAGCGCACAGAAGCAAAGAAGACGGTGCAAGCCGCTTCGGCGGCTCTCGATACGGCCCGCGAGCAGGAGGCGGCCGCTTTAGCACAACTGCAACAACAATTGCCCGGCATCAATCGCGGACGCCAACTCAGTGGAGAGATTACCGGTAAAGAAGATACCATCAAGCGCTTGGAGCATCGTAAGACGCAGGCCGAAGTACAGCTACATCGGCAATGTGAAGCCCACGCCGCCAAATTAGCGACTATAGAGGCGGAACATAAAGAGGAAAAGGAGTTGCAAGTGAGGTTTCAGGCGCTCTCTACACACCGCGTGATGTTTGATAAGATTGAGTTGATCAAGGATAAACTCAATTCTTTCGACAGCGAGACTACGCAGCACGCGGAGAACCTCAATGCGACAGAGAAATTGCAGCGGATTTTGAGGGACATTTCCGGCAAACTTGAAGAGACAGAAAAGGAACAGAATGAAAAAGAGTCCGCGCTCAGCGTGCAAAAGAGCGAATTGCTAATGCACCGTCAGGCAAATAAGGGTTTGAATGGCGCGCAGCTCCAACAAAAGTTGGCCGAAGAAAGCAATCGGGCTACCGGCTTGCGCCACGCGGCGCGTTTGTGGACGCGTATCGCTAACGGCTATGAGGAGTTAGATGAGCGGCGAGCTAAGATTGCCCGTGATGCAACAAACCTCGACCAGCTTAAGAAGTCTTTGGAGCGATTAGAGGCCGAGGCCGCTACAGCACGCGATTTGCGGGAGCGCCGCCGACAAGCTTATATCTTGAGCAATAGTGAGAACATCGAAATCTTGCGTCACGACTTGCGTGAAGGGGCGCCTTGTCCCGTTTGCGGCGCGACGCATCACCCTTATCATACGGAGACGGAGCGCGAGTTGGGTGAATTGATCTCCAATTTGGAAACCGATTATAATGAGGCCTGCGATTTGGCCGACGCCAAACTCCGCCAATTAGATGACTTACGCCTGCAAATGGCGCGAGCGGAGAGTGAACTCACGTTGGAGCGCAATTACTTTACTTCCTTAGAAGCTCGGCAAAAGGCTGACGAAGAAGAGTGGCAGACTTTTGCTACGCTCGACAATTCTTTTAAAGAATGCTCACCGACAGTCAATCGGCAGGCCCGCGCAATGATGATCGGCCTACTCTTGGAAAATACGCAGCGTGCAGCTGAAGAAGATGACGTCACGCTCAAGACTTTCAATTTTCACCAAGGTTTTATCGACCGCCTAACGATAGAAGTGGAGCGCTTAGAGAATCAAGTGCGCGAAACGGCAAGCCGACTTGGCGCACTCAAAACAGAGCGGCAGGTGCGTATGGGTTCTTTGGAAGATGTACAGGCGCGTTTGCGCAAATCCGAGCGTACAACAGAGGCGCTCTATGTCGATCTTGATGAAATGATCACGCTGTCGGGTTGGTTCTCGGAGTGGAAACACAATGCTGAAAACTTCCGCCGCCGCATCGTGAGTCTCTATGACGAGTGGCTCTATACGACGAACAAACTCGAAGAAAAGGCGCAGCGTACCTTCCAGTTGGGCGAGGAACTAAAAAGTGTGGAAGAAGCCGAAGCAGAGGCTAATCGACAATTGGAAGAGACGGTCAACGAACTCTCTATGCAGCGCAACGAATTGTCGGATATGCAGGAGGAGATGCGTAGGCTTGTGGGCAAGGACACACCGGCCGAATTGGAGGCGCGCCTCAACGCATTTATTCGCAAGACGCAGCAAGAAACGCAAACGTGCATCGCACGATTGGCCGAGGCCAACGACCGTCTGAACCGCTTGGATGGGCAACACGAAAACGTAGAGCAGGCGCTTGAAGCCGGCCGCCAAGAATACAACCGCAAGAGTTCGGAAATGGACTTGTGGATTCTGAAGTTTAACGGCACGCATACACCGACGCAGTTTAGCGAGATGGAAACGCTCTTCACCGACCCTACCGATTGGAATGCCATTCGTGCCGAAATAGCCCGCCGCGATGAAGCCTGCCTCTTGGCGGCCCATAATGCAAACAAGGCGCGTGAGGATTTTATACGACTCAAAGCGCTTCCCGGACACCCTTCAGGAGAGGGAGAAGAAACTCCCGAAGCCTTGCAAGCGCACTTGCAAGATTTGCAGCAGCGCCACGAAACCTTGTCTGCCGAACTCCTACAATTGCAGTCGCGCCTCAAGGCTCATTATGATAGTGAAGCGGCAGCCGCAAAGCGGCACGAGGCCTTGCGCCAACTGGAAGAAGATGCGACCGAATGGGGTCGCTTAGACGATCTTTTAGGTAGCAGTACGGGTAAGAAATTCCGCGAATTGGCGCAAAGCTATACCTTCCGTTTGCTCGTAGCGCAAGCCAACCATCACCTATCTCACCTCTCTGCGCGCTACCGCTTGGTCAACATTCCGGGCACACTCACGCTGGAGATCGAAGATCGCGATATGTTTGACGAACGTCGTTACGTTTCCTCGCTTTCGGGCGGCGAAACCTTTGTCGTCTGTTTGGCTTTGGCCTTGGGCTTGGCTTCGCTGTCGGCGCACAATTTATCTATCGGCAGCTTGTTTATAGACGAGGGTTTCGGCAATCTTGATCAGGCTTCGCTCAACTTAGTGATGGAGGCTTTGAGCAATCTTGAGACGATAGAAGGGCGCAAAGTAGGCGTCATTAGTCACACGGATCAAATTCGCCGGCAGATTTCGCCGCAAATACAAGTGCGCAAACTCCCTGTTGGCGGCCGTAGTGAAATTGTAGTGGTCTGATTGGCCTTATACCTTGTGTAGTTAGTGTCGGCAAGTGCCCAATTAACCAACTCTTCCGCCTAACTTTTCCACAAGTCCATCCGCAAATAACCCCATTGGGGCTGATAATTTCAACGTTCAACGTCCGATCACCAAGCGCGAACCTCATTAGCCCATTTCCCCAACCTCACATCCCCAAATAATCCCATCGGAGTTAGTCTTTTAACAGGGCAGGGTTGACGCGATGCGTCAACCCTGCCTCGAAGCCCCGAAAAAATGACAACTCCATAGGGTTGGTCTTTCAAAAACACGCGAAAATGCATCAACACAAAAATAAAATTATTCAAAAAAGACGGCGGTTTCATCGCATATCCGGCTATAAAAATGCCGACCAAACCGCCCCGCCACAACCCACTACTCACCTCCGCCAAACTTTCACCTATGATCGGAAAAATTCTCTTATAAGACAATTTTAATTTGCCTATAAGAAAGTTCAAACTTTCACCTAAGAAACTTTCTCCGATCATAGGTAAAAGTTTCAATAATCCCTATCCCTGCGCGACCGAAAAACGGCCAATTTTCGACAAAATACGAAAAAACCGCGCTTTCATCAGTTGAAAACGCGGCCTTTCCTAAATGTAATTTTTTGCCGGCACTAAGCTGTGCCACTTCTTCGCTTACTTCGCATTCTGAATATCGTCCTGTGCACCGAAGATTAAGTTGCACTTGTCGAGGGCCATCCGCATCGTACTGCTTTTCGCGAACCTCACGCTCACGCGCTTAATGAGATTTGCACCTTTTTCCTTGGCCTCTTTCGCCGTCATTACGCCCTCGCCGTGCATTGTCAGGCGAAAAGAACCGAGGTCTCCTAAGCGAACCGAATTACCATCCGCAAGTGTTTGGAGAATCTCATATTGCAGAGCATCCAATACCGCCTTGACGGAGGCAGAAGATACGCCCGAACGCTTCTCGATGCGCCCGACAATCGTGCGCAACATCACGGGCACGCCCGGCGCCATCTGCGGATAAAATTTTACTTGATCTTTTTTGAGCGGATTTTTCTTCGCTCTAATAACGAATTTAATCATTGTGGTATAGATTTAATTGGTGAATAATTGAACCAAGAGCGCTCCTCGCCCTTGCGTATGCAAAGGTAAGCATTTCTGCTGAGCCGACAAAACGCGCAATAATCGCTTGATTATAAGACAATCAGCGGCCGATTTGAAAGACCAACCCTAAGGGGTTGCTGTTTGCGGCGCATCGTGGCAGGGTTGTCGCTTTGCTTCAACGCCTGCCCTGCCAAAAGACCAAGCCTAAGGGCTTGTGGTGCGGGAGTGGGCTCTGGTGGTTTGGGTTTATCTGTGTATTTACACGCTTATTAGCGGACATTTTGAATGACCAACCCTAAGGGGTTGCACTTTTGCGGCGAACTATGGCAGGGTTGTCGCTTCGCTCCAACGCCTGCCCTGCCAAAAGACCAAGCCTAAGGGCTTGTTGGGGATGTTTTGCGCGTTTACATTCGAGTTTATAATTGCTTTGGATCAATAACACGTATACGTGTCAGAATTTCCGCGTGAATTTGTATTGTTTCCGCATAGTTTCGTCCACCAATAACCCCATCGGGGTTAGTCTTTTGGTAGGGCAGTGTTGACGTGCAACGTCAACGCTGTCTCGGAGCATAGTAAAATTGTCAATCTCTTAGGATTGGTCTTTCAAAACGACCCAACGCCCGCCGGAAGAAAGCGTAAACGACCAACCATAAGGGGTTGTTTTGCGGGGGTGAGCTTTGGCAAATTGATTTATTAGCATATATAATCGGCGAAATGCAGTCGTAAATAAAGACCAACCCTAAGGGGTTGCACTTCGCGCTGGACTTAGGCAGGGTTAAACCGCTTCGCATCTTAACCCTGCCCTGCCAAAGGACCAACCCTAAGGGGTTGTTTTTGAGGGTGTAGTTTTGTCGGTTTAATTTTGTGTTACCTTTGACATAAATAAATATGAGGCTAACATTTGCACGCCTAAAATCGTCAACTATCGCGCACTTCCGTCCACAAATAACCCCATCGGGGTTAGTCTTTTGGTAGGGCAGTGTTGACGTGCAACGTCAACGCTGCCTCGGAGCATAGTAAAATCGACAACCCCATAGGGTTGGTCTTTCAAAACAAGCGAATGTCTGCCGGAAGAAAGCGTAAACGACCAACACTAAGGGGTTACGGCACGAAAAAACATCCTACACTGCCTTAAAGGCGCTTGGTGAGAAATGACTTAATACGCTTACGGCCCGCCTGCAACCAAAGCAGGCGGGCCGTAGCTTTATGGAAAATCAGCGGATCAGTCGTTTATCGTTAGGACTGAAGCTGAAATGATCGGCAATGCTTATTCTTTAAGAGATGCCGGAAGCATCGTAATCGTAAGACGATTGAGCTTTTTCAGAACAACATTGTTCACGAAGTTCTTAAGATCATCAGAAGACAAGCCATTGATGACAGCTTCATAACCCGTATGGAGATCTTTATTCCAAAGCGTTTTGCTGCGGATCAAGCTAGCCCAATAGCTGTTGACTTTCTGATTGTCGGCATAGTTCTTAAGATTAAACTGCTTGATCTTATCCAACTCTTCCTTCGTACAACCGTCTTTAGCTACTTCTTTCAATCCCAAGTCGATGAGATAGAGTGCAGAGTCAGCCTTAGCCGGCTTCACGGGGCAGGATACGTAGATCAGATATTCATCTTTCGAACCGTAAGAAGCCTCACCTTGGGCGCCTACACTATAAGCCATAGAGCCTTCTTCGCGGATGCTCTTCAGGTAGCGTTGCGTAAGCACTTCGCCGAGTGCATCAACCGTAGCTGATTCTTTCATCGTGTAAGGATTTTCACCCCAGATAACCTGAATGATGTTGCCCTTCGGCGTCTCCATTGCACGCGTGAAGCGATTGTTTACGATACCGGTAGCCTTGTGGAGGCCATAATCTTTGAGTACCTCACGCTTGCCGGCAGAAGGAATAGATGCCAAGTAGATTTCAGCAAATTGCTTGAGTGAGTCTACATTGAAGTTGCCGGTGAAATAGAAATTAAAGTCAGAAGGCGACTTGAAGCGCTCGCGATAGAAAGCGCGCATCTGGTCGAAGTTGGCCATATCATAGTCGGCAGACTTATAAATCTTCACGCGGGGATCGTGGTTGTAGATCGTAGATGATACAGAGTCGCTGAAAGCCATTTCGGGTACAGCCTCAACATTGGCGAGCTGCGTCTTCATAGACTCAACAGCGTTGTTGAACGCCTTGCGGTCGCTACCGGGGTTGGTAAACTTGAGGTAAGTCAATTCGAAGAGCGTGCGGAGATCTTTCGGCGTAGCATTGCCATCAAGTCCTTCCGTTTCGCGATCGATTGAAGCGCTTACTGAAGCCTGTTTGCCGGCCAAAGCCTTATCAAGTTCGGTTGCAGAGAAGTTACCGAGACCACATTGCTCAATGAATGTAGACGCATTGCGCACATTGAAGAGGTCGGCCTTAGAGTTAACCTTTGCATAAGACAAGCCGCCGAAGCTGCGTGCCTGCATCAAGACTTGACTTTCGTTGAAGTCAGTATGGCGGAAGTAAACCTTAGCGCCGTTAGAAAGCGTCCAGCAAGTATAACCGAAGTCAGATTGTTCCGTCTTAACGATCTTACCCTTCTTAGGGAGTTTCTTGATGAGCGGTTCGTTCTTCACGTTGTCGACGTAAGCCGTCAGTTTTGCACTGAGTGCAGCTTTCACGGCATCAGCCAACTGCGCTTCAGTAGGCACAGCGATACCGGCCTTGTCGGGGCACATAGCGAGCACAACGAAGTTGCTATCTGTAGAAGCTGTATATTCTTTCAAGATACCATTGCAAGCCTCAGTGAGTGCGCCGGCCTGCTTTAACTGCTGGCCAACCATCTTCATGAAGTTGTAGCTATCTTCGATAGACATCATCGGCGTGCCATCGAGGAAGTTGTGTACATACTGCTGAATGAAGTAAGGGCTGCGTTGCTTATCGCGATTGTTGTAAATGCGCTCAAACTGGCTGACCATCTCATTGTAAGCGCGATCGATTTCAGTTGCCGTCAAGCCAAACTGGCGTGCACGTTGCAACTCTTCGAAGGCTACACGCAAAGCTTCTGTATCTTTGCCGGGCTTCGGCACAACGATGAGCGTGAAGGCACTCATCGTTTTACTGATAAGGTAGTTGCCGTCGTTAACATAAGCGCCTACGAAGGGGCAGTCGGGATTTTGTGACAACTCATTGAGACGTGCGTTGAGCGCGCTTGTCATGATCTCCGTGAGTCCTTCTGTAATTACATAAGCCGCCGTATTGCGATATTCTTTCGGCATCGGATCGTGCTTGAACATAGCCTGAATAACGGCTTGACCTTGCTCCTTATCTTTGTCGACAACATAGATAGGCTTCATCGTAGAAGGCACAGGATAGTCTTCATACTTCGCCTCGTTCTTCGGGTTTTGGATCGGGCTGAAGATTTCTTTGATCTTAGCAACCATCTGATCTACGTCGATGTCGCCCACAACAACTACTGCCTGCAGATTCGGGCGATACCATTTGTGGTAGTAAGCGCGAAGCGTATCAGGCGTGAAGTTGTCGACAACACTCATCAGACCGATCGGCATACGACGCGCATAGCGGCTGCCCGGATAGAGTTTCTCTAAGTTGTTGTTCAGAATGCGTTGCGTTGCAGAGCTGCGCATACGCCACTCTTCGTGAATCACGCCGCGCTCTTTCTGAATCTCGTCCGGCTCGAGCAACAGACTGTTAGACCAGTCGTGCAAAATCTTCAAGCACGTCTCAATATTTTCGGCCGTAGCGGGAACGTTGTCGATGTTGTAAACGGTCTCATCCGTTGACGTATAAGCGTTGATATTCTCGCCAAACTTTACGCCAAAGCGCTCGCAGGCTTCAATCACGCCATTGCCGGGGAAATTGGTCGTACCATTGAAGCACATATGCTCCAAGAAGTGCGCCAAGCCGCGCTGCGACTCGTTTTCTTGCACTGAGCCGACTTTCTGTACGATATAGAAAAAGGCTTGTTTTTCCGGTAGGCTGTTTTTGCGCACATAGTACGTCAAGCCATTGGGTAATGTACCCATCTTAACCGCAGCGTCCTTGGGAAGTGGCTGCGTAGCCTGGGCCGATGCCTGCCAAGACGAAGTGAAAGCGGCAACGATGACCCACAAGGCAAACTTTAAGTGTCTCATCTGGTTGTTATTATAATGAATGAATATAGTTTCGCGGCCAAAATTAGCTAATTCTCACGGATAGGTCAAATGGAACTGCGCATTTTTTCGCACTTATAAGTGCTTTTTACCAAGTAGACTTGCACTATTTATCATCTTAAAAGCAAAAATGGGAGGCGCCGCGCGTCAGAGCAAGAACAAACGATGAGCTTATAATGCGCCATGGTGCAAACCTGCCGCACATCCGCTTTCCGGCATTAGCCGAAGAGCTTCGTTAGCGGCGGAGAGGCCGGACGAGCATATTCGCCGGCTATGTTAATCCTAAAGAGCAACGAAAAAGAAGCCTTATTTCTCTGCCGTTTTCAAGAATAGCACGTATAGTCGAGCAGTCTACATCATATATATATGTCTCATTCGGCAAGCGGAATTTGCCGCAAGAGGCGGTCGGCCTGACGCGTGAGGTTGCCGCCTAAGCCGAGAGCGGCTTCAAGATAGGGGCGCGCTGCGGCAAATTGCCCTTCGGCAAAATACAATCGCCCCAAAGCATAGACGGCTTCATCGACCCCTTTCGCGCGAGCAGCTTCATAATGGCGAATGGCAGCGGGCAGATCGCGCGCTACGCCGCGTCCTTTTTCCAACAAGTCGGCCATATAATAATCGCCCATTCCATCGCCCGTAGCGGCTACTTCGGCCAAGAGTTGCAAGGCGCGTTCCCCGTCTTGCGGTACGCCGCGGCCGGTGCTGAGCAACAAGGCGAGGTTAAAGCGCGCCAAGGTCTCTCCGCTCGCGGCCGCCAACTCATACCAATGAGCCGCGGCGGCATAATCGCGCGGCCGCCCCATTCCATTCTCGCAAAGTATGCCGAGTCTGTTTTGTGCGGCGGCGTCTCCGGCAGTAGCGGCCCGCTCATACCATTGCCACGCCGTCTGGATGTTACCCTGCTCGCCTAAGAGTCCACTATGCAAATCGCCCAGTTCGCGCATAGCCATAGTATCGCCTTGCTCTGCCGCAAGCGTCAGCCAGCGCTCAGCCGCCCGTAGTGTGGGCAAAAACTGATCTTCGCCGTCTTGCGGCGGAATAATCTCATCGAAAGTGGCGTAGCGTTCACCCAAAACGCGTTGCGCAAGCGCATCACCGGCTTCGGCCGCCGCTTGCAAATCGAGCGTAGAAGATTGTCGAAGCCTATCAAGTAGAGTTAGTTCGTTCATGTTGCTCAAGACGTATTGTATAATTGTACAGATCGTGCGGCGAAGCCGCCAACACGTCTGCGCTGCGCGCCTCTCAGCCTTCAAAGCCCGCGAAGCAGCGCAATCGGCAACTGCAAAGATAGCGGAAGCCAGCGGATTGTGGGCGCTGCGCGGGCGTCTTTCTCCGTGGGTCGTAAACAGAAAAAGAGCGCCACTCCTATCTTCAACGACAGGAGTGGCGCTACAAATATATAAAGGGTTACTGAGCGTCTACTCAGGGCATCATAAACTTAAGACTTTCGCGGCCTACAGTCAAGATATAAACGCGCGCTTTGTTGGCTTTGAACGCTACATTTGCTTTTCCGGTGGCATCCGTGTAGCCACTTTGCAGTAAGCGTCCGGCTTCATCGCTCAAGCGGTAAGTAGCGCGCTCGGGAGCGCCACTGATTTGTATACCTTCGCCGGTAACTTGCAATTGCCAAGCGCTTGCTGCCCCTGCGGCAATATTGTGCAAGCCGGTAACAACTAAAATCTCAGGCTTTCCACCCTTGTTATCATACACTTCCCAACCCTTTGCGTGTGCTGCGTCGAGATCTTCTTGTGCATAAGCATTCATTTCTTCGGGTGTATAAGCTTCAGAATCGACCCAAATCAACTGATGGCCGTCTTTCTTCTCATATTCGGGCAAGCTGCTCATAAATTTGTGCGTTGCCTCGGCACTGAAATGGTTGCCATAAGCGATGATGTCGGTCAAGGCCGCGCAGCTATCAGCCTTCAGCGTGAAGCCGTTGAGCTTATTCTCGGAGAAGTTAAGGTAAGTGAGATTAGGATGTGAGCCTAATTGAAGCGTTTCAAGCTGGTTACGGCTGCAATCGAGGTAACGCAAAGTCGTATCGGACTCAGTCTTCAACGCGCTCAAGCGGTTGCCGGCACAGCGCAACGTATCGAGCTGCACGCCGGAAGAAAGCGTCAGCGTCTCTAATGCGTTGTCCTCGCAATTAAGATAAGTGAGGTGCTTACAAGCCGTCAGGTCCATTTGCTGCAACTTATTGCCCTTGCAACGCAGTTGTTGCAACTGGTCAGCGCGCTCAAAGTCGATCGTCTTCAAGCTGCAACTGTCGGCACGCAAGTCGCGAATAACGCCGCTCACTTTAATCTCATTAGCCGTTACGCGGCAGTCGATCTGTTGGTTGTTGACATAGTCGAGCATAGAAAGTCCTTCAAGTATCGGCTCATCGTCAGCATCGAAAGTCAGACGCAAAGTATCACCAATTTCACGCTCGGTGGTGAGATTCACAATCAAAGTAGGATCGGGCGGCGTGATGCCGGCATAGGGAGAGCCTTTGGCCGTGATTACGCTCCAATTCTTATCCGTTGCAATGGCCGCATCGCTATCCAAGCAGCGGTTATGCTCTACTTGTTCAGCATTGTCATCAAACACGGCTACACGGCAAGAATAACTTGTGCCCTTGCGGTTAGGCAGGTCATTCATCATCTGCGTCATATTGCTGTATTTGATTTTATTATTATAGCAATGCAGACTCTTCAGCTGTCCGTCGCCGGGGAGGTACAATTGGCGCAAGTTGTTTTGCATACAATAGAGATACCACAGATTCTTCAGCGGGCGGATGTCGAGCGTATCAAGGGCGTTATTAGAGCAATCTAAGAGGTAAAGCAGGCCATTCTGAGAGATGTCCAGTTTCGTCAATCGGTTAAACGAGCAATAGAGGCGCTTAAGCGTAGGATTCTCACGCAAGTCAAGTTCTGTAAAGTAATTTTGAATCAGACTTAACCACGTCAATTTATCACACTTCTTCAAGTCGATTTTTTGCAGGTTGTTTTTGTCGAGGATCAAGGTCTCTAAGGTCGGCGCTTCGTTAACAATAAAGCTGTCTACGTCGCACTCGGTGCAGTTGAAACTTTTAAATTCGCCCTTGACGGTAATGGTTTGCGAACTTATCTTTCCGATAAACACGCCTTCGTCTTCCCAGACGTCGTCTAAGCCTTCAAAGCTAAACGTCTCGCGGTCGCCTTTCAAGCGCAGGCCAAGTTCGTGACCGATTTCGCGCCGCGTGGTGAGCGTTACACTGTTAGAGGACTGGGCCAGTGCCTCAGTGGAAAAAAGTGCCGCCAAAAAGGGCAGGCAAAAAGAGAGGAGAAGTAAGGTTTTGTATGCTCTCATAATAGTTATGATTAAAGAAACGGTGTAAATTTACAGATTAAAAATGAAAAATACGCTTATCTGTGCAAAGAAAGCTGTAAATATTTCTACTCACAACGTCATAACGAAAAGTTTTTGCCGCTTATCAGCAATCTTTCGCTTGCAGAACCGCTACATAAAGAAAGGAAAAAGACCCCGCGAAGAAGAATATCGCCCGCGCAGCGTCAAGATTTAAGTACGTTGAGAGCCTTGTTTGCGCAAAAAGAAGCGCGCAAGATCAAGCGGGCCTCAGGCCCCATCGTAAACAGCAGGTCTACGATGCTCATATTCGGCAGAAAGCCCAACCTGTCTTGGAATACCTGATAATAAGGTGCCGGACGAAAATGCGGATCTTCAGTCCAAGAACGCTTGGGGTGGATCAAAGTGCGATAATCAACGCAATCGGGCGGGACAATATCTATATAATGGTCCGCCACCTCGCGCTTCGGAGAGATTTGGAGCAAGTCGCAGACCGTCTGCTGCAAACCTGCGTTGAAGTCGACCAAATAATGAAAAGGTTTTTCATAGAAAGGGCGGAAATCATCGGCGTAATATTCAAAATAAGGACTGTTTTCATAAGCCGAAACCAAGGCCGTCCAGTGCAGATGTTGCCAACGACCGTGATCGCTGATGCGCACTTCGCGCATCGGCTGCCGCATACGGCCGTCTCTGACAATCGGGATGGTCAGTTCGAGCGGTCCGCCGGCGGCGGCAATGCACATACGATTGCGGAAACTCTGCTTTTCAAAGTGCTCGCCGCGATCTTCGACGACGGCATCGCAAGCATAGAGTTTGGAATAGTACTGCACCGGTCCCAAGTATAGCGACGATAAAAGGGCGGCTTCACGAGTAAGCGGCCGCCCTTTTATATTTTGGTGTAAGTCGTACTCCTGATTTTCCATCAATGGATCTTCGAGACGTTTTTCAATATTCTATTCCATCGAATCTTCCCATCGAAGAGTCCATAATCCTTATCGAGCGAGAGCCACACGAGGAGCGGCTTCCCGACGATGTGATCTTCGGGCACGAAACCCCAGAAGCGCGAATCGGCAGAGTTGTCGCGGTTATCGCCCATCATCCAGTAGTAGTCCATCTTAAAGCGATAGGTATCCGTCTGCTTACCGTTGATGTAGATCTTCCCATTTTTCACCTGCAAATCATTGCCTTCGTAGACGCGAATGGGGCGTTCGTAGATCGGCAGGTTATAGAGCGTAAGCTTCAGGCTTGCGCCTTTTTTCGGAATCCACAGCGGGCCGTAGTTGGAGGTCGTCCAGCGCTTCACCATGTTTTGCGGATAGAGCCAATCTACTTTGGGTTCGTAGGGCTTGACGGAAGCTACGAGTTCTTTGTGTTGGCGGAAATAGTCGACCACTCTTTTTGTCAGTGGCATGTAGTAGGCCAACTGCTTCTCAGGTACGGGTTGCGAGAGGTCTTCGTTCGTGATGCCCAAGTCCTTGCGCTCATCTTCGGCCGGTAGCATCTTAAATTGCACTTCGTAGCAGAACTGCACCTCTTCGGGGAGCGGATTTTCCTTGCCATCAAGGTAGATTCGGCCTTGACGAATTTGCAACATTTGCCCCGGAAGTCCAACGCAGCGCTTCACGTAATTCTCTCTGCGGTCAACGGGTCTCGACAAAATGCGCCCCGTCTCGCCTTGGTTCATCTCCATAAAGGCGCGTCCGGCCGCATAGATCCGGCGAAAAGCCGCCTGCTGCGTCTCATACGTCTGCCCGCCGTTGATCGTGGACGAAAAAGGTTGCGACATAGCGCCCTGTTGCGTGAGCAGTTGGTCGCCGATCTGGTAAACCAAACGATAGAAGTCCTGATCCTGCGCATTGGCCGCCACGGTATCGCCCGAGGGATAATTGAATACGACGATGTCGTTCAGTTCGGGGCGTCCGAAGCCCTTCACGCGCCGATAATCCCAATGGGGATAATTGATGTAACTCTGACAATTGAGTATCGGCAGCGTATGTTGCACCAGCGGCATCGAGAGTGGCGTCTGCGGAATGCGCGGTCCGTAAGAAAGCTTACTTACCAAAAGGTAATCGCCCGTGAGCATCGTCTTCTCCAAAGAGGAAGAAGGGATGACGAAGTTTTGAAAGAAAAATTGATTGAGAAAGTAAACGGCCACCAAGGCAAAGACGATCGCGTCGACCCAGCCCATAGCTTTGCGTGCCGTCGTATTTTTCAGTTTCTTCCACCAACCCCATTTGATGCGCTTCGTGATGTAAGCGTCGAAGATCAAGGGCAGGACGAGCAAGCCCCAAAAACTCTCCACCCAATACAGGAAGAGCAGGTAGAGCAGCGTATAAACGACACACTTGATGAGGTCTTTTTTTGTCGGTTTCATCGTATTTTCGTACTATTTGTGTTAAAAATCAAAGAGGTCTTTCATTGTCAACAGACCCGTATGTCGGGCCGTATATTCAGCCGCCATCACGGCGCCGAGCGCAAAGCCTTCGCGGCTGTGGGCTTCGTGCGTAATGCGGATACTGTCGGCCGGCGAATCGTAGACAATCGTGTGCGTGCCGGGCACTTCATCGCGCCGGTAAGCGTCTACGGCCAGCGTATCGGGTGCCAAATGCTGCTGCCGCTCCACGCTGCCGTCAGCTTTATGAAATTCGTTCAACTCCCAACGGTGCTTGCGGTCGAGGCGTTGGAGCAAGTCTTCGGCCAGCGTGATGGCCGTCCCACTCGGTGCGTCCAACTTGTGGACGTGGTGGGTTTCCTCCATACGCACGTCGTAGTCCTCAAACTTATTCATCAGCGCGGCCAGATAGCGATTGACCGCGCTAAAGAGCGCCACGCCCACGGAAAAGTTTGACGCCCAGAAGAGCGTATTTCCTTGCTCAATCAGTCGCATCACGTCATCCTGATGCTCACGTTGCCAACCCGTAGATCCACTCACAACCTTCACGCCTTCTTGGAAAGCGCGCACATAGTTGTCGTAAGCTGCCGTCGGCGTTGTAAATTCGATGGCTACGTCCGCTGAGCGGAAAGCCTCCGTACTGAAATCTTCTCGATTATCTACATCTATGGTGCAAACGATCTCGTGACCTCTGCTGAGCGCGATCTGTTCGATCATCCGCCCCATTTTACCATAGCCTATTAGTGCAAACTTCATAAGTCTGATTGTATTTCTTTTTATTCGGATAGTGCAAGTCGAGCGCCGGAAAGCTTGCCCAAGCGCGTCTTGCCGCCTATCTTATGCAAAGATAGTGCAAGTTGAGCGCAATAAAGCTCGCTTTAATTGCCGAGACGCCGCCTATCTTATGCAAAGATAGTGCAAGTAGCGAGTAGAAACAAGCAGAAAGTTTACTTTCTATCCCTTTATCAGCATGCGTAACGACTGATTGCCAACCCTGCCCCACCCTTTTTCACCCCACATATCCCGCACTGCGCCCTTTAAGAACGCCACACCAAGGAGAAGAAAGAGCATACTACACGCGCAAGCCCTCAACAATCCGGCAAGTGGGCGCTTCGGCATCCGCAAGTCTCGTCTACCGCCATATAAATCCACATAAAAACAGCTCATAATCAAATCCATAACCAACGAAAGCAAGAAAACGCCGTTTGCGCTCACGATAAAAAAGGTTTACGCTCGTGATGAAAAAGGTCTACGCTCGTGATGAAACGAATGTACGCTCGTGAGCGTACACGGCGCAAGTGGACCGCGGGGAATTTTGCGTGACGTATGGAGACGAAAAAATCGGCCCGCTTGCCTTGCATTGTCCGGCAATGAGGACCGATTGTCTGTATTTTATGATCGACAAATGAGGCGGAAGCCTTTACCGGCCGAGGCTGCAAAAAAGGGAGCGAGCCTTCGAGGCCTTGCAAAGGCCGCCTGCGCGACTTTAGGCCGAATAGATGAGCCAGCTCATGTAACCTACGAAAACGATTAAGAGCGTAACGCCCTCCCAACGGTCGAGGCGGAGCTTCGTAGCCGAGAAGCACCACAACAATACCGTACTGCCGATCAGCATAGCAAAGTCGATCATCGTCACACCGCCTAAGTACATGGGCGAAACAGCGCCCGTCACACCGAGAATAAAGAGGATGTTAAACAAATTGCTGCCAACGACGTTGCCAAGGGCAATGTCCGTTTGTCCCTTTCGCGCGGCAATGATGCTGGTGGCCAACTCGGGGAGCGACGTGCCGCCTGCGACGACGGTCAAACCAATGACGGCTTCGGAGACGTGCAACCTGTGGGCTACGCCGGAAGCGCCACTGACGAAGATATTGCTACCTACGATCAAGCAAGCCAGTCCGACGATGACAAAAAGCCAACTTCCCCAACGGCCATAGCGCGGCGATGCGCTGCCTTCGGCCTCTCCGACTTTGGCTTGGCGAATGGTCTGCCACATATAGGCCACAAAGATGAGTAAGAGCAGCAAGCTGTCGATGCGCGACAAGAAGCCGTCCCATACGAGGAGGAGGAAGATGAGCGAAATGCCAAACAACATGGGCATATCGCGCTTCACTAATGAGGGCCGCATCAGCATTGGGGAGATGGCAGCCGTAGCACCGACGATCAAAAGTGAATTGAAGATATTGCTACCCACGACATTGCCAACGGCTAATCCGGACGTGCCC
Source organism: Alloprevotella tannerae (assembly GCA_015259125.1). Taxonomy (GTDB): domain Bacteria; phylum Bacteroidota; class Bacteroidia; order Bacteroidales; family Bacteroidaceae; genus Alloprevotella; species Alloprevotella tannerae_A. The sequence goes on along the minus strand of JABZGR010000009.1, from coordinate 40,685 downwards.
TTGAGGGCTGAAACAAAGCTGACGCAAAACTCGGGCAGCGAAGTGCCAAAGGCTACGACCGTGAGGCCAATAATGATTTGCGGCACATTGAGACGCGTGGCGATGGAGCTCGCGCCGTCAGTAAAGCGGTCGGCGCCCCAAACGACGGCAACCATTCCAAGGACGATGAAAATAATATCTACAATCACGTGGTTTTTATTATGGAGTATCGACTGCAAAGATACGACAAGCGGAGATGAAAAACAGACTATTGCGCTTTTTTGTTTGTGCTTCAAATTGTATTTTTGCACAAAAATAGCACGGCAACGCCTTCGGGTGCTGCCGAAAATTGTAAAAAAGAGATGCAGAAGATACCTAGCTTTACGATAGATCATACGCGCTTGGAGCGCGGCATATACGTTTCGCGCAAAGATCGTGTGGGCGTAGAAGTAATCACGACTTTCGATGTCCGCCTCAAGCGCCCCAATGCTGAACCAGTGATGACGCCGGCCGCAGCGCACACCATCGAACACTTGATGGCTACTTTCTTGCGCAATGATGGGGAATGGCGCGATCGAATCATTTATTGGGGCCCGATGGGTTGCCTTACGGGTTTTTATTTGTTGGTGCGCGGCGATTTGAGTTCGAAGGATATGGTCGACTTGCTGCGCCGCGGTTTTGCGTTCGTGGCAGATTTTGACGACGAAATACCGGGGGCTAACGCGAAAGATTGCGGCAATTGGCAACTGCACGACTTAGACGGCGCTCGCGCTGAAGCACGTAAGTATGTAGAGGAAACGCTCGAAGAAATATCGGCACGCAACTTAGTGTATCCCGTAAGTGAAGGCTGCTGATCGGCCCTCAAAAATTAAGTAGAAAGACGATGCAGAAAGATTATGAGATAATGGCGCCCGTAGGCTCACGCGAGAGTCTGGCGGCCGCCTTGCAAGCCGGCGCAGATTCGATCTACTTCGGCATAGAGGCGCTGAATATGCGCGCTCATTCGGCCAATCGCTTCACGATAGACGACTTGAAAGAGATTGCTTCGACGTGTGAGGCGCGCGGCGTTAAGACTTACTTGACGGTTAACACGATTATATATGGCGAGGACCTGGCGCTGATGCACGAGATTTGCGATGCGGCAAAGGCGGCTTCGATCTCGGCGGTCATTGCGGCGGATGTGGCCGTCTTGACTTACTGCCGGGAAATCGGACAAGAGGTGCATCTATCGACGCAATTGAACATTTCGAACATCGATGCTTTGAAGTTTTATGCGCATTATGCGGACGTTGTGGTCTTGGCGCGGGAGCTAAATTTAGAGCAGGTGAAGGAAATCCACGACCGGATTGTCGCAGAAAACCTCTGCGGCCCCTCAGGCGAACGGATTCGCATCGAAATGTTCTGCCACGGGGCTTTGTGTATGGCGATTAGCGGCAAATGTTATCTGTCTTTGGACAATCTCGGCCGCAGTGCGAACCGGGGCGAATGTATGCAAGTCTGCCGCCGCGGCTATACGGTCCGCGACCGCGAAACCGGCGTCGAACTGGACGTGGACAACAAGTATATTATGAGTCCGAAAGACTTAAAAACGATCGGATTCATCGATAAAATGTATGCAGCGGGCGTTCGTGTTTTCAAAATCGAAGGGCGTGCACGCAGTGCGGAATACGTATCGACCGTCGTCAGCTGTTATAAAGAGGCGCTCGAAGCTGTTGTTGACGGAACCTTCTCTTCTGAAAAAACGGCCGAATGGGATGAACGCCTCGCCACAGTTTTTAATCGCGGATTCTGGGACGGCTATTATTTAGGCCGAAAGTTGGGCGAATGGAGCGAGAAGTACGGCTCGGAAGCCACAGAGCGGAAAGTTTATGTCGGCAAGGGCGTAAAATATTATTCAAAATTGGGCGTGGCGGAGTTTAAGCTTGAGGCCGGCGCTATCAACAAAGGCGACAAACTTCTTGTCGTCGGCCCTTCTACGGGCGCTGTTTATTTTGAAGCGACGGAGATCAGATACGATTTGCAGCCCGTTGATCATGCGGAAAAGGGACAGCATATTTCAATTCCTATATCGGAGCGTGTGCGCCCTTCAGATAAACTCTACCGCATCGAACATTGTGATGAAAACGCTAAAAACGGATAAATAAATATGGTACTCCTTTTTGATATGGGCGGGGTCTTGGTCGACCTCGATTTGGACCTTACGCTCGCCGGCTTTGATCAAATCGGGATAGATTTGCGTCCTTATTTGGATTCAGCGCGACAAGCGGGATTTCTTTCCGACTACGAAAGCGGCAAGATCAACACGGAAACGATGCTGAACGAGATGCGCGCCTTGTCAACCAAGTCGGATCTTACCGACGACGAGATCGCCGCGGCGTGGTGCAGGCTCTTGGTGCGCCTGCCGCAAGAGCGACTGGAGCTGATTTTGAAGGCGCGGCGCCACTACCGCATCGCCCTTTTGAGCAACACGAACCCGCTTTCTTGGGGGAAAGCTCGGACGGAATTTATCGAACAACGGGGCCACACCGTCTCGGACTTCTTCGACGAAACTTTTCTCTCGTTTGAGATGGGCGTGGAGAAGCCTGCACCGGAGATTTTCCAAAAGGCCGTCGAAGCGCTCCATTGTCGGCCCGAGGAGGTCCTCTTTTTTGATGATGCGGCCGCTAATTGCGAAGCCGCGCGTCGAGAAGGACTGCGCGCCTTCCATACGCCGGCCGACGGCAGTTGGATGCGACTTTTCGACGACGCCGGTCGCTTAAAAGACGAAGCGAATGCTGGTTATTAAAGACTTTGATCAAACTCAGCCGATTCGGCAGCCGCTTCGTTCAGCCACGCCGATCGTCGCCACAGTCGGATTTTTCGACGGCGTGCACTTGGGCCACCGCTACTTGCTCAAACAAGTGCGCGACGAAGCCCGCCGCCGCGATGGATGGGCTATGGCTATCACATTCTCCGTTCATCCGCGCCGCGTTTTAGACGTCAGTTATCGTCCGCAAATGCTGACGACCACCGAAGAAAAGCTCGGTTTCATCGCAGAAAGTGGGATGGATTGCTGCACCATATTAGACTTTACACCCGCCTTGGCCAAGTTGCCGGCTAAGGACTTTATGCAATATTTTTTACGCGACAAGTTGGGCGTCAGCGTACTCCTAATGGGCTACGACCATCACTTTGGTTCCGACCGCCTTGTCGGCCTTGCGCCCTACAAAGCCTTGGGCGCATCGCTCGGCCTCGAAGTTTTGAAAGCCGAAGCCTATAAAAACGACGACTTAACCCTTAGTTCGTCGCTGATTCGTCGCTGTTTAGAGGCCGGCAACATCGCCTGCGTCAATTCCGGCCTCGGGCGGCGCTACGATTTGAAAGGGCACGTCGTCGAGGGGCATCATATCGGGCGCGACTTGGGCTTTCCTACGGCCAACTTGGAGCCGGATGACCCCCAGAAATGTCTGCCCGGGCGCGGCGTTTATGCCGTTTTTGCCGAACTCAGGGGTAAAACTTATCCCGCGATGCTTAATATCGGCTTCCGTCCAACCCTTAACGACGGCAATAAGGTCACGATTGAGACCCATCTGTTCGGTTTTGAGGGCAACGCATACGGCGAAGCACTCACCTTGCGCTTTGTTCGCCGCCTCCGCGACGAGCAACGCTTTGATTCCCTCGAAGCCTTGCGCCACCAATTACAACAAGATGCTGATAACACCCTACATATATTAAATGACTATGCAAACTAGTAAAACCATGCAAATAGGCATGCTGATCGTAGCCCTCATTATGCCTTACGCCTTTCAGGCTTTTTTCGGCGCCGTCTTCCTTTTCATCGGCGTAGTCCCCGATTTGCTGCAAGGGAAGCCCTTTGATCCGCACGCGATTGAACACATGCCGACGATGTTAGGTTTGGCCTTGATCTGCTCCAATCTTTCGCTGTTTTTCTTCTACAGACTTACGCAGCTGTCTCGCCATCCGCTCACCGACGCCAAGCGCAAATTATCGCCGGCGCTGACGACCACGGCTTTATTGAGTTTTCTCTGTATCAGCTTTTCTGCAGCCTTCATCTTGATGCGTTTTGATTTGAACGACGGTGGGATAGAAGCTGTCTTTAATGAGATGAAAACCAATCCGGCCGGCATTTTAGCCATCGTAGTCTTTGGTCCTCTTGGCGAAGAACTTGCTTTCCGCGAAGTATTTCAGCGCCGTTTGCAGGCCATGACTTCACCGCTCGTTGCCATCATCGTATCCGGCGTGGTCTTTGGCTTATATCACCTCAATTTTGCACAAATGATTCCGGCCATCGGTTCAGGCATCGTGCTGGCTATCTTGTATTATCGCTTCGGAGACATTCGAATTTGTCTGGCGGCACACATTCTAAACAACGGTTTGAGTACGGTAATAAGCATCCTCGACCCGACTAACAAATCGGAGAAGGTCCTTCTTGACGCTTATCCCGAAGTTTGGGGTGCCCTACTGCTGATTATCGGCGTTCTGCTACTTAAATATTGGTTGCGAAAGACGCCTCCTGCGATACAAACGGTATGAAAATAGGCAACGTTGATCTGGGCAAACGCCCGCTACTGCTTGCACCGATGGAGGACGTGACCGACATCGGCTTCCGCAAGCTTTGTCGGCAGATGGGAGCTGCGATGGCTTACTCCGAATTTGTCGCTTCCGACGCCCTCGTGCGCAATGTGCGCCGCTCTATGGACAAATTGGCGGTTAGCGACGCTGAACGGCCGGTCGCCATACAAATATATGGACGCTTCCCCGACGCGATGGCAGAGGCGGCGAAGATAGTTGAAGAAACGTCGCATCCGGATATATTGGACCTCAACTTTGGTTGCCCCGTGAAGCGTGTGGCCGGAAAAGGCGCGGGCGCGGGTTTGTTGCAAAACGTCCCACTGATGCTCGAAATTACCCGTCGCGTGGTCGAGGCGGTCAAGATTCCCGTCACCGTCAAGACCAGATTGGGCTGGGATAGTGAGCATGAAATCATAACCGAACTGGCGGAGCAGTTGCAAGATTGCGGAATCAGTGCACTAACCATCCACGGCCGCACGCGCGCACAAATGTATAAGGGCGAGGCCGATTGGCGCCTGATCGGCGAAGTCAAACGCAATCCGCGCATACACATACCCATCATCGGCAATGGCGACTTGACGACCGGCGAAGACGTGCGCCGCGCTTTCGAGCGCTATGGTGTGGATGCCTGTATGGTCGGCCGCGCCACCTTTGGTCGGCCTTGGATCTTCAAGGAGATGTATGACGCTGTCCACGACCAACATCATACGCCCGTCAACGCCATCGAGAGCAGCTACGAGCCGCTTTCGGCCGATTGGAAACTGGATGTGCTCAAAGCGCAAGTCGTGCAGAGCGTCAACCGCATCGACGAATATCGCGGCATCCTCCACGTGCGCCGCCATATCGCTGCAACGCCACTCTTCAAAGGCATTCCCGACTTCCGCGAGAAGCGCATTTCATTGCTGCGGGCTGAAACGGTCGACGCGCTCTTTGAGCAAATCGAGGCCGTGCGCCCACTTGTCAGGCAATATGCTGCGGCCGATGCTTGATTGAGCAACCCTCGCGGCCACCCTGTTTCATACACGGCCGGCAGCGCCGCTCATTTTTTCGATGCTTACGCCTTGCCGCGCGAGGCGCACGTAATCTGTGGCCCGCTATCGGGCCATTTTTCTTTTGCAAAAGGCCATTGACCAAACGCACAACCGACTTTCCGCAGCATAAGTCTCTCTAACATTTCACCTCATCAAACTTTCATAACCCGAAAAGACCAACAGCCGGCCCTCAAATCGGGGCAAAACCGGCACGACATCGCCTTTCATCCTTTTTTCATCACGAGAAAAAAGGTGTGCGCTCACGATAAAAAAGGCTTACGCTCGTGAGAAAAAAGGTTTGCGCTCGTGATGACACATCCCGAAAGCAAACGTTGACGATGGGCGAACGGAGCTTGGTGTGCGATAAATGCGCCCTTTTTCGTCCATAACAGCCATTTTCCGTTTAGTTAATCAACCTTCCGTCTTCACGCCTCCATCGGTGGGAAGCGGAAAAGCTAATGTAGGAAAATAAAAGACGATGGTCGAAAACGAAAGCGCGGCGTAAGCATCAGATTATGCGATGAAACCGCGCAAAAAGTTGAAATTTCGGCTTACATCTTGCGCCGGAAGCGACAAAAAGCAGCACCGGCGCGTGCAGAGATTAAACTGCCTGCGCACTACTTTACTCATAATTTAGTATCTTCGCAGTCTGCTTCCTCACAAAAAGCGCAAGCGGGCCGCCCCAAGCATTCTAAGCTGAAACAGGCCGAAGGAAGGGGATAAAAAGCGGCACATAACACGATGAAACCGCCACTTTTAGCCGCCACAAACCGGCCCGCAGCGGGCGCGCTACAAACCTACGCCACCCGCAACGCACCAAAGACGACGCGCAGGCGACAATACGATCTCGAACCCCAAATTAGGGAGATGATATACACAAGAAAATCAAACTAAAAAGACGAACAAATGACGACACTTACCATCAAAGACTACACGAAGCGCACGCAAAGCACGCTGCGCCGCATCGTTGTCGGCAGCATTGCCCTCCTGCTTGCCGCACCACTCTACGCTGCGGCGCCGCAAACGCACCGGCAGGAATGCAAAGACGACGCAAGGGCGCGCGAAACCGCCTTCTACAAAGGTGCAGACATTAGTTGGGTAACAGAAATGGAATCCAAGGGCTACAGTTTTGCCAATGCGCGCGGCGAAGCGCGGGAGTGCACCGCACTGATGAAAGAACTCGGCTTGCAGGCCATTCGCCTGCGCGTCTGGGTGAACCCCCAAGATGGTTTTTGCGGCACGGAAGACGTGGTCAAGAAAGCCCTGCGCGCGCAGAAACTGGGTATGGACGTGCTGATCGACTTCCATTACAGCGACAGTTGGGCCGACCCGGGTAAACAATACATCCCCGCCGCGTGGAAAAACCATACGTATGCGCAAATATTAGCAGACGTGAAGCTGCATACGACCGGCGTATTGCAAGCGCTGAAAGCGGCGGGCGTGAGTCCGAAGTGGGTGCAAGTGGGCAACGAGACCAGCGACGGCTTACTGTGGGAAGTGGGCCGCGCATCGAAGCAGGCGGCGCAATATGCCGGCATCATCGACGCCGGCTACGCGGCCGTGAAAAGCGTCTTTGCCGATGCGCTCGTCCTGGTGCACCTCGACAATGGCTTTAACCAAGACTTATATAAATGGAACCTCAACTTACTGAAGCAATACGGGGCGCGCTTCGATATGGTCGGGATGTCGCTCTATCCGGATGCGGCGGTCAAATATAATAATGAGCAGAATGTCAGCGCGGCGATTGATCATTGCATGCAGAACATAGCCTTCGTGCGGCGCACTTTTGGCGTGCCGACGATGATTGTGGAGACGGGCTTCAACGTGACGCGTGCGGCGGAAGGCAAAGCCGGATTGAGTTTGCTCCTACGGCGTGCGGCGGAAAATGCAGACTGCCGCGGCGTCTTCTATTGGGAGCCCGAAGCGCCCAATGGCTATAACGGCGGCTACGATATGGGGGCCTTCACGGAGCGCAACAAGGTTTGCTCGCCCACCATTATCATGGAAGCTTTCAGCGAGGCGAGCACGGGACTCGAAAGACCGACCATCGCGCCGACAAAGGTGGACGAAGATGTGGCATATGACCTGAGCGGACACCGCATCGCGATACCCGACAAAGGTTTTTACATCACGCGCGGCCAAAAATACTTACGCCGCTAAAAAACAAAGCCTACGAAGGATACAACTATAAGAGAGGCGGCCTCAACGGCCGCCTCTTAGCGTCAAATCACCGGCCGGCAGCAAAGAAAAGCGAGTCCAAAAGCTTGGCCAACTTGCTTTTGCGTACGCGCAGTAAGCCCTGCAAATTGCAAAGTCGACCCCGAATTTGCACTCTAAAGTTGAAAATGTGCATCTTTTTAGTAGTTTTCTCGCAAAAGATTTGTCCGTTTTAAGAGATAAGTATACTTTTGCAGCCGATTCAAACGAATCGAATTCTATTATTAACAACTAAATAATACACGATTATGGCTGAAATAGCAGACAAAGTGAAAGCAATCATCGTAGATAAGCTCAGCGTAGACGAAGCAGAAGTAAAGCCCGAAGCAAGCTTTGCTAACGACCTCGGTGCAGACTCTTTGGACACGGTAGAATTGATCATGGAATTCGAGAAAGAGTTTAAGATCTCTATTCCCGATGATCAAGCAGAAAAGATCAGCACCGTTGGCGACGCAATCGCTTATATCGAAGAGCACACGAAGTAAGCGTATGCTTCTTTCATAAGATAACGTTTAACGTTTTCAGGCAGCTCGCTTCGGCGAGAGAGACCTGAAGACGTTAAACGTTGCTGCTTTTCAGAGAAATCCGACAACGCTGCAGGCGCCGACCGGCTTTGAGCTTCACAACTGCAAAGCCAAGCGCCGCCCGCCACCGCCATCACAACCGCCGAGCGCCTCATCGGGCGCAGCGAGAAGCATAAGATGAGAGGACATTAAGGTGATCGGCTCGCTAAGTCGATCATCGCCGGTCACTTTAATATCCCGGGGCAGCCTCGGAAGCATCATTCTCATCGAAGCATCGACAGAAGTGTTCTTCTTAACTTGTTCTTTATGCCCGCCAAGCTTAAAGCACGGCGCGGTTTTTACATTTTCAAAAATCAGACAATGGAATTAAATAGAGTTGTAGTCACCGGTGTGGGCGCCATTACGCCCCTTGGACACACGGCGGCTGAGACGTGGGAAAACATGAAGAAAGGCGTGAGCGGCGCAGGCCCTATCACGCACTTTAATGCCGAAAAGTTTAAGACGCAGTTTGCTTGCGAGGTAAAAGATTTCGATGTCACGAAATACATCGACCGCAAAGTGGCTCGCAAAATGGACCTCTACGAACAATTTGCCCTGATCGCAGCGCGCGAAGCTGTAGAAAACAGCGGCATGGACTTGGATACGGTCGATAAGAATGAGATCGGCGTGATCCTCGGCGTAGGCATCGGCGGTATCAACACGTTTGAAGTGGAGGCCGGAAACTATGCACTTCACGAAGAAGACGGCCCGAAGTTTAATCCGTTCTTTATTCCGAAGATGATTGCCGACATCGCTGCCGGACAAATCGCTATCGACTATGGTTTTCACGGGCCCAACTATACGACAACTTCAGCTTGCGCGAGTGCAACGAATGCCATCGCCGATGCGTTTAACCTGCTGCGCTTAGGCAAGGCAAACGCAATCGTTACGGGCGGCGCTGAGGCGGGCATCTGGCCGGCCGGTGTAGGCGGCTTTAACGCTATGCACGCACTCTCTACGCGCAATGATGATCCGATGCACGCCAGCCGTCCTTTCTCGGCGAGTCGCGATGGTTTCGTTATCGGCGAGGGAGCGGCTTGCCTCGTACTCGAGACGCTCGACCACGCTTTGGCGCGCGGCGCAAACATTATCTGCGAACTGGCCGGTGTGGGTATGTCGGCTGACGCGCACCACATTACGGCTTCGCATCCGGAAGGACTCGGCGCTACGCTCGTGATGAAGCGCGCACTGAAAGATGCCGGCATGCAGCCTGACGAAATTGACTACATCAATGTGCACGGAACGTCAACGCCGGTGGGCGACATCAGCGAAGTAAAAGCGATCCGCGACGTCTTTGGTGAGTCGGCCTATAAGCTCAACATCAGCTCGACAAAGTCAATGACGGGCCACTTGCTCGGCGCTGCCGGCGGCGTAGAAGCGATCGCAGCTGCAATGGCTGTAAAAGAAGACATCGTGCCGCCGACCATCAACCACGAAGAAGGCGACAACGATCCCGAGATCGACTACAACCTCAACTTCACCTTTAACAAAGCGCAAGAGCGCCCCGTGCGCGCCGCTTTGAGCAACACGTTCGGCTTCGGCGGCCATAATGCGTGCTGCATTATGAAGAAGTATGTCGCTCAATGATGCTGAATTGGATTGACCGCATAAAGCTCCTTTTCCGCAAAGACAAGGAGCTTTATCGCAAAGTCTACAACATACTCGGCTTCTACCCGCACGACATCGAATATTACCGCATTGCCTTCGCCCATAGTTCTTCTGAATACAAAGGACGCAACGGGCGCACGGTCAACAATGAACGCTTAGAGTTTCTGGGCGATGCCGTGTTGGAAATGGTAGTTAGCGACATCGTCTTCCGCCGCTTCGAGCGCAAGCGCGAGGGCTTTCTCACCGGCACGCGAAGCAAAATCGTACAGCGGGCCACGCTGAATCAGTTGGCGGAGAAGACGGGTATTTCAAAACTGCTACGCACTTCGATGCGGGCGACCTCGCACAATAGTAATATTGGCGGAAATGCTTTCGAAGCGTTCTTTGGCGCCTTATATTTGGACCGAGGTTACCGCGCGGCCTACCGCTTCTTTGCCAAGCGCATCTTAGGTGTGCACATCAACTTAGAGGCTGTGGCGAAAAAGGAAGAAAATTTTAAGAGTAAACTCTTGGAATGGAGCCAAAAGAATCGATTGCGCGCCGAGTTCAAACTGGATCGCACGGAGAATAATACTTCCAACGGCCCCGTCTTCTACACGACGGTGCGCCTCGAAGGCTTGGAGGCCGGAAAAGGCAGCGGCTACTCTAAAAAGGAAAGCCAGCAGAAGGCAGCCAAAGCGGCCTTAACGAAACTCAAGCGTGAGGTCAAATTTAAGGATAGCATCTTCGAGGCGAAAGAGAAGCGCACCTCGATGGAGGCAGAGGAATTTGCCGCCTTGCCGTCTATGTCAGGGCCTTCGATTCTTATCGACAGACCTGCAGAGCGGTAAACTTACCGCCGCGCAAGCCTTGGCTTCTACGCAAACTTAGGGCGCAATGGGCAAGCAGGCCGATCTGCACCATCCCTCGCCCCTTGATCAGCCGCAACAGTCGCCGCAAAACGTTAACAAGTCGAGCGGAAATTTGAAAAAACGACACCGAAACACTATTCGGTTCGCGCAGTTCAAATTTCCGCTCGACATTTATTTTTATCGCCGATGCCTTGCCGCATATTTTTTGCCTTTGCGTTTTCTTCGTTTAGTAGGGCTCATACATTTACAAAACAATAAAGCGGCGGCGCTGCAAGCAGAAAGCATTACCTCCACTTGTTGGGAACTTATTTCCGCCTATGCGAATTTTAATTCCTCCTATGGGGATTTTTGTCCGCTTACTTGGAACTGTTGTTTCAACAAGCGGAGCGCGAAATAGACACTTATCTATACTTAAAAGGCTAAGCGCAAACTGAGTTTGCTGTAGCTTTTATCAGAGCAGAAGCCGCCGTTAGTCGCGCTTTCGTATAGTGCGAAGCCCGATCATTAGCCCGTGAGAAAAAGCCGCGGCGATAAATGAGCTAAGCCATCAGATGTTCCGAAAAGAGTCAGCATCACGGCGGAAGCGCAGATAAGTTTTCACAAGCTTTTCCGTTGTTTGTTTGCTACTTCGCAGGATAAGCCGTAACTTTGCCGCTGAAAAAAGCAAAAGAGGACAGATTTGGCTGCTTGCAACCTCTCGAAAAAATGCTAAAACGATGCCGGGAAATGCTGCCAAGAAGCAGCCCCGACACTTGTAGGCGCCACTCCCGAGGAGGCGCTCATTTTTTTCAGAACGACATCAGCCCCAAGTTCCTATAACATTCTATTCACTACAAAAGCAAAGAAGGAAAATGGGTTATTTATTCACATCAGAATCAGTTTCGGCAGGCCATCCGGACAAAGTGGCCGACCAGATCTCAGACGCCGTCTTAGACAATTTATTGGCTTTTGACCCGCATAGCCGCGTTGCTTGCGAGACAATGGTCACGACCGGGCAAGTCATCGTGGCCGGCGAGGTGCGTTCTAACGCTTGGGCCGACCTTACGACCATTGTCCGCGATACGGTGGCACACATTGGCTACACTAAAGCCGATTATAAGTTTGACAGCGAATCGTGCGGCATTCTTAGTGCCATCCACGAGCAAAGCGACGACATTAACCGCGGCGTAGACCGCCAGTCGCCTGAAGAACAAGGCGCCGGCGACCAAGGTATGATGTTTGGCTATGCCAACAACGAGACCGACAATTATATGCCGCTGCCCCTATCCTTGGCCACGGATTTAATGATCACGCTCGAACGCATCCGCCGCGAGGGCAAGGAGATGACTTATCTTCGTCCCGATGCGAAGAGTCAAGTGACGGTGCGCTACGACGACAACGATCGCGCCGTGGGCATTGATACCATTCTCGTTTCGACGCAGCACGATGAGTTTATCACCGCTGCCGAAGCCGGTTCGCAGGAAGCAGCCGACGAGCAGATGCTGGCCCGTATTCGCCGCGACGTAATAGAAATACTCATTCCGCGCACCATTGCCGAGCGCGTTCATACGCCTGAAATCAAACAAATGCTCGCCGCCGACGACATTAAATATTTAGTCAACCCGACAGGAAAGTTCGTCATCGGCGGGCCTAACGGCGATACCGGACTCACGGGCCGCAAGATCATCGTCGACACCTATGGCGGACGCGGCGCACACGGCGGCGGCGCATTCTCCGGCAAGGACCCTTCGAAAGTAGACCGCAGCGCCGCCTACGCAGCGCGCCACATTGCGAAAAACTTAGTGGCAGCCGGCGTTGCCGATGAAATTCTTGTACAGTTGAGTTATGCCATCGGCGTCGCTGAGCCTATCAGCATCTACGTCAACACCTATGGTAAACGACGCGTAGCCTTGTCGGACGGCGAAATTGCAGAAAAGGTGCGCACACTCTTCGACCTGCGTCCTTACGCCATCGAGGAGCGCCTCAAGCTCCGCACGCCTATTTATACCGAAACGGCTAATCACGGACATATGGGGCATCAGCCGCGCTTCAAAACCAAGACTTTCAAATGTAAAGGTCAACCCGACAAGCAGATCGAAGTGGAACTCTTTACTTGGGAAAAACTTGATTACGTTGACAAAATAAAGGCCGCTTTCGGCCTCTGACAATATGCCGGCGGAGCGTCGAGCGCACTTGATGCTTCGCCGGAACTTCAAGATCAAAAAAGAATGAAGATCACAGTTTACGCAGCCTCCAGCGGACAATTGGGCCAAGCCTACATCGACAACGCACAAGCCCTCGGCCGCCTTTTGGCCGCAAAGGGTTACACGCTGATCAATGGCGCCGGACGGATGGGCCTGATGGGCGCTTCGTGCGACGCCTGCCTCGCTGCCGGCGGAGAGGCACTCGGCATTATTCCCCGCTTTATGGTGGAGCAAGGTTGGCAACATCCTTCGCAGCCACTCCTTATCACGGCAGATATGCACGAGCGCAAAGAGAAGTTGGCCGACTTATCGGATGCCTGCATCGCGCTGCCCGGCGGCGTCGGCACGCTCGAAGAATTGATGGAGATTATCACGTGGAAGCAACTCGGCCTCTACCTCAAGCCAATCATCATCCTCAATACGTGCGGCTATTATGATCCGCTGTTGGCCCAACTGGACCGCGCGGCCGACGAGCGCTTTATGCGCGAGGGGCATAAAGCTATTTGGCGCGTAGCAGCCACACCGGAAGAGGCCATCCTGCTGGCGGAAACCACGCCGCTTTGGGACAAACGCGTACAGAAGTTTGCCGCGCTCACTTAACCCCTCCTCCTCACCCCACCTATACATCTATATAATATGGTGCAGCAAGACAGTCTACAAATAGAACAAGGTCAGACCGCCGCAAGGGCGGTCTCAACGGCTGCACCTCATCGCTATACGCACATCAAGATGGAGCCGCTCAAGGCGGATACGGGCTACGTCGAGCATACTGAGCCGCAACTCGTCGGCGCTCCGGCGGTGCGTCCGGCGGACCCTAAAGCCGGACTCTTCAACTCTGATTCGACGATGATTCGCGGGCTCTATGGAAAGGCTTTATTGCATAGCGATTTCGACGACAGCCTGCGCGCTCACACCGAGATAGCGCCTTATCACGACCAAGGCATAGCGGGCGATCCTGTTCCTTATCGCTTTCGCACGGACAATTATGTCACTATCGCCCTACTCCTCGATTTCTTCCTCGGCGTCTTGGTGATTGCTCGTTCGCGGCGATATCTGGCCAACAGTATCAAGCATTTCTTTCGCCCTTACGACCATCGAAATATGTTCACCGAGCGCACCGACACGGAACTCCACGGCCAACTCTTCCTCATCTTACAGACCTGCTTTATCCTCGGCATATTGACGTTTGACTTCGTACAGAATCGCCTGCCGGAAGTGTTTAACATCGTCTCGCCCTATACCATCTTGCTCGCGGCCTCCGGCATTTTTGCCGCCTTCTATCTAATGAAAATCATCCTCTACTATTTGATCAACAACGTCTTCTTCGACCACGACGTCATCTCCACTTGGCGCAAGACCTACTTGCTCTCGGTCTTCTCGCTCGGCATCGCCTTCTTCCCGCTCGCCTTGCTGGTCGTCTATTTCGATCTCTCCTTCAGCGCCCTCCCCATGATCGTCCTCGTACTGCTCAGTATCAACAAACTCTTGTTGACTTACAAGGCTTTCCACATTTTTTCCGGCTATAAAATGTCCGGAATCCATATTATTTTGTACCTTTGCACCCTGGAAATACTACCACTGTTCGCCTTGTGGCGCGCTTTGGTTTATTCGCTAAACAGCTTGACTGCTATCGAGTAAGTATTCAAAGTCACGATGATAAAAAAAATCCTCATTTCGCAGCCCTATCCCACGTCCGAGAAGTCTCCATATTTTGATATAGAAAAGAAATACGGTATCGAAATTACCTTTCATCCGTTTATCAAAGTAGAAGGACTCAGCGCAAAAGAGTTTCGCCAACAGAAAGTTCAGATCTTGGACCATACTGCTATCGTTTTTACTTCCCGCCACGCCATTGACCACTTCTTTACTTTGTGTAAAGAGCTACGCGTCAACATTCCGGAAGACATGAAATACTTTGGGCTCTCCGAGACAATCGCTTTATACATCCAAAAATACGTTCAGTATCGTAAGCGTAAAGTCTTCTTCAGCCAGACGGGAAAATGGCCCGACCTCGTTCAGGTAATGGCCAAGCACAAGGCGGAAAAATACCTCATTCCTCAGAGTAGCGTCCACACCAACGAGGTGGAAGAAACGCTCAACGCGAAAAAGCTGAACCATACCGAGTGTGTAATGTATCGCACCGTGAGCAACGATCTACCGAAAGCGATCGAAGATTACGATCTCGTGATTCCGT
Source organism: Alloprevotella tannerae (assembly GCA_015259125.1). Taxonomy (GTDB): domain Bacteria; phylum Bacteroidota; class Bacteroidia; order Bacteroidales; family Bacteroidaceae; genus Alloprevotella; species Alloprevotella tannerae_A. The sequence continues at coordinate 25,487 of JABZGR010000009.1, read as the reverse complement.
TCACCCCGAGCGGCTTTGAGGTTCTCTGCGAGAACTATCCCGACTTCCGGGAAAAAGGCGTGAAGCTCGGATGCTTTGGCCGCTCCACGCTCAAAGCGATTACCGACAGTGGCTACGAGCCTGCCGTCGCTGCGCCTTCGCCTGAAGCGCCCTCGATGCCCGCTTGCTTAGAGCTTTATCTGGAGAAGGAAAATAAATAACGCACGTCACATTTTATAATACAATAATACGTCGAGTTAAAGACCGGCGCCAAGATTGCTTGGCGCCGGTCTTCTTTTTGCGCTACCCTTGCGCCGCAGCGAATTTCGGGCGGCGAGCGGCGAACAATCGAATAGTTTTCCGTACTTTTGCCTTAATGAAGCGCTATAGTTTTGGTAAGGCCGAACACCTCTGTTTGACCAAAGACATCGAATCGCTCTTTGCCGAGGGCATCCATTCCCCCTCGGTCTATCCGCTGCGTGCCGCCTATCGGCGCATAAAGCCGGGCGGCAAGCCCGCGGTAAAAGTTTTGTTGAGCGTACCCAAGCGCAAATTGCGTCGCGCCGTGGACCGCAACAGAGCCAAACGCCTCCTGCGCGAAGCCTATCGCCACCACAAAGACCTCCTGCCCGCCATCCTCGCCCCCGATGAGGGCCTCCACATCGCCTTTCTCTGGTTCTCCGATCGCACTTGGCCGGCCGCAAAAGTCGAAACACAAATGGTAAAACTGCTTCAGCGCATTGTAGAAAAGGAAACTGCTTCATCATGAAATACCTTGTACGCCTTTTCATCCTCCCTATCCGCTTGTATCAACGCTTTATTTCACCGCTGACGCCACCCTCGTGCCGCTTTACGCCCACCTGCTCTCAATATGCTATTGAAGCCTTGCAGAAACATGGGCTTTTCAAAGGCCTTTGGTTAGCAATTCGTCGCATCTTGCGCTGCCATCCGTGGGGCGGAAGCGGCTATGATCCCGTCCCGTGACTCGTTTGCTCGATTTTCATTCCCACCATCTCGACGCACCGGCCGGTTCGGCCATCGTCAACCTACCACTTGAAGTTTTATCGGGTGCAACGCAGTTTGCGCCCCTCCCTCACGCGTGCTATTCAGTCGGGATTCACCCTTGGTGGAGCAGTTTGCCGCCCGCCGAACTCGCACAATTGCAGCAGCAACTCCTCCTTTGGGCCGCGCGCGACGAAGTTGTGGCCCTTGGCGAATGTGGTTTTGACCGCTTGCGCGGAGACTGGGCCGTGCAAGAGCAACTTTTCCCCCTCCACGTCCGTTTGAGTGAAGCCTACGGCAAGCCGCTGATCCTCCACTGCGTGCGCGCCTTCGACCGCCTCTTGGCCCTGCGCAAGCACTACCGCCCTACGCAGCGCTGGGTCATACATGGGTTTCGCGGGCGTCCGGCCTTGGCCCGCCAACTCCTACAAGCTGATTTCGATCTGAGTTTTGGGGAACATTACAACGCCGAAAGTTACGCCCTGACACCCCCTTCGCGCCGACACATTGAGAGCGACGAAGGCCGCCTACCCGCCGCACTCCTATCGACGCCCACCATTGAGCATCCGGAAGGCTTCAACGAAGACGTTTAAGTCTGTTTTCAACGTTTCCATCCTTATTTTTTATTCGCGAAAACGCAGTAGTTTGTTTTTTCATCGTGAGCGCACACCCTTTTCATCACGATAAAAAGAACGTCCCCTCGTGAGCGTAGACCTTTACGCTCACGATGAAAAAGCAAGTCGGCACGATTTGACGAAAAAGTTTCCGATCATTGCTCATTTGAAAAGACGCCGAAGCGTGCCCCATTATCCGCCTTCAGCTACAAAAATCAAGGCCGAAACAACGCTCGACCAAGCGACAAGATCGCCGCAAAGGCGCAAAGCCTCAACAAACGCATTGGCAGCATAAAAAAGCGGCCATCCACGCCATAAAGATAAGCGCAGACAGCTGCAAACAGCCGTTGACGATAAAAGAATGGGTACATCCTACGCCCACCTTCAACCTTGGGCGGTAGCAGACCGGAGCGCCGCTCGTAGTTTAGCGCATCAGGCGATAAGCGCCACCGGGAAGCGTCTTGACAAACCCGCGCATATTCAAATCGAACAAGAGCGAAGCCACCACCGAATGGTCCAAATCGGCCTCCGTAGCGAGTTGGTCGAGCGTCCGGCAATCGTGCTGCGTCAAAACGGCGATCAACTTTTGCTCATTCCGGGTCAAATCGGCAAACAGATCAGTCGCCGGCGAGGCCTCCTGCACCTTAGCCGTCACGCCGAGCCAGTCAGCCAACAGATCCTCGGCCGATGTGATGAGTTTGGCGCGCCCGTCACGCAGCAAAGCATTACATCCGGCCGACATTTCATCACTTGCACGCCCCGGAAAGGCATAGACCGGGCGCTCATATTGGCGCGCCAAACGCGCCGTGGCGAGCGCGCCGCCTCGAATTCCACTCTCCACGACGACAACCACATCAGCCATCCCCGCCACGATACGATTGCGCTGCAAGAATCGCCCCTTCTCAGGCACCGTCAAGCGCGGATATTCCGTGAGCAAACCGCCCTTGTTCAGCATCTCAACGGCCGTCGTGCGATGCGCCGACGGGTAGAGCCGATCCAAGCCGTGCGCGAGCACACCCACCGTCGGCAAATTGGCCACCAAGGCCTGCCGATGCGCGTGCACGTCGACGCCGTAAGCCAGTCCGCTCAAGACGAGCACATCCGGCGAAAAGTCGGCCAAATCCTGACAAAGGTGACGGCAAAGGTCCTTACCATACTCCGTAATGTGGCGCGTGCCGACCACGGCCACGACATATTTTGCATTCAAATTGGCCGCTCCGCGATAAAACAAATAAGGCGGCGCATCATCACAAGTGCGTAGGCGCGCCGGATAGTCCGCGTCGGCCATCGTCAAAATCCGCACCGCGTGAGCTTCGCAATAAGCCATTTCCGCTTCAGCCCATTGGCGCGCCTCAACCAAATCTTCGGCCGAGCAAGCGCAGACCTCAGCACCCCGCGCAAAGGCCTCAAGCGCCGCCGTGGCAGACTTGTAACGTGCCAAGATGGTGCGCAGCGTTTTTAAGCCGACACCGGGCAGTGCGCCGAGCGTCATCAGGCTCAACGTTTCCGTAGTAGGTTGCGTGTTTTCCATTGATCAGCATACATAAAAGAGAGGGGCGAAGAGTCCAAGGCCTATTTCACCTCACTAAAGTCGGCTTGAAACGCCTCGTTAAGCGCCGGACAATCGCCTAAACGCCCGTTGATGCGACAGACGACCGTCGTCTGCGCCTGCATACACACCTGCTCATCGGGCAAGCGGCAGATCGTCTGCTCAAAAATATAGCGCAGGCCTTCTTTTCTGACACCCAAACGCGAGACGAAGCGATCGCCGGGGCGCAAAGGGGCTTTGAAGGCCATCTCCAAGCGTGCTACGACGGTATCGATGCCTTGTTCGTGCAAAGCTTCCATACCTTCGAAGCGGGAGCGCAGATATTCGGCGCGCGTATGTTCAGTATAGTGTTGGTAAACGGCATTGTTAACAATACCTTGCAGGTCGCACTCGTAGTCGCGCACCTTCATTTCAAGTTCAAAAACAGTCTTCATACGTCAAACGTATATATAAGGTGATAAAATCATCGATCAAGCTGAGCGCCCGCAGCATCGGGGGCACCCATTTGCAAATAAGCCGCGCCAAAACGACAATCGAGGCAGGCCTTGCGCTGACAATAGTCGCGCTTGAGACGGAGGAGCGCCTGACTTTCCGCGGCAGAGCGCGCTTTGAGTCCGACATCGGCCCAAGCCTTTACGATGCTGTTGCGCTCGGGCGCGATAGACTCCATCAAGCGCAAAGCCCGCTCACACATACGCTCGTCGCGATGGGAGCGCCCAAAGGCGAAGAGCAGCGGCACGGCGGTATTGATCAACAGGAGGTCGAGGGCGGACGTCTGCAGCGCCTTTCGACCGGCCTTACTTGGGAGGCCGAAGGTATAATGCGTCTCCCAATAGGGCGTCACGGACGTTTGGAGCAGCGCGCGCAAGTCGGCCGCCGACGCGGCTTCGAGCAAGCGAGAGAGATTTACTTGGTTGCTATGGTAAAGGTTGACGAGCTGTGCGATGCGCACATGGGGAAAATTTTGCGGCCGTAGCCGGAGAAAGCGCCATAAGTCGTGGGGCAAGGGCGTCAAGCTAAACTTGTGGCGCAGGAAGCGGTATTCGTCGGCCAAGCTGCGGAAGTAATCGTCTTGCCGCTCTTGGGGCGTGGCTTGCGGATCGAGCAAACCGGCTTGTCCGAAGAAGAAGGCTTCGACTTGGAAAGCGTTGTCGCGATGCTTACCGACAGCGCTGAGCGGTATGTTGAGCGCCCAGCGTTCAAAGGCCTCAGCGTTGACGCCAAAGCCAAAGTTGCGCGCCAAGGCAACGAAGCAACAGCGCTCCCAATCACGATTGGTCAGCCGCAAATAGTCGTCGATGCGCGCCTTCTTCTGCTCCAAGCGCTCGGCGGCTAAGGCGGCCAGCCACGAGGTGCGCTGCAACGTCGTCAGATCGGGCAAGACGCGGAAGCAGGGCGGGTATTTCTCTTCTGCAAAGAGGGCGGCGTAGTTGGCCTCCACGTAAGTCGGCACCTCGAGTTGGAGCTGCGGAATGCGCTTGCCGTCTTGCGTCAGCGCGAGAGCGTCCGCCTCACGCACAACGTGGAGCACGACATTATTATAATGCGGATCGCGGTCGTGGCCGTGGTGAAACCAATCAGAGGCGCGGTCGTGGATCTCCACATTGCCGGCCCAATAGGTAGCGCCAATCTTCACTTTCGCATTGAAGAAATCGGGGCCATCATGGGGATTGGGGAGACCAACGTCGATTATCTCAACGCGCTCTCCGCCTTGCGTCGTCAGCAGGCGCAGGGGGAAGAGGCGATGACGCCATACGTAGTGAAGCAGTTGCTCCATAAGGGTGTGCATATTTGGTTAATCTGTCAAAGGTACGGCTTTTGGGCGGGGCGGACAAGGTCTTGGCTTCATTTTCTTGCTTCTTCGGCGCGGAAATGGGCGCACGAGAGCCGCGGGAGCCGACCGGCGGAACTTTCACAGCGAGTAGCGGGTGCTTTTGATGTGATCATAAGATGGAACTTTTACGACTAAAAACGCGGAAAGTCGTCACAATCTGTTAGAAAACAAAACAATTCATCGGAGATTGTGCAAAGGCTGAGGAATTATTTCGTACCTTTGCGCACGTAACTATTAGTTAATTATTCCATTTGAAGACTTTTGAAGAATTAGGCGTAAACGAAGAGATTCGACGCGCCATTGCCGAGCTCGGTTATGAGAACCCGATGCCTGTGCAAGAAGAAGTAATCCCATATCTTTTGGGAGTGGGCAATGATGTCATTGCATTAGCACAGACCGGTACAGGCAAAACGGCAGCTTACGGGCTTCCGGTTTTGCAAAAGGTAGATCCGACGCAACGCACTACGCAGGCCGTGATCCTGAGTCCGACGCGAGAACTCTGCCTGCAAATTGCCGATGACTTGAAAGACTATTCGCGCTACATTGACGGCTTGCACGTGCAGGCTGTTTATGGCGGTACGAGTATTGAAAGCCAGATCCGCTCGCTGAAACGCGGCGCGCAAGTAATCGTAGCGACCCCGGGGCGCCTCATCGACTTGATGGAGCGCGGCGTGGCCAAACTCGAGAACGTGGAGAACGTGGTGCTCGACGAGGCGGACGAGATGCTGAATATGGGATTCACGGAAAGCATCGATGCTATCTTGGCGGGCGTTCCGGAAAATCGAAATACGCTCTTCTTCTCCGCGACGATGAGCCGCGAGATCGAACGCATAGCCCGCAATTACCTGCACGACCATAAAGAAATCGTGGTCGGTTCGCGCAATGAAGGGGCCGAAAACGTCAATCATACGTATTATCTTGTGCAAGCGCGCGATAAATATCACGCGCTAAAACGCATCGTCGATTATTATCCGAAGATCTACGGTATTATCTTTTGTCGCACGCGCTTGGAGACGCAGGAAGTGGCCGACGCTTTGATCAAAGACGGCTACAATGCGGAGGCGCTCCACGGCGATCTTTCGCAGGCGCAGCGAGATATAACGATGCAGAAGTTTCGCCAGCACAACACGCAGCTGCTTATTGCTACCGACGTGGCGGCGCGCGGCTTGGACGTCGACGACTTGACACACGTCATCAATTACGGGATGCCGGACGACATTGAGAATTACATTCACCGCAGTGGTCGAACGGGGCGCATCGGCAAGCGGGGCACGAGCATCGCCATCATTCACTTGCGCGAGAAGGGCAAAATACGCAATATCGAGCGCACGATCGGCAAACAATTTGAAGTGGGCGTACTTCCCGAACCGAAGGAAATTTGTACGAAGCAGTTGTATCACGTGATGGACCACCTGGAGCACGTGGAAGTCGACGAAACGCAAATTGCTCCGTTCTTGCCGGAAGTGTTCCGCAAATTGGATTGGCTCTCTAAGGAGGACCTCATACGCCGCTTGGTGAGCGATGCCTTCGGCCGCTTCCTTAAGTATTATGCCAATGCGCCGGAGATCATCCAACCGGGCGGGAAGGGCGACACGCCGGAGGCGCGCCGAGAGCGCAACCGCGGAGAGCGGCGCGAGCGCGGCCCGCACAAGGCCGACCCGGGTTATGCACGGCTCTTCATCAACTTAGGTAAGCGCGACAACTTCTATGCGCGGGAGATCATCAATCTGATCAATCGCTACGTGAAGGGGAAAATTCAGATCGGGCGTATAGATCTGACCAACAATTGCTCGTTCTTTGAAGTGCCTGAAGAGGACGCACCGATCGTACTCAAAAAAATGGCGCGCGTCAAGGTAGGCAACCGCCCCGTTGTCGTAGATGCGGCCGACAGGGTTAACCCCGAAGGCGGCGAGGAGAAAGCACGCGGCCGTAAGCGAAAACCGGCCCGCGAGGAATATGCCGGACGCCGCAGCGAGCGTAAAGCACCGCGTGGAGAGCGCCGTAAAAGCAGCAAGCCAAACGAGGATACGCAGAGCGACTGGCGGCAATTCTTCAACAACGACAACAAGAAATAGGCATTTCATCTCTTTATCTTTACGCTTATGAGCAGGTTTTTCTTAGCAGCACTTTTGATTTTGTCGGCAGCCGGCGTGCGGGCGCAAAACTTCCAAATGCGCATAGGCGGCGGCGTGGCTACACATTATAATGATGCAACGCCTGTTGGGTCGTTTAAGGCCGGACTGGGTGTCGAGTTTGAGCTATCGCAAAGTCTGACGTTCGCGCCCTCGCTCGTATTCTACGCCAAAGGCTGGAAGAATCACAATCAGCGGGTCTATTTTCGTGAGGACGATGGCTCGCAGGCTGTAGACAAAGACGGCAACCCGATAATGGGAATCCGAAATCGAACGACAACGGCAAATTATCTCGAACTCCCGCTCGTCTTTAATTATTACTTTCGCCTCTCAGCCGGGCATTACATCGTGGCTTCCGCAGGGCCTTATGTGGCTTACGGGCTCGGTGGAAAGCAGACGACGCGAGGCGACGTGGAGCAGATTGGTTCGCGGAAGCTCTATTATGATACGCAGACATTCAAAGAGCACGGGACGCATCGCTTCGACGGCGGCCTGACCATAGGCTTAGGCTATCAGTTGCCTTCGCACCTGACGCTGGGTATCGAGACTGATTTGGGCCTGACAAAATTCAATGCGGCGGGCGATCGCAACGTAACGGCGCTCGTCACACTCACGTATCAATTCTGAAAGATCCCGCTTTTTTCCGGATAAAATCCAAAAATCCACATTTTTAGGTATTGCACCGGATAATCAACAAGCGTACCTTTGCAATCAGATTCAGCACCACAACATTACTTTGTGGAAACGGTACGCCACTCGTCGGGAGATGCGGAAACGATCGTTCTGAGTTGAGTAGAAAATTTAAATTGTTATGTTCCGAAAAGGGCCGACTTTTGGTAAGTCGGCCTTTTCTGGCTTTATACAGTAGGCCGCCCGCCCTGCAAGCAAAGGCGCTTGCCGGCAAGTAGACTCGGCTTTGGGGTAACGATTTTATTCTTCCCCATTCTTCTGAAAAAGTCAACGTTCGGAAAACCGGTACAAACTTCGCTCAAGGCGCACCCAAATCGGCGCAAAAAGCAGCGTCGGAGAAATGAGCATAAACAGACGCCTACCGATACTTGTCACTCACTTCTTTTTCCCGACACTTCGCGACGGGTAATCATTTTCGAGTATTCGGCGCCTAACCTGCGTTTAAGTTTTACGCATTTTCAAGGTGCTTGAGGCGGTATTTTTTCCAAGAAAAAGCGCTTTTTTCTTTTTCGCACGAAAAAAATTGTGCCTTTAATTCGTCTCACAAGCTTTCTCGCCCCAACAATGGGGTGCAGCCGACCGATTCGACCTTTCTCACGCCGTGTTACGTAAAGTTTTACCGCAGACGTCCATCTCAGCGTAGTACAGCGTGGATAACAGAATGGGCAAACATATACCAAGAGCATCGGCACAAACTAAAACAGCCTCAGTTCTGTTTATTTGAACACAAGAAATCGGAAGAAGAAAAGAGGAATAGGTTACGCCTCGCTTTATGCGTCGCCGAATAACGCACCTAAAAGCAATCTTCATATAGCAACGACAGATGTTGCGCATATAGTTTTTATAAAATCGCAGATGAAGATCGGAATAATAAACAGAATATCAACAAAACATTTGCATTCTCTTTTTGATTGACTTATATTTGTCGATGAACGAAAGCGGAAAATCTGCTATTCTCTCAGAACAATTTAGAACATAAAACTTATGAAGACATTGGATTATCTACATTTAGATGAAAAAAAAGTTGAAAGCGTTGTGGCTGCTCTCAAACAATTATTGGCCGATTATCAGATCTTCTACACGAACCTCCGCGGCTTCCACTGGAACGTAAAGGGCAAAGGATTCTTCACCCTGCACGCAAAATATGAAGAGCTTTACAACGACGCGGCAGAAAAGATTGATGAAATCGCAGAACGCATCTTGCAATTGGGTTATACGCCTGAAAATCGCTTCAGCGAATATTTGAAGACATCTAACATTAAAGAAGATGGTAATTTGCCTTTGAAAGGCAAGGATGGCCTACGCCGTGTGCTAGAAAACCTCGGCAACCTCATTGCACAAGAACGCAAGATTGTAGACTTGGCCGGTGAATATAGTGATGACGCTACGGTAGCTCTGATGGACGACTTCCTCGTTGGACAAGAGAAGAACGTTTGGATGCTGGTTTCTTTCTTGGACAAACATCCGGAAGAGGACCAACTCTAAATCTCTCTGAGATTTTCATAGACAACAGACAAGCTCTCGCAACTGCCACTCGGTTGCGGGAGCTTTTTCCGTTATGGCTTCTCAGGATGAGTCGGCCGACCCTTCGACTGGCCAACCTTCGCCACAAAAGGCGGAAGACATTATATATTATAGAGGAACACGGCCCACAAAAAAAGCGCCTGCCAACTGGACAAATAGTCATTGACAGGTGCTTTTCTACTTGAGTACGTCAAAAAGACGCAGGCGTGGACCCGGAGGGGATCGAACCCTCGTCCAAACGGGGAAATCATACGCTTTCTACACGCTTATCTCTGCCATTGTTTTCGAGCAACGCTGAGTGCAGAGCAACTCTTACGCCACCTTATCCTCTAAATTTTCGTCGCGCTTGCGAGGCCAATCGCAACTATTCCCGATTTATCTGCACCACTATGCCCGCGAGCTTCGGAAAAAGAGCTTCGGAGTGATGTCTCGTCCGCTCACGCCGTGAACGGATAAAGCTTTGATGTACTATACTTCGATCAAGCAGCGAGAGCATAATTGTTTTCGCCAGTTAAATTGTTGAAGGCCGATATTAAAGTGCCCACCCTCAGGCGCACTGCGTGCTTACGCACCACCTCGTCCCGCTGTCAAATCCGGTCGGGCCCGAAATGTGCGCTGCAAAGGTAGGCATTGGGCTAGAGGCAGCCAACTTTTGGCCGTTATTTTTTTTACTTTGATTTGCTGCCCGTAATCAGCCTTTTTCAGCCAAAGATGAGGCCTCAGCAGCAAAAAAAGAGAGAAAAAAGCAAGTTAAAGAGGAAAAAGTACTTGCAAAATATTTGTATAATAAAAAATATCTCTACCTTTACTTCCGAAAATCACACCTTTAGCCTTTGCTGTACGCAGCGAACGACCTTAACAATCGTGTGCCTAAAATGGATTTCCTAACAAAACCATATTAAATATTTTACGATGAGACGAAAATCATTACTCTTAACGGCTGCAGCCTTTCTTGCAGCAGCGAGCAACTTGTTTGCTCAAAATTGGAATATGGTCATCACGCTTTCTAATGGTACGAAGGATACGATGGCTGTAAAGAATGTGACCGATGTAACCTTCTTTGAAGCAACTAAGCCTCAAGATCCGGCCGAAGCAATCGGGATTAAATGGATTAAATTAGACGCCGGCACGTTTAACATGGGTAGCCCGGCCGGCGAAGATGGAGCCGATCCGGACGAGGGGCTGCACAAGGTAACTTTATCTAAGCCCTTTTACATCAGCAAATACCCTATTACATTCGAACAATACGACAAATTCTGCGAAGCTACGGGGCGCGAAAAGCCGAAAGACTTCAACTGGGGTCGCGGCAAGCGTCCGGTTGTCGACGTAAGCTGGAACGATGCGCAAGCCTTCTGTGAATGGGCGGGCTGCCGCCTTGTCACCGAGGCGGAATGGGAGTACGCTTGCCGTGCAGGCACTACGACGCCGTTCTCTACGGGCGATAATATTACGACGGATCAAGCTAACTACGATGGCTCTGCGCCTTACAAGGATTATCCTGAAGGCGTCTACCGCGGACGTACAACTGAGGTCGACGAATTAGATAATGAAAACGCTTGGGGCGTCTGCGATATGCACGGCAATATCTACGAATGGTGCGCTGATGTATACGATGCGTACCCATCGGATCCCGTTACTGACCCAAAAGGGCCGGAGAGCGGCAACGAAATGGTCTTGCGAGGCGGAAGCTGGGGTCACGATGCTCGCTTCGCACGCAGTGCAAACCGCTTCAGCGATTTTAAGACAATGACGGCTGACAACGTTGGTTTCCGCGTAGCACGCGACCTTTGATCGCTCAACAATGACATAAAACTATTTTACCGGCCGCCGCACGCTCTTTGCGGCGGCCAATTTTATATTAAGAAGATGATACAGATTATTCGTCAAGCAACTTACAAAACGACGCAGTGGTCAGGCGGCATAACCCGCGAGATCTGCATTTTTCCGGCGACGGCAAGTCTCGCCGCGCGCAACTTTGACCTCCGTATTTCTTCAGCAGTCATCGATACGCCGGAGAGCAATTTTTCCGACTTCACGGGTTATCGGCGCTATCTTATGCCTTTGAATGGAGAGATCGTACTCTATCCGGGCGCATCCGAGTCGCAATCGGCAGCGGAAAATGGAGCTGTGGGCGAAGAGAATGCGGTAAAGCTATCTGCTACTGACCTATTTGAGTTTGATGGTGCGCAACCTATGCGCTCTCGCAACACGCCGGGCGCGGTAGACTTCAACGTAATTGTCCGCCGCGACTTACCCATCACGGCGCGCATAGCACTCGACAACTGCTCTACCCTGCCAAACGGCCGGACGATCCTTTTCGCCCTCACCGACTGCTTGATCGACGACACCCCTCTTGCGCGCCACGATGCAGCGATCTGCGAGGGCGTCTACGCCGTCAAAGGCAGCGCTACCCTCATCCACCTTCCCTGATGCTTTGCACGCATCGCCGGCCGCCCTATCCCTCGGCGGCGCCAAGAGATATAATGGAGTACGTAAAATGGTGCATATAAAGCAGACAAAGCGCCTTCAAAACAATAAGCAATGGCCATTTTAGAGAATACCTTACAAGCAGAAACAGAGGCTTTTTCTGCGCAAGCTCATTGCTTATACAACGCAGGCGATTTACAAGCTTACCTTGAATTCCACGAGCGTGCTTGGTTGATGTATCCTGAGCTGAGAGACAACCGGAATGAAGCTTATAACCCCAATTCGGTTTAAGGTCCCCTCTTTTATTCCTCAGTTTATAGTCCACAACGATTCTTTCGACCCGGCTGTAGGCCGAAGATTCATTGTTTCACGCCACACATAGCCCCATTGGGGTTAGTCTTTTGGCAGGGCAGGGTTAAAGTGAAAAGCACTTTAACCCTGCCTGCGACACGCCCCATTTGAGTAATCCCTTAGGCTTGGTCTTTCAAATCGTCCGAATCTAAGTATGAAATGATAAATCCCACATAATCAATTAGATCATACAATCACCCTACACATAATGATAAGATTTTACGCCCACAATAACCCGCTTACCTGCGCTGACGACTTGATTAAGGTGTGTACGCTCACGAGCGTATACCTTTTTTATCACGAGCATAAACCCTTACGCTCGTGAGCGTACACCTTTTTTATCGTGAGCGCAAACTCATCAATACCGCATTAGGTGATTCAAAACGCGCCCTTAGGTGTCTGAAAATACACTCCCGTAGGAATAAAGCAAGTATGCGTAGCCCATTTACCCATAAACGCTTACTGCGTTTCGCTTCGTCCGCATTATAGGACAGCAGGTTTACGCCACCATAAAAGATATTCCGGACGCGTTTTAGTATACAAAAATGCCCGATCAGACGCGTCGAAACGCCTAATCGGGTATGTAGCTCTATGCGTGCGCCGTAAGGCGGCGAGCGGGCTTAAAACTTGCCTACATCCTCGCCCGTGACGGCTTTGATCAAGCGCGGAGCGAGCGAGCTCGTACCGATGCGGAACAAATTCGCCTTCAACCAATCTTCGCCCAAGAGTTCGCGGACGATCGTATAGTAGTTGAGTGCATCTTCCGGAGTGCTGACGCCACCGGCAGCCTTGAAACCGACCATACGCCCCGTTTGTGCGTGATACTCCTTGATGGCCTCGCACATCACGTAAGCCGCCTCAGGCGTAGCGCAAGGCTCGATTTTACCCGTAGACGTCTTGATGAAATCTGCACCGGCATACATTGAAAGAATGCTTGCCCGTTTGATGTTTTCAGCCGTTTGTAGTGCGCCCGTTTCCAAGATCACTTTGAGTTGCGCTTCGCCGCAAGCCGCCTTAATCTCGCTGATCTCGTCGGCACACGTCTCGTAGTCGCCCGAAAGAAAGGCGCCAACGCTCAGCACCATATCGCACTCCGTCGCACCATCGTGTACGGCGAGGGCCGTTTCAGCCGTTTTGATTTCTATAAAAGACTGCGATGAGGGGAATGCGCCCACAACGGAGGCTACCTCCGTGCCTTCTACCTCGAGCGACTGTGCTACGATTTGTGCAAAGCGTGGGTAGACGCAAATAGAGGCGAAGTGAGGGAGTGTGGGGTAATCTTCGGCCACGCGGTTGTATTTCTCGACCATGCGCAGTACGCTTTCGTCGCTATCCGTCACCTTAAGCGTAGTCAATTCTACGGTGCTGAGGAGAAATTCTAATACTTCGGGCGTGTTATACTGCTCCCGCGCGCTCGCTAAGAGGGTTTTTACGCGTTCTGCGACGTTTTCGTCGTGCAAGTGGAGGTTGTACTTACTGAATGCTTGTTCGTATTTGTCAGCGCCATTTTCGTGCGCGTGATCATGATGGTGTTCGTGGAGTGTCATGTTATTGTGGTGTATTGTTTTTTAGTTTTGGATTGTTCAAATGGCGTGTGCCGTCGCGCCGGGTCTTCTTCTCGAGATTGCGGCGAAAGGCTTCGCTGAGGTCTGTGCCCGTCTGGTTGGCCAAACAGAGGAGAACCCAAAGAATATCGGCCATTTCGTCGGCCGGATCTTGCGTTTCGCCGGCCTTAAACGATTGGTCGCCGTAGCGGCGGGCGATGATGCGGGCCAATTCGCCGACTTCCTCGGTCAGGCAGGCCATATTGGTGAGTTCGCTAAAGTAGCGGACGCCGTAGGTCTTGATCCACGTATCCACAAGGGCTTGTGCTTCGTGTAGCGTCGGACTATCGGTGGAGTCGGACAAGGATTTATTCATTATAGGGTGAAACTTTAGAGTGCCCTTGCTTATTCTTTGTGGTTGGTGTCCATACAAATGGTGACAGGGCCATCATTGAGGAGTTCGATTTTCATATCTGCGCCAAACGTGCCCGTGGCTATGGGCTTGTTGATCAGCGCGGAAAGTTGGGCGATGAAGTACTCGTAAAGCGGAATGGCCGTTTCGTGGGCGGCGGCGTGGATGTATGAGGGGCGGTTGCCTTTCTTGTAACTCGCGAGTAGGGTAAACTGACTCACAACTAAGATTTGGCCGTCAATCTCTTGTATGTCCTTATTCATTACGCCGTTCTCGTCGTCGAAAATGCGGAGTGCGGCGGCTTTGCGAGCGAGCCAATCGGCTGCGGCGCGGTCGTCGTCGGTCGTGATGCCGAGGAGGATCAGCAGGCCTTGATCAATGTGGGCCGTAACTTTACCCTCGATGGTGACGGAGGCGTATTTGACGCGCTGGATTACTGTCTTCATTCTTGCTATCGTTGCTTTGATAGAGCGAGGGAGCGCTCACGTCGAACAAAAGTAAGCTTTTATTCCTGATTGGCAGCCATTTGGTGGAGGTTTTCGAAGAGTTTGGTTCCTCTTTTTGTGCCTAAGACGGCTTGCAGCTGGGGGCAGGTGGCTTCTTCAATGCGTTTCAGGCTGCCAAATTTTTGCAGGAGTAGGGATTTTGTCTTCTCGCCTACGCCGGCTATTTGATCTAAGCGCGAGGCGGTCTGACGCTTGCTGCGCTTTTGGCGATGGAAGGTGATGGCGAAGCGATGTACTTCGTCTTGCATGCTCGTCAGGAGGCGAAAAAGATAACTGTCGGCTTTCATTCCTATGCTTAAAGGCGGGAAACCAAAGAGGAGTTCACGCGTGCGGTGGTGGGCATCTTTCGCTAAACCGGCAATGGGGATAGAGAGCTTGAGTTCGTCCTCCACAACTTGGCGTATGACTTCCATTTGCCCCTTTCCGCCGTCGGCTATGATGAGGTTCGGCAGTGGCTGTCCTTCTTCGATCAAGCGGGTGTAACGCCTGCGCACGACTTCTTGCATCGAGGCGTAATCGTCGGGCCCGCTGACGGTTTTTATATTGTACTTGCGGTATGCTTTCTTTGCCGGACGCAATTTTTCGAAGACTACGCAGGCGGCTACGGCATCGCTTCCCTGCAAATTTGAATTGTCAAACAATTCGATGCGGTAAGGGAGTTGTGACAGGCCTAATTCGCGCTGTATTTCTTGCATCAAGCGTACGGATTTTTGCTCCGGATTGAGTTTGTCGGCTTGCTTGAGGCGGTCAAACTTGTATTGCTTGACGTTGAGTTTGGACAGTTCGAGGAGTTTTTTCTTATCTCCTTTTTGAGGAGTTGTCTGTGTGGCGTAACTTTCCGGTAAATCTAAAGCGAAAGGCACGACTATTTCGGTTGATTGACTGTGGTAGCGCTCGCGCATTTCGACAATTCCGAGCGAAAGCAGTTCTTCGTCGCTCTCGCCCAAACGCTTCTTATATTCAAATGTGAAGGCCTGTGTGATGTTGCCGTTCGTGACGTGCAGATAGTTGATGTAGGCCACTTTTTCCTCACTCTCAATGTTGAAAACATCGAGGTTGTGGATTACGCTTGAGACAATTTCGCTTTTGGCGCGGTAATTGGAGAGCAACAAGTATTGTTGTTTGAGTGCTTCGGCAGCTTCAAAGCGCAAATGTTCGGCTTCTTCGAGCATTCGGGCTTTGATGTTGCGCTCCAATTCGGCGGTATTGCCGCGTAGAATCTCTTTGCAGGCAGCGATATTCTTGTTGTAGTCGTCCCAAGTCTGCTTCCCGACGCACGGCGCTGCACAATTGCCGATGTGGTATTCGAGACAGAGATCGTATTTCCCGCTTTCAACGCCTTCTTTCGTCATTGGCGTGCGGCAAGGCCGAGGCCGATAAAGTTTGTGGCAGAGTTCAAGCAGTGCATACATTGTTGGGACGTGACTATATGGGCCAAAGAATGTCGCGCCCTTGCCCGCGCGCTTCCTCACTTTGAAAACGCGCGGCAAATACTCGTTGCTGATGGCGATGGACGGGTAGGTTTTGTCGTCCTTCAGCAATACGTTGTAGTGGGGCTTGTAGCGCTTAATCAGGTTGTTTTCCAAAAGCAGCGCATCCTCTTCCGTGTTGACGACAACGTAACGAATGTCGCGAATCTTCGGAACGAGATGTTGCGTCTTAAAAGTTTGCTTCGGATTAGTAAAATAGGACGAAACGCGGCGCTTAAGGTTCTTTGCCTTGCCCACATATATAATCTTCCCGTCTGCGTTCAAATATTGATAGCAGCCGGGCTTTTCGGGCAAATTGCTGACAATGCCTTTTAGATATTCTTTTATGGCCGTCGTTTCTTCTTTCGTCATACTCCAAAATCCTTGCGCCGTTTGGTGCCGCCGAAGTTCTTTTATCGGCTGACGGTGATAAGCGTCGTGATATCTTTATTCGAGCCAAGGAACTCACGCCCGTTTAAGCCTTCCATCGCAAGCTCGATGAGAAAGTTAATATAGATGTGGCGCGGATTAAAACGCTGGCACAATTTGTACACAGCCTCCATACTTCCGCCCGTAGCCAAAAGATCATCGTGTATGAGTACAGTATCTTCGGATGTGATCGCGTCCGAGTGGATTTCGATTTCATCGTAGCCATACTCTTTCTCGTAAGTTTCTTTAAAAGTCTCAGCAGGCAGTTTCCCCGGCTTACGCGCCATTACGAAACCTGCACCTAACTCTGCTGCTAAGATCGCACCCATAACAAAGCCGCGCGATTCTATGCCGACCACTTTTGTGATGCCCTTGTCTTCATAAAGGCGAACCAACTCACGCTTCATCTCTTGGATGCAAAAAGGGTTCTTGAAGAGCGTGGAGACATCTTGGAATTGGATTCCCTTTTTAGGATAATCAGGTACGTTTCTTAGATTCTCGAGTAACAGTTTTTCGTTCATAAAACGTTGTGTTTGGTAGTATTCTCTTTATTTTGTTTCACGTGGAACTCGTTCCTATATTTCTTTGTTTTGTGCGATTCCATCGTAGTTTTATCTTTATCTATGATATGTTTCCGTTTACGCTTTTTATCGTCCACTTAAAAGTAAAAGGACGCTTATGTCAGAAGGTGAAATGCCAGGAATACGACTTGCTTGCGCCAATGTTTCCGGGTCGATCCTTGAAAGTTTTTGGCGTGCTTCTGTTGATAGCTGGTGTAATGTAGAATAATCGAAGACGCCGCGTATTTTTATGTTTTCTAAGCGCTGTATTTTATCGGCTAATTGGCGCTCTCGAGCGATGTAGCCGCTGTATTTTATTTCTATTTCTGCCGCTTCTATGGTTTCTTCACGATCCGATGAAACCGACTTTAATGTTTTGGAAAGTGCCGGCGTATGTTTGGCGAGTTCGAACAAAGTAATTTCCGGCCTAGTTACAAGATCGTAAGCTTTGCATCCGCGGCGAAGTGGTGTGCTTCCGATTTCTTCGAGATATGTATTAATATTGTCCGGTTTAATCGATGCATGCTGTGCCGTAGTTATGATATTTTCGAGTTGTGCTTTCTTAGATTCAAACCGATGAATCCGTTCAGAAGAAGCTAAACCAAATTGAATCGCATAGGGTGTGAGACGAACATCCGCATTGTCTTGTCGGAGCAAAATGCGATACTCCGCACGTGACGTAAACATACGATACGGTTCATCCACGCCTTTCGTGACCAAATCATCGATGAGCACGCCAATATAGGCTTCGTCTCTTCGTAGCGTGAATGCCGGACGGCCGCTGAGGAGGAGCACAGCATTGATGCCTGCAACAAGGCCTTGGCCAGCCGCTTCTTCATAGCCGGTCGTGCCATTTACTTGTCCGGCGAGGAAGAGACCATTGACAACTTTCGATTCCAGCGTATGCTTGAGTTGCGTTGGATCGAAAAAATCATATTCTATTGCGTAGCCCGGCCGGAACAGTGCCACATCGCGGAAGCACGGAATCTTTCTTAGCGCCTCCAACTGCGCGTGGAGCGGAAGGCTCGAAGAGAAGCCGTTGAGGTAGAGTTCGTTTGTCGAAGTTCCTTCCGGCTCCAAGAAGAGCGGGTGCTGCTCTCGATCCGGAAAGGTTACGAGTTTTGTTTCTATGCTTGGGCAGTAGCGCGGGCCGATGCTGTCGATTTGACCATTATATAATGGAGAATCGGGGAGCGCCTTTTCTAAAATAGCGTGCACCGCAGGATTCGTGTAGCAAGTCCAGCAGACCATCTGCCTCAACTTTCGCTCAGTACTTATATAGCTGAAACGGTGATGATCCGTTTCGCCAGGCTCAATTTCCATTTCATCGAAATGAACTGAGCGCGCATCAATGCGCACGGGCGTTCCCGTTTTCATTCGCGCAAAAGAAATGCCCTGTTTCGCGATAGAATCGGTTAAAAACTTAGCCGCCGGCTCAGCGCAACGCCCACCTTCCACCATCTTGCGCCCAATATGCATCAAACCGTTTAGGAAAGTGCCGGCCGTGATTATGACTGCCTTTGCTCGGAATACAATATCCCAAATTGTGCGTACGCCTACGATTCGTTCGTGCTCGACCAAGATTTCCGTCACCTCATCTTGCCAAATGTGAAGATTGGGCGTTTGCTCCAAGCGTTCGCGCATTGCCAAACTATATTGCATTCGGTCGCACTGTGCACGCGGGCTCCACATAGCCGGTCCTTTAGAGCGGTTAAGCATACGAAACTGTATCGTTGCCAAGTCTGTGATTTCCCCCATCAATCCGCCGAGAGCATCGATCTCGCGTACGATTTGTCCTTTGGCAATCCCACCTATGGCCGGATTGCAACTCATCTGCGCGATCTTATTCATATCAATCGTGATGAGGCACGTGTTTGCGCCCATCGTTGCCGCAGCATACGCCGCTTCGCAGCCGGCGTGGCCGGCCCCAATAACCAAAACGTCGTAGGAGAAATCAGGAGTCATACAGCATTACTTTCAATTAAAGCGAACAAAGTTACCAAATTTTTTCTAAATGACTGTATCTAATCTTGCAGACTTCAAGCAGCAGTCTGTTACTTCCGACCTATCGGACGCCTTATATGTAGAAGCCTTCAGGGCTATCGCAGTGCAACAGTCTTTGCTCCGATGAAACCGCAAGAAAACGAGCTATTTAGAAGACATAGTAAGGGCTACAAACTTCGTTGAATTCGATGATTTTTGGCGCATAAAGACTTTTTGGACAAGCCGGATGGATTTGGCCTGTTTTAGTCGCATTTGCGGAGCCGTAGCAGCGAAAATGCAGCGGCTATGCAGGTGATACGATAGACGATGTAGAGATATGGCAGTTTTTAGTGCCTGTCTTTTTTTCTTGCAGATAAATAATCGGCGGTTTAATCGTAAGATAATGGCCTTGAAATCTTAAAATTGCTGTTTGGTGGAATGGGAAAAGATAGCCGGCAATAAGAGGAGACTTACAGTTAAGCTCGGTTTTACCTCCCTAAAGCCAACCCTGCAATTGTACCGTCGGCATACCGACTGTTTTTATCTGTCGATGAGTAGATATGGTATTGAAAATCAAATCATTTATGCGACGATATCGAGTCGCCGCATCTTTATGTTTGCTTATTTGGATGTCGTTTTTTATCGTTTGCCGGCGCCAAACCATCGTTTGCTCGTACCAAACCATTGTTTGCTCGTACCAAACCATAGTTTGGCTGCACCAAACGAAAAACAAATCAGTTGAGCGCCGTTTGGATCACCGTCTTTTATCGCCGTTCTCTTGCATTTTGTGTCCAAAGTCTTTGTCGGAAAGGTGCGGGACAGGTGTGTCGTCGTTTGCTGCTCAAGCGTAGCCGGTGGCATAAGGCGGGTGAGCCATATAAAATGGCGGACTGATGAGTTGTCAGTCGTTTGTCGTTCTTTTTTTATCTGCTTTTAGTCGCTTGCCGTTCAGTATTTTATGTGTCATGTATGATTTTCGCGTTTTATGTTTTTAGTCTGACGCAATTTATAAGGGGCGTTTGTCGGTACTTCATCGCCTCGGGGTCTTCACAGCCTTATCTTTCTAAATGAAAGGTGCGCCTGGGTGGCCGTTTATTCGGAAAGGAAAGCGATGAAAGCGTGATCAATGCCTTTGTAAACAATGACAAGTCAACTTAAAATGAAGCGTGGGCACTGCTTGGTGGGGACTGCATCTTCAGCAGCAAGAGTGAGGGCCTTCGTTTTGCCTTTTTCTTGGTTTGTACTAACTTTGTCGGCAAATTGTAAAACAAGCAGCTCGATGAATTTCGTAGAAGAATTAAGATGGCGTGGGATGTTGCATCAGCTCATGCCGGGAACAGAAGAATTGATTCAAAAAGAAAGAGTAACGGCTTACGTTGGTATTGACCCGACGGCTGACTCTTTGCACATTGGCCACTTGTGCGGCGTGATGATGCTCCGCCTCTTTCAGCATTGTGGCCATAAACCGTTGGCGCTGATCGGCGGTGCGACAGGTATGATTGGTGATCCCTCGGGGAAAAGTCAAGAGCGTAACCTTTTGAATGAGGAGACGCTTGCGCACAATATCAATGGTATTAAGAAGCAATTAGAGCGTTTCCTCGACTTTAATTCAGATGCGCCGAACGCTGCGGAGCTCGTCAACAACTACGATTGGATGAAGAATTATTCCTTCTTGGAGTTTGTGAGAGACATTGGTAAGCATATTACGGTCAATTATATGATGGCGAAAGACAGTGTGCAGAAGCGTTTGAACGGAGAAGCACGCGACGGCCTTTCGTTTACGGAGTTTTCTTACCAATTGCTGCAAGGTTACGACTTTCTTTATCTGTATAAGACGAAGAATTGTAAGTTGCAGATGGGCGGTTCCGACCAGTGGGGAAACATTACGACAGGCTCAGAACTTATTCGCCGCACGTTAGGGCCCGACAATGAGGTGTATGCTTTGACTTGCCCCCTCATTACGAAGGCCGATGGCCGAAAATTTGGTAAGACAGAAAGCGGCAATATTTGGTTAGATGCAGAGCGTACGACACCCTACGAGTTCTATCAGTTCTGGCTTAACGTCTCTGATGAAGAAGCTGCGCGCTACATTAAGATCTTTACCTTGTTGGGGCGCGAAGAAGTAGAAGCCCTGATCGCCGAGCACAGCCTTGATCCCGGCCGCCGCCAATTGCAGCGCCGTCTTGGCGAGGAGGTGACTGTGATGGTTCACGGCCGAGAAGAATATCAAAAAGCACTTGCAGCTACGGAAATCCTCTTTGGTAAAGCAACAAAAGAGAGTTTGCTGAAGCTTGATGAGAAGACTTTGCTCGCCGTCTTTAGCGGTGTGCCTCATTTTGAGGTTGCGCGCGCTGAGGCCGTGGGCGCTAAAGCCGTTGATTTGTTTGCCGAAAAGACGCAATGTTTTGCCTCAAAGGGCGAGATGCGTAAGTTGGTGCAGGGCGGTGGCGTCAGTCTGAACAAAGAGAAGCTCTCCGCCTTTGATAAAACCATCACAGAAGAGGATCTCTTAGATGGCAAATATCTGCTCGTACAACGTGGCAAGAAAAACTACTATCTGATCACGGTAAAATAAGACTATATTCAGCCCGCTGCGCACGAGAAGTAGATGAGACTCCGCGCAGCGGGTTTATGAAACTAAAGTATTTCATAGCAGAGAATGGCGAATATTTTTCGTAAAGTATTTCCCTACATTGCTTCAACGTCGGGGACGATTTTGGCGATGTTCATAGGTGCGCCGCTGCTTATCTTTATCATAACCCGATTTACCATTGGTGGGAATAAGTCGGCTATTCCTTATGCAGACACATATATAAAGAACTCCGACACGATCGTCGTAAAAGTGCCCAAAGACTATCGTGATTTAGACACGTATGATGATGTCTTTACCACAAGCGGGTGGTTTATGGGCGTAGCACAAACGCGAACGGCTGTTTATAACCTCATCTACTTTTATGCGCCTGAATATAAGAAGTATGTAGGTGTTGTTTCCTTTAAAGGCGGCTATA
This sequence comes from Alloprevotella tannerae, assembly GCA_015259125.1. Lineage (GTDB taxonomy): Bacteria > Bacteroidota > Bacteroidia > Bacteroidales > Bacteroidaceae > Alloprevotella > Alloprevotella tannerae_A. The sequence continues at coordinate 3,474 of JABZGR010000009.1, read as the reverse complement.
ATGTCGTTACAAGAGGCAGTGGCGAAAAAACTTGGTATGAAGACTTAGAAGTTCAGCGATGGACTTTTATCACTAACATCTATAGTTTTTCAGCCTATGTGAACCGCCAGCAATGGAATGACCCAACCTACGGAACGAAGGATAATCCTGTCCCGATCTTCTTTAAGCGTGTTCTTTCCTATCCCGAGTCTTTAGGTGGAATGGAGGACTTTTACACTATAAAACCAGATATCTACAAGACTTTCGTAGAGCTTTATCTTGCCCACGGGTTGTCGTCAAGAGAGTTCAACCGCCTTTATGGCAAGGATATGGAGCGCTTAGGACTTGATTAGCGCGCGAAATGAGACTTAAATGATATAGCGTCCGCCGAACTTTTGAAAAGTTACAAAAAACTAACGAGATTACTAACTTTTAAAAGTACTTTCTTAACCCAGACTCGCGTATCAATCATGTTGCCTAATCGAAGGAAAGCTACTCATTACATTCTTTCTTTTTCTTCTCCATTAGAATGCGTCTTATCATGTTGGCTTGCTTGTTTTAATCCGGCCGAGAAATTAAACGTTACACTAACAAAGAACTTTCGTGAAACAAAATTAAAGTCTGAATGGTGTTCAAAATTATTATTTCGGAATATTTGTTGATTCTTTCCTCTGCTATTTAACAAGTCTTTTACTCCAAAATTGATATTCAGTTTGTCCTTCAAACAACTATAATCTCCCTCAATATCTACACCAAAGTAATCTGTCTTTTGAACAAGATAAAGTTGTTTATAATGCCTGATATAGCGTAAATTTGCCATCGCAGTAAGTCGTTTTGACAACCTAAAACGATTAAAACTCGATAGAACAACCCCAAAATCATGAATACGTTTAGCACTATTCTGATATAAACTCTGACTTAGTTCGGCATTATTTCTACAATTCCACATACCCCACGTAAAGGGTATTTCCATATACAAAGCCAATCTCTTTGAATTTCCATCATTTTTTAATGTGTAGCGTGTTTGTTTCTCTCCAACCTGTTCGTATACCTCATTAATTTTCCTATCGATAAAAAGCGCAGATAACGAGAAAATATATCTTGATTTCAGAACGAATTGTAATGCTGCATTGTATAGCAATTCACCTTTTAAATAAGGATTACCTTCCTTATAGGATGTTTCAGATAGATGAAAAACAAATGGATTTACCATTTGGTACGACGGACGATTTATCGATTGCGTATAACTAAGCGACAAAGCATTTCCTTGTCCCATGTTTTTTTTCACAAAGAATGATGGGAAGATGTTATTGTCGCTTCTACTGTTATGTAATTGAGTCTTTACTCTTTGTTGGGTATTCCATTCCGTATATTCGTTACGCAGTCCCATTTGAACACCCCAAGATCGTGATGTGTACCTATACATTCCATATATCGCATATCGTTGCTCAAAATAATTGAAATCGTCTCGTTGGTCAATCTCTTCTGATAATATTCCACCTAAGGTCGTATTTCCGAGGTATAACTTACTGATATAATCAATACCGGCATAGACATACTTGGCACCAAGAGTAAACTGATGATGGTTGAAATATTTTTCAAAGTCTACTTGTGCACTATATACATCTATGCGCTCAAATGAGGGTTGCGATTTAGATATAATACTATCCGAACTTATGCCTAAAGTATATTTATTTTCATATTCATACAAATCATGTTCTCTTTTGCGGGCATAATCAGCAATGATATTTAGTTTACTTCCCAGTGTATCTGTCTTCCATTCATAATTTAATGTAACATCATTGGTATTAGGCCTTAAGGTATATGGAGCATAACTCTTAATGCTTGTTGGATAAGGACTATTGTCGGTAATAGTAGAATGAACCCAACAGTCATTGGCATAATCTTTTGCGTAATTACCAGACCATTCAATACCTAAATATTGCTTTGGGGATATATAAAAGTCAAAGCCCAACTTAGGCATATAGTAAAGACTTTTATCTGTACTTTCAGATATACTATTAACTGTTATATTTCGTCCATAGTCACTTTCGGCTATTTTACTTAGACTTTCCGACCGGCCTAACATCATATTGGCATAAAGCGCAAAGTTTCCCCACGAATAAGTTAATCCCGTAAATTCTGAGAATGAATTTTTACTTTTTCGTTCGTATTCGCTACCCCCATAACCGGAAAGTCCATAATCATGCTTCTTCTGCCGATTGATAACAAGAATCCCCGTTCCTCCTTCCGCATCATACTCAGCTGTTGCTTGAGGCAGTATCTCTAAACTCTTAATATCATTGCCGCGTAAAGAAGACAAATATCTTTTAAGTTGCGTACCACTTAGTTTTACCATTCTTCCATTTTCATATATCCTAATGCCATTCCCCATAATAGTAACACTACCTTCACCATCATAACTTACACCGGGAATCAAACTCAAAATATTAGAAAGAGAACGTGCCTTTAATAATTTGCTATTTTCTATACTGACTATCATTCTGTCAGCCTTACGTTGGACAAATGGTCTTTCTGCCAATACAGTTGCTTCGGGAAGTTTTATTGTGTCTGACATTGAGGTTTGTTTGTTCTGTGCAAAGCCCGAGAGTGTATATTGCAAAAAACAAAACGAAAGAATGTATAAATACTTTTTCATAGGTACTTTGGACAATTTAAGTCAGGATAATCCCAATGTTTTGTATCATATTTTCTTATAATAACGTGGGTTCGATGAATTATAAGTGTCTATAAATTTGGTGATTAGCAAAACTTATTGTAACATTAAGGTGTTGATATACAACTAAACACAAAAATTGCTATGGCCACCGAGAACAAAGTTACAGAAATATTTTGTATTTCAGACGATTGCTACAAAGAATATGTGTCGGAATGGAACAAAAAGATCTCATCCAACTCCCTTTCCCAATAGCTCAAAGCGTGATAAGAGAAGGGGAAGAATGGGCGATGTGGGGGCGATTACCATCCTTGTTTTGCAGCAATACGTACTGAAATCTCAAGTTTTTTTATTTCTTCTACGTTAGGCAAGAACTGCATTTCACTTTAGCATGAGCAATCTCTGTACTTCAAATTCGTTTATTTTTTCAAATTGTAGACCTATTCTTGTCTTTTTCTAAGCTTGGGACTTTTTTCCCTATACGTTGAGAAAAAAATTCCTAGCCTTGGAAAAAAAATACCAAGCCTTGGAATTGATGTCTTTATAAGTGGCGTTTGCTATTTGATGGTGCTTCGAGGATTATTGCCCTTATGTAGATTACTTCTGCACAGAGGCCGATAAATGAAATCAGAGACCTTTGCACAACAAATCAGTCTGTTTTACCACTTATCCTATTGTTTTATTCGCATATTATTTTGTATATTAGCACTATAGATGATACAAAATTATAGCAGGACAAGGAAAATCCACCAACGACGAAGTTTCATTTGCAGACGTCATGTTAGAGAAGAGATGCAGGAAAGCTCAGAATGTATTTT
>JABZGR010000038.1 GCA_015259125.1 Alloprevotella tannerae | reverse complement strand
TGAGATGGAGGGAGAAGCAGAGGTGAAGCAGCGCACACTTTTATAAAACATACTTACGTGAAACAATGAATCTTCGGCCTAAAACCAGGTCGAAAGAATCGTTGTGGACTATAAACTGAGGAATAAAAGAGGGGACCTTAAACCGAATTGGGGTTAGGAGCTATTGCTGCCTATTGCCTGTTTCCAAAGAAGCCGTGCATCAATGTGCAAAGGACTATTGATACACAGCTTGCTTTGTTCTGAATTCGTCGAACTCACGTTATTTTCATCAAGAATCAAATAAAAGGGCTATCATACGCAAGCATTGCACAATAAATTCATCTTTAATCAGTTGAAAAGTAAGCAGCCTAAAGAAGTGACTACATTTTGCGCTTACGATGATGCGTCACGCAAGAATGAGAATGTGAGCAAGCCCAATAAAAACGCCTTCAGCATCGGCCTCAAAGGGTTGCCCTTTGCACCTCGTGATACCATAAGCATCATTGTTTAAATCAAAAGAGCGGAATAAATAGCCCTTTTTTTGTACTTTTGCGGCGACATAGCCTTTCAAGCGGTTTTACCAACCGAACAGATGGCTTTGCCCATATAAAAATCTATTTTAGATGTTCTACATCAACTAGAAAAGTAACACAACTTATGCATATAAGAAGACTTATTGTAGCCCTATTGTTCACGCTTCTGCTTGCGCCGCTAACTTATGCGCAGGTACGCTCAACAATGACAGATGATCAAGTGATGAGTTTCATCATGCGCGAAAGCCAAAAGGGCACGCCGCGTTCAGCCATAATGACGAAATTGGTTGAACGAGGAGTTACGGTAGACCAAGTGCGTCGTATTAGAAGAAAATATGAGATGCAGAGCAAATCTAATTCGACTTTAGGCGCCAAAGACTTAACCGGCTTCGACAAAAAGCAGAAAGACCGCCTTCGCCAACAGAATGGCGAAGAAAAAGAAGACCCCAATGCGCAAAATTATCGACGCAAACGGTTTGATAATAATAAGGAAGATAAAGTCTATATTTCTGAAAAGCAACGAAAGAAGCAACAACTCCGCCAAGAAGACGACTTGGACGACGAATTAAGCTTCGCACTGCCTGACACATTTGATCTTGACGAGGAAGAATACTTCGCAGTAAAAGAAAAGAGAAACAAGAAACAGGAAAAGAAAGTCTTCGGTCGAGATATCTTTAATAACAAGAAACTAACGTTTGAGAGCGATATGAATATCGCAACTCCTGACGATTATCGTCTAGGACCGGGTGATGCCGTGTTTGTAGACGTATGGGGGGCTTCGCAGAAAAACTTTGAATCTACAGTTTCTCCGGATGGCACCATTGACATTGAAGGCTTTGGGCCTGTAAATGTATCAGGATTAACAGTATCCCAAGCTAATGCGCGCTTACGTTCTACACTTGGAGCACGCTATCAGAGTAGCAAAATCCGCTTGACGGTCGGGCAAACAAAGACTATCTCTGTCAATGTTATGGGTGAAGTAAAAAATCCCGGCACTTATACCTTGTCGGCTTTTGCTACCGTCTTTAATGCTTTGTATATGGCGGGTGGTACAAACGATATAGGTACACTGCGTAGCATTAAAGTCTACCGACACGGCAAAGCTATATCGACAGTAGATATATATGACTATATCCTAAATGGGAAGTTATCCGGCAATGTTCGACTGACGTCGGGAGATGTTATTTATGTAGGCCCTTATGAATGCTTGGTAGATATCACCGGAAAGGTTAAACGTCCGATGTATTATGAAATGAAGCACACAGAAAGTGTGGGCACGCTGATCAAATATGCAGGGGGATTTACAGGAGATGCTTACCGAACAAATGTACGTCTTGTTCGTAAGTCTGGCGGAATGTACTCTATTTATACAGTTGATGAGTTTGAGCGAAACAAATTCCAAATGATGGATGGAGACTCTGTTTCTGTTGACTCTACATTAAATCGCTTTAGCAATTTAGTTGAAATCAAAGGGGCCGTCTTCCGTCCCGGCCAATTCCAAATGAATGGAACGATCTCCACAGTCCGTCAGCTACTCGAAGCTGCCGGAGGTGCTACGGAAGACGCCATAGTTAATCATGCCGTAATGCATCGTCTGAAAGAAGATCGCACGCTGGAAGTGTTAGCTATCGACCTAAAAGAACTCGTAGATCATAACATTCCGGATGTATCTTTAAAGAATGGTGATGTCTTGTATGTTCCCAGTAGAAAAGACTTACTTGATACTCAGACGTTAACTATCTCTGGCGAAGTAGCTTATCCGGGCGTCTATGTTTATGCTGATAACACGACCATCGAAGATTTCATCTTGCAGGCCGGAGGTCTAACAGATGCGGCATCAACAATGAAAGTAGATGTATCCCGTAGAATCAGAAATAGCAAGGCACTTACTGCACCGGACCAAATTGCACGCTCTTATAGTTTCCAACTAAAAGATGGCTTTGTTATCCAGGGAGAACCAGGCTTTGTATTGGAACCATTTGACGAAGTTTATGTACGCCGCTCTCCCGGCTATGCAGAACAAGAACATATTAAAATTGAAGGTGAGGTTATGTTTGCCGGAGTTTATACCTTAACTCGCAAGACAGCCCGTTTAAGCGATTTGATTAAAGAGGCCGGAGGATTAACCAAAGAGGCCTACGCAAAAGGCGCACACTTGGAAAGAGACCTAAGCCCTCAGGAACAAATCAAAGAGCAGGCTACGTGGAAAATGATTACTGCAGGAGATTCAACAAAGGTAAGCAAACTTAATGGCAACGTGAGAAACATTGGTATTAATTTAGATAAAGCACTTGAAAGTCCAGGATCGGATAAATGGGATATTGTCTTACAAGGCGGCGACAAGATTGTCGTACCAAAATATAATAACACTGTCTCAATTAACGGAGAAGTTATGTATCCCAATACTGTCGCTTATACAAGCGGACAAGGGCTTAGCTACTATATCAATCAAGCCGGAGGATATAGCTTAACCGCAAAACGCAGAGATGTTTTTGCCGTAAATATGAATGGTACTGTCACAAAGATTCGTTCAGCTAAAGATATACAGCCGGGCTGTGAAATTGTCGTCCCAGCAAAATCTAAAAGACGCGGATTAGCTTTTGCAGAATGGATAAGCTTAGGTAGCATTGTTGCCACATTAGGCGCTGTCGTAGCAACCTTGATAAAGAAATAACGTACATGAATAGCAAAATACAAAGCCTATTAAAGGTTGCTCATCTCTTGCTGAGCAAATGGAAACAGATTTTCATCTTCTGTTTCATTGTTGTCAGCTTGAGCATTGGTTACATTATGAGTATTCCTCGCTCTTATCAATCAGATGTCGTGATGTTGCCAGAAATCCCCAGCAACAACAGCTTAAGCTCAGGCTTAGGTTCATTGGCATCTATGGCAGGTGTGAAACTAGGAAACGGCGACAGCGAGGACGCTATATACCCCGAGTTCTACCCCAAAGTAGTAAAGACGCCGGATTTCTTAGTTGCCCTATTAAACAAGCCCGTACGGCCAAAAGGATTAAAGCAAGACGTAAGCCTATTTATTTATCTTACGCAACATCAGAAAGCTCCGTGGTGGGATAGTTTGTTCCAATGGGGTGGACTTGGTTCAAAAGAAGCACCGACAAACAAAATAGATCCTCAACGCCTTACAAAGGCACAAGAAAAATTGCTAAAGGGATTGGGTGCTTCTATAGTAAGCTTTGTAGATAAGCGCACAAATATGGTCACCATTAACGTTACGATGCAAGACCCTGAAGTTGCAGCTCAAGTTGCAACAATGGTGGAAAACCAATTGCAGCAGTACATTGCAAACTACCGCACCAGTAAAGCACGCAATGACGTTAAATATGCTGAGAAAATTTCTCAGAAGGCGTTAGAAGATTACAAAGCAGCTCAGAAAGTTTACGCTCGCTTTGCCGATGCCAATCAGGATTTGGTTTTGACTTCCGTACAGCAAGAAGAGACACGCTTAGAGAACGAGATGCAATTAGCCTATAATGGTTATTCACAAAGCGTGACCCAATTACAATTGGCGCAAGCCAAAGTACAAGAGCGTATGCCTGCCTTTACCGTTCTACAACAAGCAAATGTTCCTATAAAGCCATCGGCTCCTAAGCGCATGATCTTTGTCTTCATGATGGCTGTTTTGAGTTTTTCACTGTCTTGTTTATGGATAATCATTAAATCAGCAATGCGTGATCAGCCAGAGATGCAATTGCTGGAAACGAAGAGCGAAAAGCCTTGACGCCATACTTATGTTGCACCAATTAAGACAAGGGATAAAAGGGAACAAGCAGGAAGTTGTCGACATTCTTTATTTATTTGTACTACAAGGTGTCAACAAGTTCCTTCCTTTTTTTGTGATTCCTTATCTAATGGTCAAGTTGGGAGCAACCGGCTATGGCTATATTGGTTTTTCACTCTCTGTTATACAATATTTAGCCTTAATTATCGATTTCGGTTTTGATTTAAGTGCCACGAAGCACTTAGCCATTGCCGGCGAAGACAAGCAAGAGCGCACGCGCATCTTTTGGGCCGTTTTTTGGGCTAAGACGATACTTTTGGCGGCCTCACTGTTATTGCTTTTTATTCTGATTGCATTCGTCCCCACCTTCAAAAGCTATCAGGCGGCTATATTAGCTACAACGCCAATGGCTATAGGTTCGACCTACACATTTATGTGGCTCTTCCAAGGAGTAGGAAAAGTAAGAGCAATGGCCATAATCAACACCATCTCCAAGCTACTTTTACTTCCTCTCATCTTTATTTTCGTAAAAGTGCAAGACGATTACATCATCGCCGCGCTTTTACAAGCCTCCGTTTTTTGCCTAACAGCCCTTATTTCCTCTGTTTGGGCTTATCGCCAATCGTGGATAGGAAGCATCAGTTGGGATTTCTCACGCATCAAGTCTGAAGTTTCAGATAGCTTCCCCCTTTTCCTTTCACGCGCATCCACGAGCGTTTACACCCAATTATTCGTCATTATTTTGGGCTTCTTTTGTTCCCAATCCGCTGTTGGGCGTTACACCTCAGCTGAAGCACTCATGCGCGCCCTATGCTTTATCATTTACATCCCCATCACGCAAGTTTTTTTCCCAAAGATCAGTGCATTGAGCACTAAAGATCGAGTTGCGGCCGTGAATAAAACGAAAAGCGTACTTTACGTCGTAGGTGGAATTATGCTACTCTTAACTATCCTCTTGTTTGTCGGCGCATCATTGCTGAAATCCGCACTTCATGACGAAGGTTATCAGGGATGGGACAACCTACTACGCATTATCTCTCCCACTCCATTATTTATTGGTATCGGCGCCGTCTGCGGACAAATGGGTTTAATCGCATTAGGCAACAAACAGAGCCGAATACATTTCCGCAACGTCTACGTCATAACCGCCGTAATTTCCATCCCGACAGTTGGCATCTTGACGCCCCTCTACGCAGAATATGGCGCCGCGTGGGCACTATTGCTTTCTGAAGCGATTGTAGCCGCCCTTATGTTCTATTATTGTAAGAAAGATCAAGTCTTATGTTGTTCATTGCCTTCTTGATTGTAGCTGTATTCACGTTTATCGGATGGTACATTACGCGCGACGTTTTTTCGCCTTTTGTACTTCAGCCCGGCGTTTGGTTCGGCATATTACTGCTCTTCTATCTCAGTGATCCCGAACTCTACCCTATTATTCACGACTTCCCAATTTCCCTGATCGTTTGGACTATTTCCTTTTTAGGAGTAGCTTACCCCACTTATTATTACCTACCGGAACATAGTCTTTTCAGCCACCGCCCGCCTTTACTCGCGTCGGTCCTAACACCTTCACGGCTCGTATTGAAACTCTATTTATTTATTGCCATCATTTCCGTGCCATTGATTCTTTATACGTTAATGCGATATGGTATGGAACGCGGCGAGTCCAACTTAATGACCTACTTGCGTATTGCTTCTTACGACGACACTTTGGATAAACCGGATTTAGGCCTAGCTTATTATACTATTGGCGTAGCTTTAATCGTCTTTATCTTTATCTTTGTCTACTCGTCCAAGAAATGGCTCAAGATATTGGCTGTAGTCATTAACGTTCTCGCAGCATTGATTTCCATGTCCAAGACGGGTTTCTTCGTCTTCTTGGTCCCCATGGTTTATATTCTTTATCTGCGTGGCAAGATCAAGTTGCGCACCATCGGCATCATACTTCTAATATTCATAGGTTTCAGTATTTGGTTTCAATATGCCCGTTCGATGGCTTCTCAGCAAGACTCTTTTTCGGCCACGTCTATGTTAACCATATATATAATGTCTCCCTGCGTAGCTTTCGACTATTACGTAGAGCCTACAAGTGCCACACAATTTGGTGAATACGTATTCCGCTTTTACTACGCTATCATGCATTCGCTCGGGAGCGATATAGAACCCGTCAGCAACGTATTGAAATTCGTTGGCGTTCCGGAAGAGACTAATACCTATACGATTCTATACCCCTTCTATCACGATTTCGGCTTACCGGGCGTAGGTTTGTTTGGCGGACTCTATGGCGCATTTTATGCCTTCTTATATAAACGAGCTCAAAGTGGGCAAAACGTCTATTTTATCTTATATGCCTGCTTCTTAAACTACCTCATACTACAATTCGTGCAGGAAAACATCTTATCCAATTTTTCATTGAATCTGCAATATGTCATCCTCATATTGTTCCCTTATATTTTCCAACAACTGTCTTCAAGACTATCAAGATGAGCCAGCCCAAGTTAGATATACTGATGGCCACTTACAATGGCGAAGCTTATATCAGTCAGCAAATATATTCTTTACAGCAACAGACTTTCACCGATTGGCGCCTGCTGATACACGATGATGGCTCAACGGATCGCACCATTGAAATCATCCGTGAATTAGCTGCAACCGACCAGCGTATATGCGTGATTGAGGATGGTTTATGTTTCCATTCTGCCGGTCGCAACTTTATGCATTTGCTCTCGCTCTCCACAGCGCCTTTTATATCTTTTTGCGACGAAGACGACATTTGGTTACAAGACAAATTAAGTACGCAGATGGAAGCCATTCAGACAGAAGACAACAACATTCCGCAGTGTGTCTACTGCAATGCTTATGTCTACAACGTCAAAGCTCGCCGCCCCATTGGAGGCATTTCTATCTTGAACATCGTAAAAGACCTTCACGACGTTCTGTTTGCCAACGGCGGCATACAAGGTTGTGCAATGATTATCAATGACAAATTAAGAGAAAAATGCCTGCAATTCAAAGGCCGCATCGCGATGCACGATCATCTCATCACGCTTGTGAATGCCTTGTTCGGACATTTTACATATATACCTCGACGTCTATTTCTCTATCGTCGCTATACCGGCGCCGTGACCGGCGCCACGGATCGTTCTCTCTTGCAACGCATTACGGGATTCCTAAGACGCAGGAAACCAATATTGGAAAGCAGCCATCTAGATAGCATTTTGGACGTCTATCATTTTTATACCGAAGAGTTATCTCCGGAAATAAAGGAAACGTTTGATCATTTTCTACGCTTTCTCAACCGTTCGCGATGGACGAATGCTATTTGGGTCTTCAAGGATCGTTTCCGCTTGTTTGGTAAATCAAGCCTTTTGGCCGTGAAAGTCCTATTACGTCCTATCCGTTAACGATTTGCACGCCATATAGTACTATCATTACCTCCCCTTACGCACTATTATTATTCCCTCCTTTTATATAAGTCGTAAAACGTGCTGATTTTCGACTTTTTTCGTTCTTTACTCAGTAAGCTTCAAACAGCGCCTCCCATTGTTTGGTGCCGGCAAACGATTGTTTGATACCAGCAAACTATAGTTTGGGCTCAGCAAACCATTGTTTGGTGCCAGCAAACAATTGTTTGGTGCCAGCAAACAATAAACTCATAAGCCACAACAAGGCAATAATGAGACATACGCATCCACAAAGCGGCTCGCGATAACAATAAAGGCGAAATTGTGGGGCTGTCACAAGTTTTTTTCACACAGAACTAAAGAAAAACTCTGGCGCAACGCCATCCTTGGCATACTTTTAGCTATACCTTGTGGAAAATAATTTCAATCTAAATAAAACAACGATTATGAAAATTCAACCATTAGCAGACAGAGTTTTAATCAAACCGGCCGCTGCTGAAGAGAAAACGGTAGGAGGCATTATCATTCCAGATACAGCAAAGGAGAAACCTTTGAAAGGTAGCGTAATTGCCGTAGGTAATGGGACAAAAGACGAAGAAATGGTCCTCAAAGCTGAAGATACTGTCCTCTATGGTAAATATAGCGGAACGGAAGTAGAACTCGATGGAGAGAAATACCTTATTATGCGTCAGTCAGACGTATTGGCTATTCTGCAATAACACATTAAAAGATATACAAGATTATGGCTAAGGAAATTAAATATAATGTTGAAGCGCGCGAAGCGCTTCGTCAGGGTGCAGATGCTTTGGCAAATGCAGTAAAAGTAACGCTCGGTCCTAAAGGACGCAACGTTGTCATCGACAAAAAATATGGTGCTCCGCGCATCACAAAAGATGGTGTGACCGTAGCTAAAGAGATAGAACTCGAAGATAACTTCGAGAACGCCGGAGCTCAATTGGTTAAGAGCGTAGCCAGCAAGACCGGCGATGATGCGGGCGATGGAACAACGACAGCAACCATCTTGACGCAGGCTATCCTTACGGAAGGAATGAAAAACGTAGCTGCCGGCGCTAATCCTTTAGACTTGAAACGCGGTATGGACAAGGCCGTAGCTAAAGTTGTGGAAAGCATCAAGGCGCAAGCAGAACAAGTAGGTGAAGACTACGATAAGATCGAACAGGTTGCAAGCATTTCTGCTAATAATGACGTTGAAATCGGTAAGCTGATTGCCGACGGTATGCGTGCAGTAAGCGTAAACGGCGTAATTACGATCGAAGATGCAAAAGGCCGCGATACGGTCTTGAAGACTGTAGAAGGTATGCAGTTTGATCGTGGTTATCTTTCTCCTTATTTTGTAACAGATGCAGAGAAAATGCAATGCGAAATGGAGAAACCTTACATCTTAATCTACGATAAAAAGATCTCCAACTTAAAAGATTTTCTCCCAATTCTAGAACCCGCAGTACAGAGCGGCCGCCCTTTGCTCGTCATTGCTGAAGATGTAGACAGCGAGGCACTGACGACCTTGGTTGTTAACCGCTTGCGCAGCCAATTGAAGATTTGTGCAGTAAAAGCACCGGGATTTGGCGATCGCCGCAAAGCGATGTTGGAAGACATTGCTGTTTTGACGGGTGGTGTTGTGATTAGCGAAGAGAAAGGCTTGAAACTTGAGCAAGCTACGCTCGAAATGCTGGGTAGCGCTGAAAAAGTGACCATTACGAAGGAAAACACAACCATCGTAAACGGCGTTGGCAACAAGGAAGCAATCAAAGAACGCGTGACTCAAATCAAAAATGAAATAAACAACTCCACTTCTTCTTATGACAAAGAGAAGCTGCAAGAGCGTTTAGCAAAGTTGAGCGGCGGTGTTTGCGTGCTGGAAGTAGGTGCAGCTTCTGAGACAGAACAGAAGGAGAAGAAGGATCGTTGCGACGACGCTTTGTGTGCTACGCGCGCTGCAATCGAAGAAGGTATCGTTACCGGCGGCGGTGTAAGCTATATTCGTGCACAAGAAAGCCTTGAGGGCTTGCAGGGAGATAATGCTGACGAAACAACAGGTATTCATATCATTCGCCGTGCGATTGAGGAGCCGCTTCGTCAGATCTGCTCTAACGCAGGCTTGGAGGGAGCTGTCATTGTTAATAAGGTACGCGAAGGAAAAGGTAATTTCGGTTTCAATGCGAAGACGGAGCAATTTGAAGACCTGCGTCAGGCCGGTGTAATTGACCCCGCTAAAGTTTCTCGTGTAGCTTTGGAGAACGCAGCCAGCGTTGCCGGAATGTTCTTAACGACCGAGTGCGTTATTACTGATAAGAAAGAAGACAAACCTGAAATGCCAATGGCACCAGGTGCAGGAATGGGCGGCATGATGTAAGTCTAACGTAATTCCTAAAAACAAGAAATCCTCGCTAATCTCTTATTAGATTGGCGAGGATTATTTTTAGTTTGCAGGCTTTATAAGGCGGAAGACGCGAATACCTATCGAACTCGGATGTTCTTTCAGATATTGCCGCAAGGTTTTGGGTTCAAGCACAACTTTTTTATGGATAGAGGAAGCATTCAGCAAATGTAGCTTGCCATCCCTTCCCCATACAGCAAAGCCTAAATGGGAATAATCAATTCCTTTCTTTGTCGTGACAATGGCTATAATATCTCCATCTTGAATATTACTCAATTGGGCTTTACCCAAAGATGTATTGGCTTCCGGTAAATAATAACCATCAAAACCTTGAATCTCTTCTTCTAATTTTCGGATGCTATCTATTCGAAAAGTATCCCCCTTTAAGAATTTATATTTTTCGGGATAAGTACTCATATAATTGTTCTTCACATGAATACGCGCCGGGCTATATTTTGCTTCTTTGACCTCTTGTAAAATCCCCTTAGCTTTATTGTCGTGTATCCACCAAGAAAAATAATGCAAACGCGAGAGATAACCATTCATCTGACCATTTCGATAACGGATAAATTCGAGGTTACGACAATAAGATGCGAAGTCTGTCTTCCCCTGCCACTTTGTCAGTGTCAGTGCTGCAGCTGTTTCAACCAGCGTCGTACAATCTAAAGCGTGCAGATTAACGACCAACTGCTCTGGATCTGACACTTCTAAGGTTGAAGCTACATAAGGCACATTGATAAATTGCTTAGCATAAAAAAGTATCGGTTGTCCGTCTACATTTTTCTTTAGCAAGTCTACTACCCTTATTGAGTCTGCCCTATTATAAATTGTAGGTATGGGCGTCATCTGTATGTCGCCTTTTTCTTGTTGCGCTATTGTCAGTGCCTGCTCTACTTTAGATTGAGCCGGTGTGGCAGTCTTTCCTTGGCAACTTTGCAACAATGAAAGCACAAGAAAGCCACATAAGGCATAAATTCTAAACATAGTTCGAAAAGATGAAATGAAGGCCGTAATTCAACAATCAGAATCACGGCCTTTCAAAGTTTATTTATCAGAATATATTACTGAGCCAATTTATTTTCAGATCCAAGTACATCCTTAATCTTCTCTTTGTACATTGCTTCCATTGCATCGCGAGCCGGTCCGCAATATTTACGAGGATCAAATTCGCCCGGCTTCTCGCTAAACACTTTACGCACAGCAGCCGTGAAAGCCAAACGAGAATCTGAGTCAATATTGATCTTACAAACTGCGCTCTTAGAAGCCTTGCGCAATTGATCTTCCGGGATACCTACTGCATCCGGCATCTTGCCGCCATACTTATTGATCATATCAACATACTCCTGAGGAACAGAAGAAGATCCATGGAGCACGATTGGGAAGCCTGGAAGTTTCACCATAATCTCATCGAGAACATCAAAAGCCAATGGAGGAGGAACAAGACGGCCTGTCTTCGGATCACGCGTACATTGTTCAGGTTTAAACTTATAAGCACCATGACTCGTACCAATAGAAATGGCCAAAGAATCAACGCCCGTGCGCTGCGTAAAGTCAATTACTTCTTCCGGTTTTGTATAATGGCTAACCTCAGAAGAAACTTCATCTTCAACGCCGGCCAATACGCCAAGTTCACCTTCTACGGTTACATCAAATTGATGAGCATATTCTACCACCTTCTTCGTTAGCGCTATATTCTCTTCATAAGGAAGTGAAGAACCATCAATCATAACGCTGGAGAAGCCAAAGTCTACACAGCTCTTGCAAAGTTCGAAGCTATCTCCATGATCAAGGTGAAGAGCAATTTCAGGATGTTCACAACCTAACTCTTTAGCATAAGCCACAGCTCCTTGTGCCATATATCGCAGCAAAGTCTGGTTAGCATAATTACGAGCACCTTTAGATACTTGCAAAATAACCGGAGAGCGCAACTCTGAACTAGCCTTTATAATAGCCTGCAACTGCTCCATGTTATTAAAGTTGAATGCAGGAATTGCATAACCACCATTAATGGCTCTCTTGAACATCTCACGTGTGTTCACCAAGCCTAAGTCTTTGTAATTTACCATAACAAAATATGTTTAAGTAGTTTGTTCTTTCAATTACTCGCAAAGATAGCGTTTTTATAGGAGAATGCGTAATCAAAAGCTCCTTTTTTTTAGTCTAGCATAAATCATCATGAATCTTTGACAATATTAAAGATTCACATCTTTTTTTGCCAATTTTGTATTGCGTGATTAACGACTAAATCTACTCTATAGAGGGTGATAATTGGAATGCATCTCCGGTCCAAGCATAACGAAGCGAGAACAACAAGGTCTTCAAATCAGCCCAATCATCTCCTGGCGCGTTTATTGTCGAGACCTGAGCTATCAAAGCGCGCGTCTGCGGAGAAAAGGAGAGCGATACAGAACATAATTTTAGATCTTGTTTTAAGGTCTCCATACGCTCTGGTGAAAAAGGATAAGGTTCGCGAAAAAACTTTTCAATGTTTGGAAGCTGAAACTGATAAGCCAAAGGTTGCCAATCTACATCGTATAAAACAATCCGGCTACTCTCTGCTGGAGAAAGAAGGGTATAAATAACAGCGAAGATTGTATCTTCGCTTTGCGGCAATAAAGCCAAATCCCAGCGACTGCTCTCCGTCAGGGAAATAGAAAACATCGAATCTGTCTTTTGTGTCATCACAGATTTACCGCCATATATATTATATGCCTCGGCCTTCATATTATAGTTATACAGATCTATCATATCCAAGCGAGCATCTATATCAAGTATTGGTAAGATATCTGTAGGAACGTGTACAAACACAGAATCAATAGGATTTGCAATGATTTTGGCAATCAAACAAAATGTGAAGCAACAAGTAGCAGTAAGTTTCTTTATCATAGTTGCAAAAGTACACAAATCCAAATAGAATTACATCGCCTTTCTACAAAAAATTAGCTTGTTACAACTAACGAATAGTCTGCTGTGAAAATATATAAGCTAGCATGTTTCCTCGCAAAGAAAACTATTCAAAATTCAGAATCTATCTTTAATAAAAAAGCAAGCATACAAGCCTTAAAGAAGCCAACCAGAATTCATATCTTTGCATCAACTAAGATCCAAACTATAATGACAGGAATAAGACACCATATACTAACAATATTTTTTTTCTTATTAATATTGCCCGTCAAGGCACAAGAAGCGCGAGCATCTGCAAACGAAAGAGTCGATCATTTTTCTACATACGCTACGTTAATTACGAGGCAAGACTCTACACTAGTTTTTGTTACAGACGAACAAGATACACTTACACTATCCCTACCTTCTCGACAAAATAACAACACGTATCGTATAGGTGACTTACGCCCCAAAAACCGCTTTGCTATTATAATACATACCACCAACTATCCATCATGTTTGTTCTCTTATGTAAACTTAACACAACTGTTAGGCCGTTGGATATCTACGACAAATGGGAACACCTTATATTTTTCTCCTGATAGACAGCTTAAAGGTCATTCATCTGTAGTATTAGAATCCTATCGCATAGACCCTTATTGGGGATACGTATTGGTAAAATTTTCTTATTTTTATCCAGCAGAAGATGGTTATTTTGGAAGGGGAGATGGTGAGACCGTTTTAGATATAAAAGAGCTTACAGACACTAAACTTGATGTTGTTTTGAAGCTATCATACTTAGCCTATGTTAGGAAAAATGACTGGCACATGGAATATCGCCGTGAAACGATAACCGAACATCAAGCCTTTATGTTGAAACAATATGGAATAAAGTTGAATTAGCCTTTTAGCCACTGCTAAAATAAACATTTCAAATTCAAAACTATGATCCGGACACTCATATTAGATTTTGACGGGACACTGGCAGATACCCAAACATCCATACTTTCCACAACGCATGCGGCCTTGCAAGAAATGGGACTCCCACAACCTTCAGACGATTTTATTCGCAGCCTGATTGGTCTCCCACTAAAAGATATGTTCCTTCGATATCCAGGCATTAAAGATGAAGCGATGGCGCAAACCGGTTTTGACACCTATAAACGCCTTTTTGACCCGATAGCAGAACAAACATTCAGGCTCTTCCCAAAGGTAGAGGCTACTTTGCGTCAACTGCGCTCTGAGTCTTCTATTAAAATCATAACGGCTTCAAGCCGTATGGTTGCTTCTCAAGAGCACTTACTCGGGTTAACTAATATTCGAGAATGCTTCGATTTACTTTGTGGTTTAGAGACTGTGAAGCATCAAAAGCCAGCACCGGATATGGTTTTACACATTTTAGACGTAACTCAAACGGCAGCTCATGAGGCGCTTGTCGTAGGCGATGCTACATATGACATTATAATGGGCCAAGGCGCCAATTGTCATACCTGTGCTGTCACTTATGGCAATCAATCAGCAGAACAACTCAACTCAGCTCAACCAGAATTTATCATTGATAATTTTGAAGAAGTTGGTCGACTAGCGCTAGAATTATAACGTATAGTTGCTTCAAAATGGATTTAACAACGAAAAACGCCCTATCTCCCACAAAAGGAGGTAGAGCGAGTACCAATAACCACTTAATATTTTCTTATCCTTAATCTGTCATATCATTTGCTGATAGTAGTTTCCCAAGTTCATAGCGTAAATTCTGACACATAGGGCCATTACCTACAGACTGGTATCGCTTGATGCGATACTCCAAAGATTTAATCAAATTTTTCTCTTTCATAATCATCTGTGTTATGGTGTCCCGTTTGGACGACCGTTATGCATTTTTACTTGTTTTATCGATGCAAAATTACGCAAAGAGCACCTAATAGAGCGAAGCGAACACTTTATTCCGACAAAAAAGTGGCAGATTTAGTATTTTCCACTACAATCTGCTTAGTTCACTTGGCGTTCTTATATCCATAAACTGTTGTTATAACGAAATATATGCGCTAATTTTACACCCTCGTATCTAAACTACACGATCATGCAAGATAAAAAACAGCACATTACCTTCACGGTTTACCAAACAGAAGCAGAATTGCCACTCGAAGATAAAGAACTCATCGACTTAGCCAAAGATGCTACGGAAACGAGCTTCTCTCCCTACTCAAATTTCTGCGTCGGCGCAGCCGTATTACTTGAGAACGGAAAAGTTGTCCAAGGTAGCAATCAAGAAAATGCTTCTTTCACGACCGGCACGTGTGCTGAACGTTGTGCGATGTTCTATGCCAACGCTCAATATCCGGGCGTAGCAGTAAGCGCTATTGCCATTGCAGCGAAGAAGCGCAATGGAGCATTTACCAATGTCCCTATTTCTCCCTGCGGTGCTTGCCGCCAAGTATTAGCCGAAGTAGAGCACCGACAAACAAAACCTTATAAGGTTATACTATATGGGGCTAAAGAAATTTACTCTTTCGACACGATGGCTTGTCTGCTACCATTTCAGTTTAATGGCGATAGTCTTTAACTTATGAAATATGCGTGTAGCTTTCTTACCTCTACACGCTTTTACACATTATATATAAGGTGCGAGCGGCCTCAAATGGAAGCCTTCGCACTTTTATTTATTTCTTCGGTCGTTCAATGTGGCGATATGCTTCATTTGCCGCTCTATCCAACGCTGTCGCTGTCGCATATAAGAACCGGGCCGTTTCGAATCAAAACGAAGTGGATTGGGGAGCGTCGCAGCTATCAATGCGCAATCAGAGCGACGTAACTGCTTCGCACGGCAATCAAAATTACAACGTGCGACAGCTTCTACACCATAAATACCATTCCCCATTTCGATACTATTCAAATATACCTCCATAATGCGGTCTTTTGACCACAACAGCTCTATCAACAGCGTAAAGTAGACTTCAAATCCTTTGCGTATCCAAGTAGAGCCCGGCCAAAGAAACACATTCTTTGCCGTCTGCTGACTGATGGTACTTCCACCCCTCCGGCGTCCGCCGTTTATCTGTTCTTTTGCCGCATCGGCAATCGCATTAACGTCAAAGCCATGATGGTGAAGAAAATTTTGATCTTCCGAAGCCATTACTGCGACGGGCATATATACCGACATACTATCCAACGGCACCCATCGGTGAAGCAAACGAGGCGACTCGCCGCGCTGCATCTGCTGCGCACAACGAATGACCATCAGCGGCGTGACTTCGACAGGGAGCCAACGATAAGCCAAGACGACTAAAACTGTACTTGAGAAGAAGCCGATAAGGACCCACTTCAGTATCTTAAAAAACTTCATAAGAGCAGGCTTTATAAAAATTCCTCCTTATTCCGTTCTTAATTCGGAATGCAGAGGAATAGCAAAAAGTATTTAACCCTAAAAACTTTTAAGTCTTATCGTTCATTTAGAAAGGCAGATCGTCAGTCGGGTCTTCTTCAGGCACAGCCGTCGGAGCCGGAACATCAGTTTGCGGAGCGGCGGGTTGTGTTGCCATAGGTGCTGCGGTTTGCATTTGCGCTGCTTGGACGCGCCAAGCTGAGATATCGTTAAACCATCGTCCTTGATACTCGTGGGCATCAATGTCAAAAGACACGGTAAGCATCTGTCCTACCTGTATATTAAATTGACGCAACCGATCCTCGCCAAAAACGCGAAAGACACAATGGCGGGGAAACTGTCCATCTGTCGTCTCTATTACAAACTCTTGTGACTTCCAATTGTTACCCGTGCGCTTTGATACACCTTCACGCGCTTCAAGGGCTGCAATTATCTTACCAGTAATTTCCATTTTGGTATCTCTAAATTATTTTCGAGGCGAAATTACAATTTTCTTTTTATCTTCTTGGCATAAAAGCCAATAATATGCCTCACTAACGCGAAACTTTTTCCGAAGGAGTCACACCAATGATGCAATAGCGAACTCATAGCCAAACGAAAAAAGGTTATTATTCAGCATTTTTTCTTGCTTTACTCACGCTTACGACCGACAACCTTCCACAATCCTCTCCTACTCTTTCCAGATCAGCTGCAACTCGCACCACCGACAGATACAAAAAGGTGAAATAGCATAGAAAGTCAACACATTAGCACTTATTATAACGTGAGTTCGACGAATTATAAGTATCTATAAATTTGGTGATTAGCGAAATTTGTTGTAATTTTAAGGTTTTGATATACATAGAATTACAAACAAAAATCGCTATGATCACCGAAGCTAAAGTTTTTCACTTCGTTCAAGGAAACTCCTGAAATATTTTGTATGGCAGACGACTTCTGCAAGTTTTTTGATGCTATGACGGCAAAGTATACGCTAAAACCTGCCGGAAAAAGAAAATATCATCGAAGTTCCACGATGTCAAAGGCAGAAGTCATGCTGATAATGATTCTTTTCCACGACTCCGGTTATCGCTGCTTTAAACATTTCTATCTTGAAAAAGTATGCAAGCATCTTCGCCATCTGTTTCCCAATGTTGTTTCTTATAACCGTTTAGTAGAATTGGAAAGGGAGGTAGCCGTACCCTTAACCTTGTTTATCAAGAAGGTCCTTTTGGGCAAATGCACGGGCATAAGCTTTGCTGACAGTACAGCATTGCGTGTCTGTAAGAACCAGAGAATACATATTCGCAAAGTTTTCAAAGGCATAGCTCAAAGCGGAAAATGTTCTATGGGTTGGTTCTTTGGCTTCAAGTTGCATTTGATTTGCAATGAGAAAGGAGAACTTCTCAACTTTATGATAACGCCGGGAGATGTTGATGACCGTAAGCCTTTGGAGTACAAAGCTTTTATAGAGTTCATACAAGGTAAGCTGTTCGGTGACAAGGGGTACATCAGCAAGAACCTCTTTCAAAGGCTTTTCGTTGACGGAATACAACTTATTACCAAATTGAAAAGTAACATGAAAGGAGCTTTAATGAGTGTTTCAGACAGACTTTTACTCAGAAAAAGAACCATTATAGAAACGGTGAATGATGAACTTAAGAACATTGCACAAGTGGAACACTCCAGACATAGATGCTTTGACAATTTCATCGTCAACTTATTAGGGGCTATTGCTGCCTATTGTCTGTTTCCAAAGAAGCCGTGCATCAATGTACAAAGAACCTTTGATACACAGCTTGCATTGTTCTGAATTCGTCGAACTCACGTTAGTTTACATAATCTTTCCCGTAAAATGT
>JABZGR010000037.1 GCA_015259125.1 Alloprevotella tannerae | reverse complement strand
TGTTGAAACTATTTTAAGGCAAAAAACAAGCCTTGCTTATCCCGAATTGGGGTTATAAAGGTGACCGTATATGCGACGCCCCACCGCGGCGATGTCTTCACAGGAAAGTCCACGGGAATACAACTCGTAAAAAAGCTGCGTGCGTTCACGCTCCTGAGAGGACAAAATACCAAGAATGATTGGTTGAAAAGCATTGGAGCGCGTACGAGGGATGCGAAGTTGGAAACTCCAACCATGGCCTCGCCAACGACGGGGACGGATACCATTGGCTTGTTCACCCGTGTGTTCCGCGAGAAAGAGGGAGCACTCCTGCTTGGAAAAACTATCCAAAAGCACGCGAATCAACTCATTAAAACCTGCCTCACTTGAGGCCATTTCGGAAATTAATTCCGATCTTTATTCTCTTGTAAGCTTCATTGTTCTTTCTTTGATTTTTTAATTCACTACAAATATAAGAACTTTGGAGCTTACACACTTTTATAGGACAGTATCTTCACGCGTGTACGTTTATCCCTCCACGATGGTACAAATATCCTTCCACGATGGTACAAATATCCTTCCACGATGGTATTTTCTGATGAAAGTCTATTAAAGCGGGAAATTTAATATTGGAGCTACGTTTATACTTCTTTCAATGCGCTTATACTTGTCCTCTTTATTTTGGCTGTAGCGCAAAAGGGGTTGATTTGTATGTTTATAATGTAGGGATGCGTAGTATTGAAAAGTTGTCCTGAGAGAGACTATGCTTAGTCAAAGTCTGATGTTTTTCGTAGTGGACGAAAGGACAAGGGGCAACGTGTAGTGTCGTTAGAAAATAAAGTAGGTCTATTTAAACTTGGTTCTTGATTTCAAGAAAATGCGACATAGGGATATAGTCGATCGAGTTCCTTCTTGGTAAAGATACCTAAGAAGCGCAATTCTTCCCAGTTCCTCAACGGCCCGTTTAAGCGAATATGATTGATAATGGCTTTCGTCTGCTCATAATTAAAGTAAGGATGCCGTATGAGCTGCTTAAAAGAAACTTTGTTGATATACACTTGGTTCGGTATCTGCTTTGTGATAAAGAACCATTGCTCTATATTATCCGGAAGGCCATCTATTTCTTTTAGTTGCTGCTTGCTTACAAAGCCACCAAGCCTTTCTCGGTAACGCACAATCTTTCCGGCGTAATAAGAGCCTATTCCCGGGATTTTTTTCAGGGCATTGGTGTCAGCTTCGTTGATGTCGATCTTTGTACCCAGGGTATATTTTTCTACACGTTGCCTCCAGATGCTGTCATTCCTATATTGCGTGCGTTCATTGTTTTCTTGATGGATAACAATATAAGGGCGCAGGCGTGCAAAGTCTTGTTCGCTAAGTCCATATAAATGACTAAAGTGCTCGGCCGACTTCCATCGTCCGCCTTTTGCTCGATATTTGAGCGCATTTTTAGCTTGCCAAGGAGCGAAGCCTAAGGCCATAAAGGTCTCATAGTTGGCCGTGTTGGGATCAAAAGGGAATAGCTTGCCTACTACCTTTTCGTTGTTCCAATGCGGATGCTGTTTGACCCATGCTAATGAGTCTTTCTTTATTTGAGCTTCAAAGTCAGATAGTTCTTGCTGCGCAGTGGAGGCTTGGTTGTTGGACGGCCCGGTTGTCTCTCTTTTATATAGCCGAAGTAGGACTACAATTAGTATGATGACAAAGAGAACGGCAACTAAACCATATAGCTCTTCTCGCGTGAAGCGGCGTTTTTCCATAGCCCTCTTTGTTTAATTGATAAAATTCCAAGAGATTCCCAATCTGAAAATAAGGCGGTTGAGTGGGTAGTGTGGGACAAGGAAAGGTTTTCCATTGCCCGAGCTGTAATTAAGATGCGAAACCATCACATAAAAGCGAGTGCGCTTCAGATCAAAATTGGCGTAAGCATTAATAAGTGGATAATTGCCCAACGTCACCTTATGTTGAGGGTCTTGTATGGCAAATTCTCCGACGATGGGAGAGTAAGCTAAGGCGTCATATTTCGTAAAGAAGCGCATATCTGCCCCCAGTTCTGTCTTTAGTACCTTAGCTATCTTGAACTTTAAGTATAAATTTGTCCAAAGATTGATGGAGGGAAGTGGATAAGCCGAAGCATCAGAGGTAGCCTGCCAAGTGATTTCATTCTCCCAATGCAAGATACCCCAATGGAAATTTTGAGTTAGCGTAGCAGCGATCAACTGCAAATTGCCGGTTTTTTGGCTTGAATTAACCGAATGGGTGTATTTTTGAGTGCTTGATGCAGTATAAGGGTATAAGGTTTGCGCAAAGAATGGATAGTTTTTGATATTTTCGATGTGCAGACTGAGTTTTGTTTGCTTATAATGTAGACTTCCGCCAATGCGCGTCGAAAATTGTTTGTTTAATTGTTTGTCCCACCAAGCGTTGCGTGCGTGGTAATGGTCAAAATAGAAAGTAGGCGCCCAACGTCGTACATGGCCGTCTAAATTAACAAAGAGTGAATCTTTACGGAAAGGAATCGTAAAATCTACATTCCCTTCTACGTTAAATTCTCCCCACTTGGCGCCGGTCGTTCTCAGTTCGCCTAATACGTGATAGCGGAAATACTTGCCTTTTTCCTTGAGCAGTTGCGCGCCAAGCGTAAGGTAATTGTATTTATATTGCTTCGTCGTTAAGTTGCTCGCCGTTGTGAGCGTGTCAGGCAAAGAAAAATTGTAGAAATCGTGCTGCGCGAATAGACGAAGTCCGGTCTTCACCCACTTATTGAAACCTTCATGTAACTCTATTGCAAGGGTGTTTCTCAAGTGTAGGAATTTCGTCAGATCATTTGCAGAGTCTGCCGGCAGATAGAAGTCATGAAAGAACCCTTTTGCTTCAGTTAAAGGCAGATTAGACAAGAAACGCCTGTTGTTGTGTGAGAGTTGGAATGTATGAATAAAGCTTGTGACCGGCACAAATTCCTCTCTTAGCAAACTATCGTTGATGTTTGTTTGCGTAGAGTCTGTTGCCTTTAATAATTTACCAGAAATCTTGTTGTGCTGCGTCTTGACTATTTTCCCCTCTTTATCATAGAAACGGGAGAAACCTACACTATAGTTGTGTGTTAAGAAGAATGTGTTCAGGTGCATCCTATTATATGTTTTGGAAAGATTGGTGGGCATATCTTCCGTTCCATATTTTGTGGGAAAAGATTCAGGATTAGTGATATAAGCATCATTTTCTATTCCTCCGTTCTCGGAAGTTTTTAGAAAATTGGTGGAGTAGAGCGTGTGCATTTTATAATTTTTGCCTAAGTAAGACGCGAACAGCGTACCTCCCAATTGAGACGTGTTTTGACTGCTATAATATCCTCTGCCGTAAAGATAGTCAATCACAAAGCCCATTCCTAAACGCTTGTTTATATTAGTGGAAAAAGCTCCCTTAAGTCTTGATTCTCCGCTCTGCTTGTCTCCACATTCGTGAAGCGTTATATTGGTAAATGGAGATTTTGTATTGGTAAACAGTATTTGATCTGGCGTTCGCAAGAAAAAATTATAAGGGTTGGTGAAAATAAATTCTCCTTCTGTAGGTGCATCATTGCGATCCGTAAATATCCGACTGATACGCGGCGATCCCAGATTTCCTAAAAAGTTGTAGCGCCCCGTAAGTCCATCCGTGAAAGCCTGATTCTGGAAGAGGTGGGGAATGGTATCTATTTGTGCAGGACGAATAGCGCCAAAACGAGCATCTACTCTCCAAGCATAAATACCTTCCGGAACATTTTCTTTCTCTATCGAATCTGTTGCAGAGAGCTGCTGGTTATTTTCTTGTATAATATTCTGTGCTTGAACTGCCGAGAAGGTACAAGAAATAAGCAGTAAGATCTTCAATAGTCGTTTCATAAAAGCAAACCAATGTGCATTGATGATGGCAAAGTTAAAGAGATTTTGGGATTTGTCAGTCGTTTATAGCGCCACAATTCGGACAAGTTCCCAATTTTTCTAAGACTTGTCCACAATTGCCGCAAATGAATTGCTTCGTGCGGCGTCTGAAGTAGCTTTTCAGTCTGATTCCAAAAATCAAAATAAGGATGATGTGCCCTATATAAAAGGGAAGAATCTCTGTTAATCCAAAGTAAATAAGTATAGCACTGAAGATTAAGCTCGCAAGATGTTTTATAATGTATTGTCCATCATCTATTTTTGAGAGGTCTATTATTACTGCAATCCCAAAAATGAGAAGTAGCCATACTGATCCTAAGAATAGCTGCATAATAGGGGGTAGGTCTGAACTTAAAGGATTGATTGTTGGGTGAAAATAAAACTCAATCCAAGTATCCGGAACAAAGTGTTGTATGCCCCCATATAAAGCTGAAGATATGGCAACAATAAAGCACAAAAGTAAAGCATATAGGCTGTAGGCTGGAATAAACGAGATGCCTACAAGCGCTTCTTTATGTCGCCTTATAGTATATTTCCATCTATTCTCCTCTGCTTTTCCTTCCAGTTTGTTTTGCTTAAGGCATAATAAGACCACTAATACTAAAAGACTTAGCCCTAACAGTGGAAATAAGATTAAAGAGCGTGTGTAGCTGAAGAAGTGAATGAATCTTGAAATCGGATCATTTGGTACAGTCTTATTGAGAAAAGTCTGTTCACTTATCCAGCCTTGTGTAAATTGGTCGCGCGCCACTTTGATTAGAATACTATCTGTATCTGCTTGAGTAGATTTTGAAATATCTAAAACAATCAGTTGATCTCCTTTATGTAGACTTATCGTGTCAGTCTCTTCATTTGGATTAATAGAATAACCAAAATCGCCGACAGCCTCTTGCATTTTAGGTGGAAGCGTCCTCATTAGGTGGAAGGAGTCTGTAGCATTGGCAATAAACCCTTTCCAGTAATGATGTGAAATGCGAAATGTGACCGAATCAATGCTTTTTTGATCAGCCGGGACCCAATGTCCCACTTGATTTGGATGCGAATAGTAGCAAGAATAAAGCAGCAAGAGAGGAATAAATAATGTGATGAGCTTCTTCATTGTCTAATTTTTAGGAGATAATACCTGCATTTCGCAATGTTTACAATCAAAGACGAGGGGGAACATCCTTCCATCGCTTGATCGCAATAACCAATTGTCTCTATTGACGTGTTTGTCTTTAAGGCATTGATGCAAAGTATAACGAATGCAATGTTTGCAAGTCATCAATACAGCCTGTTGCGGCTGCTTCACTTCAAAGGCATCGTCTGTCGTTGTTACGCCGTGTGAAGTATAGAAAGCTTTTGCTAGACGATTGGCAATGTTTGCTGTAAAATCAAGATGTTGTTTGGGATAGCACAATTGCTGATTTTCTATGCCTCTGGGTGGTGTTTGATAGTCGTCCAGATGAGCTTTCATCAATTTTTCTATAAGTTGACGACGCCATTCAGCCAATTGTGAAGAAGGAATGAACCAATTTCCGTCTATGGAAGCTTTCTCGACATAAAAGGGCGTCCCGCCAAGTTTTGATAATTGTCGGAGAATATTGTTTTCCTGCGACTGCTTGGCAGCCTCTTTCGCGTAAATCAGAGTCATTTTCACGCTTGTGATAGCATCTTCAGCCGATAGGATGAAGCCCTCTTCTGATGGTTGAAACGTAAGGTTAAGTGCAATTTTTCTTTCGCCTGTAGGCTTTTCAAGTGTGCGCACAAAAGTATAGTCTAAATTCCTATAAACTTTTGTTCCTCTTGCAATTTTCGGTATAGAGGTTGGGAATATGAGTCGATCATTAACGCGATTAACGCGAAACCCCTCTAACGCTTTTTGCGCATTGACGAAGCAAAGTCCGTCTCCCGGCTGTATTTCTGTATCCGTCTTAAGGCTTATGTGGCTATTACTTACTTGTTCTACAGTACCAATATACGCTCCCATAGATTTAGGTGAGATAATGTTGGCCACGTTTTCTCGTTTATATAAGAAGTAGTTCGTGAAACTGCGATTAAAGCTCCTCTCTACAGCCGGTTCAAATGAAAGTGTCGTGTCTCCAAACGAAGAACGGCAATACCGATCCTTATTTTTACGAATGACGTCATCAATTTGGCATCGATAGTAAGCCGTTACATTTTTGACATAATCCATATCTTTCAATCGTCCTTCTATTTTGAAAGAAGAGATGCCAGCTTCGATCATATCTTCGATAGATTGACTGCGGTTGAGGTCCTTCATGCTGAGTAGATGTTTTTGCTTTTCCAGCACTTGCCCTTTATCGGTCAGGAGATCGAATGCAAAACGACAAAGTTGAGCACACTTCCCCCTATTGGCAGATCGGTTAAAGCAGGCTTGTGATGCATAACAGCGTCCCGAATAACTGACGCAGAGTGCACCATGTACGAATGCTTCGAGCGGGGCATCTACCTGCGCGTAGATTTTGCGAATAGTTTCGAGTGATAACTCACGTGCCAGAACTAATTGTGACAAACCGACACCAGCTAAGAAGCGAGCTTTCTCCACACTTGTTATGTCCATTTGTGTCGAAGCGTGCAATGCAATGGGTGGAATCTGCATACGTAAGATGCCTAAATCCTGAATGATGAGTGCATCAACGCGTGCTGCGTAGAGGGCGTGAATCAATTTTTCTACTTCAACCAATTCATCATCATAGATGATTGTATTTAGGGTGACGTAAACTTTGGCGTTGAATAAATGCGCATAGTCGCAAAGGCGAGCGATGTCGGCTATCGAATTGCCTGCAGCAGCACGAGCCCCAAAAGAAGGAGGACCGATGTAGACGGCATCTGCCCCATGCTTGATGGCCTCTATGCCTATGGCTGCATTTTTCGCAGGACTGAGTAATTCGATTGCTCTCATTATTGTTCTTGTCTTGAATCGTTTGATGGTTGACAAAGTGGGCTAAAATAACAATAGTCCCGTAAACGAAAGGTTTGCGGGACTATCGCGGTGCGTACGGGACTCGAACCCGTGACCTCCTGCGTGACAGGCAGGCATTCTAACCGGCTGAACTAACGCACCAATTCACTTGTTGTGAATGCGAGTGCAAAAGTAACACATATTCTTGATATAGCAAATATCTTTGACTTTTTTCATCGATATAATGCGTTATTTCGCGTGATGAATTGATATATAGTGCTTTAGAAAGGAAATAAAATGTGGTATATGTTTGTTTCTCAGTTTCTGTTCTTTGTTATCAGATTGGAAACTAGTTTATTGAGCCAATTGTGATATGATTTTTATGTCAAATATACGAATAATATATAGTTTACTTTTGGTATATTAATGGATTATCTTAGATCATGAAAAATACTCTGATATAAATATTTATGCACTTCTTTTATAGTAAAACTTGAAATCGAAATTCACCTCAAAAAGACAAGAAAAAAGGGAATTTTACAAAGTATTTTTACAACCGTGTACCAAGATGGCCAAAGATAAAGGAAATGTTATGTATTGAAATCTAACTTAAAGAAGGAGGATAAATAGAATCTTAATGTCTTCAATGAGTTTTGGGAGCTTTTGAGAGTAATTGGTAACTATTTGTTGAGGGAGTTTTATTGTTTGCTGGCACCAAACTATCGTTTGATGTCAGCAAACAGTAATTTGGCTCCAGCAAACGATAGTTTGGTGCCAGCAAACAAAAACAGTCTCCGTTTTTCATACTGGAACTATGAGTCTTGGTCTATCAAAATAAGATGTCTGTGAAGATATAGCCGCTTTAATGTTATAATAAATTGGATGTGTTTTTCTGGTTATATGATCGATATATTAAGTGTTGAGAAATAGGATGATAGATTCGGATTATTATAGACTTTTAAAGCGAGTTGTTTGGCACCTGAACAATAAAAAGTTTCCGGATAAGTATCATTGAGACTTTTCCGGAAACTACAAAAAAAATAATGCTCGGATGAAGGATCAAAAACTTAATAGGGTAGCACCATAGGCGGGAAGTGATAATGATACAATCTTATCTTGTTGTAAATCTAACATGCATTTTTCGCCCGTCAGCAAGTCTTTTGCTTTGCGCTTACCAGCCTTTAGTGATAGGTAGTCAAAAGCGTGTGCCGGTATGCAAACACCAACCTGTGTGGGGGTTGCGTCAAAATTGGCTACAATTAGTATGTGGTGTTTTCCATCCGATCGTAGGAAAGCATATTGTTTATCAGGGTTGAAATTGTTTGTACGAGTATTGTTGACATACATCAAGTCAAACATCTTACCTTGAGAAATAGCAGGTGTATCCCTGCGAATCTGTAGCAACTTTGTGTAGTAATCGCTTAGCTTTTTCTCGTTTGACGTGTACGAGGCTTTGCCTTTAAGGAGCTTCAAATAAGATGAGGCGGTCCAATAATCAAAAATTGTTGTTCGTCCATCACACCCGCTAAAACCTTCGTCGTCCATTCCACGCTCGCCTAATTCTTGACCGGCATAAACCATAAAGGGGTTGTTGCCTAAACAAGTACTAACTACTAAAGCAGGGAGAGCTTTAAACGGATTAGTTGCAAAGAAGTCAGACGCAATGCGTTGTTCGTCATGGTTTTCGAGGAAATTAAGCATATGCGGACGTATGTCGTCAATCGCTTGCCAGCAAGAGGTAATAGCAGATGCCGAACTCTGACCGCAAACTACAGAGCGTAGCGTATCATACAAGCCAACCTTGTCATATAGATAGTCGAATTTGCCCTGATGTAAGTAGTTCCTGTATTCAGCCGGGTTATATACTTCAGCAATGAAGATAAGGTGAGGATAATCTGCTTTTAAGCGAGATAAAGCATAGTTCCAAAATTCTACGGGTACCATTTCTGCCATATCGCATCGGAAACCATCTACTCCTTTTTGAGCCCAATAGCGTAGGATGTCTGTCATTTTCACCCATGTATCGGGAATGGGGTCAAAATGCTTGGAGCGATTGTCGAAATAGTTGACACCATAGTTGAGCTTGATGGTTTCGTACCAATCATTTTTATTCGGCTCTGCATCAAATCGGTCATTTCCTGTGGCCTTTGCAGGACTTTCTTTGTAAGAACCTTCGTGTCCTAAAATATTATTAAGCTTAAGCGGCTCATTAGGGCAATAGTAAAAGTTATTAGTAGAATCGAAAGCTTTGGTTATATCATCATTTTGACCTAGATCGCTTGTTCCTTTAGGGCGCGCTATGGAATGATACTGGCGAGAAACGTGATTGGGCACAAAATCAATCAACATTTTCAGACCAGCCTTATGCGTGCGTTCAACTAGCGCTTCAAATTCCTGCATCCTGTTTTGAGTAATGGTGGCCAAATCCGGATCGACATCGTAATAATCCTTGATAGCGTATGGAGAACCTGCTTTCCCTTTTACCACTTCGGGGTTATCTTGTGGTAAATTTTGATAAACTGTTTGTGTAGCATGCGCAATAAGACCCGTATACCAAATGTGTGTATAGCCATTTTGCTGTAGTTTTTTTAAGCGAGACGAGGTGAAGTCTACAAATTTTCCGCAGCCGTTTTCAGCTAACGTGCCATTGTTAATGTTATTATTGCGCGTATTGCCATAAAGTCTTGGCAATACTTGATAAATGTTGATTTGTGCCATCGTAGTCAAAGAAAAAAATGACAGTGCTATAAGCAGAAGTCTGTAATTCATGTGTTATAGTAAAAAAGAATAGACCTTGTCCATCTGTTTCCTTAAGGATAGATAGGCAAGGTCTTGCTAATTGTAAGGCGTAATCTTATTCTTCTACGCCTTGTATTTGTACTTCGGTTCCCTGAGCTTGAGCAATTTTGTAAATCATACCTTGAAGAGCTTTACCCGGGCCACATTCTGTGAAGTCTTTACATCCATCAGTAATCATGTTTTGAACTTCTTTCGTCCATAATACACTATGGGTGAGTTGCTGAATGAGGTTATTCTTAATTTCTTCAGGATTTGTATGTGCTTTTCCGTCTACATTCTGATAAACGGGGCAAATAGGCTTCTTAAACTCTGTTGTAGCAATGGCAGCTTCTAATTCCTCTTGTGCAGGCTGCATCAATGGGCTATGGAAAGCTCCACCTACAGGTAGGATTAATGCGCGTTTTGCACCCGCTTCTTTTAGTTTTTGGCAGGCTTCTTCTATTGCTTGAAGATGACCTGAAATAACTAATTGTCCAGGACAATTATAGTTGGCCGGAACTACAATGTGTCCATCATTGCTTACTTCAGTACAGACAGCTTCTACTTTTTCATCGGGTAAAGCAATGATTGCGGCCATTGTTCCAGGAGCAGTTTCACAAGCTTTTTGCATTGCCCTTGCGCGAGCAGCAACTAATTTTAATCCATCCTCAAAACTCAAGCAGCGAGCAGCAACTAAAGCTGAAAATTCGCCTAAAGAATGACCAGCTACTAGATTCGGATTAAATTGCTCACCTAAACAAAGCGCTTTAATGACGCTATGTAAAAAGACAGCAGGCTGAGTAACTTTCGTTTGTTTCAATTCCTCATCTGACCCATCAAACATTACGTCAGTTATACGGAAACCAAGAATTTCATTGGCCTTTTCAAAGAATTGCTTAGCTACTGGGTGACGTTCATAAAGAGGTTTACCCATACCAACAAATTGTGCTCCTTGTCCCGGAAATATAAATGCCTTCATATCGAATAAGTTATTTTGTATAGGATTGTTGTAGACCAAATTATAAAAGTAGGTCCGTACAAAATCGCTTGCAAAGGTAGTAATTTATTATTAGGAATCACGCCCTTTGACAGCAATATTAGAGATGGAGAGCCGACATTTAGGGCTTTGAAGTTGAATCTCCTATTAATTCAAATTTTAATAGAGCTGGAATACTCTCTAAGCGCCTTCCAATAGCCTTTTTTATGAAATTCTTTCCTAGAGCTTTGTAGCTATAGGTGCCGTCTGAGTTAATTGTAAATTCAACTTCTTGAGTATCTGCCCCAATATCATTGACAAAGCGTAGGGTTGCCTTGTTTGCTTGAACTTTGTGTGTAACAATTAACCAAACACCGTATAGATCACTGCTTGAGTCGCCTTTCATATAGCCATTCATTTTCCCGAGGAAGCTATATTCAGGCACTTCTATAGAGCTCTCATAAAGATCTAAAAGCAAAGTAATGTGATTTGATTTGCTATAAAACTTTCCTTTAAACGGTTGTTGCGCCTTAATAGAATGACTTATTATAAGCAACAAGAGTAGGATTATGAAGACTCTCATTCGTCAGTTAACTTGAGGATCATTGTTGCAGCTCCTATATTGATAATGTCTCCTTCTTTGATAATAGCTTGCTCGCGAGGCTGCAAGAGCTGATTTTGTAAGAATGTTCCTGTGTTTGAAGGTGCATCTTGTAGCAAAAAAAGAGTTTTTCCATCTGTTTCTTTTTCAGCGGTAATAATGCAATGGGTCGTATCTATACTAGGATCAACGGTTCGAAAAGCAAGATTGGCTTTTGTTCCTTTTACTGATCGACCAATGATATTTTCTCCTAAAATAATTGGTAAGACTTGCTTAAATTGGAACGCATTTTCCAAGATTGTTAGATAGCCAACGGGAAGATTTTTAGGAAGATCTTGATTGTTTTTAGAGCGAGGTAATCGAATTTTGAATTGCTTATGACACTCTGCACATTCAAAAACCAATATTCGTCCTGCCTCATATTGGGTTTCATCAAACAAGATTGTTTGATCGCATTTGGGACAACGTATGCGCTTCATAGGTTCGACAGCTTAGGTACTTGTAGAATCCAGCCTTGCTCAAAGCGGCTGTCTTGCTTATGTAGAGTTAATGCTTTTTGTGCTTCTTGAGCTGTTGCATATTTACCATAAACAACTCTATTCATTTTCGGTTTAGAAAGAATTTTTCCTTCTTGAAATCCATCAGATCGGAGTTGTTTTATAAACGCTTTTGCATTTTTTTTGTTAACCGAAGATGCTAAAACTATTGTATAATATGATGTTGGAACATTTGTTGCTTGTTGGTGATGATCTTCTTCAACTTGTTTGTTAACTGTAATCAGATCTGTTACCTTTCTTTGTTTGTGAGCGAGAGTATCTTTAACCTTAACATCTACTTCCTTATCGATGTGTTCAACAAGTGGAACGACGGCTGCTTGATGTGGTTGAGAGTCGTTATTTAGAATGAATGAATCTCCCCAAACAAAGAAATAACATACAATAGCAATTATTGCTGCTGCAGTATAATTGATGAGTTCTCTGTTAATAGAAATTGTGTAGTTCTTTTTGTTTGGTATGGTTGCTTCTTGACTTCTTAGAGCAACTCGTTTTTCCTTTAACTCCTGAATAGGGATCGCATCTAATCCAAATAGTTCTGGAGCTAAAATACCCGAATTAATTGGGCGAAAATTATAACGCCCGTCTATGTTAAGACTTAATGTTCCGACGCCATTTAATTCATAACAGCCATTTTGTTGCAGCTCTGTTTTTAAATTAAATACAGCATCTTCGATCATTTGTATTGTTTCTGTGTATGAGGTATCATAAACTCTCATATACGACTGTACCAACAATCCATCGTTGACAATAAGCTGAGGATTAAAACCAACACTGCGATAAGGAGGCAAAAATAGCTTTTCGTCTTCAATACAACGCGCCGAGACATATTGCGTCACAAATCCTCCTAGATGCGGTACTATTACGCATTTGTGTTCTAGAAGAAGATTCTCTATATGTCTAGCGATTTCATTCATAGATTGCAAAAATAAGGATTATTCTTGAATTCATCGAAGATCAAAACAGACTTGTTATAGACTCAACACGAACTTTTCTTTGAGATCGAATGCTAATATGTTGATTTGTAGGTAGGAGAGAAAAGTAAGGAAAGTTCTATTACTTTTTTATTGTTCGCTTTCTTAACTTAGGTAGTTTGAGTTTTGTCCCAATAGAAACCAAGTCGGGATTTTTTAGTTGATTAAAAGTAAAAATGTAGATGGCATATGATTTATCACCATATACTTCTTTAGCTAAATGGTATATGTTCTCGCCTTTTTGTAGTTCGTAAGTTGACAATGTCCCGATAATTTGAAAGCGCCCACCAGGTAGTTGAGGATAGGCTTTATCATAATTGATCGTGTCTGCCTCAGCTATTGTCTCTTGCTGATGGTTACTACGTGCCGTCTTTTTCGACTGCATTTGTGGTGAGACTTGGGACTGGCTTGTTGCCTTTTCTTGGTCTGTTGTAGGTTGGGGGAGAGCTGTATTTTTTTCGTAAGGACAAAACCAGCGATAATAACCAGCATAATAACAAAATATCGCTTGTAGAATAAAGATGGAAAAGAGCGCAATCCTCTTCAACCAACGACTTTTACTCTGTGATGGTAAATCTTGGTTTGAAGATGTTGCATCGTGTTCGTCAGCTGTTTGATCCGATTGTAAAGCATCTTCCACCACTTCTTCGTTTGTGTGATGCTTATTGGAGGGATCTATCTCAAGCTTTTTATCCTCATTGCCGTCAATAGCTATAAGGTGATTTGTCGGTGCTTCAGTTTGAGTTGGAAGAGCGGGAATCGTCTCTCCTGAGGATAAATCATTAGATCCATTATTTAGATCAGGTAAACAAACATCTTCTTTTACTGATCTATTTGATGCTTCTCGGAAAGACAGATTTTCTTTTTGATGATTAGCTGGTCCTATGGGTCCTATTGTGTCTGAGTTATTTTCAATCTCTTTTTGATAACATTCCTTCTGATTGAAAGTTGATTCCTGTTGTAAAGATTGACTTGTGCTAACCTCTTGCTTGATCTTAATCTCTGCATTGGTAAGCTCCTCTTCAGTTGTTCCGTCTTGAAGAGTGATTGTCTGAAAATCAGCAAAAGGTTTATTGATCAAATCCTTTAGTTGATTATCCGGCACGAATGATAATTTAGCGTGGCTGTCAATTCTAAATCTTTCTCCGGTATTAATGTTTATACTTTCTCTTTCATTGACCGTTATAACCTTAAAAGTGCCGAAGCCCTTTATCTTTACAAAGCTTTCGTGTGTCAGTTCTTCTTCTATAAGGTCAAAGAAAGCTCTACAGAATGCTTCTGCTTTCTTTTTCGAAATATTGGCCCGTTGCGCAAAGGTATCAGCTACTTCTTGTAGCAGCAACTTTCTGTTCATCGCTTCCTATTATTTGATTTTGTCTTTTAGAATATTACTCGGCTTAAAACTCAAAGCCAATTTTGGAGGCACAAGCATACGTTGCTTATTTGTTGGGTTAGTTACAATTCTTTCTAACTTTTTCTTTACCTCAAAAGTACCAAAGCCTTGAAGCGAAAGACTGTCTCCCTCTTCCAAGCTTTCCGCAAATACGGTGGAAAATATTGAGGCTAACCTTTGAGTCTCTTTAGCCTTCTCGTCCAATCTCGTTGCTAAAT
Organism: Alloprevotella tannerae; assembly: GCA_015259125.1. GTDB lineage: Bacteria > Bacteroidota > Bacteroidia > Bacteroidales > Bacteroidaceae > Alloprevotella > Alloprevotella tannerae_A. Next base: position 3,994 of record JABZGR010000037.1, on the reverse strand, counting down.
CAGTAATAAACTCCTTATTGTTCATATTGCGTTGTTCCGTATAGATCGTAATCCGTAGCATCTTGGATGAGCACATCATAAAATTTGCCTACCTGTAAATTTTCTGCTTTATTGATATATACTTCTCCATCAACTTCTGGAGAGTCGTAAGCTGTGCGTCCAATATAATAGTCACCTTCTTGTTTATCAATAATTGTTTTCAGCACGGAACCTATTACCTCTTGATTGAGTTCTTCGGAAATCCCTCTTTGAAGTTCCATCAAGCGGTCTAAACGTTCTTGTTTAACGCTTTCTGGTACGTCATCTTTATAGTGGTTGGCTGCATAAGTTCCTTCTTCTTCGCTGTAAGCGAATGCTCCCAATCGGTTGAAGCGAGTTTCCTTTACAAATTGTAGCAATTCTTCAAAATCTTCTTCTGTTTCTCCAGGGAAGCCTAAAAGCAGTGTTGTGCGAATGCATATATCAGGTACTTTCTCTCGCATTTTGCGGATCAAGTTTATTGTCTCTTGCTTTGTGACGTGACGATGCATGCGCTGTAAAATATTGTCGCTGATATGTTGCAATGCAATGTCGAGATAATTGCAAATATTATCATGTTTGCTGATCACCTCCAATAGAGAATCCGGAAATTGATTCGGGTAAGCATAATGGAGACGCACCCATTCTACACCAGGAGTCTCTGCAATCTTTTCTACTAATTCAGCAATGCATTGCTTACGATATAAGTCTACACCATAATAGGTTAACTCCTGTTCGATGATTTGGAACTCTTTTACACCTTGATTGACGAGTGTGCGAACTTCAGCTAGGATATCCTCTATCGGCCTGCTTATATGCTTTCCCGTTATTAAAGGTATAGCACAATAAGCGCATTTGCGGTCGCATCCTTCTGCAATTTTTAGATACGCATAATGAGGTGGTGTTGTGATCTGGCGTTCGTTGGCAGAGCGGAAGTCATAACGTTGGCTTAGTTCTTTGAGTAATTGATCCCAGTCAAATTTACCGTAGAATTTATCTACTTGTGGAATTTCTTCCTGCAATTCAGACATATAACGCTCCGAGAGACATCCCATTACATAGACTTGCTTCAAATTTCCAGCCTCTTTTTGCTGGCACAATTCTAATATAACATTGATGCTTTCTTCTTTTGCCGCCGCAATGAATCCGCAAGTGTTCACTACAGCAATTCCCCCGTGCGTTTGCTCGGGGTTATGATAAGTAGTAAAGCCATGTGCTTCAAATTGGTGAAGCAGTCGTTCTGAATCGACTAAATTTTTGGAGCATCCTAAGGTGAGAATATCTACGTTCATCTTATTTCTCTCCTGTATCAAATAAGCTTTCTACGAAGTCAGTTTTATTGAATGGCTGAAGATCTTGCATTCGTTCTCCTAATCCGATATAACGAACAGGCACTTTTAATTGATGAGAGATTCCTAAGACAACGCCACCTTTTGCTGTGCCGTCTAACTTTGTAATGGCGAGACTTGTAACGTCTGTAGCCTTAATAAACTGTTTGGCTTGCTCAAAAGCATTCTGTCCCGTGCTGCCATCTAATACAAGTAAGACTTCGTCGGGTGCTTCCGGAATTACTTTCTGAATGACTTTCTTTATTTTAGTCAATTCATTCATTAAGTTTACCTTGTTGTGAAGTCGTCCGGCCGTATCAATTAATACGACATCTGCATTATTGGCTTTTGCCGAACTGAGAGTGTCGTAAGCAACGCTAGCAGGATCGCTACCCATTTGCTGTTTGATAACGGGGACTCCGATTCTTTCGCCCCAAATGCATAGTTGCTCAACGGCTGCTGCGCGGAATGTATCTGCTGCGCCCAAATATACGCGCTTTCCTGCTTGTTTAAAATGGTAGGCCAACTTGCCAATAGTCGTTGTTTTGCCCACACCGTTTACGCCAACTACGAGAATGACATAAGGACGCCCGCTTTCGGGGATGATAAAGCCTTCATCTTCATTATTGCCGCTTTCGGTAAGGAGCGATGAAACCTCATCTCTCAACAGCTTATTCAATTCAGATGTTGTCACGTATTTATCGCGTGCAACGCGATCTTCTATTCGGCGAATGATGTCGACAGTCGTTTCTACGCCAACATCTGAAGAGATGAGCGCATCTTCCAAATCATCTAAGACCTCATCGTCGACTTTCGACTTTCCGACTACGATGCGTGCAAGTTTATTAAAGACATTTGTCTTTGTCTTTTCAAGTCCTGCATCCAGAACCTCTTTTTTTTCTTTTTTGGAAAATAGATTGAAGAATCCCATAGCTATGTTTTCTTGGTGCAAACTTACGAATTTATTTTCGTATTTGCAGATATAAAAAACCCTCTCGTAGCTGCGAGAGGGTATATAGTAAATATACTATTGAAACTTTAGTTCTTGAAAAAGTCCTGAACAGCTTCGTTCGGAACCATCTTTTCATCAAAGAAGTAAGCACCATTCTCGGGGTTCTTAACCATCTTGATAACTTTCGTGTAGGAGCGGCCGTCTTTTTTGCCTTCCTGCAACGTAGCGACTGTTTTCTTTGCCATTGCCTGTATGTTTTTAGAATAAGTAGTGTTATCTATGATTGAGCATACTGAATTGTATCAGCAGTTTATCAAAGACTAATTACTTAATCTCTTTGTGGATAGTCATTCGTTTGAGGATGGGGTTGTATTTCTTCAACTCCAAACGCTCGGGAGTATTTTTGCGATTTTTAGTCGTAATATAACGAGAGGTTCCCGGCAGACCACTTTCTTTCATTTCTGTACATTCGAGGATGACCTGCACGCGATTGCCTTTTGCTTTCTTTCCTGCCATGATATTATATCTTTTAACCGATTACCTTTATATCTTTCCAGTCACAGTAACCCTTTTCTACCGCGCTGTTCAGCGCAGCATCAAGGCCGACTTTGTTTATGAGCCGAAGTCCTGCTGCGCTAATGCGAAGGCTGACCCAGCATTCCTGCTCTACATAATAGAACTTCTTTGTGAACAAGTTTACGTCAAAGCTACGCTTTGTGCGGCGCTTTGATTTCGAAACATTGTTGCCAATCATGGCCTTTTTCCCTGTAAGTTGACAAATCTTAGACATTACTATCTATTTCTGTTTTTTTATTCTTCGTGAACGATTCTCCCAATACGAGGTGCAAAGTTAGTCCTTACTTTTTTTTCTACCAAATCTTTTCTAAGAAAATGCGTCTTAAATCACACTTTCTCAATGTATATACTCATTAAAAGCCGAAGAAAAATAATTTCGTAACATCCAATTAATGCCTTTACGCTGTTTTTATCTAGATCAACTTGTATACGGAAAGACTTGAGGCGTTACCGTACTCGTTTGTCTATCTTATCTACTACGAGTATAAAATAATGAATTTCAAATTTAAGCGTTTCGTGAATCGCGACTTGTTTGCCGCAATAAAAATGATGATTTATATAGTCTAAGGCCTTTTTCTTCTTGCTCCTTTCACGAGCGTACAGTCATTCTCTCGTTGGCGTAGAAATTTCCTTACGTGAGAAAATTTTTGTACCTTTGCAGTGGTATCCAATTTTAGCTTGAGATAAATAAAAATACTCAAGCTTGTTGATATGCTAAAGGCAGGTGGGCGCGGCTGCTTGCCTATTGAAGAGTATTTATTTTATAACCTTAAACAATTCGTAGTATGACAGTGTTCTACAAATTACAGAAAACAACGGGAGGACTTCCTATAAATTCAAAAATGAGAGTGATGCCGGTAAGGCAAATAGCGGTTGACTTTGAATCTTTAGCAAAAAAGATCTCTGTAGGTACGACTTTTTCGTCAGCCGATCTGATTGGCGCATTGGACGCATTGAAAGAAGCAATGATTGCTGAATTGAAAGAGGGCGGGCGCGTACACCTTCCGGGGCTTGGTTATTTTTCTTTGTCGATTAAGGGAGAGGTTTATCAAGATGCAAAAACGCAGCGTTACCGTCTACGGTCTCCTCGCATACGCAAAATTAAATTTCTTCCTGAAAG
>JABZGR010000036.1 GCA_015259125.1 Alloprevotella tannerae | reverse complement strand
TAAGCGATTGAGGCGGTCTTGCCTACTCTTTTTGACGTTTATCGGACAGCAATAATAAACAATAGGATAAGTGGTAAAATAGGCTGATTTATTGTGCAAAGGTCTCCCTTTGAGATTAATTATTGTTTGTGATAGCTCGGTAGTTTGGCTTAGGTAATTCAAGATGCAAAGCTCTCCATTTACGAAATTAGGCGGAAGCCCCTTTGTATCGGGACTTCCGCCTAATTTCGTAAATGGAGAGCTTTGTCGTTTATTCTTCTACTGCCGCCTGTGCCGCTGCGAGGCGTGCAATAGGGACTCTGAAAGGAGAGCAACTAACGTAATCTAAGCCTACTTCGTGACAGAAACGTACAGAAGATGGTTCTCCGCCGTGTTCGCCGCAGATACCACATTTGAGTGACGGTCTTACACTACGACCTTTTTCTACAGACATCTGAATCAATTGGCCGACTCCGGCGCGATCGAGAACTTGGAAAGGATCGACTTTCAAAATTTTCTTCTCCAAGTAAATCGGAAGGAATGTAGCAATGTCATCACGACTATAACCAAAGGTCATTTGCGTAAGGTCATTGGTTCCGAAAGAGAAGTACTCAGCTCTTGTTGCTATTCTGTTAGATGTGAGTGCTGCGCGTGGAATTTCGATCATTGTACCAATCTTAAACACAACTTCGACACCTTGTTCTGCGAAAATGGCGGCAGCTTCTTGGCGAATGACTTTTTCTTGCGCCTCAAATTCATAAAGAATACCGATCAAAGGAACCATGATTTCCGGATGCGGATCATATCCTTCTTTCTTCAATTCGCAAGCTGCCGTTAAAATAGCGCGCGTCTGCATTTGCGTGATTTCCGGATAAGTGTTGCCCAAGCGACAACCACGCAGGCCTAACATCGGGTTGTGCTCATAAAGGCTATCAACACGCTGTTTGATGTATTCCGGCGTTACACCCATTTCTTCAGCCATAACAGCTTGTCCTTTCTTGTCGTGAGGTACGAACTCATGCAATGGGGGATCAAGTAAGCGGACGTTTACAGGGCAACCGTTCATCGTCTTAAAGATAGCCTTGAAATCTTCCTTTTGATAGGGGAGAAGTTTATTTAATGCTTTGCGTCGTCCATCTATATCGTCGGCTAAAATCATTTCACGCATAGCCACGATCTTTTCATTGTCGAAGAACATGTGTTCTGTGCGACATAATCCGATACCAACAGCTCCAAAGCGGCGAGCTACTTCTGCATCTTGCGGAGTATCTGCATTTGTGCGAACTTTAAGTCGAGTATATTTAGCGCAAAGATCCATTAAAGCTGTAAAGTCTCTACTTAATTCTGCTGCTTGGGTCGCAATTTTGCCTTTGTATACGCTACCGTTCGTACCATTTAATGAAATATAGTCGCCCTCTTTAAGAATCAAGCCATCAATTTCAACGATACGCTTCTTATAATCTACATTGATAGCACCAGCACCAGAAACACAGCATTTGCCCATACCGCGTGCAACAACAGCCGCATGACTTGTCATACCGCCTCGGGCTGTCAGAATGCCTTCAGCTTCTGCCATACCAGCCAAATCCTCTGGGCTTGTTTCTATACGAACAAGAACAACTTTGTGTCCATCTTTATGCCATTTTACGGCTTCGTCGGCGAAGAACACGATTTGACCGCAAGCCGCGCCAGGAGATGCGGGAAGACCTCTTGTTAACTCTTTAGCCTCTTGCAATGCCTTTTTGTTGAAAACGGGGTGGAGTAACTCATCCAGTTTCAAAGGTTCACAGCGTTTGATTGCAGTCTTTTCGTCAATCATTCCTTGCCGCAATAGGTCCATCGCAATTTTAACCATAGCAGCACCTGTGCGCTTACCGTTGCGAGTTTGTAAGAACCAAAGTTTACCTTCTTGTACCGTAAACTCCATATCTTGCATATCGCGATAGTGGTTCTCTAATTTTGTCTGAAGTGTATCTAATTCCTTATAGATTTCAGGCATAGCCTCCTCCATAGACGGAAATTTCTCTTTACGTTCTTCTTCGGAAATTCCCTGCAGTTCCGCCCAGCGACGAGAACCTTCAAGTGTAATTTGTTGAGGAGTGCGAATACCGGCCACGACATCTTCACCCTGCGCGTTAACAAGCCATTCTCCGTTAAATATATCTTCGCCTGTAGCTGCATCTCGGCTAAAGCAAACGCCTGTTGCTGAGTTTGTACCCATATTACCGAAGACCATTGCCATAACCGTAACGGCTGTTCCCCATTCTTGAGGGATTCCTTCCATCTTACGATAGAGAATAGCGCGCTCATTCATCCAACTGCCAAAGACAGCGCAGATGGCTCCCCAGAGTTGTTCCATCGGATCATCAGGGAAACGCTTGCCTGTGTGTTCAATAATTGCTGCTTTAAAGAGCGTAACCAAACGCTTAAGATCTTCTGTCTCTAATTCATTATCAAGTTTGACGCCTTTCTCTTTCTTAACTCGTTCAATAATCGCTTCAAAAGGATCGATTTCTTCTTTGCTTGTTGGTTTTAGCTCGAGAACGACGTCACCATACATTTGTACAAAGCGACGATAAGCATCATAAGCAAAACGAGGGTTGTTTGTCTTGCGTGCCAAGCCTTCTACAACTTGGTCATTGAGTCCTAAGTTAAGAATGGTGTCCATCATACCCGGCATAGAAGCACGAGCGCCTGAACGAACAGAAAGCAAGAGAGGCTTTTCTGGATCTCCAAATTTCATTCCTGTATTTTCCTCAACCAGGCGAAGACTCTTGTTTATCTCATCTGAAAGTAATGCAATTACTTTCTCTCTACCAATTTCGTAGTATTCATTACAAACTTCTGTGGTTATAGTGAATCCTGGGGGAACAGGAATTCCTATCAAATTCATTTCTGCTAGATTAGCACCTTTACCGCCCAATAGGTTACGCATATCTGCTCGTCCCTCAGCGTGTCCATTACCAAAGGTAAAGACTCTTTTTTGGTTGTCCATAACTTTATGTGTTGTTTTATATATTTACTTACCGCAAAAGTAAAGCATATTTTGTGTAAGTCCAAATTTATTGACTGTATATCTTCCTGATATAAGATTATTTCTTTCAGATATTCATAGTTAACGAATTTGTAGCTATTTTAGTTAGAATTCGCTTGTAAAATGGAATCGAATGTGTTCAAAGTCTTGTTGGGCCATTTGGAGCATATATCCGGAATCTGCCAGGAAAACGTCACGCCCTTCAAGGTCTTTTGCCATATATTGATACTTGCGTTGCTTGAATTTTTCTATTTCATTGGGGTCATCACTTTCTATCCAGCAGGCTTTATATAGATGTATAGGTTCCCAACGGCATTTTGCGCCGTATTCGTTCTCTAAACGGTATTGAATGACTTCAAATTGAAGTTGTCCGACTGTACCAATAATCTTTCGCCCATTGAATTGATTGGTAAACATCTGCGCTACGCCTTCGTCCATAAGTTGCTCGATGCCTTTGTTTAATTGCTTTGTTTTCATCGGATCTGCATTCTCGATGTATTTAAACATTTCGGGAGAAAAACTCGGTAATCCTTTGAAATGGAGTAGTTCTCCTTCTGTCAACGTATCGCCTATTTTAAATATGCCATTATCTGGTAAGCCAACGATATCGCCAGGCCATGCTTCGTCAATCGTACTCTTGCGTTGTGCCATAAATTGAGTGGGAGAGGAGAAACGCAGCGTCTTGTTTTGGCGTACATGTAAATAAGGAGTGTTGCGCAAAAAACGCCCGCTACAAATCTTGCAAAAGGCAATACAAGAACGATGATTTGGGTCAATGTTGGCGGTGATTTTAAAGATAAAGCCTGTAAACTTCGATTCCTCCGGATTAACTGTGCGTTCTTCGGCTACAACAGGACGCGGGTAAGGAGCGATGCGAACAAAACAATCTAACAATTCTTTGACTCCGAAATTATTCAATGCAGAACCGAAAAAGACAGGAGCAACATCGGCTGTTAAGTAAGTATTGACATTAAAATCATCATAGACACCACTGACCAATTCAAGATCATCACGCAACTTTTTAGCATCCTCTTCACCAATATGGGTTTCCAATTCTTTGCTGGCAATGTCAACCTCTACATTTTCCGTAATATGTTGCTTGTCTGCAGCATATAGGTTCAAGCGTTGTTCATATAGATTATAAACGCCTTTGAAGAGCTGTCCCTGATTGATTGGCCAAGAAAGCGGACGAACTTTGATCTGCAATTCTTCTTCTAACTCGTCTAAAAGATCAAAAGGATCGCGCCCTTCACGGTCCATCTTGTTAACAAAGATAATAACGGGCGTATTTCTCATTCGGCAAACGGTCATCAGTTTACGCGTCTGTGCCTCCACTCCTTTTGCAGAATCTACTACGATAATAGCTGAATCAACGGCTGTCAGCGTGCGGAAAGTGTCTTCCGCAAAATCCTGGTGTCCCGGTGTGTCGAGGATATTTACTTTATAGCCATCGTAATCAAACTCCATCACAGAGGTCGTTACTGAAATACCGCGCTGTTTTTCTATTTCCATCCAGTCGCTGGTCGCTGTTTTCTTGATTTTATTGCTTTTGACTGCGCCGGCCACTTGGATTTGTCCTCCGAAAAGCAAGAGTTTTTCTGTGAGTGTTGTCTTACCCGCGTCCGGGTGAGAAATGATGGCAAACGTGCGTCGGCGTGTTATTTCTGGATTCAAATTGGACATGATGTTACGTTGGTAAACTGTAAAGGAAATAAAAGAACAACAGAGGTTTTAATGCTTTATGCTTCTTCGTTCAAGAGGCGAGCGATGCAGTCCTGCAAACTATCTTCCCACCAAGGTATGGTGAGTTTGTAGGTTGTCTTGATCTTTGTCTTGTCGAGCACCGAATAGTGCGGTCGTTTGGCTGCTGTGGGATATTCTGTCGTATGTAGCGGACGCACATCACAAGTTGTGATTCCCGCTAAACGGTGAATGGCGCGTGTGAAGTCGAACCAAGAGCAGGCGCCCTCGTTAGAAAAGTGATAAAGTCCGGCTTGTGGTCCTTGCTGTATAATGTTTAGAATAGCTTTGGCCAAATCGTGTGCGTAGGTTGGCGTACCTATTTGATCGAAAATGACGCCCAATTGCTGCTTTTCTTTGCCCAGACGCAGCATAGTTTTTACGAAATTATTGCCAAAGGCTGAATAGAGCCAAGAAGTGCGGATGACGACAGCCTCCGGACAAGCCTTGAATACGGCCGTTTCTCCTTTGAGCTTTGTCTCTCCATAAATCGTTTGCGGCCGCGTGGAATCCTCTTCTTTATAAGGCAAATAATGCTCACCATCAAAGACATAATCCGTAGAGATGTGGATAAAATGACCGCCTACGGCTGCAATAGCTTCAGCTAAATTGCGTGCAGCAATATGATTCAACAAGTCGCACAATTTTTCTTCGCTTTCTGCCTTATCTACTGCTGTATAAGCCGCGCAATTAACTATCGTATCTATATGATAAGTTGCGATAAATGTGTTGATGGCATTAAGATCCGTAATATCTAATTCTTCTTTGTCCGTATAGTAGAATGTCCATTCAGGATAGAATGAAGCCAATAGTTGGATTTCATTACCCAATTGACCTTTACAACCTGTGATGAGAATATGCTGTGCCATAAGTTTAAAATGAAATAGGTTCTTTCTTATCTTGAAAATAATAGTCAGACAATTGCCCAAGTAAGGTGGTTATATCTTTTAGGGCCTGCGTGGTTTCAGCTGATACCGGTTTGCGCTGTAGCTTTAAGAGTAATGCACCATAGAGGGCCTCAAAGCACGTCTGTAGTTCGGGTGCTGATTTTTCACTTCCTTTCGCGCGCAAACGTACAATGTGTGGGAGTACGTTATGATACATTTCTTTATAGTATGGGAAGTGATCTGAGTGCAATAATTGCTCATGAAGTTCTGTCAGTTCTTGAAGTACATTGTTGTTAATTTGCAAATGCCCTTGCTGCGTTAAGCCTTCACCTTGCATCATTTCACAGAGGTCGGCATACCACTGTCGTATAGCTTTTGTTTTCTCATCATCTAACTGAAAACGAGAGAGATATTCTTTTTCAATGCGTTCTATATCGCAATCATAAGCTCGGATGAGGTCTTCTACCTGCCACATATAGAGCAGGTATTCAGCCCGATTAGAATTGCGAAGTTGTTCTGCAATAATCATAAGAAAAGTTTAAAGATAGAGATACGTTATACCGATTCACTTCAATAGAGCGACAAGTGAAGCAGTGTCATAATGGCGTAAGCAATAGAGATGATCACAACGATGGTTCCTATCGTATGATTAAGCCTTTTGATGCCATGCAGACCAAAGTTTTTTCTCATCTTAACAATAACGTAAGTCAGGCCCCACCACCATATCATAGCACCAACTAAAATGGATACATAGCCGACAATCGACCCGAAAACATTATTGGGCACTACGAATGTCAGCATATTAAAAGAGGCTAAGAAGAGGAAAATGATGAGCGGATTGGAGACAGTGACAAAGAAAGAGGTGATGAAATTGTGAAGCAACGTTCCTTTATTGTGTGAGACGGGGCGAAAGCTTTTACGCGGGTCAGACAAGAACGTCCAAATGCCAAAGATGAAGAGCATAACGCTTCCTACCAGTTTAAGCCAAAAGACGTTGCGTTCATTATCGATAAAGTCGATTACAATACTCATTCCGGCACCAGTGATAAGTGCATAAAAGAGATCGCTTAATGCAGCACCGGCACCTGTCACAATACCATAAGACCGCCCTTTCTGTAAGGTTCGTTGGATGCAGAGTATACCTACCGGCCCCATTGGAGCAGAAGCTATGATGCCAATGATTAAACCTTTGAGAAAAAGTTGAAAAGTACTGATATATTCTGCGAAGACGCCCATTTCGCTTGCAAAGTTACGCTTAAACAAAAAATAGCCAAAGCCTTTAATGCGTTTTTTTAGTCTTGTAAACGATTCCTCGTGATTATAAATACTTTTCTAAAGACGCATTTGGCATAATGTACTTTCGTGAGCGTACGTTTGTCCCCTCACGGAGGGACACTCGTACGCACGTGGAGGGAGAATTGTACAACTGCGAGTGGATCACGCATTTGTTAAAGGTTGAAGTCAAGACTTAGTGTACAATGCGATTTTTCTAAGTGTTTGAACACTTACTCTTTTGCATTTTGCATTTTATAGTCTGGTATAATAACGTGAGTTCGACGAATTCAGAACAAAGCAAGCTGTGTATCAATGGTCCTTTGCACATTGATGCACGGCTTCTTTGGAAACAGACAATAGGCAGCAATGGCACCTAATACGTTGACGATGAAATTGTCAAAGCATGTAACTTGCTCTTTCATAGACATAAAGACACAAAGAAAATCTGAAATACGCAAGAAAAATGGGCTTCTTTATAGCCTTGTAGCAAGAAGAATTCGGAGTATTTGGCTCATCAGGGTTTGATAGATGGGATTATGCTCAAGGCTCATCGGGGTCAAGTCCTGCGTGAAAGTCAGAAACGATTCAATCGGATGACCAGTAAGACGCGCGGCTTGATAGAACGTACTTTCGGTAGTATTCGACGATGGTTCTGTGGCGGACGATGTCGCTATCGAGGGTTAGCCAAGATACATACCCGGAATATCCTTGTAGCTATGGCCTACAATCTCAAGCGTATGCCAGGGATTCTTGTGCTTCAAGGTGCCAAATAGGCGCAAAACGACCCCTCCAGGAGGGCAAGTGACCTTGAGGAACGGGTTAAGGGGACTAATCTTCAAGCTGAAAAACACATCTAATACTCAAAAAAATACAAGGAAACTTGTTCGGTATTGGTGAGCTGGATTTGTGCAATGTTCTCATACGTATAAGATTTTCAAGAAGTTTTTATTTGCCCTATAAAAGTCAAACCGTAACTTTGTACACGATTATGGAAGAACGGAATACAATAAGGAAAGAAAATGAGCGCGCCGTACTTGTCGCACTAATTACAAAGACACAAGACGAGCGTAAGACAAAGGAATATCTGGACGAATTAGAGTTTTTGGCCGAAACGGCAGGCGCAACAACTGCCAAACGCTTCACACAAAGATTAGACGGACCAAGCTCGGTCACTTATGTTGGTAAAGGAAAGATTGAGGAGATACGCGATTATATCATCGCCGAAGAGGAGGCTGAAAGAGCAATAGACTTAGTGATTTTCGACGATGAGCTTTCAGCCAAGCAGCTCCGCAATATAGAAAAGGAAGTTAACGTACGCGTTGTAGATCGCACAAATCTGATTCTTGACATCTTCGCCATGCGCGCACAAACGGCTAATGCCAAGACGCAAGTAGAACTGGCACAATATAAATATATGTTGCCACGTCTGCAACGTATGTGGACACACTTGGAGCGACAAGGTGGTGGTTCCGGCTCCGGAGGAGGAAAAGGTTCTGTAGGTTTGCGCGGCCCCGGTGAGACACAGTTGGAAATGGACCGCCGCATCATCTTAAACCGAATGGCTCTACTCAAGCAAAGATTGGCTGATATTGATCGACAGAAGAAGACGCAACGTGGCAACCGCGGTAAAATGATTCGTGTAGCTTTAGTGGGTTATACTAACGTGGGAAAATCTACGTTGCTTAATCTGATGTCGAAGTCTGAAGTCTTTGCCGAAAACAAACTTTTCGCCACATTGGATACCACCGTGCGCAAAGTAGTCATAGATAATCTGCCATTCTTATTAACGGATACGGTGGGTTTTATAAGAAAGATTCCAACCGATCTTGTTGATTCATTTAAGAGTACTTTAGACGAGGTGAGAGAAGCAGATTTACTCCTACACGTTGTAGATATCTCTCACCCTGACTTTGAAGAGCAAATTCAAGTTGTCGAGAAAACTTTAGCAGAGTTGGGAACTTCCGGACGCCCCACTATTCTTGTGTTCAACAAGATTGACGCTTATCGTTGGGTAGAAAAAGAGGCAGACGACCTTACGCCCAAACAAAAAGAGAATATATCCCTCGCCGAGCTACGGCAAACCTATATGGCGAAGATGCAAGAAAATTGTATTTTCATCTCTGCACGAGAAAAAACAAATATAGAGCAACTCCGAGAATTGCTCTATCAGAAAGTAAGAGAACTACACGTGCAGAAATATCCTTACAACGACTTCCTATATCAGCATTACGATCAAGAAGGACAACCGGAATAAAGCTGTTTCAAACGCAGACAGCTCAATGATGTTCAGGAACTACGGCAAAAAACTGTAGTTCCTCTTTTGTTTTGTTCATAAGGCTATGACTATGTCCCATCGGACAATAATGTACTTGTCCGGGTAAGAGCTTTGTCTCCTGACCATCATAACAAACCGTAGCCTCACCTTTGAGCAAATAAATAATCTCACTGTTTTGCTCATGCTTATGATAGCCTATAGACGCCCCCGGCTGCAAGCGATTGCACATAATCTTCGCCTTATCATCAGAGAAAATGCGTGCCTGCATTTCCTTTTCCCCACCTTTGAAAGAAGGCAGGATTTGCTCTTCTATTTCCTTAAAATCGATAATCATAACGGCTTTATATATTTCGTATTACGCATTAAATTGTTATGTCCACATAGACGGAGAAAATCCGCTCCGGATCATAAAAAACAGACAAACTTTCAGCCATAGCTTTAAGAGAGGGCCGCAATCGTCCATTAAATTTCTCTTGGCCATTTACGAGGATATGTACAGGACGCTTCAAGTCTATTTGGTTTTCGCTTAAATATATCCTGATTTTACCGCTTGTCGCAGGAGTAAAATGCTTTTGAAACTTTAGATCAATCCCCCAAATCGTATCTTTCTCAATTGTAGTATATGTCACATTATGTACAGACAAATCTATCGTATTATTGCTTATGACTTCATCGTAATACGTGCGCCCTTGTGTGTCCGGCCTTTCCAAGACGACAAGATTAGAGAAACCTCGACGGTAGCGTCCATCCATTTCAAAATCTTCCCAACTGATGTGTAGCGGGGTCGGATTTCTTTTATATTGTGCTAACCAAGGCGTTGTCAAACTATAATCAATATGATGACCATAACCCGGTAACAATTCTACACGATATTCAAACTTCGTCTGCTCCAAAGCTGCTTTCGTATAAGCTGTAAGTTTATTGCGATAAAAGCCCTTGTCCAATGCACCCGTCAAGAGAGAGAAAGGCGTATTTCGCAAGTTTTCTATGGGTGCATTTTTCAAAGGTTCGCCACCTGCCATCGGCCCTGCTGCGGCCCAATAATCAGCATAAAACGAGGCCAAACGCTGACTACCATATCCGCCTTCAGAAATACCGAAGACATAAAGACGGTTAGGATCAGCAGAAGCTGAAAGTAGCCATTGTCGTAGCAGCTTTTCAAAAGCCCACTGCTTACTACGCTGCCACCATCTATACCATTTACCTTCCTGAGGTATCTGCGGAATAAAATAAACACTGGGTGCATCCGCAAAACGTTTAGCCAATAGTAGCCCCGTCTGAAATTCTTGGTCACGAGGTCCGGAACCGTGCAAATATAAGAACAACGGATACTGCTCCGCATCACCTTTTCGACCGAAATAATAATTCAAGCGCGCAGCGGGTTCCAAGGAATCCGGCAAAACCCATGCATTTACGTGTTGTGCATTCAACGTATCTATTGTCGGCAGTTTATCTTCTTGTATAAGATGATTGGCTGCTCGCCAAGCCTCCCAAACCTGTTTTCGCTTACCTTCTATATTCTTAAGCTTTAAGATTTGATCCGGAAAAACAGCATGCTCTCCTCGAATAGAAAGCATAAAGGCATTCCTCAATTCTGTTTGTTGCGCTTTAAGCCATCCCGGGAGAGCAGCAAATAAAGTCAAAAAGAAAAAGACTCGAATCAATTTATGAATTGAGCGCATCGCGCATTTGTTGAATGTCATCATTGGTTTTTCCTCGCTTATTTAAAAATTCTACGTCTTCTACAAAAAAATCAGCAGGCGCAAAGTCCATTTTTCGCAACCGCAAACAAGCTCGATAGCGTGCCAGCGCTTCATTCAAAAGGCCCAGCAACCAAGCATTGTGCGCAGCATTCTGATAATCTACAGCCTGCGCCTCTTCTTTATCAATCAACTTCTTATAATACTTCTCCGCCTGTTCATATTTCTCGGCCAACATTGAGCACCAAGCCAAAGCCTTAGTCGAACGCGCATCAGAATGAAGGTAATCGCTCTTAAACAGCTTCTCAAATGCTGCCTCCGACTCTCCGGCAAGAATCAAGCATTCGCCATAACGCAATAAGATGTTGGCATTTTCCGGCTCTAGCATTTCTAATTGCTTGAAGACTTTCAAGGCTTTATCATATTGAGCGGCTTGCACGCAAACGACAGACAATTGGCGGAGCGTCCAAGCTGAATCAGGACGCATCAAGTTAGCCCTTTCATAATATATAATCGCTCTATCCCACTCTTTCAATTGTTGACAGCAATAGCCTGACTTCTCTAAAATCTCAGGCCCCTGCATTGTAGCGTCCAACTTTTGGAATAAAGAGACGGCTAAAGTCCATTCCTGCTCACGAAAGGCATAATTACCCAAAAGCACTAAAGCTTCTTTGGTTTGCAAGATGGGCTTAAAGAGCGGCAAATCGACCATCGACAAGAACGAAGCAAACGGATTAGCATCTTTATCGCGATAACGGTATAAAGAAAAGAAACGATAGAGATCTTGCATACAAAAACGAATCTCTTCTGCTATTGTTTGTACAGCATCAGTTTGATGTATTTTGTCCTGCAAGGCTGCTTGCTGCTCGTTGATTTGCCTGATATTCTGCTTTATACCGTCCAATTGGCCTGAAGACAATTGATCTATCATCAGAAACATTCCGAATTTTTCCGTATCGCCTGCCGCATGCATCTCAAAAAGCCCACTCAGGTCCGACAAAGACTCACCTCGGTCGCCAAAGACGGAATGTCGGAGCGAAAAGGGCGTGAACCAATTCTTTATGTCACTGAAAAAAACGTGCGTCTTACTGATTTGCGCAAAGGTTGTATAGAATGTATCAACGCCCTGCTCACGCATATCCGCCAAGGCTTGCATTTTTTTTCCTATATTGTCTACTTCTTCATCTGAAGCCCAAGCCGGATTTAAGTCCAAGTTGGCTAACTCATCAGGATTCGTAAAATCCAAATCCTTTCCCTGAGTCATCTTGCTTGCAGCACGATATATGTCAGGCATAATCTCATCGCGCAACTTGCTTTCATCCTTTTTGGTCCACGCTGTACGCATCAATTGCAATTGCATCGTCAGCAAATCGCTGCAAAAATCAGGGACATCGGCAAGCAGCTGCAGGCGCGCTGTCAGATCGGCGTGTCTGCTAAGTCTGTCATAGTGTAAAATGCAGCCCAATACAAGGCCGGACAATGCGCGGGCGCGTATTTTGAGCACGGAACTCGTGACATTTTCCAACAAGAGTTGGATCTTGTAGGCATCAAACAAATAAACGACAGACAAAGTAAGCGCACTTAAGATAATTTGCTTTTGTGCCTCCGCAAGCGTCTCGTCTTTTAATCGAGCCGAAACTTGTTCGTATGTACCTCGATCATAAGGCGCAGAAGCTGCTATCTGATAAAACTCATCCGTTTCCCGCAAGGTATACAAGCGGTTAAAGCAAGTGCCAAGCTGCGTTTTAAGAAAATCATACTTAGCCTTATCTGAGAGCAAAAAAGCCTTGTTTATGAATTGTAAAAACAGCGTTTCGCGATCAGGATCCGGCAATCCTTGCTTAAAATAGTCCAGTAAGCGGATATAATCCTCTCTCGTCACAGCGAGTTCTTCGCTTTCCGGTATCAAGCCCGACAAGGCGTTGAGAGCGTCCAGCAAACGATGGGCGCGCAAACTCTCAATCGTGTCTTTATACAATATATCAAACGTATTCTTATCCATACATTCAGCTACTTAAATGACGCAAGCACAGTGAGTAAGTTTCCCTTGCTATGCTTACTCCTCTTTATTTTATTGTCTTGCATAGTGCGGCAATTTCAATTTGTTGATAACAGCAGGATTTAAATGGTATTGCCGCATCAAGATATCTTGACAAAAGCTGATGCCTCTTTGATTGATACTATCGGAAGCTTGATTATAAACGGCAGGTAAGCGCCGAGTATCAATCCGGGACATGCTTTTGCGCTTAATGAGCAAGAAACTCTGGGCCGAAGTTCCGGAATACAATAATTTGCATCCATTCTCCACGGCCTCAGTCAGGTAAGGCTCCGGCAAAACCGCACCATCTACTTGTCCGCCTTGTACCATAGCACTGCAAATCGTAAAACTATTGATGCGTGGACGCAAAACGAAATTGTCAGGCAAGCCGTTTTGCTTCAAAGCTTCCGTACACGTCTCATCCGAATAAGAATATTTTGCAGCGGCCACTGTTCGATCTTTCATCTCTTTCAAATGGCGGATACGTAAACCTGCCGACGCTACAAGTCCCCACTTTCTATGCATTACTAAGAGTGGAGCCTCGCTCTGTGCAACGCTCCCCAAGTGGGCCTGCCCTAACCTATCCGTGCATATCCCTTGCGCCTGCCCGAGAAAAGCCGTATCGCAATCAGCTTGAGAAGGATATACGCGAAAGACAATCGGAATATTGTGTTGTTTGAAGTAACCATGAGCATCGGCCACCAGCAATGGAAGCACATCGAGCGTCATCGGAACGGCTACGACCACCTGTGTCTGCTCCGAAGCCTGCTGATTATTGCTTTCTTTAGGCTTTGAACTCGTTTTTCCCGCACAAGCTATCAAGGCCGGCAGGAAAAGTAAAAGGAGAGTCTTATGCATATTCTGTCTTTTATGCAAAAATACTGCCGAAAGGAGGATTCTCAAAAGTTTAATTCAAAATATTGCACGCAGCCATCTTAAATTGATCTCTTACAACCGCTTTTTGCGCGCGTAAACGCTTTGCGGTGCAGAGTAAGTGCAAATTCTTGCGCGTCCTCCTCTGTTTTTCTGCCACCTTTCATCTAATTCCTGAAATCCTTTGCCTCATCATTGATTTGTACCATCACGATGGTACGTTCTTCCCCTCGTGAGAGGACGATCGTCCTCTCACGAGGAAAAAACTATACCTTCGTGATGCAAAATGCAGCAATTAAGCGATGGGCAAAGAAAAATGCGTCGTTTGCCTTGCAATAATTTGCAGGAAATGACGTATTATCGTGCTATTATGCAATATTTTAGCGCGCTTTATTATTTTAATTATTGAACTAATAATCTAAAAATAAATACTATCGCACAATTTCATGTAATTGCAATACTTCGAATCCGTGCTTTCCAAGCTGCAGAAGGGCGCAAAGACTCAAGAATCTTTTGGCGAGCTTTCTTTAGCGAAGCCAAGGGAAGTTTTCCATCAATTAAAAGCGGATAAGTTTGGTCCGGAAACTTCACAAAACATTCACACAAAGCCCAGCCGGCGGCCATTGCGCCGTAATGTCCCAAAGGACGCAATGCAGAAATCTCAGCCAAGAAAGCATCAATATAGTCGGCCGTGACATAATGAGAAAGCCCCATAACAATTCCAAAACGCTGCTCATAAACGACAGAGGAGCGGATATAGGGTAATACAAACTCCCAGCCCGCAGCTCCGTATCGGCGGAAGGATTTAAGAGAGTTGCAAAAAGTATCACACACCGCCCAATTGTCAATTTTAGGAATAAAACCGCTGACAAGTGCAAATCGCTCTTCACGCGTCGTAGCCGCATAAGCAATAATCAAGCCCTCCAGCAGTAATTCTTCATACGTATCGGCTGTAAGCTCCGTCAAAGTGTCTCTCCAATCAGTTTTTGCCAACGTCTTTGCAAAAGTTCGCAACTGCGGTGTGCGAACTCCCAGAATAGGGCGCGTAAGTCCCGGCAGCAAACCGGAGGAAAATTGAGCTAAATGAGGGTCCTTCAGACCTTCCAAATGTGCACGTATTGCTGTAATTTCCATTTAGACGAATCGTTTAGATTGGCGAAAGTAAGCAGAAAGCGGGAGCTGATAGCCTACTAAAAGCATTTATTTCAGCAAATCACGTAAAAAAACGTGACCGATTAGGCCATATTCAAAACAAATATCGTATTTTCGCTTTAGAAAAATAGATTGCTTTGATATGAAACAAGTCATGCTATACCTCTTCTGCGTCATTTGTACATCGGCAATGGCGCAAAATAAGATAAATACGCAAACACCGAGAAAAACTGCGACCACTTCACAAGCATCAACGGCCGCCAAGACAACGCAAGATCTTACGGAAGACACCATATCTGCGTCATTGGTAGACAAAGATAAAATAGCCGACGCCGCACTCCCCCATCCATCGGGAGCCACAAGGCATCTAATAAACGCGAATTACCGCAATAATATGCCTTGGGGCTTACGTAAGGGACTGAATGCACAATTTGGTCTGTCGCTTACTGCGGGATTCGGGAAGTATGCCCCACGCGGCGTAGGATTTGGCCAGCATGTGGCCTTGACTTATGCCTTGCCGCTGAATAAACATTGGTCACTGGCCGCCGGTTTATATGCGGATCATCTCAACTGGGACGGCAATAATATGACCAATGCGGGAGTTTCTGCTTTGCTAAGCTATCAGGTAAATGAAAAATTGTGCTTGTATGCTTATGGGGAAAAGAACTTCTTTTCCGGGTATACACCTTCGAGATTATTTTATGGGCCTTATAGTTCTTTCTATACACCCTCAGAACGTTTAGGAATAGGGGCGGAATATAAGGTCAACGAGACGCTGACGTTAGGTCTAAACTTTGAGCACGCTGAATATGATCATCCGGCGTTTGGCGTAGTGTCTGCCGGCAATTTGATGCGGCCCTATCGAGGCGCAGATTGGTAAAGAGGCGTAAATCATCGATATTTTTGGCCGATTTAAGACAAAGCCAACGAAAAGGCAATGAACTTGGCACATACACCAATATGTTTGTGCAAGAAAAACTTGCCTCAATCGTAAAAAGAGCTTACTTTTGTGCGAAAATTCAAAGCTATAGTGCTATAGTTCTTGAAAAAGAGCTTTGGCACTTCACTTCCAAATCTCGATAAGAGCATATGTCAATTACGAAAACCAGACAAAAGTTAGTAGAAATGGCGCGTGAGTTGTTTGCACGCAAAGGCATGGAAAACACAACGATGAATGATATCGCTGTGGCTTCTAAATGCGGCCGCCGAACACTGTACACGTATTTCCGAAACAAAGAGGAAATCTACTATGCTGTTATTGAAAGTGAATTGGAGTTGCTTTCCGATGATTTGGATCGTGTAGCTACGATGGACGCAGAGCCGGAACAGAAGCTGTTACAGCTCATTTATACGCATCTACATACGATAAAGGAGGCTGTAACTAGAAACGGAACGCTTAGAGCTGAGTTCTTTCGTAATATTTGGATGGTTGAGAAAATGCGGAAGACGTTGGACGCAGAGGAATGTCTTATCATTCGCCGTATTATAGAAGAAGGTATAGCTCAAGGAAAATTTAAAGTGGAGAATATTGAACTCATGACGGACATTATACATTATACTTGTCGCGGACTTGAAGTACCTTATATCTACGATCGCTTAGCTATCGGCTTAAGCGAAGAGGACTCGCTACCCATCGTTAGAAATATCATCAGACGAACATTGGGATACGAGGAGAATAAACAGGAAATAATCAACAATAATGATAAAATAACCTATTGAAAATGGGACTTTTAACTGGAAAAACAGCTTTGATCACGGGCGCTGCACGTGGCATCGGAAAAGCTATCGCAATTCGCTTCGCAGAAGAAGGAGCTAACATCGCTTTCACAGACCTTGTGATTGATGAGCATGGCGAGGCTACACGCAAAGAAGTAGAAGCAAAAGGAGTTAAATGTATGGCTTATGCCGGCAATGCTGCGAACTTTGAGGAGACACAAACGCAGGTAGAACAAATACATAAAGACTTCGGCAGCATAGATATATTGGTTAATAATGCAGGCATTACCAAAGATGGACTCTTAATACGTATGACGGAAGCGCAATGGGATGCCGTGCTGACAGTAAACTTGAAATCCGCATTCAATTTCTCACATGCCGTAGCACCAATTATGATGCGCCAACGTAAAGGCTCTATCATTAATATGGCCTCTGTTGTCGGTGTGCATGGCAATGCCGGACAATGTAACTACGCAGCCTCAAAAGCCGGTATGATTGCTTTAGCTAAAAGCATCGCACAAGAATTAGGTAGTCGCGGTGTGCGCGCCAATGCTATCGCGCCTGGCTTTATTGAGACAGCTATGACAGAACAACTTCCGGAAGACGTTCGCAAAGATTGGATTGTGCGCATTCCGCTGCGCCGCGGAGGACAACCTGATGATATTGCTAATACGGCTATTTACTTGGCAAGTGATTTATCGTCATACGTGAGTGGACAGGTAATCCAAGTGGATGGCGGTATGAATATGTAAACTCGAAAATAAATTTTGCTCTCTCCTTCTTTATACAAAGAATGGAGAGGGCTTTTTTTATGGAAATCCTATACGAAGACAATCATATTATCATTGTCAACAAGCAAGCGGGAGAGATCATTCAGGGCGATAAAACCGGCGATAGAACTGTTGCAGATAAGATCAAGGCTTATTTAAAAGAGAAATACAACAAACCCGGAGCTGTATTTCTCGGTATACCTCATCGTTTAGACAGACCGGTTAGCGGAATTTCTGTTTTTGCTCGCACGAGTAAGGCTTTGGCACGCTTAAATGACATGTTTCGCAAGGGGGAAATAGAGAAAAACTATCAAGCAATAGTAATCCACGAACCTGAAATAGCATCCGGGACGTTAGAACATTGGCTAACACGCAATGAAAAGCAGAATAAAGCTTATGCCTACAAGGCCCCAAGAGAAAATGCTAAGAAAGCGATTCTTGACTATAAGGTAGAAGCGAAAAGTGATCGCTACTGGCTAATCAACGTACAGCTACAAACAGGAAGACATCACCAAATTCGCTGCCAATTGGCGGCAATAGGATGCCCAATCAAAGGAGATCTAAAATATGGAGCACCCCGTAGCAATGCAGATGGAAGTATATGTCTGCACGCTAGAAGTATAAAATTTGAACATCCTGTATCTCATAAGATTATATTTGCAGAAGCTCCGTACCCATCATTCCCTTTATGGAATGTTTTTCAGAAGCTCTGCAATGAATCGGAGCAAAGCTCAACAACCTTCAAAGCCAAAGATGCTTAAGTTGGTGTTTCCCCTTATGTATTTATAGATCGCTTCTTTTTTGTCACAAAGAGACGAACTATGATTGAAGACATTTTAGCTTAAATAGATTTCAATGATAGTTTACATCCCCAAGAAACGAAGTTATATCCTGGTCAAAGAGCCTACAACAAATCGTATTGAAAAGAAAAATTGAAATTTTCTTCTGAAAAGTTTGGAGAGTATTAGGAAACACCGTATCTTTGCACCGCTTTTCAGAACAAAGGACGCTTAGCTCAGCTGGTTTAGAGCGTCTGCCTTACAAGCAGAGGGTCGGCGGTTCGAATCCGTCAGCGTCCACAAAAGGTTGTGCAAATTATATTTGTACAACCTTTTTATGTTTCGATATTCCTATATGAAGTCTATTAATTAATATTGCTGTCCGATAAAAGTTTTTTGATCGATACGCCGTTCTTTTGGAGAGGG
>JABZGR010000008.1 GCA_015259125.1 Alloprevotella tannerae | reverse complement strand
CCCTCTCCAAAAGAACGGCGTATCGATCAAAAAACTTTTATCGGACAGCAATATAATAATATGAGGTGGAACAATTCAAAAAGGAGAGTACTATCGCTTGGGAATGAGTTGTAAGTCGTAAACACACAATTCGCTGTCGATCATTTTTGATTTGTGCCGCTTATTAAAAGAGTAAAAGACCGGCAAAACCGCATAAGAAGACCATGAATAATGGGTTGATGCGATAAACTCTTGTTCCGATTAAAGTAGAAATAAAGAAAAACAGACTGATTCCAAAATGCCAAGGAGAAGTCGTGATGCTTCCGAAATTTTCTTCCGTACATAAGAGAAGAATACCGGCCGCAATAATGCCGGGAGCAAGTGGGCGTAGCCAACTAATCACTACTTCTCCTACGTTTCTGAAACGATGACGATAGTAGTTTGCGACTTTTGTCCAAATAAAAGAGGGGAGGGCTAAGCCAAAAAGAGCGATGAATCCGCCTAAAATAGAAAAACCGGTAGAATACTTTGTGGCTGTGGCAAGGTAACCGCCCATTACGGCTGAGTTTATCCCTAAACTGTCAGGCAATAATCGGCTTATGTAAAGAATATCTGTAAACTGATCGGACGTTAACCAGCCATGCTGAGAAATAAGTATGTTCTCATAAAATGCAGGCAAGGTATAGGCGCCCTCATATCCAAAACAACCACACAAGAAAAATTGGACAAATAGAGACAGATATAAGATGATCATTTTAAGACACTAAGGTTTGATAAGCAATGAATAAACGATAGCGCAGGCTACAACAACCATGATGATATAAGCCGGAGATATGTGTAAAAGAGATATAGCTAATAACGCCCCGATAGGTAACCATATTGTGCTTAAAGAGTTGTTGGAGTGCTTAAATAGTTTGAAGCACGGGTAGACCATCAAGGCGATGATGGCCGGGCGAGCACCTTTAAGAAACGAATTTATAATGGGGAGATCTCGAACCTTATTGAAAGATACGGCAAGAATGAAGGCTAGCGCTAAAGCCGGAAGCAACATGCCTGACAATGCAGCTAAACTGCCTCGCCATCCCTTAATTTTATAACCAAGAAAGACGGCAAAGTTCAAGGAGAAAAGACCCGGTAAAGCTTGAGCTATAACGATGGTGTCTTCAAAAGCTTCTTCAGACAACCATTGGTGGTTCATAATGCTGTCACGAATGGGCGTAATAGCTGCATAGCCATTTCCCAAGGCCAATCCTCCTCCTTTCAGAAAAGTTTTAAACGTTTCTATATAGATATTCAAGGGCGTAGCGTTTTATCTCTTAATCAGTATGAACTGTTTCTTGAGCTAACTTATTGCTTACTGACCGTCTGCCGGTTGATGTTGCGGTCTGAAGAGATCGTTTATCGTTTTTACCGGGTTAAAAGTAATCAATGGTACCTCTACAAACACGGTGTTCCAATTGCTCATTGCGCCATTCCATAAACCAGGTAGCTCTAAGGCTTTCAGTTGCTTGCCGTCTTTGCTCTTATGTGTAATAAATCCTGTTGCAGGATCAACATAATCGGGTAAATTAAACGGTTTCCCTTTGTAATCTTTAAGAGCGCATACGAGGTCTACCGGATTGAAGTAGAGCCCTTCCTCAAACATGGCTTTCTTTTCGGGATTGTTCAGGTCGATTTGTGAGCTTTCAAGAATTTGCAAGCTAATGCTCCCGTCGGCATTGTAGACCAAGAATGGGCCACCTCCGGGCTCGCCTTCGTTTGCAACCATTCCACAAACGCGCATCGGACGATTAAGTTTTTCTTTCAAGACCGCCACTAAATCTTGCTCAGCTATGTCTTGAGGCAAAATGCAGCAAAGATCTTTTTCTATGAATTGTTTTATCTCTTTAATCGTATCTGCTGAGCAATTTTTTTCGTCTAAAAGCCTTAAGTAATGGAATGTCTTTTGCTGGAGTTCTACCAAGATACCGGCTAAAAGCTGCTTGTAATGAACTGTTTCCGGCTTAAGGTGGTCTGGAACGACATTGTCTATATTTTTAATAAAGACGATGTCAGCATCTATTTCGTTGAGGTTTTCGATCAGTGCACCGTGTCCACCCGGACGGAAAAGCAAGGAACCGTCTGCTTGACGGAAGAAGTCGTTATCCTCTGTTACAGCAATTGTGTCTGTGCTTCCCTTTTGCTCTGAAAAACTTATACAGAGTTTTGCTTGCAGCTCTTTTTCGTATTGTGTGCTTTTATCTGCAATTAATTTTGAGAAAAGTTCGCGATGCTCTGGAGAAACAGTGAAGTGTATATTGATTTTCTCATCTGCTCCTTTAGCATATTGGCCGCTTTCTATAAGATGCTCTTCTACTGGCGTTCTGTTTCCGTTTGGATACTGATGAAAGAGGAGTAGGCCCTTGGGGAGGTTGCCGTAGTTCAATCCCTCTGCACCAAGTAGCGCGCGAACAACATCTTTAAACCGTTTGCCTTGTAATAAGGCTGTGATGTCTTGACTATAAAGACGTAGACAGGTCTCGTTGAGTAGGCTATAATAAGGCGCTTTGTGAAGATCGTGGAAGAAAGCCTGCTCAAAATGCGTTTGAGGTGTATCATAATTTGCATCACAAAAGGCGAAAAGGTCTTTGAACATTCGACTTGCCGCGCCTGAAGCTGGAACAAACTTTATTACCTTGTGGCCCTCTGTTAGATATTTCTGCCAAGTAGAAAGGAAGGCCTGTTGAGCTTCATTGGACAGTTGTAAAATCCCCTTTTTAGGGGCAGCTGCAGCATATAGTTTTAGAAAAGGAAAACCATTTCTAAATGATTGGAGCTGTGATTCCAATTTTTCTTCAGATATGCCCTTTTGTGAAAGGAGCATTTTGTCTTTAACTTGAAGTGTAGTAGCCATTGTGTTTGCGTTTAAACGATATGCGAAGATAAATACATTATTCTGAAAATGCAATCTTTACTGTTTGATTTTCACGCCTTACAATTTTATTTCTCTCTTCTTATGACATTCTCTTAGACTATTTGGAGTCAGTCGTAGAAAAGTGTACGTGAGTAGTATTCTAATAGAGGTGGAATATACGCTCCATCAGTTTCCATTTATCAGCGCTGTTCTCTCCTTTTGCTGTTACTTGCTGATATTTTGCTGTCAAGGCCTCCCATTCTTTTTGCTTGGGCATGTTGGCCATTTTTTGCATTACTTCATCCCATTCTAGGTTGGCGGGCATCTCTATAATCATAAAGAGGCGGTTGTCTAATAGGTATATCTCCATCTCTAAAATGCCTGAAGCCTTTATTGCTTCTAATGTCTCCGGCCAAATACCTTCCTTGGTGTGCAACTTTTTGTAGGCTGCGATTAATTCCGGATCTTCGCGTAGGTCTAGAGTTTGACAATATCTTTTTGTAGGTACAGCCTGAGCTGCTACAGGATAACCTTGTTTTAGTATTTTCATAATTGAGGTAAGATTAAAATGGTATATATACTAACTACGGAAAGCTATAAGCTTTCCGTAGTCTTTGTTGTTTTGGCAAGGCTGATTAGATTCCCAGCTTCTTGCGAATGTTTGCAGGAATAGCCTTCTTGTTGATGAGGATATTCATTGTCTTGTAAGCTACATAAGGCTTAGAAGCGTAGAAGATACCTTTATAACGGCCATATTCACCCCAGCTGTTCTTTACCATAAAGTATTCTTGACCTTGCGGATCTTTAGCTAAACCATAGATAACCATTCCGTGGTCGTCAGTAGTTTCCCAATTGTCATAAGCACGCTGACGCATCTCTTGGGTAATTGTGAGTTCGTCTTTGCTATCTGAGAAACCAGATTCTTTCCCGTTCGTGCCGGTCCAGCGTGCAGCATCAGAGCCAGACATATCGTTCTTGTAGCTCTTTGCCGGAACTCTTGCAAGTCCGTTGCGGCTGAATCCTTGCTCGCTGACGTCAGCACCCCAAGCGAAGGCGTAGCCATTGCGAACGGCAGATTCCATTACGTCCATAAACTCATTAAGTGGTAAGTTGTAGCTTTCAGCCCAACGCCAGTTGTCTTGAACTTCAATGATAAATTTAGAATAGAACGGATGGTGAGAGAAAGATGCCAAAGACACATAATCATCAAGATCAAGTCCTAAGCTCTTTTGGAAAGATTGCGGAGTATAAGTCTTGCCTTTGTATTGGAACGTTGTAGGAAGTTCTCCAAAATAGTTAGCGAGAATAGAAGAGAACTCTTTTTTCCACGTGGGAGGAAGACGCTTTATATCGCTTTTTGAGATGCCCTCAACATAGCTTGACATGATCTTGCCAAATTCGTTAAAGTTAAAGAGAGAATCGCCATAAAGAGAGCCGGGGAAAGGCATTGCCTCTTGCGGGCAGATTCCATAATGCTTCATACAATACAGTACATCGTAGAAACTTCCGCCTTGTGCAAAGCTTACGTCACCGTGCATACGGATAGCTTTTTCTGCACGATCCATATAGGTATGATAAGCTACGAAGCTCTCACACAAATCAAATGTTCCTTTTCCTTGACGGAGCAATTCTGATTCAAAGAAGCCCAGTGAGCTATAGTCCCAGCACGTACCTGAACGGTGCTGATCTTTGATAGAGGTAATCGGAGCCTCTTTGATAACAGTAAATTTTACTGTGTCGTTCTTTTCTGCTGGTTTATTTGCTTGTGCCAGCACACTTCCAGGCAGCAACGTCAAGAGTGTTGCTGCGAGAAAGATACCTTTTTTCATAATTGTGTATTATTGTTAGTGATTAAAAGTGTTTTATTTATTGATTATCTCTGCTTTCGAGGAAGTCTTCTACCTCTTTAATATGATAGGGGATGCGTTCTTTGCCTAAGAAACGGCAACCATCTTTCGTGATGAGCACATCATCCTCTATACGGATTCCACCAAAGTCTTTGTAAGTTTCAACTTTGTCAAAGTTGATGAAGTCTTTATTGATGCCTTCAGCCTTCCAATAGTCAATCAAGTCCGGAATGAAATAAATACCGGGCTCGTCTGTTACGACAAAGCCTTCTTCAAGCTTCCGCCCCATACGGAGTGAACCCGTTCCGAATTGCGTGCTCGGTCGTGTTTCTTCATCAAAGCCCACGTGTATTTGGCCTAAGCCTTCCATATCGTGTACATCCAAGCCCATCATATGGCCTAAGCCGTGCGGCAAGAAAAGCGCGTGAGCGCCGGCGCGCAGCGCTTCTTCCGTATCGCCTTTCATCAGGCCAAGCTCCTTAAGGCGATTAGTCATTAAGCGGCAAACGTCAAAATGGACATCCCACCAGCGTACACCAGGCTTTGCCACATCTAAAGCTAAGTCGTGGCAATCGACCACAATCTGATAGATTTCCTTTTGTCGTTGCGTATATTTTCCGCTGATAGGTGTGGTACGCGTATTGTCTGAACAATAATTTTCATTGGTTTCCGCACCTGCATCACACAGCATCAATCTTCCGGCTTCCAAAGCACGAGGAGAAGGATTACCGTGCATAATCTCTCCGTGCATTGTTACGATGCTTTGGAAAGAGACGATGCAACCATAAGAAGCGGCAATGCCATCAATTTGTCCGCCGATGTATTGTTCGGTCACACCGGGGCGACACAAGCGCATAGCCGTTGTATGCATTTTATGTCCGATTGTCGCTGCGCGCTCCAACTCTTCAATTTCTTCAAGACTCTTTACGCTGCGGAGCTTGACAATCGCTTGAATTAAAGGTAAACTTGCTGCCTCTTTTTGCTTAGACGGATGAATGTTCAGCAAGTCCATAATTTGGATTTGCGTATCAAAGCGATAAGGCGGCAGGAAGTGGATTTTTCTTCCCTTTTTCAGCGCTTCGTTGACCAATTCTGCGAGATGGGCCATCGGAGCGTGATGTTCTACGCCGGCTTCTGCGGCTAATTCGCCCACACTTTTGACAGAGCCGAACCAAACGATGTCATCTATATCTATTTCATCGCCGATGAGCCATTCTTGGCCGCTATCTGCATCGATCACGCCAACTAATCTGTCGCGGTGTTGCGCAAAAAAATAGAGGAAAGAGCTATCTTGGCGAAACTTATAGGTGTTTGCCGGACAGTTCATCGGAGCGTCGTTGTTGCCGAAGATGAGAATGAGCCCACTGCCCACCATTTCGCGCAGTCTGCGCCGACGTTCTACGTAGGTTTCTTTTGAAAAAAGCATAATAATCGTATTTTTCGTTTCGCAAATATACGAAGTTTTCTATGTAAGGCGTAATTTCGCGTTAGAAAATATGAAACTCTTTCTGCTAAATTTTTATCATGACGAGGCTTTGGCCTCAAATTCGCCTTTTTACTACCCTTGTAAGATTGCACGTG
The DNA here is from genome assembly GCA_015259125.1 of Alloprevotella tannerae. Classification (GTDB taxonomy): domain Bacteria; phylum Bacteroidota; class Bacteroidia; order Bacteroidales; family Bacteroidaceae; genus Alloprevotella; species Alloprevotella tannerae_A. The sequence continues at coordinate 79,640 of JABZGR010000008.1, read as the reverse complement.
ACCTGTCTGAGCAATTATATGACTTACCTAAATTGTGGAATGATAGTCCGGCTGTTTACTACAAACAAGGTATAAAAATAGACTGGTCCACAATTCACGAAATTGAGGTGTGGGGTTGGGATCCGCTGGTTTGTCATCGTCTTAGGCAAATTGGTGCTCCTGAAAGTTTGTTGAGAACGCAGGAATCTATCGCTAACATACGCACGTTGAGTTCAAGGCAGACGGCGGTTGCCTTGCTGCGCGAGTTGCGTACGACTTTAGTAGATATAACTTTTGGCGAATCTGCTTTTTGTAGAACCATAGATGAAGTGCAAAACTACGTAAAAAACTATGAATCAGTTTTATATAAAGCTCCTTGGAGCTGTAGCGGGCGCGGCGTCTTTTCATCCGGATTGGATCGTGTACGAAAAATCATTCGCGAGCAAGGGGGGATTGCCGTCGAACCCTTTTTTGCGCATGACCAGGACTTTGCTATGGAATTTTATTGTCGGGCTGATGCGGTCGTTTATGAAGGTTTATCAGTTTTTAGAACGGATGCGGCCGGCCATTATCTGGGTAACTTACTCGATGATCAGACGAGGCTTCAAGCCCATCTGAATGTGGCTCCGGAACATCTGACTTTGGTACGCAAACAGTTGGAAAAAGCGTTGGAAAAGTTGCTGATCGGGAAATATATTGGTCCGGTTGGTGTGGACATGATGGTCGCCAGACAAAAGATACACCCTTGTGTGGAAATCAATCTGCGTAATACGATGGGGCGGTGCGCATTATTTATTTACAAGGCGAAACCTCGTCCCGGTTTTTTCTCACTTTCGAATAAAGACGGACAAATATTTCCGTCGATTACACCTATTTCTTGAAAGTGACATCGCAGGGGCAGTCGAGTAGTTCTATCTTTTCCGCATTCTTATCTGAGAAATGATATGGGAAGTAGCCGATTTCGCCAACAAGCGTGAGCTTTTATTTCTTGAAATACTTTCTGTTAATACGCAAGTAAACAGTCTGATATCTCACATTTGTAAAAGTGGTTTATGAAGACTGTTTTTATTGATATAAAGGATAGCTTTCAAATTAGTCGTTCGTCAATTTTGCGTTTTTTTGATGGGGTTATTATTCGGCAAGTAAGCCTCTGTGTGCAGATTAGTTTGCATTGTGATTTTTTCCTTAAATATGTGCTTTCTCAGCACCCGTTTATAAACACTATTTGCTTTGAGGTTCTGCCACAACTTTCAGCTTGCGCCTTGTCCCATCGTGAGAGCAAGACCTTCTTATCGTGATGATACGAATGTACGCTCGCGAAAGTACAAACGTGCGCTCACGAGCGTACACTGTCCGTTCCTGCTCTGCTTGTATGAAATGGGGAGAAAGGGATTGACGAATTGCGTGGGTGAGTGTTGGAAATCTTGCGCTTTGCGTTTCGCCATGCAAACTTATGGGCGTTGCTTAAGATTGTCTGCTTGAATAGCGCCTTGCGGTGTGTAATCGGGGCGACTTGCGGGGATGATATGAATGGTATGCCCGGTCTCAATTTTGATTTTCTTCTCCATCGTCCTTAGAAAATGGTCACCGGGCCAAGCCTTTGCATCACTACCGAAGTAATGGATTACGGTAGAACCACTCGGTGCTTTCCTGCAAGCCGCCATTGTCTGATCAAAAGCTGTGCGCGTCTGTAGCGTAAAACTCATTCGCTTCAATATGATGAGGGTTGTGAAGAAGGTAAGTAGCATAATGAAGGCCGTATTATAGGCCTTTTTTATTTCAAAACTTTGCTGAGAGTGCAATAAGCCTAAGATGGAGAGCAGTTCTATGCCCAAAAGCTGTCGTGGTCCGCTTATTCCTATGATAAGATTGAAGCATAGCAGGGTGAAAATGGCAATGAGATAGAAAGCATTTGTGTGGAAAAATTGCCCAATTCTGGCCCGCCTGAATAAGAGCAGGTAAAGAGCATAGAATAGGTATAAATAAAGGGCGCGCGAATAGTGAGCTAAATTGAGCAGAGAGACATTTAGCAACTGGTGCGATTGTGCGGCGCGCGTCCAAGCGCCGGGTGAGAGGCAGATCATCAGTGTGCCTAAACCGAAACCGAAAAGTACAAGCCAGCGAGCGGGCTTATTTTGCCTGAAATGGAGCAAGAAAAAGACGAAGAACGATACGCATAAACCGAAGTTTAAGCTTTCTTGTCCCCATCCGGCCAAAATGCTAAATAGAAAAACGAGTAAGGCTGAAAAAAAAGAGAGCTTGGGTTGTCGTTGGAAAATGTATAGTGCCCCTAAAGCCGTGCAAAACATCCAGATATAGCCAATTTGGCAACTCGGCGTAAAGCCTGTATTGAACGTAAAGAGCACTAATAAGAGTGCCACAAAGACCGAGCGAGGTTTTTTCCAATCCCAATGTATCAGGCGGCAGATGAGTACGACGAGTAGTATATACATCAAGCCGTTACAAATAGAAAAAGCGATTTGACCACCAATGCCGCAGAAAAATTGTACGAAACAATGGGCCACCGTTCGCCCATTCGTACTTTGATAGTGGTTATATTGAGAAACAAAGATGTCTTGTAGCGTGTGGATAGGAAGGTTTGTGCCGTTTGTATCTTTGATCGCAGAGAAATAAGCATATTCTATGTCGTCGCCAACCCAAGGGGAGACGTAGGAAAAGTAAGAGACCAACGCCGCCAACATGAGTAGGAGAATCAGAGAATATGAGCCTTTTTTCATGGCTGCTTTGCTTTAATGGATGCCACGATATAATTAGGGCGCCGCTTAGATTCATTAAAAATCCGGGCAATGTATTCTCCGATGATACCAATGCTAAGTAGTTGCAGTCCGCCCAACAATAGTATTAAGACTACAAGCGTAGGAAATCCCTGCACGGGTTCGCCTATGATCAAAGTCTTGATGACGACATAGATGAGGTAGACGAATGCGAAAAAAGATACGATGCAGCCGGTGATGGTAGAGAAACGGAGTGGGGCAGTTGTGAAAGAGGTTAAGCCGTTTAAGGCTAACTTCAATAAGCCAAAGTAGGTGAAGGTAGATTTTCCAAAGCGGCGTTCTTCCGTAGTATATGTGATTTCTTTCTTCTTAAAACCGATCCAGCAGAAAAGGCCTTTTGTATAGCGATCCGTTTCTCTCAATTGCTTTAAAGCCGCTATGCATCGATGATCTAACAGTCGGAAATCGCCAACATCCGGGAGCACGTCAAAGCGCGTAGACTTCTGCAATAAACGGTAATAGCGCTTCGTGCACCATTGCTTTAGTCGAGGCTCTGCATTTCGATGCGCCCGACGAGCATAAACATCCTGATAACCCTCTTCGTAAGCTTTGAGCATTTCCGGAATGATTGAAACGGGATGTTGCAGGTCGCAATCCATGATAATTACCGCATCGCCTTGAGCATAATCAATTCCGGCAAGCATTGCATTCTCTTTTCCGAAATTGCGCGAAAGGTTAATGACGGCGATTCTTTCATCCTGTTCGCTCAAAGCTTCCAATATGTCCTGCGAATGGTCTTTACTCCCGTCGTTGATAAAGATGAAGCGCCAATCGTACCGGCTTATTTGTTGGGCGGTATGGGACAATGCCTCATATAACAGGGGAATGGATTGCTCCTCATTGTACGTTGGGATGAGAACTTCGATACTTTTCATACGCTTGTAAAGATCATAAAAAAGCTGCTAGGAGATGCTTAGAAAAAGTTTTGCTTTCCCGGCCAGCTTGTGCGCGTGAGAGGGTAGAGGTTGCAGACGCTCACTTTTAGAAGTGGAACTACCGCCTATTTTATGCAAAGATAGTAGAATGTAACTGTTTATACCAAAGAAAATAGGAAGGTTTCTTAGAACGTCATCGGAATAAGGACCTTACGCGTTGAGCTTCTATGGACATCTTTAGCCAATAGCTTGTCTGATTGCTGCAACCAAGCGAGGTGAAGTCTCTTGAATGGCGAACTCATCCTTTCCTTTTTCACCCATATCTATAGTATCTCTTCGATAAGCCATTACACTGTCTCTCGTATGTTTGGCTGAAGCATGAATATTTGTGGCGCCTGTTTCCCGCAAGATGCGTGCTGCATTTTGTGGCGTAACACCACAGCCCGGCATAATCTCAATGCGTCGTCCGGAAAGTTTAACCAATTTACGCAACATTGGAATGCCTTGTTCTGCCGTTGGAGATAAGCCGGATGTTAGGACACGATGACAGCCTAAAGCGATGATGTCTTCTAAAGCTTTTTCGGGGTTGGCGCACATATCAAAAGCTCGATGGAAGGTAATACTTAGTCCTTCTGCCGCAGCAATAAGACGCCGCATAGTAGGCAAGTCGATTGTTCCGTCAGAATTCAATGCGCCTATAACAACTCCATCTATTCCTTCTTCCTTTAAGAGACGAATGTCAGTCTCCATAATAGCTACTTCATCAGGAGTATAGCAAAAGTCGCCACCTCTCGGGCGAATCAATACATGTTTCTTGAGTCTGCTTAATTGTGCAACCTGCTTAATTAGCCCCATTGAAGGCGTAAGTCCACCTTCAGCCAAGCCTACACATAATTCAATGCGATCAGCTCCTCCCTGTTGGGCCGCTAATGCACTATTATAACTGTTTGTACAGATTTCTAATTCCATTGTCTTTTGTTTTTCAACTGCGAATATACCAAGTTTTTGCTAAATTTGTCCGCGTTTAAAGCCCTATCTTATGAAAAAATACGTAAGCGAATTACGAATAACCGCCGTAGAAAAGCTTAAAGATGATTATGTGCTCTTAAAAGTAACTGATGAACAAATTCCTTTTTCGGATATGATGCCGGGACAATTTGTGAATATAAGAATAACAAACTCACCTGCTACGTTCTTGCGCCGTCCTATTTCTATTAATTATGTAGATGAGTCGAAAAATGAAATGTGGCTATTGGTGCATAGTGTGGGCGAAGGTACGCGACGTTTGGCTTGTTTGAAAGCCGGAGACCTTTTAGACTGCTTATTTCCTTTAGGCAATAATTTTTCGCAACCCTTAAAAAATGGTCGCTACTTACTAATTGGCGGCGGAGTAGGGACTGCACCGCTTTTATTCTTAGGAAAAAAACTAAAAGAGTTCGGTAGTGAGCCCGTGTTCTTGTTGGGAGGAAAGAGAGAAGAGGACCTTTTGCAATTGGATTTGTTCAGAAAACTGGGAGATACTTATACGACGACAGAAGATGGGAGTTTGGGAACAAAAGGTTTTGTAACTAATCATAAGGTATTGGAAGATACGTTTGAGGGAATATATACTTGCGGTCCAAAACCGATGATGAAAGCAGTAGTAAAGGTTGCTAAATCAAGAAACATAAACTGCGAGGTATCACTTGAAAACCTAATGGCTTGCGGACTTGGGGCTTGTCTTTGTTGTGTGGAAAAGACGGTGAAAGGAAATGTGTGCGTCTGCACAGAAGGGCCGGTGTTTAATGCAAATCAATTAACTTGGTAAAAAATGGCTGATTTACGCGTAAAAATAGGAGAGCTCTCATTAAACACGCCTATAATGACGGCCTCCGGGACTTTTGGATATGGACTTGAGTTTGCTGACTTCGTTGACTTTACTCGCTTAGGAGGTATATTTGTAAAAGGCACGACTGTTTTGCCAAGGCAAGGCAACGACTATCCGCGAATGGCAGAGACGGCGCAAGGAATGCTAAATTGCGTAGGCCTTCAAAACAAGGGCGTCGATTATTTTTCTAAGGAAATCTACCCGAAGATTAAGGATTTGAAGACCAATTTCTTTGTGAATGTTTCAGGATCTTCTCCGGAAGATTATGCGGCTTGTGCAGCACGCGTCAATGAATTGGAAGACATACCTGGAATAGAGCTAAATATATCTTGTCCGAATGTGAAGGATGGTGGGATGGCTTTTGGCACTTCTGCAAAGTGTGCCGCAGCTGTCGTGAAAGAGGTGCGCAGACATTATGATAAATTGCTCGTAGTAAAGCTTTCGCCAAACGTGACAGATATTGCTGAAATCGCAAGAGCTGTAGAGTCTGAGGGGGCAGATAGCTTGTCCTTGATTAATACATTGATGGGAATGGCGATAGATATTGAGACTCGTCGACCTAAATTGAGTATTGCAACAGGTGGACTTTCCGGACCAGCTGTAAAACCCGTGGCACTGAGAATGGTTTGGCAAGTTGCACGAGCGGTGAAGATTCCAGTAATAGGGCTTGGAGGTATTATGACGGCTCAAGACGTCGTGGAGTTCTTAATGGCGGGAGCAACAGCAGTACAAATTGGGACGGCAAACTTTATAGATCCAGCCATCACAATGAAAATTGCAGCCAACTTGGAGGCTTGGATGGATAACCATAATATCAAACAAGTACAAGAGATTATTGGCTCGTTAGAAGTATGATGTTAGTTGCATTAATGAGGGCTTGATTCGGCTTTTAAAATTAGCTTCTTCCAATAAGATATCATTCTGCAGAAACGTTGCCCTCAAAACTTCTGTTTCCCGTTGGAAAGTTGTAATTTTGCACCAAATAAGGTTACATTAAGAAGGGGGTATATACTCACTCTTGCGCATATTGAATATTGCGCAATCATAAATAAATGATAGGCTATGAACATATCGTATAATTGGCTTAAAGAATACGTTGATTTTGATCTTTCTGCAGAAGAAGTGGCCAAAGCACTCACATCTATAGGCCTAGAGGTTGATGACGTTGAAGAATTCCAAACGATAAAGGGCGGATTAAAAGGCATTGTAGTAGGGGAGGTCTTAACTTGTGAGCCTCATCCCAACTCAGATCATATGCATGTTTGCTCTGTAGATCTGGGGGAAGAAAACCCTGTACAAATAGTTTGTGGAGCTGCGAATATTGCTGCCGGACAAAGAGTGATGGTTGCAACAATCGGCACGACTCTTTACGATGGAGAAGATAGCTTTAAGATAAAGAAATCAAAGCTTCGCGGAGTTGAGAGTTTCGGTATGATTTGTGCGGAAGATGAAATAGGCGTTGGGACAGATCATAACGGAATTATAGTTCTTCCTGCTGAAGCACAAGTTGGAACTCCAGCTGCGAAATATTACGAATTAGAGTCTGACTATATTATAGGTGTAGATATTACGCCCAATCGTGCAGATGCGTGTTCTCACTATGGAGTTGCTAGAGATTTATATGCTTGGTTAGTTAGAAATGGTCATAAGACAGCTCTTCATCGACAAGATGTAGCAGCTTTCTCGGTAGATAACAAGGACCTTGATATAGACATTCAAATAGATGCACCAGAAGGCTGCCCTCGCTATTGTGCGGTGACGCTGTCCGATTGTGAGGTGAAAGAAAGCCCTACGTGGTTGAAGAATCGATTATTATCTATTGGCGTTAGGCCAATTAATAATATAGTCGACATAACCAACTACGTAATGTTTGCTTATGGGCAGCCGCTTCATTGTTTTGATGCCGATATGGTCAAGGGTAATAAGGTTATCGTACGGACTTGCTTGGACGGTGAACCATTTGTTACTTTGGATGGAGAAGAGCATAAATTAGATGGTAAAGACTTAGCCATTTGCAATGCGGAAGAACCTATGTGCATTGCCGGAATTTTAGGAGGAAAAGGTTCTGGCACTTATGAGACGACAAAGAATATCTTGTTTGAAAGCGCATACTTTAATCCAACTTGGATTCGTAAAAGTGCTCGACATCATGCGATTAGTACGGATGCTAGCTTCCGCTTTGAGCGCGGTGTAGACCCAGAAGGGCAAGTTTACGCGCTGAAGGTTGCTGCCATGTTGGCAAAAGAATTATCCGGAGGCAAAGTCTCTATGGAGATTAAAGAAGTTAATCCCATCAAGCAACCTTCTCATTTCATAGTTGATTTGACCTACCAATATATACACGAGGTAATCGGAATAGAAATTCCTGTTGATGTTATCAAAGAGATTGTTACCTCTCTTGAAATGAAGATTGCGGAAGAGACAGAAAGTGGACTGCAACTTCTTGTTCCTTCTTATAGAGTAGATGTACAGCGTCCCTGCGATGTAGTCGAAGATATTTTACGTATTTACGGTTACAACAACATCGACTTACCTAAGCAGATGAATACTTGCCTAACAATTCAGGGTGAGGAAGATCGCTCCTACAAATTGCAAAATTTGATTTCAGAGCAATTGGTTGGACAGGGCTTTAATGAGATTATGAATAACTCTTTGACGAAAGAGAGTTATTACTCAGAGTTAAGTACCTATAAAAATGAGCATCTTGTTCACATAATGAATCCCTTAAGTGGGGATTTGAATGTGCTCAGGCAGACGCTGCTTTTTGGTGGAATGGAATCCATTACTCGTAATGTAAATCGCAAGACCTCCAATCTAAGGTTTTTTGAAATAGGCAAATGCTATCGCGTTGATGCTAAACAGCAAAATGCAGATGGCAAAGACGAAGAGCAAACAGCTAAAACAGTAAACCGCTATTCAGAGTCGTATCATTTAGGTTTGTGGATTACTGGTAATCGTGTTGAAAACAATTGGGCACATCCTAATGAAAAGTCCAGTGTGTTTGAATTAAAAGGCTATGTTCAAGACATTTTAGTTCGATTAGGCCTTTCTTTTAAAGGGCTCAAGACGGAAGAATCAGATAATAACCTTTTCAGCAAAGGACTCGTCTTAAAAGACAGGAACGATAAAGTCCTATTAGAATTTGGTGTGGTAGCTCGCCGCATTAATGCTTTATTCGACTTAGACCAAGAAGTATATTTTGCCGATTTGCATTGGGATGAGTTGATGCGTAAGACGGCAAAAAATAAGGTGGAGTTTGTAGAAATAGCCAAATATCCATCCGTAAGTCGCGACTTGGCCTTATTGGTTGATAAAACCGTGAAATTTGCAGAGATTGAACGGATTGCATTTGAGGCAGAGCGGAAATTGCTCAAATCAGTTACGCTTTTTGACGTGTACGAAGGGAAAAATTTGGGGGCTGATAAGAAAAGCTATGCTGTCAACTTTACGCTCCAAGATGAGAATAAGACTTTGAATGATAAGCAAACGGAAGCTGTCATGAACAAGATTATTCAGCAACTTCAGAAGCAGTTAAACGCTACATTGAGATAACAGATAACAAACAAACATCGAAATATAAAATTATGGGAAGAGCTTTTGAGTATAGAAAGGCCGCCAAATTAAAACGCTGGGGGCATATGGCGCGAGCTTTTACAAAGATCGGAAAACAAATAGCCATAGCTGTTAAAGCGGGAGGTCCGGAACCTGAAAACAACCCGACGCTTCGCGCTATCATAGCCAATGCGAAGCGCGAGAACATGCCCAAGGATAATATCGAGCGCGCAATAAAGAATGCGTCCGGTAAAGACCAAAGCGAGTACAAACCAATGACCTATGAGGGCTATGGCCCACATGGCGTTGCTGTCTTTGTAGATACGTTGACGGATAACACTACGCGTACCGTTGGTGACGTTCGCAGCGTCTTTAATAAGTTTGGTGGCAACCTTGGGACTATGGGGTCGCTCGCTTTCTTGTTCGACCACAAGTGCGTGTTTTCTTTCAAGAAGAAAGATGGCTTGGATATGGATGAACTCATCCTCGATCTGATCGATTATGGTGTAGAAGACGAATACGATATCGATGATGAAGAGGATAGTATTACGATTTATGGAGACCCCAAAAGTTTTGGTGAGATCCAGAAACATTTAGAAGAAAACGATTTTGAGGTTGTAGGTGCTGAGTTCACTTACATTCCCAACGATCTTAAGGACGTAACGCCCGAACAACGTGAATCCATCGATAAAATGGTGGAGAAATTAGAAGAGTTTGACGATGTGCAAACCGTCTACACGAATATGAAACCGGAAGAAGCTTCTTAATTAAGGAGCTTCTTCTTTATTATTGTTAGCGAAGTCTCATATCTTACTGCGCGTAATCCTTAGGCATAAGTGTCGTTTGGAAAACGATATTGCCAGTCTTTTTTGAGCGATATTTATAGGCGAAGATAATCTCCTTTTCTATACAATATTTCCATTTAGGATCGTCTTGTAATTCTTTCAGAAGCGCTTGTTGTAAGGTCGATTGCTGCTTTTGCATGATCTCCTGTGCTTGTGGCGTATCTAAGCTCCCACTTAGCGTAAACCATCGTGTGAAAGTGCGTGTAGAAATGTCGTAAGTCGTGCTGTCCAACACGGTTTCCTCTTGCACTTGTTGCGGACAATGTTGTGCTGAATACTCTTTTGCTTCACGTTGTAAACGTTTATCGAAGTTTTCTTGACAGCTTACAAAGGCCAATAATAGTAATAAGGGGCATAACTTCATCATAATGGGCGAAGATAGTGATAAATTTCTGCGCAATGAACCATTCCTCACATAAATAAATTTTATCTTTACCCGCTATGCGAATCCTCCTGATCGGCGATTATAGTAATGTGCACGCAACTCTTCTAAAAGGTCTGCGCGAGCTTGGGCATGACGTAGTCCTTGCTTCTGATGGCGATGGCTGGAAGAACTATCCGCGCGATGTCGACTTGAAGCGCCCATCTTTAGGAAAGTTTTCCTCCCTTCTTTATTACGGTAAATTGTGGCGTACGTTTCGCAAATTTCGCAACTACGATGTCGTTCAAATCATCAACCCCGTCTTTTTGCCCTTGAAAGCTGAGCGCATTTATCCCTTTTATCGCTATTTGCGGCGCCATAATAAGAAGGTCTTCATGGGGGCTTTTGGTATGGACCATTATTATGTGAAAACCGGCTTAGATGGCCATACTTTTCGGTATAGTGACTTCAATTTTGGTCCACAATTGCGCCAAAATCCGGATAATACGGCTTGGGTTCGGGATTGGTTGGTCGGCGAAAAAGGCCGATTAAACCAATATGTAGCAGCCGATTGCGATGGGATTATTGCTGGTTTATACGAATATTACGTATCTTATGTGGCAACTTATGCCGACAAACTAAAATTTATCCCTTTCCCCATTCAGCTTTCTGAAAAGAAAGCTATTGATATCCACGATAAAGTGCGCTTTTTCATCGGCATACAGAAAGAGCGTTCAGCCTATAAAGGCACGGATATAATGCTTGAAGCCTTGTCGCGTTTGGCTAATGACTATCCCGAACTTGTCGAAGTCGTAAAAGTAGAATCCGTGCCCTTTAAGCAGTACGTGAAACTCTTAAGTGGCAGCGATGTCTTGCTGGATCAGCTTTATAGTTATACGCCCGCGATGAATGCCTTGGCGGCTATGGCGCAAGGAATTGCGATCGTTGGAGGAGGAGAGCCCGAAAACTATGAAATATTAGGCGACAAAGACCTCTTTCCAATTGTAAACGTACTGCCCAACGAGGCTGATGTTTATGAGAAGTTAAAAGCTTTGATACAAGATAAGTCATCTTTGATACAGCGCAGAAAGGATAGCTACACCTATATAGAGCGTTACCATGATTATCGCAAAGTAGCAGCAGCTTATTTGGATTTCTGGAATCGGCGAGAATAGAAATTTGCAAGCTGCTGTCTTGATCGAGTTTTGCTATGACACTCAAATGCGCCGCCTTTCTTTATTAAATGCTAAAGATCGGTTGTACACATTTGACGCATCTCCCATAAGTTGTTTGGTAAATTGATCTATGCTTAAGCAAGCATCAGTAAAGCTTACGGCTAAACCCTAATTTTTTCTGACGCTTAGTCTGGTTTTTGCAGACGAACTCCTTTTTTCGCATTGTACTATCGTGAGCGTACAGCTCTTTTCTCACGATGATGCAAACGTACGCTCGTGATGGTACGACTTTGTTATCACGATAAAAAGTGGAAAAGATGAGGAGTCCTTACGCGAAAATTGGCTATTCGTCGTTAAAAATCAGACGAATAGCTGGATGCTTTTGGGCTTTCGCACCGGTTGCCTAAGCCGCCTGCTAATCTTTTTGCTTTAAGAAGCTAAGATCTGGGGCTTGATACAAGTCAGACTTGATCACCTTTCCGTCAGGTCTGCGCACAGGCTTTCCTGCCACATCGAGTTTGCTCATATTGCTTTGATGTACAGCATCAAAAATTTGTTCAAATTTATCCTGTAGGCCATGTGCTATGACCGTGCCCAAAGCTGTGTAGATAATATCAGCTAACTCTTTGGCCACAGCTTGCAGGCGTTCATCGTCAGATAGGCCTTCTCGCTCATATTCCTCTGAGTATTCGCTTACTTCCTCTTGCATGATATGCTTGCGTAGGAGGTAGGCATCGTGGGGTAGGTTGATCGTGGGCGTAGTGTTGCTGTAGACGTCAAATTTTTGGTGAAATTCTAAGACTTCTTGGAGTTGCTTCTGCATGATTGTTAGAGATATCGTGCCTTTAGAGGTTGTTCGTTTGGGTGAATTGTGAGGAGGATTGAGCGCAAGGGGTATTCTCTTTGGTATTTTCAGAAATAAATGCAAATGTGGTAAATAAAGAAAGGCGACACGAGTAACTGCTTGTCGTCTCGTGTCGCCTATTTGATGTGTTGCTTTTCATTGCGAATCGTCGCTGTTGATAAAAGCTGTTACTTTGAGCCTTGCTAATTCCCTTATTTATGGACGCAGTTGCCAGCCTGCAGCTTTGGCAATTAGGCGGGGAATTTCAGTGTTGTCAATTTGCCCTTGGAAAGCCTCAGCCCCTACGCCGATAGCATAAGCGCCTACAAAGCCATTGGAATGGCCACCGCTTTGCCAGCCAATTAGTGAAACCTCATCCATCGTCAGTCCGGCTGCATAGGTAATGGGGTCTTTCTTGCTATACATGTCCTCTTTGCCGGCAGCAATACCGGTCATTAGGTCGTCGTATGCTTTCTCGAGACGCGCAGTTTGTTGCTCCGTTAATTCTATTTTATCCCAAAAGCCGAAGTTAGTTTGCAAATCTGCTTTGACAACGTCCCAGGTGAAATTTTCTTTCAATGATTCGTGTAGTGCTTTCAAGTGGCGCGTGTATTCGGCCAAGCTTGTTTTTTGATAGGCTAAGCGATCGAGGTGCAATTCGTAAGGTCCGCGGCCAAGAGAAAGTCCGCCTGTTTCGTGATCGGCAGAAATGACGATCAGTGTGGAGTCGGGGTGTTGCTTATAAAATTCGTAAGCAATTTGTACGCATTTGTCCATATCAATTAACTCGTTGACGTAAGACGCCGCGTCGTTGCCGTGGCAGGCCCAGTCAATCATACCGCCCTCAACCATAAAGAAGAAACCATCTTTTTTCTGCTTCGTGAGAAAGCTGATGCCGGCTTGGGTGATCTGCTCTAAAGAAAGATTGCTCGGCTTGCGGTCGAGTTTGTAAGGAATAGAATAACGAAAGGCTTTACTATCGGTTTCCGGTTGGAATAAAATCATCTTCTTTGCCTTGGCGGCTTTCTGCGTAAAGTCAGCATAGCCACGAGCGATCGTGTAGCCGTTATTCTTAGCTTGTTGATATAGATCCGGTTCTGAATTTTTCTTCTCTTTGTTTGCCGGCGAATGGAAGTCAGAGCCGCCAAAAAAGTCAAAGTTGGACGTTGTCAGTTGCTTGCCTATTTCATAATACATTTTTCGATGCTCGGCGTGGGCATAAAAGACGGCCGGTGTGGCGTGGTCTACTGTCACCGAGGTAGAGATGCCTACGGCGGCGCCACCGCGTTGAGCAGCTTCCGCAACGCTGTAAACCGGCGTCTGGAGGTCTTTTAACACACTAATAGCGCCGTTTTTCGTTTTATGACCGGTTGCTAAAGCTGTGCCGCCGGCTGCAGAGTCGGTTACACCGTTGGTGGCGGAGTAGGTCGTGACGAATGCGGCATAAGGAAATTGCGTAAAGCACAAAGACTTAATGCCTATACGGCCTTCTAGAGCTGCCAAGTAAGTTCCTGCGCCATTGACTTGATTAACGCCCATTCCATCGCCAATGAAGTAAAAGACGTACTTGGCTTTTGGCTGCGCAAAAGCTGCACAAGTCAGTGTGAGGGAAAGAATTAGTAAGTAAAACTTTTTCATATTATTGAATCGTGATATCCTCAATGCGATATGCTTTCTCTACGTTACTAAGTTTTTGCAGAGAAGTAATAATACGCTTAAGGTCTTGTGTGTCGTTGACTAAAAATTCTAATTTCCCTTCGAAAATCCCATCGTTTGTATCAAGCGTAATTCGCTTTAAAACATAGCTTTTCTCACTGCTTAGCGTATCGGCTATCGTGTGTAATACGCCTTGGCTGTCTACGCCACGTATATAAACAGCTGCGGGAAATTGTTGGGCTTTATGTGTGTCCCATTTTGTTGCAACAATATTATTGCCGAAGCGTGTTTTGAGCTTTGTGGCTACGGGACAGTTGCGTAAATGTATTTCTAATGTCTTTTGTGGTGTGATATAACCTAGGACATCATCGCCTGGAATAGGGTGGCAACAAGTTGCCATTGTACTCTTAGAAAGGATTTCATCGGTGATGGTCAGGATCTTTTTGTGGTTTAGTCCTTCTAAGAAGTCGCTCTCTCTAAGAATTTGGGGTTCAGGCGCTTTTTTGTTCATAAAAGGTACATATCTGCGCCAACCGGATGTGCTGGTCTTACCTAATAGCGTGTTGAGATCGCTTTCGCTCAAGGAAAGTTTTTCATTTCCTATAGCATAGAGGAACTCGTCCTTGTTCATGTAGCTGCGACTACTAGTCAGCTTATCAAGATTACTTGCAGAAAGTTCTAAGCCGGCCTTCTTTAAGAATGCTTTTAGCTTCGCTTCGCCCTTTTTGATGACTTCTCTCTTTTCGTGTCTGAGTATTGCTTGAATTTTTCCTCTCGCTTTGGCCGTCGTGGCAAAGTTTAGCCATTCGGCTTGTGCGTGTTGCGTGTTGGAAGTTAGGATTTCAACCTGATCACCGCTTTTCAAGCGGTAGCTGAGTGGGACAAGCTTATGATTAACTTTGGCACCGAAGCAGTGAGCTCCTAAGAAGGTATGGATTGAAAAGGCGAAGTCGAGAACCGTTGCATTGTTGGGCATCGTTTTAATTTCACCTTTTGGCGTGAATACCAAAATTTCTTTGGAAAATAGGTTTAGTTTGATTGTATCTAAAAGGTCTAATGTGTCCGGCTGAGGATCGTCTAAGATCTCTTTGATAGAATCAAGCCATTTATCCAACTCGCTTTCGTCGTGCTCTGCTTCTTTGTCTTTATATTTCCAATGGGCTGCAAATCCTTGTTCAGCGATGTCGTCCATACGATCAGAGCGGATTTGTACTTCTATCCACTTTCCATCATTGCTCATAAATGTATTGTGCAGAGCTTGATAGCCATTAGCCTTGGGCGTGCTCAACCAATCGCGAAAGCGGGTGGGGTGTGGCTTGTAAATCTGAGTTAAGGCGCCATATATGCTAAAGCATTCATCAATTTCTTTCGAGCGATCTAAAGGGGTGTAGATAATACGAATAGCTAAAATATCGTAGATTTCTTTGAATACGACATGCTTGTTTTGCATCTTGCACCAAATGGAATATGGAGACTTGATACGTTGCAGAATAGCGTACTTGAAACCCATTTTGTCCAAAGTAGCACGAATCGGACCAACGAAGCTATCAAAAATTGTTCGTCGCTCTTCTTGTGTGTTGGCAAGGAGTTGGGTTATTTTTTCATATTCTTCGGGCAGCTCGTAGCGGAAACTGAGATCTTCAAGTTCAGTTTTAATTTTATTCAGCCCTAAACGATCGGCCAAGGGGGCATATATATATAATGTCTCTCCTGCAATTTTATATTGCCGACTTTTGGCCATAGAAGCCAAAGTCCGCATGTTGTGGAGGCGGTCTGATATCTTAATGAGTATGACGCGAATATCGTCACTCATTGTTAGTAGCAACTTTTTGAAGGTTTCGGCTTGTAGGGAGTCTCGGTCTCCAAATACGCCACGATTGATTTTCGTGAGGCCTTCTACAATGTCTGCTACTTTAGGCCCAAACAAGTTGGCTATATCTTCGTTTGTGTAGTCTGTATCTTCTTCTACGTCGTGCAGAAGAGCTGCACAAATAGAGGTTGAGCCTAACCCTATCTCTTCGCAAGCAATTTGAGCTACAGCAATGGGGTGGAGAATATAAGGCTCCCCAGAGAGCCTACGTACGCCTTTGTGAGCTTGTTTGGCAAAGTTGAACGCTTTAGTTATGATTTCCACTTTCTTTCTGTGGCTCGTAGCTAAATAGGTGTCCAACAAATGCTGAAAGGCGGCTTGTATAATGTCCTCGTCTTTTTGCTCTTGAGGCGTTAATGTGAGATGTCGATCGTCCATAATTTATTCTCCTTTGAAATGAGGGTTGACTACTTTATTAACGACGCTTCTTTCCCTTCTTGCTATTCTTATTGTTGTGCTTTGAAGGTTTTGACTCATTTTTTCTAGAGGATTTCTTCTTAGAGTCTTTGGCATGTTTCTTTGAAGAAGATTTCTTTTTATCTCTTTTGGAGTTTGAGTCTTTATGTCTTGTTTTTTCTTTTAGTCGTTCTTTTTTACTGAGGTGTCTGCCATTGCTCTTGCTCTTGCTCTTGCTATACCTTGTAAAGGTGCTACTGTATTGCTGTCTCTCAACAGGTATTTCTGTTTCGTCAACAGCTACTTCATAGCGTTTCTTTTGATACAGCTCTGTCTTATAGTTGTATATGGAGTCACCTAAATCTAAGAAATAGTTTAATTCTTTTTGAGGAAGACATAATGAACTTGGCTTTGAATAGCCTGGAATGATGTCTGTTTTGTATTGCGGATTTAATGTGCGGATAAGATCAGCATCTATATTACATAGTTCTACGACCTGTTGTATGTTTAAATCCTTTGTGATCATTACCGTATCCGTTACAATGGGATACTTTGTCTTCATTGGGCAAATATTATGGTCGCAGTAGTAATTCATAATGTAGTTAGCCGCAATAAAAGCCGGCACATAGCCGCGTGTCTCTTTAGGAAGATAGGGGTATATTTTCCAATAGTCGCGTTCTCCTTTACTGCGATGAATTGCTTTGTTTATTTGACTGGGGCCACAGTTGTAGGCTGCAATTACTAAATTCCAATCTTTGTAGATCTTGTAAAGGTCTCTCAAATATCTTGCCGCTGCCCAAGTTGATTTGTATGGATCACAACGCTCGTCAATCAAACTATTTACTTCCAAATCATAGCGTTTAGCTGTAGGAAGCATAAATTGCCATAAGCCGGTTGCACCAACACGACTTTTTGCCGTAGGGTTGAGAGCAGACTCTATGATAGGAAGATATTTTAGTTCTAATGGGAGGTTATAATGATCTAATGCTTCTTCAAAGAGAGGCATATAAAAATTGCCGGCTCCCAACATAATTGAAACGGAACGTCTCAATCTGTTACTATATTGGTCGATAAACTTTTGCACAACCTGATTGTAGGGCATTTCCATTACGGTCAAGAGGCGTCTCAATCGATCTTGATAAACGTCGGCAGTGTATGTGGGGTTAAAATTCGGATTTTCGCACGTTGTGTCCGGATATAAGTAATTCTTATTTTGCCATTGGCGCAATAAGGAGTCTTCCGCAAAAGTCATACCTGCAGGAAGATCAAACTCCTCATCTGAATTTGTTATAGAGTCGTGGACCGTTATTATATCTTGTGCCGATGTTTGAGTGCAAAAAAGTAGGTTCCCTACAATACAAGCTGTGATGGAGAGAGTCTTTATATTCATATTGATGATGGTGATTCTTAAAAAGACAAACTACAACCTACTCCAAATGCAGATTGTGTTCGAAAGTTTTGCGTGTTACTGATAATAGCGGGAGCTATGCGCAAGCTCAAATCTTTTGATATGTCAAAGACGGAGAGCTGAGCGTCAACATAAGCATCCACGACTGAAAGAAGATATACGCCGATAAAGCTGAATATGCTCAGGTCTCTATACCGACGATAGAAGTCTTTCTTATTTTTGAAAATCTTCTTAAATTGATCTTCCTTCCCTGTTATATCATAGTTGGGAGGAAGCAAATCTAAGTAGCTTTTCGTGTTAGGATCATTATCCATTATATCAAGATAGGCCTGCGAATAGTCTTTGTACATTTGCTGATTCCAAAGAAACGCATAAGTGCAGCCCAACAGACCTCCATATAAGATGGGTAATTTCCAATATTTTTTGTTGTAAATTTGTCCGGCACCTGGGCAAACCAAAGCAAGCCAAAGTGCGCGCTGAGGATTAGGGGTGAATTTCTTCTTCTTTAAGTTTTTGATGTACTTTTGATCTTGTACGCCGATAGAGTCTTCAAGTTCCTTAAGTAGCGAATCTTTCAAAAAAACATTTTTTCGCTCATGTGATAGATGAGAAGCTACAATCGCTTTTTCCTGTGTTGTTTGTATAGTGTCAGTTGTTTGAGCTCTGAGTGAAAAACAATTTACACAAAGCACATAAGTTACGACAACAAACAGCCAAGAATTATACTTCACGATTATCTCATTTTATCAAAGAGCGCAATGATGTGTTCCAATTCACGCTCATTTGTAAACGGAATAGTAATCTTACCTTTTCCTTCCTGTGAGCAAGTCATTTGCACTTTTGTTTGGAAGAATTTAGAGAGACTTTCCTTCAATTCATTATATTCCGGTGATAAGCCGGCCTTTCTATTTCTTATGGTGTGTCGTCCACTATTTACGGTTTCGCCATTATTTATCTTTTTGACGATTTCCTCAACTTGTCGTACAGAATAGCCTTGCTCATTGATCTCTTTAAAGAGTTTGAGTTGTAGCGATGGCTCCGGAAGTCCTAAGATGGCTCTCGCGTGTCCCTGACTTAATGTCTTGTTCTGGAGCGCCATTTGCACCGTCGCCGGCAACTTTAATAGGCGTAACGAGTTAGCTACAGTTGCTCTGTTCTTACCAACTTTTGCGCTCAGTTCTTCTTGCGTCCAGCTATATTGTTCTATGAATTTCTGGTAAGCCAACGCCACTTCAATGGCATTCAGGTCTTCGCGCTGAATATTCTCGACGAGCGCCATTTGCATCATATTCTCGTCGTTGGCTGTGCGAATATATGCAGGGATAGTCTTAATACCTGCAAGTTTTGAGGCCCTCCATCGGCGCTCTCCGGCTATGATTTGGTAGCTTCCATCCTCCATTTGGCGTAGTGTGATGGGCTGCACGATGCCGATGTGCTTTATGCTTTCTGCAAGCTCTGTCAGTGCAGCTGTATCAAACTCGTGTCGAGGTTGGTCGGGGTTCGGGTTGATTTGGTCTACGGCAACTTCATTGATAGATGAAGATCCACTGGTATGAATTTCTTCATCTCTATCAATCAATGCATCTAAACCTCGCCCGAGTGCAGGATATTTTTTATGAACAGCCATAATGTCTATTGTTTGGGAGTCGTTTCTCGCTGAATAATCTCTTTAGCTAAAGCCATATGATTCTTTGACCCCGTTGAGTCTGCATCATATAGTATTGCCGGCAGCCCATGACTAGGAGCTTCTGACAATTTCACGTTGCGCTGAATCACCGTTTTGAAGACGAGCTCTTGGAAGTGGCGTTTCACCTCATCATAGATTTGGTTGGCTAGCCTTAAACGGCTATCGTACATTGTCAGTAAAAAGCCTTCGATCTCCAATGCCGGATTCAGCTTCTTCTTGATGATCTTAATCGTATTCAAAAGTTTGCTTATTCCCTCCAAAGCAAAGTATTCACACTGCACGGGTATGATTACAGAGTCAGCAGCTGTAAGGCTATTCACCGTGATTAAACCTAATGAGGGCGAGCAATCAATCAAAATATAATCATATTCATCCTGAATCGGAGTGAGTAACTCCTTCAAGATAAACTCTCTTTTCTTCAAGTTGAGCATCTCAACTTCTGCACCGACCAAGTTAATGTGAGAGGGCACAACGTCAAAGCCTTCGATGTCTGTAGTATAGATGGCCTCCTTAATGTTTCCCTGATTGATGATACATTCGTAGAGCGTAGAGTCTACTTCGTTTAGATCTACACCTAAGCCTGAAGAGGCATTGGCCTGTGGGTCTGCATCTACCAGAAGCACTTTCTTTTCTAACGTGGCCAATGAAGCGGCCAAGTTCATCGAGGTGGTCGTTTTCCCGACGCCACCTTTTTGGTTTGCTAATGCAATTATTTTACCCATTTACGGATTCGTCTTAGTTAAGAACGCCAAATGTCGTATCGACGCCTTTTTATAGATGGCAAAGGTAGCAAAAATATGGCTATTTAGAAAGCAGTCTCCCTTTTTTTCGTAATTTTGCCGACCTACGAAAGTAAGGGAATCGCACGATTTTCTACCTCTAACAACAAAGAAGATAAATAGATTATGATGAAGAGACAGAGACCCTATATATTGATCTCCAATGATGATGGTTTTTTTGCAAAAGGCATAAATTTCCTCATCGACACACTAAAAGATGAAGCTGATATAATTGTTGTGGCGCCTGATAGCGCTCGCTCCGGCTATGCGTTGGCTATAACTTCGATGCTTCCTGTTCAAGCAGAAATGCTCAAAGATGAAGAGCATTTGAAGGTCTATGCTTGCACGGGGACGCCGGGCGACTGCATAAAGTTGGCTTTAAATCGTTTAGTGGAGCGAAAGCCTGATTTGGTTATTTCCGGTATCAATCATGGCGACAATTCGAGTGTGAATAGTCATTATTCAGGTACGATGGGCGCAGCTTGCGAGGGGGCTTTGCAAGGGATTCCGGCGCTTGCTTTTTCGCTGTGTGACCATAGAGATGATGCAAACTTTCAGCCGTTAAAGACGTATATCTTGGATTTTTATCGGAAGGCGCTGGTTTGGAGATTCCCGCCCTTTACGTGCTTAAATATCAATTTCCCCAAGGTCGACAAGTTTGCCGGAGTTCGCATTTGCCGTATGGCGCGTAGTCGCTGGATTAACGAAATTGAAGACTGCGAACGCTCCGGCTATTCCGCGAAGTATTATTGGCTGTCAGGAAGTCGGCAGAGTCTGGAGCCGGAGGCGGAAGATACGGATATTTGGGCCTTGTCGCACGATTATGTTGCCGTGACGCCAACTACTATGGATAATACAGCCTACGATTTTGTCAAGCAGTTGCGTCAGGACTACTAAGTTCCTTTCTTTGAAATCCCTTTTGTGATATGAAATACTTTTTGATTGCCGGAGAAGCCAGTGGCGATTTGCATGCGGCTGATGTGATGCGGGCCTTGCAGCGTAAGGATCCGGATGCTGAATTTCGGTTTATCGGAGGGGATTTAATGCAGGCGGTAGGCGGGCAACTGCTTTACCATTATCGCCGTTTGGCTTATATGGGCATCATAGCTGTTGCGCTGCATCTGCCTGCTATCTTGAAAGGGCTGCGGAGGTGTAAAAAGGAGATAAAGGATTGGCGCCCCGACTGTGTGATCTTGATTGACTATCCGGGTTTCAATATGAAAATGGCCAAGTATGTACATAGGCAAAACATTTGTCCTGTCTACTACTATATCGCGCCTAAAATCTGGGCCTGGAAGGAGTATCGCATTAAAAGCATAAGGCGCTACGTTGATCGTCTGTTTTCGATTTTACCTTTTGAGGTCGAATTTTTTGAGCAGAAGCATCATTACCCAATCAGCTATGTGGGCAATCCGTCTGTTGAAGAGGTGGCCCGCTTCAAATCATCCTATAAAACAACTTTTGCAGACTTTTCCGAGCAGCACGGGTTAGAGAAAAATCGCAAGATTATCGCCTTGTTGGCAGGTAGTAGGGCTTCTGAAATAGAGCGCAACTTGATAAAGATGATTCGAGCGGCTCACCCCTTATTGCAAAAGACCTATCAATTAGTGATAGCGTGCGCTCCCGCCGTTAATCCGGCCTTTTATGAAAAAGTCTTGGCCCGGTTGACGGCCGATGAACGTGCACACTTGCATCTGGTGCATAATGAAACTTACCCCTTACTTTCGCATGCTACGGCGGCACTCGTTACGAGCGGGACGGCAACGCTGGAAACGGCGCTCTTTAATGTGCCCCAAGTCGTCTGCTATCATACGGCTGCCGGCAAGTTGGTTTCTTTTATGAGGCGGCTTGTCCTGAAAGTAAAGTATATCAGCTTAGTGAATCTCATCTGCGATCAAGAAGTGGTCAACGAGTTAGTGGCCGATGAAATGACGGTCTCTAATGTGCACCAAGCTTTAGCCGATATCCTTCCGGAAGGGTGTAAACATGAGGCTGTTTTATCCGGTTATGAAACTATGCGACAGCAGTTAGGCGGACTTGGTGCTCCTCAGCGCGTGGCAGAGGAAATCTATGAGTGCTTGCAACCGGAAAAATAAGAAGCAAGCATAAGCATAAAGGCCTTAATGGCTGGTTTTGATCGTTTTTATATGCCATTTTCTGAGGAGAAAAATGGAATTTGATACCCCCGCTCTCGTTTTTTTTGAAATACCATCGTGAGAGTAGATGTGTGCTCTCACGATGATACAAATGTACCCTCACGATGGTACAGCCTTTTTCTCGTGATCGCAATAATTTTTGCTTTGAACTTGCAACTTTTAATTCGCTGCTTGATCGTTTGCAGAGTAGTTCTTGTTGTGGTTTATTTGTGATGTGTTCCTGCCGAAAAAGGCATCAGGAAAAATAGTGTTCTTTGGTCTTACAGGATAATTTGATTCGATCGTTCACAAGGTTTGTTTCAGGTGTGTAGTTCTGTATGGCGTTCTTTCAAAATAGGAGTTGAAAGGATTTCTTTAATTGTTTATAGTAAAATATCTGTAAATCAAGTATATAGAAATTGTTTTTTTTGTCTTGTATTCTGGCTTGTTTTACCTTAAAAAAAGTCCGCCTAATCTTAGGACGGACATTAAATCGGGGCATTTGCGTTGCTGGGTTGATAGAATGTTTCAATACGTATCTGCGTCTTGCAGGAAGGGGAATTTTTGTCGGAAGGAGGTAAGAGATTGCAGGTCTATCTCGACCGATTTTGCACAGATTTTATCTTTCAAATCGGTCATCAATGCTCCGGAAAAAGAATAGGCTACACTGCCGCCGGTGTAGTGTAAGTGTGGATCATCGCCCGTTCGGTTAGCCCCTAATACGTAGCATTGATTTTCTATGGCTCGAGCTTTTAGTAAAGTTGTCCAAGCATCTTGGCGAGAGGATGGCCAGCTGGCTGCATAAAGAGCTATATCGTAATCGTTGCGGTTACGAGAAAAGCCGGGAAATCTTAAGTCGTAGCAGGTTTGTAGTAGTATTCTGAACCCCTTCCAATTGACGATTGTGCGCCTTTCGCCCGCTGTAAAGAGTTGCTTCTCATGACCAAATAAATGGCGCTTGTCGTAATGGGCAAAGCTTCCGTCTGGTTTATAAAAGTAGAAGCGATTGAGGTATTGATCATTTTCTTTGACTACAAGCGTTCCGGCGATAGCGCAACCATAGCGCTGCGCTGCATCCTGCATCCACTCTTGTGCTTGCTGGTCATAAATAGGCTCTGCTACGGAAAAGCCTGACGCCCACATTTCCGGAAGAAGAATAAGATCAGACTTGATGGCGCCTGTTTTTACGATGAAGTTTTCTATAAAGGAAATGTTGCTTTGCGCATCTTTCCAAATAGGGGAGGTTTGCAGGATAAAGGCTTTCATTGTGAGAAAAATCGAGGTGGCGTCTTATGCTTCGTCTGTTGATGTTTGTCGTTTCCAGTCGAGATAGAGAATGATCAGATTGTGCAAGCCATAGGCTTTCATCTTGTTATGGTATATGACGTCAATGCATAGGTCTAAGAGGTCTTTAGCATCTTCGGTAGAGCGGGCGATCAAGGCTCTGACGTTCAATTTTAGCTTGTCTAAGACGGCTTCGTTGACGTAGCCATGACTATCTACTAGATCTCTGAACAAAGCATAGCGATCGATCGTTTCAAGGTTCTTCTCCGTAATTTGCAGGTTGTGTGAACCTTTTTCGTTTAACTGTATGGTGTACATAGGAATGGGTTGTTTTATCGTTTGTTTACTTTGTTATCAAGCTTAAGATTGCTGCTCATCGCATAATAGGCAAAGATAGACGTTTCTTGGGTATCTTTCGTGAAAATAATAATGAATTTCCCATAAAGCGCACAAGGACTCCTGCGCGCTTTATGGGAAATACGTAGAGCTATGTTATTCCCAGCCTAAAGCGGAAGCACCTAAGACGGCTGCCTCGCTACCATTAAGCGAGCTAACAAGTAGTTTTGCTTTGCCTTTATATGAGGCCAAAGAGTTGGCGTCATATGCTGCTTGAATCGGATCGAGAATCCAGTGGCCGGCTTTGACCAATCCTCCGAAGAAGACAAATGCTTCAGGAGCGCTGAACAAGGCGAAGTTGGCGCAAGCTTCACCAAGGACTGTGCCGGTAAAGTCGAAGATGTCCTTAGCTATCTGCTCGCCGGCTTCTGCTGCTTGGAAGACATCGAAAGAGGTGATCTTGTCGGGATCTATATCGCGTAACATGCTCGGTTCGTTGCTCTTTTCGAGCATTAGGCGAGCTGTACGCGCAACGCCGGTAGCTGAACAATAAGTCTCAAGACAACCATTGCGGCCACAACCACATTGGCGTGCTTCCTGACCGCGAACGATGGTGCTGTGGCCTAATTCTCCGGCAAAGCCATCACTGCCATAAACCAACTTTCCGTCTACTACGATGCCGCTGCCGACACCTGTGCCCAGCGTAATCATTGTGAAGTTTTTCATTCCTCGAGCTACGCCGTAGGTCATCTCACCCATTGCAGCCGCATTGGCATCATTGGTTACGCGTACAGGAATATCAAGTGCGTCTTCAAACAGTGCGGTAATCGGAACGATATCTTTCCAAAGTAAATTAGCCGCATTCTCGATGCAACCTGAGTAGAAGTTTCCATTAGGCGCACCAATACCCATTCCTTTTATGTTTTCCTTGCCTCCAATGAGATCAAAAGCAGGCTGTAAGGCCTCAACGGCAGCATTTACATAGTCGTGGACATCGGGGTAAGCCTTAGTCTTAATAACGGTTTGTGCTTTGATGGTTCCTCTTTGGTCCACAACGCCAAATACGGAGTTCGTTCCGCCCATATCTAAACCAATCACATACGGTTGTATTTCGTTTTCTTCTGCCATAGTTGTTGAAGTTTAAATTTGTAAGTCTATGATGAAGGCAAAAATAATCATTTTCTGCAAATACTTCCATCAAAAGACAACTTTTTATTCTTTTTCTGTTTCCTTCTTTCGATATTCGCTATTGGTTTTTATTGAATGCTTGATATGTTTTGCAAGTGCCTTCTTTCGTCGAGGACTTAAGACTATAAAAATATCGCAGTCCTAACCTGAAGTTGGACTGCAATATTTTTGTGTAAGATGGCTCGAGGTCTTAGCTTATTCTTCTTCAGGCATAATGAGTTTGTAGCCTTTGCCGTGGATGTTGATGATTTCTACATTTTCATCGTCTTTGAGATGTTTGCGGAGCTTCGTGATGTAAACGTCCATTGAGCGCGCATTGAAGTAGTTGTCGTCAATCCAAATGGTCTTCAAAGCATAGTCGCGCTGAAGAATTTCGTTGGCGTGCGTGCAAAGTAAGGTGAGGAGTTCGCTCTCTTTCGTGGTCAGTTTACGCTGCTCATCGCCGCGAGAAAGTAGCTGCTTTTGCGTGTCGTAAGTGAAAGTTCCTATCTTGTAGAAAGTTTTCTCGCGGTTTCGCTTCCCCTTTACGCGGCGCAAGATAGCTTCGATGCGGAGCGTAAGTTCTTCCATGGAGAAGGGCTTTGTCAGATAATCGTCTGCACCTATTTTGAAGCCTTCTTGTACATCTTCCTTCATGGTCTTAGCCGTTAAGAAGATGATAGGAATTTCTTCGTTGCTTTGACGTATTTCTTTTCCTAACGTGAAGCCATCTTTTCTTGGCATCATAACATCAAGGACACAAATATCAAATTTTCCGCTGATGAATGCTTTGTAGCCGGCATCTCCATCCGGACATAATTCGGTTTCATATCCCTTTGCTTGTAGGTATTCGCGAAGGAGCATTCCTAAATTTTCGTCGTCTTCACAAAGTAAGATTCTTAACTTTTCATCCATAACTCTTATTGTTTTATGATGGGTAATGTAATTATAAATTTCGTGCCTACACCAAGCTCACTATCGGCTTGGATTGTTCCTTTATGGTGCCCGACAACATTCTTTACATAGGCTAACCCTAAACCGAAGCCTTTTACGTCGTGGCGGTTGCCTGTGTGGGCTCTATAAAATCGCACAAAGATCTTTTTTAAATCATCGTGCTTAATACCAATGCCGTTGTCTTGTATGGTGATAATGATTTTTTCTCCTTGATTTTTCGATGTGATGTTTAGATGAAGCGCTCGTTCTTGTGATTTATACTTTACAGCGTTATCCAACAGATTGAATACAACATTGGTCAGGTGCATTATGTCGCCATAGACAGTCGTTTGCTTTGCTGCTAGATTGGTCGTGAGTGTTCCGCCAGAGCTTTCTACTTTAAGACGGAATGTATTTACGACATCGCAGATCATTTTATGAGTATCTATCTCTT
Source organism: Alloprevotella tannerae (assembly GCA_015259125.1). GTDB lineage: Bacteria > Bacteroidota > Bacteroidia > Bacteroidales > Bacteroidaceae > Alloprevotella > Alloprevotella tannerae_A. The sequence continues at coordinate 53,242 of JABZGR010000008.1, read as the reverse complement.
TCAGCTTAAAAGAACCTCCTTTTTTATCAAACAATGACATCTGCAAGACTTTTTCCACTTGAAAGCGTAAGCGCCTTGTCTCATCATTGATCACACGAGTCAGTTGATTAAGCATTGCCTCACTCTTGTTTACGCTAGGATCCTGCAGCATTTGCGCAGCTAATGATATTGATGAAATGGGTGTCTTAAATTCATGCGTCATATTATTGACGAAATCATTTTTCATCTCTGATAAGCGCTTCTGGCGGAATATGGTGTATATCGTAAAGATAAACATAAATAGGAGGAGGAAGGTGAATATTGTTGCCGGCCAAATGAATTTCACTTCGGAGAAAAGATAGCGCTGTAGTTCCGGGAAATGAATGTATAGAATACCAACTTTAGCTCTTGGATCATTGGCGAATAATACTTGTTTATAGGTGTCTCCATTTGTGGCAGCGACATAGTCTGGACATTTATATATTGTGTCTCCGTCTGAGTTGGTGACATAGAAATGGTAGGTCAAATTGATACCATTATTATTGAGCTCTCTTTTTAAGTCTGTATCCAATGAGGAGATTCTCTCGGATAAAGGGTGAGCGCTTGGTTTATAAAGGATCTCGTTGATCACTTCCTCTAAGACTCCTTCGCGATGCAAAAGAACGTTGGTGACGTTCTTTCTTAATCTTTCTGCATCAAGATCTTCTTTCGTTCGCTTCAAGCGAGCCTCTCTGAGGTGTAAGGAGGGGAATTCTTTTTCTAAATTGCTGTAACGGAAAGCTGTGTCTGCTTCATTAGTCGTGTTAGTTATCTTATCTGCTTTTGTGATTGAGTCTTTCAATAGTTGATAAGTCTCCTTCAACTCTAAATCTCGCGCAGCCTGATAAAGACTACGAGAAACATTCTCGTCGAATTGCTGTTTGCGCATTTGGAAAACTTGCTGGAAATAACGCGATTGTAAATATAGCAGTGCTAAAAAAGCACTCCCCATTATCACAGCAACAGCCCAAATCGTAGATTTTTTCATATCAGCAAAGATACTGGCAATTTATCTTTAGGTTATCCTTCAAGCACTCTAAATGTGAAAAGATTTGCTGTGTTTAACTATTTGTGCTATTTTACATGTTTATTAGATAAGTAGGATGAAGTGTTCTGTATATGCTATAAAAAATAATGTAATCTTAGGATATTTAGTTAAGGAAAGGTGCAAAAGCGACTCATATCACCTTTGCACCTCTTTTAGTCTAAGCATTAAAATAGTTTCTGAAAGCCTTGAAAATCTTTTCTTTGATTGATGGATTGCTTTTAAGATTATCGCTATCTTTCATCGCTTCAAATGATTCCTTTTCCGCTTTTGAAAGTGTCTCCGGAATGTAGATACTTATGTTAACTACAATGTCTCCGACGCCATAACCATAGCCTCTGACTGCTGGTAGGCCTTTACCGCGTAGTCGTAGCGTCGTGCCTGGCTGGGTACCTGGAGCTATTTTAATTCGAGCCTTACCGTCGATGGTTGGTATTTCAACTGCATCTCCTAAAGTTGCTTGTGGAATAGTAAGAAGCAAGTTATAGATGAGATCTTGCCCATCGCGAATTAGGTCCTCATTGCTTTCTTCGGAAATGATAACCTGTATGTTTCCGGGAATGCCATTATGTCGGCCTGCATTTCCCTTTCCTTCAACGTTGACAATCATTCCATCGGCAACGCCTGCAGGAATATTTACTTCGATAATCTCTTCGCCGCTAACCACGCCTTCTCCATGGCAATGAGAGCAAGCATCCTTTATAATATGCCCCTCTCCATGACAACGAGGGCAGACTTCCTGGGACTGCATCATCCCAAACATTGTGTGATGAGTCCGCAATACAATACCTGCGCCGTTACATTCTGTACACGTCTCTGGATGGGAGCCTTGTGCAGCTCCACTTCCATTACACTCCTTGCACGTAATATCTTTCTTGACCTTAAATTTTTTGGTCGTTCCTTTAGCGATTTCTTGTAAGGTTAATTTTACTTTTAACCGCAGGTCGCTCCCTTGAAATTTACGCGTTTGTGATTGCTGATGAAAACCGCTACGGAAACCACCAAATCCCATATCGCCGAAAATATCTCCGAAGTGAGAAAAGATATCATTAAGATCCATTCCTGCTCCACCAAATCCGCCAAAGCCACCTTCTACGCCGGCTTTTCCAAATTGGTCATATCGTGATCGTTTTTCCGGATCTCTGAGGACGTCATAAGCCTCTGCTGCTTGGCGAAACTTCTCTTCGGCCTCTTTATCGCCCGGATTTCGGTCTGGGTGATATTTTATAGCAATCTTCTTATACGCTGATTTAATTTCTTCTGCTGAAGCTGTTTTTTCAACTTCAAGTATTTTATAGAAGTCTGTCTCTGTAGCCATATTTATATAGAAGCGTGAAGCCGAACATATAATAATGAATACATGTTCGGCTTACGTTAAATGCGTTATTGCCCTACTACAACTTTTGCGTGGCGAATTACTTTATCATTCAGTTTGTATCCTGTTTGCACACAATCAATGATCTTTCCTTTTTGTGCATCATCCTCAACGGGGACAAGGGCTACAGCCTCAAAATAATCTGTGTCAAAGGGCTGGCCTTCTGCTTCTATTACAGACAAGCCTTGCTCGCCCAAAACTTTATAAAGCTTTTTGACGATTAAATCTACGCCTTCTTTCAGCGTGTTGTAGTCTTGATTCTTTTCAATATTTTTTTGTGCGCGTGCTAAATCATCTAAGATGGGCAAGAACGCAGTCATTACTTTTTCGCCTCCATTTAGTATCAATTCAGCCTTTTCTTTGAGTGTCCTTTTTCTATAGTTATCAAACTCCGCCAATTGTCGCAGATGATTGTCCTTTAGATGTTGGATTTCCTCTTGAGCTTTTTGCAATTGCTCCTCCACGCTTAACTCTTCTTGAGCGTTCTCTTCTGCTGTCTCCTCTTGCATTTCTGCTTGAGGAGCTTTCTTAATGTTTTCGTCTATTGCTTGAGTCGTGTCCTCGGGGGTGTTATGTTGTTTCTTTTTATCCATATGTGCTAATGCTTTTGTTGGGTGTTTAGCAAAGTATATGCCAACTCAACTTCTTTTAGGAAGGTCTAGCTTATTCTCCGTACATCTTTTGGCGAAGTTCCTTTATATGTTCATCGTGGATGTAGTCTTCGTAGCTCGTCAACTTATCGATAGCGCCGTTCGGGGTCAATTCTATGACGCGATTGGCTACGGTTTCGATAAACTCGTGGTCGTGGCTTGAGAACAAGACATTGCCTTTGAACCCTTTCAGGTTGTTGTTAAATGCTTGAATGCTCTCCATATCCAAATGATTAGTCGGCGTGTCTAAGATCAAGCAGTTGGCATTTTTCAATTGCATTCGCGCAATCATGCATCGCATCTTTTCTCCTCCGGACAAGACGTTGACTTTCTTCATGATGTCCTCGTCTTTGAAGAGCATTCGACCTAAAAAGGCTTTGAAGTATACCTCATTTCCTGTGCCAAATTGGCTCAGCCAATCGATCATGTTCAAGTCGCAGTCGAAGAATGACGTGTTGTCCAAAGGCAAATAAGCCGTTGTGATCGTAACGCCCCATTTAAATTCGCCCGCAGCTGCCTCCTGATTGCCATTGATGATCTCAAACAAGGCCGTCATAGCTCTTGGATCGTGGCTGATGAAAACGATTTTATCGTTTTTTTCTACCGTAAAGTTGATGTTGTCAAACAATACTTCGCCATCTTTCGTTACAGCCTTCAGTCCTTCTACCTCTAAAATTTGGTTGCCCGGCTCGCGCTCCATTTGGAATATGATACCAGGATATTTGCGTGTAGATGGTTTGATTTCGTCCACATTCAATTTTTCCAACATCTTCTTACGGCTAGTCGTCTGGCGGCTTTTCGCAACATTAGCAGAGAAACGGCGAATAAATTCTTCCAATTCCTTCTTCTTTTCTTCTGCTTTCTGCTTTTGATTCTGTGCTTGACGCAAAGCCAACTGACTGGATTCATACCAGAAGGAGTAGTTGCCGGCAAACATCGTCACCTTTCCGAAGTCAATATCTATAGTATGCGTACAAACTTGATCAAGGAAGTGACGGTCGTGGCTTACCACCAATACCGTATGCTCAAAGTTGCCCAAATATTCCTCCAACCATTCTACCGTTTCAAGGTCTAAGTCGTTCGTAGGCTCATCGAGCAGCAAGTTATCCGGCTCTCCAAACAGCGCTTGAGCAAGCATTACGCGCACCTTCTCCTTATTTGAAAGTTCGCCCATTAGCTTTTGATGCAGAACAGTTTTGATACCGAGGCCCTCTAACAGTTCTGCCGCGTCGTTTTCTGCCGTATAGCCGCCCATTTCGGAAAATTTATCCTCCAGTTCGGCTACTTTAATGCCGTCTTCATCGCTAAAGTCTGCCTTAGCATAGAGAGCATCGCGCTGCTGCATAATATCCCACATCACCGTGTGGCCCATCAAGACCGTATTTAGCACTGTGTGCTCATCAAACTGGAAGTGGTCCTGAGATAATACAGAAAGTCGTTCGCCAGCGCCCAGTTCGATGTTGCCTTTTGTCGGTTCCAGTTCTCCCGATATCGCTTTTAAGAGCGTAGATTTTCCCGCGCCGTTTGCGCCGATAACGCCATAAATATTTCCGTTGGTAAACTTCATATTCACGTCTTTGTATAAGACGCGCTTGCCAAACTGAACGGCAAGATTTGTCAATGTGATCATATCGCTTTTTAATTTTAGGCGCGAAGTTAGTGATAAGAGTCGAGACGACAAAGTAACAAAGCTGCTTATCTATATGAATGTCAGTTTAGAAGAGATTTGCAATGCGTAGATGGCATGAAAAGAACAGATTGTGGGGCCTCAAATGCTATTTTCCTGTTCTTTTGAAATAGGAAGACCAATCTTAGTCTTGACTCCGCACGCTTTGGAGCGTCGTTGAGGGCATCACTCTGGTCGTTGTTTAGCACTGGTGTGAGGCTGTTCTTGTCTTAGCTTTACGCAACGAGGGGAGGGGAGCCAATGCGAAAAGTAGACAATGACATAATACGGATGCATAAAGTTTGAGAAAAATGCTTGGTGTAGTGCTACAGGGGGAAGCTTGCGCGGTTTTTCTTCGTGAGCGTACACCTGTACGCTCACGAAAGTACAAACGTGCGCTCGTGATGAAAAATGCGTACCATCGTGAGCGTACAAGTTCTGCGTGGGCCTTTGTTGGCTCGTAATGGTATGTTATAAGTTCCCTTTAAGATGTAGATGGATTCTTTTCGATTAATCTGATTCTGATGCTCCGGTTTGTGGCAGTCTGTATAGGTAGTCGTGGGTCTGAAAAGAGTAGATGTTTTTATGAGTAATATTGTTGATTAGCAATGATTTATTTCGCTTCGTTAGATCTTGGCTGTAATGTGGTTAACCCAAAGTGTTTTAGCTTTTAAATGGAGAATTGTCAGAATATAAATAGACCGATGATGATCTGATCTCGTACTATAATTGACTTTTTCTTTGAACATAGCTCAGTGATTTTAGGTTTGATGCAATTATAAAGGCTTCTTTTGAGGAGTTTATAAGCGTTAATTGATTTATTTTGTGTACCTTTGCACCATTAAAGCTGTAAGATGAGGAAATGTATGCATCTTAAATGTTTCTGAGTCTTATAAAGCAATAGTAGAACAAAACCATAGAAGATTTACTTCTACCGCAATATGAGATCTGAAAAGATATTATTTATCACACAAGAGATTACACCCTACGTTCAGCAATCTAACATGTCCAAATTGGGGCAAGAGTTGCCCCGACTTATGCAGGAGTCAGGGCATGAAGTACGCACATTTATGCCGCGTTGGGGTACGATCAATGAACGTAGAAATCAGTTGCACGAAGTCATACGTCTATCGGGAATGAACATCATTATTGATGATACCGATCATACACTTATCATTAAAGTAGCCTCCATTCTTTCAACGAGAATGCAAGTTTACTTTATAGATAATGACGATTATTTCCATAAGCGGAAGATGAGAGCTGATGAAGATGGGAATGAATATAGCGATAATGCCGAACGAGCTATTTTTTATGCTAGAGGCGTTTTGGAAACAGTCAAAAAGCTGAGGTGGAAACCGGACGTGATCCACTGCCATGGCTGGATTTCTTCTATCGCACCTTTCTTCATTAAGACCGCATACAAAGAAGAGCCAGCCTTTGCCGATGCCAAAGTGGTCTTTTCTGCTTGCAGTGATGAGCTTCAGACGCCTCCGGCTGAGAATTTTAAAGAGTGCCTACAATTTAGAGAGTTGCCTAAAGCTACAATCGACCATCTTGATTTAGATTTATCCTCTCCTAATGCGTTGAGTATGCTTGCACTTAACTATTCGGACGGGTTTATACAAGCCGAAGAAGGCGTTTCTCCGGAATTGATGGCTTATGCTCAAAAGTTAGGCCTACCTACGCTCAACAATGCTGAGGCTGAGGATACAGGAAAGGCTTATGCTGATTTCTTTGAGCGACTTTACGAATAAGCGCTCCGATTGATAGGTTATACAGAATAAAAGGAAGGAAGCGCTTGCGTCTCCTTCCTTTATTTATTTGGCGGCAAGAGCCGGCTATCAGCAATCAGAATAGAGCAATCTGCGATGTCGACGCGTATTACAAGCTGTCATCAAAGTAGAAAAAGGGTATATTCCTTTGTCTTTCTTTGTAGTTATCGTATTTTTGCCAAGAATAAATGAATTTGAATAAGAAGATGAAGCATATTTTTTCGCTAACAGTTGTTTTTTCTTTATTGCTGCTGGCTGCGTGCAGCGATGATACCGTTACAATCGGGCCCGGTGTAATGCCCGGTGGCGATAATATTGAAACTTCGCAAGCCGCTTATGCGGTTACTTCAAAGACAATCAAGGTCGATTCAGTCTTGGCCAACACAAATACTTGCTTATTGGGTTGCATAATTGACCCTGAAACGCAGGCGAAAACTACGTCTGATTTTTTAGCTCAATATCATATCCGGGAACAATTGACGTTTCCGAAGTTGGAGCAGATCTCAAAAGATGCCGGTGGCCCGAAAGCTGACTCTTGTAAGTTGGTGCTCGCCTTTGATAGCTTCTACGGCGATTCTCTTACGGTGATGAAACTGAAAGTGCAGGAGTTGAGCAAAACGAATACATTGGATGAAAGCAAAAACTACTATACCAATTTAAATCCTCAGGCTTTTCTGAACGCCGGAAGCGGCGTGCAAAAAACGATTACTTATACTGTAAAAGATCTTTTGGCCCAGACGACTTCAAAAAAGAAGTCGCATGCGATAAACATAGACTTATCGCAAGATTATGGCACTACAATTTTAAAACAGTATTATGCTCATCCTGAATACTTCAAAGATTCTTATTCCTTTATACATAATGTGTGTCCCGGATTTTATTTTCAATCGGTCGGGGGTGTAGGATCAATGATCAATGTGCGTATTTCAGCACTTGAAGTATACTTCTCCTATAAAGCAAAAACGACAGCCGGAAAAGACACGATAATGTCCGGAATGCAACGTATGGCTGCCACGGAAGAAGTAATACAGAGCACGCACGTAGATAATAGTATTCCGGCAGCAATGCTGAATGCTAGCAATCCTTACTCTTATGTAAAATCGCCTGCGGGCCTCTTTACCGAGGTAACGCTACCTGTAAGTGAGGTCGTTGCCGGCGCGCATTATAAGGATATCATCAATACCGCTTCCATTTCTTTCTCCCGTTATAACAACACATCGACGCCTGGGTATAAATTAAATCCTGCACCCACTTTATTGATGGTAAGGAAGTCGGAGATGTTCTCTTTCTTTGAGGAAGGTAAGTTGACAAATGCTGAAAACTCTTATTTGGCAGATTATAACTCGAGCTATAACATGTATTCTTTTACCAATATCGGCCAAATGATTACTGCATTGAAAATAGAGCGTGATAAAGGGGCTGGTGTTACAGAATCGGATACAGAAGCGCAGCGACAGGCGAAATATCAAACTTGGGAGACTACACATCCTGATTGGAATAAGGTAATGCTTATACCAGTAGCCACAGAATACAGTTTGACTCAAAATCAAAGTACAGGAGAAACAATTAAAACGCTATTGCGCGTTAGAAATGAATTAGGGCTGACTAGCGTAAAACTAAACGGAGGTAATAATAACTCGGTGAAGATGTCGGTCGTTTATAGTCACTTCTCCAATTAATACAAATATACATAGGAGCGACTCAAAAAGTCGCTCCTATTTTTTAGTCCATTCTTTCGTATGAGAGCAATGTTATTTGCGGCCGGAAAAGGCACAAGACTTCGTCCAATCACAGATCGATTGCCTAAAGCTTTGGTTCCGGTTGCAGGAAAACCTCTATTGGCGATTATCATAGAACGACTAAGGAATGCCGGCGTCGAAGAAATCGTAATCAACATCCACCACTTTGGAGAACAGATTCTGGATTACTTGTCGAATAATGATTTTGGTGTAAATATATCTGTGTCAGATGAACGTGAGAGTCTATTAGATACTGGTGGTGGATTAAAGAAAGCCGTCCCTTTATTCTCTTCTTCTAATGAGCCTATATTACTTCATAATGTAGATATCTTGAGTAACGCCGACATTGCTTTATTTTATGAGAAATCAAGCACACAGGCTGCGACTTTGCTTGTGAGTTCGAGAAAGACAAGCCGCTATTTGCTCTTTGATGAAAACAATTGTTTACGTGCTTGGCAGAATGTGATGACTGGAGAGGTGCGTACCCCTTATGCGGATATCGACCTTGGGCATTTGCGACCTTATGCCTTTTCAGGTATTCATTGTTTCTCTCCTTCTTTATTCCCTTTTATGGAGATTTTTGCTGATCGCTTTTCCCTTATAGATTTCTATTTGCAGGTGTGCGATAAGGTAGATGTAAAATGTGAAGTCAAGCCAGATTTAAGAATGCTAGATGTTGGCAAAATAGATACGCTGGAAAGGGCAGAGGAGTTCTTACAAAATCTGTAAGAACTTTACCTCAATGTTGTATTCTGTTTTTTTCGATAATGTGGAGTCACGATCAGATTGAAAAATAACATACCTCCGATACTAAACAGGCCACCTATAAAATAGACAGTCGAAAAATTAAAATACTCTGCAACAATTCCAGCGCCTAATATGCCGATACCTATACCGATATCCCAAGAGGTGAGGTAAGTGCTTGTGGCGGTTGCTCGCTGATTATGAGTTCCTAAATTAATGAAGAGGGAGTTGTAAGCCGGAAAGATGATTCCGAAGCCTATTCCTTGCAATAGTGGAACAAGCAGAAAACACAAACAAGCAATCGAAACATTCCATTGAATAAGATAAGCGCAAGATCCTAATAAAAGAAAGGCGAAAATAACGAGATAAAGGCCATAATGTATGCATTCCGTTACAAATCCTTTATCTACAAATCTTCCGGAAAACAAACGCGCAATCCCCAACCCGATAGACAATAAAACAAAGAAATAGCCTGAGGAGACAGGCAAACCAATCTCTTGCACGTAAATAGCTTCAAAATTGGTAGTCGTTCCATAAGGGATTGACAATAATATTAACGCAATACTTGCAGGGATACCCTTAAGTAACACAAATCGATCTAACGAAATATGGGCGTTTTTCTTGTTTGCACTCTTCTTTCGTGGAGCGCGTACACAGAGCGCAGATAAAAAACCGAGCAAACAAGAGCCTAAGGCAATGGAAAAGATCGTATCGAACGAAGCACCACCATCATAAAGGAAAAGCCCAATCATTGGTCCAAGGCACATGGCAAAATTATTAGCTAGCCCATAGTAGCCTAAACCTTCTCCGCGCCTGGCTGAAGGCATAATGTCAACGACCAACGTATTTCCTCCAACCGTGACGGCACCAAAAGAAAAACCATGAAATACGCGTAGCAATATAAATATACTTAGCGTGGTACTTAGAATGTAACCAGCGAATAATGTAGTAAATACGGCATAGGATAAAAGATAAAGGGGACGCCGAGCAAATGTATCTAACAGATAGCCGGAGAAGGGGCGCATACAAAGTGCTGCAACAGTATAGCAACTCAGAATAATACCGATTACCCCTTTGGGTTCGTGAAAAATATCGCGCAGATAAAATGGCAGTATAGGTAGAATCAGCCAAAATCCAAAGTATAGCAGGAAATTGGCCGCCATAATGCAGCAATATGATTTTGTGAAGAGTCTATAATGTGTTGACATACGAAAAAAGGCCACTCGTTATGTACTTGAGTGGCCTTTATCTTTTTAGTTGGCAGCGGTAAACTCTTCTAAGAATTTTGCATTGTTCTCTGAGAAAAGCCGCAAATCGCTTACGCGATAAAGCAAATTGGCAATGCGTTCAAGGCCTAAGCCAAAAGCATATCCTTTATAACGTGTACTGTCTATGCCACAATTTTCTAAAACATTAGGGTCAACCTCTCCGCAACCAAGGATTTCTACCCAGCCAGTCTTTTTGCAAAGACTACAGCCATCACCGCCGCAGATAAAACAGCTGATATCCATTTCTGCACTAGGCTCTGTAAAGGGGAAATAGGAAGGGCGAAGCCGAATTTGTGTGTCAGGTCCGAAAAGCTCACGTGCAAAGGACAGCATCACCTGCTTTAAGTCTGCAAAACTAACGTTCTCATCTATGTAAAGGCCTTCCAATTGGTGGAAGAAGCAGTGTGCACGCGAAGAAATGGCCTCATTGCGATAAACACGCCCTGGACAAATTACGCGGATTGGAGGCTTTTGTGTCTGCATAATGCGACTTTGTACTGAGCTCGTATGCGTTCGCAGCAGAATATCAGGCTGTCGCTCTATGAAAAACGTGTCTTGCATATCGCGAGCCGGGTGATCGTCTGCAAAGTTCATAGAAGAAAATACGTGCCAGTCGTCTTCTACTTCAGGACCATCGGCCATTGTGAAACCCATTCTTGAGAAAATATCAACTAAACGTTGTTTGACAATGCTAATTGGATGTCTTGAGCCTAAAGCTATAGGGTAGGGCGTACGTGTTAAGTCCAAATCGTCTTGTTCGTCTTCTTGTACAGCTAAGTCTTGGTGCAGTGTGTTTAGTTTGTCTTGTAACTTACGCTTGAGATCGTTTAGCTTCATTCCAATTTCTCGCTTTTGATCGCTAGAAACGTTACGAAACTCGCTCATCAAATCATTTAAGCAACCTTTCTTACTCAAAAATTTTATGCGCAGGGCTTCAAGCTCTTCTAAATTTTTTGCGTGCAAGTCTTCAATCTGTGCAAAAAGTGCTTGTATCTTCTCTAACATATTCTTTACAGCTTATTTTGATGGTGCAAAGTTAGTTCAAATCAGACTTAAATCAAAAGGAAGAATCAATATTCCATATTGTTCTGTCTTTAGTTGCTGATAGTTTATCTGGTTTGGCAGTGTTGCGTATTGATTTGCATGCTTATTTCACGCTATTGTCAGCTGTTTTCATAATAAAGCAGTACCTTTGTCGCGTTAAATTTTTGTCCTTGTATTGGACAACCTTAATTACGAACAACTATGATTGTTTCTCCTTCTTTGCTTTCCGCAGACTTTGGCCATTTGGCCGATGATATCGCTATGCTCAATCGAAGCGAGGCTGATTGGTATCATTTAGACGTAATGGATGGCGTCTTTGTGCCCAACATTTCTTTTGGCTTCCCCGTGATGGAGGCGATGGCCAAGTTGGCTACGAAACCCTTAGATGTGCATTTGATGATCGTACAGCCTGAAAAGTTTGTTACACAAGTAGCAGACCTTGGTGCTAAGATTATGAATGTACACTATGAAGCTTGCACCCATTTGCATCGCACTATACAGCAGATAAAAGCCGCAGGTATGATGGCCGGCGTAACGCTTAATCCGCATACACCCGTTTCACTTTTGGAAGACATTATCGGCGATCTCGACTTGGTGATGCTGATGAGCGTCAACCCAGGCTTTGGCGGACAGAAGTTTATTGAGCATGCCGTAGAGAAAACACGACGTTTGAAGCAACTTATTCAAGCCAATGGTGCCTCAACCTTGATTGAGATAGACGGCGGTGTGAATCGCACGACGGGCAAACTACTTGCCGATGCCGGTGCTGATGTCTTAGTTGCCGGCAGTGCCGTCTTTAAAGCACAAGATCCAGAAGAAGAAATTCGCGTCTTGAAGCATCTCTAACCAATACTTTATTGTATGCGTGAATTGCTTTCACTTTTAGATGATGCTCGCTTATTAAAGCTCGTTACCCTCTTGCGCCAAGCCAACAACGTTGTTCTCTGTGCGCATAGAAGTCCGGATGGCGACGCTACGGGGGCTTGTCTCGCTTGGGCCGACTATTTAAGAGGATTGCACAAGAAGGTTTCTATTATCCTGCCCAATCCTTTCCCTGACTTCCTTCGATGGTTACCCAACAACGAGAAGATTCTCTTTTATGACCACAAGCGTGAACAGGCTAATCAGTTGGTAAAGGAGGCTGATTTGATTTGTTGCTTAGACTTTAATGACCTTCGTCGGATTCTTGACTTGGGCAAGGCCGTAGAGAAGTCGAAAGCCACGTTGCTGGTAATTGATCATCATCTTTTCGCAGATGAAGCGGAGCAGCAAACGCTTAAAGATTTGCCCGCGGAGCAACTTCTCTCTTTTCCGGAATTGTCCTCCACGTGCGAGATTGTCTTTCGTTTAGTGTGTCAGCTCGGAGGTTACGATGATATGACTAAGTCTACTGCGGCCTGCCTCTATACCGGGATGATGACCGACACGGGGGCTTTCACCTACAATTCATCGCGGCCGGAGGTCTACCAAGTTATCAGTCTTTTACTGGAGCGCGGTATCGATAAAGACAAGATTTATCGTAATGTGTACAACAATTACTCTGTAGATCGATTGCGTTTGGAGGGCTATATCTTGCATGATAAACTGCAATTCTACGCAAACAATCGCGCGTCTATCTTTACTTTGACACGCGAGGAGATGCAACGCTTCCATTTTAAGCGAGGTGATGCGGAGGGCATCGTGAATATGCCTCTACAAGTCAAAGGTATGCGTCTGAGTATCTCTTTGCGTGAAGATACGGAACGCGATGTTATTCGCGTCAGTTTGCGGTCTGTAGATGATTTTCCTTGCAATAAAATGGCGCAGACCTTTTTTAATGGCGGGGGCCATCTGAATGCAAGTGGAGGTGAATTGGCCTGCTCTTTAGCAGATGCGATAAAAAAAGCGGAAGAAGCCATAGAGGCCTTTTCAGATCTGCTTTGAACGACTAATCGTGCAAGCTGCTTGCCCGGAAAGTAAATGGGATCAATCATTTATCGCTCGTTTTTTGTTTGAAAATACCGATACTTGTATCGTTTTATCTTGGTCCGACATTGTTTGCTCGGGCCAAACTATTGTTTGCTGGGACCAAACGATGGTTTGGCGGGAACAAACTATGGTTTGCTGGCAGCAAACAAGCGAAGAGGTTGTTTTAAGCAAATAGGTTCTGGGGTAGTGTAGTAAGAAAGTGGGCTTTTCTTCTAATTGGTTGGATAGAAGTAGAAAAGGAAAGGGATAATCTAAGTTGTTCTTATTAACTTTGTCAGCAAATATCCCAACAGATGACTACAAACGAACGACTTGAGCGATTGCTTATCAACAAAGGCATACGACCGACAGCGTTAAGAATTTTAATTTTTAGGACGCTTCAAGAAAAAGAGAATGCTTTGTCGTTAGCCGACTTGGAAGCTGAGCTGAAAACTGTGGATAAGTCGACGATTTATCGTACTTTATCGGTTTTGTTACAGCATACGTTGATACATAGTATAGATGATGGTGAGGGTATAACGAAATATGGTGCTTGTCCTGATGGATGCACTTGCAATGCAGCTGAACATTCAGGCTTCTCTGACCTACATTTACATTTTACTTGCGAACATTGCCACCGGACATACTGCTTTCGAGGAATGCCCGTGCCGAAGGTGAACGCTCCGGAGGGATTTCAGATACATTCAGCCAATTATATGCTGATGGGACTCTGTCCGGAATGTGAGAAATATAAGCATTAGTATAGCAATAACCTTATAAAAAGTCCCATTGCTGAACGCTTAGGTTGAGGCGTTCAGCAATGGGATGATAGAAACATAACTTCAGAAGCTTACTTATTGCTCGTCTGAAGTAATTTTTATGATTCCACCGGTTGTTTCATCGAAGATAACGTGTGTGTTAAAGTGCTTGTTGAATAATTCATTACCCAAATTTTCTATTTTCCCGAATTGGGCAACAGGCAGTATGGTCTTCAAGTATTCTTTGTCGTCGCTCTTTAAGCGAATCAGGGCTTTTCCCGGGACACAATAGCGTACGCCGGGGATAACTTTTTGAGGCTTATCGTTGTTTTCCTTGGGCTCGGGTGCGTCTTTCTGCTCTTCGATTGAGAGATAGATGGGGGCACCCGCTAGATTGTTAGCATCTACTAAGCCTAAGAACTTAGAAAACCGACCGATGATCTTATTTTCAAAAGCGTGATCAAAAGTGATTTTTAAAACAAACGTTACGGTGTCTGTGCGATCCGTTCCTGTAAAGAGTTTCAACAAGCCTTCTTCCTGCCGATCTAGATTGGCGAGCATCAATTTTAGTTGCTCTCCATCTTTTGGCATATAATCAGCTTGTCCCTTTGAGAGTTGAGAGCGGCTTTCTCTAATGTCGAAGATTTCATTTGCCGTTAATTCTGCCATTTTTTCCTTGCTTCCGGCCGCTAAAATCTCTTGCGTTTTATATTTAGTCGGATCTTCCAAAGGGCGTTTATCGTCTACTTGCTTTGGTTGTGGTATTATCGTCGAAGTCTGCGCGTCAGCATTGATCGCTAATAGTCTGCCGTCGCGTGCTAGAGCGACCAGCGGTGCAGATGTCTTGTTCTTCAGTTTGATGGAAAAGGCTTGATCGCGATCTGCGACCCCTGATGCAACGAGATTTACGTGCTGCATTTTCCAAAGTTCCTCCTTATGAAGTGCAACCGGATTCAACTTAAGATAGCGCGCCGCAAAGGGAGCGAGTTCTCCGGGGTATTGCGTCGTGCGCGTAGTCGTAATGACTAAATAAAACTCTGTCTTTGGCAAGAAATACGTAATGCCTTCTTCAGTAATGCCCGGTTCGTAATCTTTTACTTCAGTTTGTGCCGTCAAAAGGCAGGGTATGAGGAGTAAGAGGAGGAAAGTGATCTTTTTCATTTGTGAAGGGACTTGAGCTGCTTGAAAGCAAGTGGGAGATATTTAATGATGTCAGAAGCAATAAGGCATTCTTCTTCTAAATCAGCCTGTGCTAAATCTCCTGCTAAACCATGAAGATAAACGCCTAATAGACTCGCTTCGATAGGGCTGTATTGCTGTGCGAGAAGACTCGTAATGATTCCGGAGAGAACATCGCCGCTGCCGGCTGTAGCCATACCGCTGTTGCCGGTAGGATTGAAAAAGGTTTTTCCATTAGGGGCACATATTGCTGTATAATGCCCTTTTAGGATGATGATTATGTTTAGACGTTGCGCCAATGTTTGTGCGTCAACTAAAAGTGTGAATGCATCTGTACTTCCGCTTTGTATCCGTCGAAATTCTGCGGGATGAGGGGTTAAGATTGTCGCAGGTGGTAGTTCTTGTAACCAACTCTTGTGTTCGCCGAGAATGTTGAGCGCATCTGCATCTACCACTAAAGGAACTTTTTTGCTCATTTGTAGCTGTTCTAAAACAGCTAATGCCGTGTCGGGTTCTTTGCCTAATCCGGGGCCTAAACAGATGGCGTTGTAAGTATCGCCGGATATTGCAGTTGTGAAAATGGTCTCACTGAAGTCATGACTGAGGATGGCTTCCGGAATTGCTGTTTGTAAGATGTCGTTATTCTTAATTGGGGTATGGAGCGTTAGCTTGCCAAGTCCGGAACGCAGACTAGCTTTCGCAGCAAGTACTGCTGCTCCGGCCATACCATAGTGGCCTGCAATCAGCAATGCGTGCCCAAAGCTTCCTTTATGCCCAAAAGCATTGCGTGATTTGATCATTGCTGCAACTTGTTCTGCTTCTATGATTTCAAAATCGGAGTATAGTTCTTTGCTTTTTTCCTCAGACAAACCAATATCGAAAACTTCGAGTTTACCAATGTATTCTTGATTGTCGGCTAAAAGTTGGGATAGCTTTGGGGAATGGAATGTGATAGTGCGTGTCGCGCGGATAATATTCCGTTTATCATTATCGGAGTTGTCATTACAGAACAAGCCGGAAGGCATATCGATCGCAATGACTTCTATAGCAGCCGTGTTTATAAATTGTACCAAAGCCGCAAAACCGCCGCTTAGAGGTTTGTTGAGGCCGATTCCGAACAAGCCATCAATAATAATATCGTCCTTGTTTAATTGAGGGGGTTCAAATTTTGATGTTACTTCGTTGAAGCTGATATTGGGTAATGTGTCTAAGCGTTGCTTGTTCGCCTCACAATCTGCACTTAAGTGATCGTTCGGATTAAAGAGATAAACTTCTACTTTATAGTTTTCGAGCGCTAAAAGACGTGCCGTAGCCAATGCATCTCCACCATTGTTGCCCGGCCCTGCGAAAACAATAATCCCGTGAGAGTTATCGTAGTGTTTTATAATAGTTGCAGCAACTTTCTTTGCAGCGCGCTCCATCAAATCTATCGCCGCAATAGCTTCGTTCTCAATTGTGTAGTTTTCTAACTCCTTTATTTGTCGCTGAGAAAAGACTTTCATGCTTCTTTTAATTAATATAATGTGTCACGTCAGGACTCTTGTTTATTTAAAACGACTCCAGAAAGAAGGCTTTGCGGGTTTCTCTTCTTTTACTTGCTCTCTTAGATACTGCTCATAAGAAATCCGCTTAGAAATAATATCATAAATTGCCGTCCATTCGGGAAGTCCACCAATATTTCTGTCGTCAATGAAAAGATCTGCCTTAATTTTTCTGCTATATTTGCGATGGCCCGAATCTGAGCCTAGATGTTCTTCCTCATCGTTCTCATCCCAGTCGCGATTTACTTTATAAAAATGCACACCTCTTGTGCCACACCAATCTACAGCCTCTTGCAAAAGTTCTCCTTCTCTTACTGTCCAAAGGATAAGCTTATGTCCGTCTTTGATTAAGCGTTTCAAAGTTTCTATAGCAAAAGGAATCTCTCTTCCAATCTCAGGATAGTGATGCTCTACTATTGTTCCATCAAAATCTATTGCAATTGTCATTTTCCAGAATCTTTTTGTGTTCTTTAGAACTTATTTTATGATGATCTTCTGACCATCAACGATGTAAATGCCCTGCCGTTTTGTAGACAATTGTCTGATGCCGTCGATGGAATATAAAATTTTATCTCGACTAGTGACTTGTTGCGGGCGAATCTGTGTTATTATATTGTATTTTACGTCAATCGTTTTGTAATCCTTATCTAATAGGATATAAGCGCGGAATGGACTTAAATGGCTTCCTGATGCTGCATTTACAAAAGAATTACCGTCGTTGCTGAGCAAATAGGCTTGGTTAATGTCTTTGCTGTCGTAATTGCCTTTGAAGATTCCTTCTGACTCTTGCGTGACAACGATACCTTCGCGAGCTTGCAATTTAAGTTTGCCTTTTCCCCTTAAGATTACAGGTTGGTTGGCTTGGATCTTTTGGGCTTTGTCAAAACCTAAATCTAACTTAGTTCCATTTTGCGTGATTTTAACCAGTTCTTGCACATCAAAAGACTTGGACCAATCATCGACAGTGAAGGGTAAACATAAAGTCTCCCAATTGCCATCGATCATCTCGCGCTCATAAGTTATTGTATGGCCGTCTAAGTTGAAAGGGTAAGGAACATAAAGTGGCTCTTTATCTTGCAAGTAAACATCCGCAAGTAGTAAGTCTTCTGCAATTACGAAAGACCAAGCTTCAGGCACAATTTCTTTTTCTTTTTTGCTAACGTAAATCGGCTGGTTTGCCTTTGATGGTTGGTGCTTAAAGGCCAAGGGGTGTGCTGGTAGCGTAGCATTTCTTAGATCTAAAGCTCGTACATTTTGCCAATCTAATTCAGCTAAGTGATGCGCACTCCAGCCTCCTGACAAAGTTTTGATACCATTTTTCAAGTCTTCGCTCATTGGATCTGCAACGGCGACAAAATAAACAGGTTCAAATGACAATATTTCAGCTTCATAAGGGTCAACAACAGCCAATTTACGCTGCTTTTTATCCCATACAAGGCAACGTGGCGTATCTTGACTTGTAGAAATCAATCCATTCCAATTGTACCAAAGTTGTTTTTCTCCCTTTATTAAATCGTGGCGTAGGTATTCTGACGTGCTGGATTGCAAATAAAAAGCATTTTGGGATACAGCCAGATATGTCCAAGTATCATAACCATCTACAGCTATTTTTCCATCTGATAACAAGTACTCGCTTCGTGGTAGTCGACCATCAATTAATGTGTCGGCTATGAAGGCAATGCGATCGCTATCTGCGGGCATTTGCAATTCTCCTTTTTTTTCACTTAGCGTCAAGTCGTGCATAAAGATGAGCAAAGTATCGCTTTGGCAAGTTTTGTAGTTGCCAAAATATCCGTAGTCCTCACCTTGTATAGGGTTAAAGCCTAAGTAGCGCGTACTATGTCCTACTGTATTTGATAACTTTATTTGTCCTTCCTCTAAGAGAGTCAGATCCCAATATACACGCTTTGAGTCTAAGTAGACGCCGGTTTGATCCTTGTTGTTGTAGTTGAGGTATTTTTCTTCTTTGATTGATGTGATACTCCATTGTTTTTTTTTCTCTTTTTCTTCAATCTGCCAGCAAATTTCAGGGGAAGGAGAAAACACGGTATCGCTTGTAAGATGTTCAGTTAAGGTTGCTGTGAGTTTCCCTCCCTTGCCGATCTTATAAGCTATAGAGGAGAGAAAATAGATCTTATTGTCCTCATTTTTTACACCAATCAAATATCGAGCATTAGCAGGAAGTTGCCCGAAATCACTAACTCTGACGTATTTATCTCGATGAGGCAATTGCTGCTTACTTTGGGCCTTCATTTGCCCCAAGATAAGCAGACCGCTAATAGAAAGTGCGATCAATCTGAATCTTAGACTCATTTTTTCGATTCGTCAATTAGTTTTAGTAAGTACTGACCATATTGATTTTTACGCATAGGTTCAGCTATTGCCGCCAGACGCTCCGCTGTTATCCAGTTTTGCTCAAAGGCAATACCTTCCAAGCAGGCAATTTTTAAACCCGTTCGCTTCTCCATTACTTCAATGAATGTAGAAGCTTCACTTAAGCTTTCATGAGTGCCCGTATCGAGCCAAGCAAAACCTCGCCCTAGCGTCATAACGTTGAGTTCATCATCTTTCAAGAAGCACTCGTTTACCGTAGTGATTTCCAATTCTCCTCTTGCAGAAGGCTTGATGCGCTTTGCTACGTCAACAACTTTGTTGGGGTAGAAATAAAGCCCCACAACGGCATAGTTGGATTTCGGTTGTGCTGGTTTTTCTTCAATACTGATGCAGCGTCCCTGTGGGTCAAATTCTACTACGCCGTATCTTTCGGGGTCGTTTACGCGATAACCGAAGACCGTAGCGCGCTTTTCATCTTCCGCAATTTTGACGCTTTGTCGAAGCATCTCGCTAAAGCCGTTGCCTTGGAAGATATTATCGCCAAGAATAAGGCAGACGCTATCATCGCCAATAAACTCCTCGCCGATAATAAAGGCCTGTGCCAATCCGTCGGGCGAGGGTTGTTCGGCGTACTCAAAGTTTACGCCATAGTCGGATCCATCTCCCAATAACCTCTTAAAGCCTGGGAGGTCTTGAGGGGTTGAAATAATTAGAATATCTCTGATTCCGGCTAACATAAGAACAGAGATGGGGTAGTAAACCATAGGTTTGTCGTAGATAGGAAGCATTTGTTTGCTTGTTCCCTTTGTAATTGGGTAGAGACGCGTCCCGCTTCCACCGGCTAGTACGATACCTTTCATAGTCTTAGTGCTTAAATTTATTTCTTTTGCGAAGTTAACGATTAAAGTTGGGATAAGAAACGAACAACGATCTGTTTTTATCCGAATGGTAGGTTTTACTAACTATTGGGTATGTTTGAAGTAAAGAGAGTATAGCTGTTACTATTTATAATGAAGAGGCTGGATGTTTTGCTCATATCGCATAGTGAACTCTTTTTCTCTTATTTTTTTGAAGGATAAACGATACCAACGTATCCTTTATCTATAGGTGAGTTTCGTTTGATCCCACCAAACAATGGTTTGCTGGGATCAAACTATCGTTTGCCGCCGCCAAACGATAGTTTGGTGGCAGCAAACGAAATGTCATAAAGTTAGACGTTGATCATCTGTCAAACGATTGTTGTGAGAAAAAGAAGGTTGATCAGAAGTTTTTTTGTTCAAATCGTGAAATAATAATTGTCGAAATAATTTTATTAAGTAATTGTGCTATAAGGATTTATTTGTATTTACTCTTGTGAGATATATGGATAAAAAATGGAAGATGAGATGGCCTTAATTCTTGATCAAACAACTTGATTCTTATAGATAGGGGAGATTATTATATACAATACTGCTCGAAAAACGCAAGTTTGTCGTTTCTCGAGCAGTAATTATTTTTATATAGATCTACGAAAGGCTTTGAAAGAATGATTATCGTAGGCGCCATTTGTCGTGTACATAGACTAGTTGCCAGATGATCTCTTCTGTCGTATTGTCCTTGTAGGTGATATTTAAGAATATGTTCGCCATATTTCCATTATCGTGAAGCGTTATACGACTCAATGTCGCTTGGGTTATGCCGCCAGTTTCCTTTTTCTTGTTGTCTGCGTGCTGCTTTAGCATCCACTCCATCTCTTTACGGTAAGTGGCTGGTTTTCCTTCGCAAGAAGCCATAACTTCTACGCAAGCTTGATAATTGCCTTGGCGATATAGCTCGTAAAGAGCCATCACCTCTTCCGTTGTTGGCGGAGGAGGCGTCGGACGGTTTTCGGGAGAAGCTTTTTTGCTGCAAGCAACACTGATAAGTAAAACAGATGTAGCCAGTAGCAATCCGAGCCTTCGTCTTATTTTTGACGAATGAAAATGTTGATTGGCGTACCGGAAAAGTTCCATTTCTCTCTGATCTTATTTTCAAGAAAACGCTTGTACGGGTCTTTTACGTATTGCGGCAAATTAGCATAGAAAACAAAAGACGGAATTTGCGTATCCGGAAGTTGGCTGCAGTATTTTATTTTGATGAATTTTCCCTTGATAGAGGGTGGAGGATAGGCTTCGATCAGTGGGAGTAGTTCCTCATTGAGCTTAGATGTGTTGATATGCATCTTTCGCTGAACGTAAACTTCTTTAGCCGTTTCCAATACTTTATAGATCCGCTGTTTTGTCAATGCAGAACAGAACACAATAGGGAAATCATCGAATGGAGCCATACGGCTTTTGATCACTTCTATAAAATGTTTGATAGCATCTTGAGATTTATTCTCTGCTATATCCCATTTATTGATGGCTACGACAAGACTTTTGTTGTTCTTCTGAATGACTTTGAAGATATTCATATCCTGACTTTCAATGCCTCGTGTAGCATCGATGAGTAGGATGCAAACATCGGAGTGTTCAATGGCGCGAATAGAGCGCATTACGGAATAAAATTCCAAATCTTCATTGACCTTTCCTTTCTTACGGATGCCGGCTGTGTCGACTAAGTAAAAGTCAAAGCCAAATTTGTCATAGCGTGTGAGGATAGAATCGCGCGTTGTGCCTGCTATGTCGGTCACAATATTGCGCTCTTCGCCGATAAAGGCGTTAATTAAGCTGCTCTTTCCTGCATTGGGGCGTCCTACGATAGCAAAGTGGGGGATGTTGTTCTCTTCTTCTTCCGTCTGATCCGTCCCGAGGCGTTCTATAATCGTGTCGAGTAAATCTCCGGTTCCACTTCCAGTGATAGCAGAAAGGCAGTTTGGCTCTCCTAATCCCAACTTATAGAACTCGGACGCATTATATCGGTCAATGTTGTTTTCGATTTTGTTTGCGCATAAAATAACCGGGATGTTGGCTTGACGGAGAATCATAGCAACGTCTTCATCCAAGTCCGTAATGCCTGTTTGATTATCTACGAGAAAAAGAATCAGATCGGCCTCTTCTGTAGCAACCAATACTTGTTTTCGTATTTCGCCTTCAAAAATATCGTCGGAGTTGACCACCCATCCACCGGTATCTACAATAGAGAAGACTTGTCCGCCCCATTCGCACTTGCCGTATTGTCGATCTCTGGTTGTGCCGGCCTCTTCGCTGACAATGGCCTGCCGAGTACCGGTCAAGCGATTAAAAAGCGTCGACTTTCCGACATTCGGACGGCCTACTATTGCTACAAGTTTGTTCATTTCTGTTCTTTTAAGAGTGTGGATGTTTAGTCCTTCAGTTTATATCCAAATCCTTCCAACGCGCGTTCGTTGTTGCGCCAATCTTTATTGACTTTCACAAAGACTTCCAAATATATGCTTTTGTTGAAGAAACGCTCCAAGGACTTTCGAGCTTCTGTAGACACTTTTTTTAAAGCTATGCCTTTGTGCCCAATGATAATGCCCTTTTGGCTTTCGCGCTCAACATAGATTACAGCATTGATATGAATCTTCTTTGCGTCTTCTTTAAAGAGTTCGACAACAGCTTCAACGGAATAAGGGATCTCTTTAGCATAATAAAGTAGAATCTTTTCCCGGATGATTTCTGTAACAAAGAAGCGTGCAGACTTATCTGTCCACTGATCTTTTTCAAAATAGGCCGGCCCTTCTGGTAAGAGTGCTTCAATGCGTTGCAAGACCGTATCTGTATTAAACTTTGCCTTGGCAGAAAGTGGGATAATTTCTGCTTTTGGTAAGCGTGCTTGCCACTGTTTTATCAATTGTTCCACTTCTTTTTGGGCAGACAGGTCGATTTTGTTAATCAAAACCAAGACCGGGACGTTTGCTACTGCGACCTTCTCAAGAAATTCTTTGTTCTTTTCTTGATCTTCAATGACGTCTGTAACATATAATAAGATGTCGGCATCAGTCAATGCAGATTCAGAGAATGTAAGCATTGCCTTTTGCATCTTATAATTGGGCTTTAAAACGCCTGGCGTATCAGAAAAGATGATTTGTGCATCGGGTTTATTGACGATACCTAAGATCCGGTGGCGCGTTGTTTGCGCCTTAAAGGTCGCAATAGAAATGCGTTCACCCACAAATAAGTTCATCAGTGTAGACTTCCCGACGTTCGGATTACCTACAATATTTACAAAACCTGATTTCACAATAGTCGCTATTTTCTATAAAGTGGTATAACAGAGAGCACAAGAACGAAGTTGCTGCATTATGCCGGATCGTACGCCCATTTTAGATAGGCTGATCCGTATGTGAAGCCTGCTCCGAAAGCTGTTAGAAGTAAGTTGTCGCCCTTGTGTAGTTGCTTCTCAAAATCCCATAATACCAAAGGAATCGTAGCGCCTGAAGTATTGCCATAACGTTCGATGTTTATCAAAACTTTTTCCATCGGCACTTCTAAGCGGTTTGCTACAGCCTCAATAATGCGGATATTTGCTTGATGCGGTATGACATAAGTGATATTTTCATTAGTCAGATTATTACGCTCTGCTAATTTGGCACTGACCTCACTCATATCAGTTACTGCATATTTGAACACGGTTCTTCCTTCTTGGTGCAAATAATGCATACGATGCTCCAATGAGTGGTAAGAGGGAGGACAAACTGAACCGCCACCT
The DNA here is from genome assembly GCA_015259125.1 of Alloprevotella tannerae. Lineage (GTDB taxonomy): Bacteria > Bacteroidota > Bacteroidia > Bacteroidales > Bacteroidaceae > Alloprevotella > Alloprevotella tannerae_A. The sequence goes on along the minus strand of JABZGR010000008.1, from coordinate 29,530 downwards.
TTTAAACAGAGAAAAGGAAGGCCTTTGCCGTCAGTTCTTAGTAGAGAATCTTTCCATCCTAAGTCTTCTTCGGTAGGCTCAACCAGCACAGCTGCAGCACCGTCACCAAAGAGCGCGCACGTAGAGCGATCCGTATAATCAATAATGCTGGAAAGCTTTTCCGCAGCACAAACAACAACTTTCTTATAGCGACCGCTTTGTATCATACAAGCAGCTTGATCCATCGTAAAGAGGAATCCGCAACAAGCCGCCTGTGTATCTATGGCATACGCATTAGTAAGCCCTAATTTTCCTACTAAAATAGAAGATGTTGAGGGGAAGTGGAAGTCTGGCGTAATTGATGCTACAAGCAGTGCGTCCACTTCTTTAGGATCTGTTCCTGTCTTTTCAAGTAGTTGCTTCACAGCCTTGCGAGCCATGTAGCTCGTTCCAAGCCCTTCTTCATTTAAGATTCGTCTTTCTTTGATACCAACACGCGCCATAATCCACTCATCGCTCGTGTCTACCATCTTAGAAAGCTCTTCATTATTTAATATGTACTCGGGAACATACCCTCCTACACCTGTTATTGCTGCATTAATCATAAAGAGGAGTTAAATAACAAAAGCGAGATACAATTTACAAGCTACGAGTCGTATTTGATCCGTATCTTGTAAATTGCACCTCGCAGGATAAGAGAGATTATTCCGTTACGGTCTCTTTTTCGATGGCAAGCTTGCCACGATAATGCCCACAAGTAGGACATACCGTGTGATAAATGTGCCAACCTCCGCAGTTCGGGCAGATCGCCATTGTCGGGGCAACTGCCTTGTCGTGTGTTCTGCGCTTCAGAGTTCTCGTCTTGGATTGTCTTCTTTTAGGATGTGCCATTGTTAATTGTATTTTAGTTGTTATTCTTCATTTTCTATTTGGAATCTACCAAGCATATCTTCATTACACAGCCCTTGTGGATGTTTACGCTCAATGGGGAGTGAAGTTTCGATCAGCTCATAAATGTCCCAAGACAAGTCATAAATCCTTTCTGATGGTGAGATACATTTTATTTCAAGGTTTTCATTTTCCTCTCCGTAGCTTACAAAGCAATGATCTCTGATCGCTACTGGGAGACGCACAGCATCTAAACAGCGATCACAAAGCACTTCGACTTCTCCTGCTATGTCGAAATTTAATTGGAAAGTATCTTCAGTAAATTGCTTTATAGAACACTTTACGCGAATCGAGCCTCCTGATATTTCTTCTTGTTCAAGTTGTTGAAAAAAATGATCGTCTAAGCTTAAATCAAAAGACTCGTTGGCTGCAGTTGCTCTTTTTAAATCAATCTGGAGATTTTCTAAATTAGCCATAGCGGGTGCAAATTTAGTGCAATTCAGATGAAAGGCAAAAGAAAGCATCGTATATTTACATAAAATAGGATTGCTTCCACGCATATTTAATTGAAAAAAGAAGCTCTTTGCTCGAAGTGTGTGCAAAGGGAGCATAAATGTTTAGATTTGTGGTGGCATAAAGAGACTGATAAATCTGAGATTCACCCTCTCAAAGTTGTTTGGTTTCTATAGCCTTTCCGCTTATTCCTGAAAAATAGCTATTAAATCGTGAAGAACAATTGGGAAAGGCGGAAAAATACACAGAATTTTGTTGGCTTATCACTCGCCAAGTATTACTTTTGCAGTATTATTCTTAACCTCTGATTATGCTAGAAATCTCACATCGTGCGGAAGAGATGCCGCAATCGCCGATTCGAAAATTGGCTCCTTTGGCTGATGCTGCCAAAGCTAAAGGCGTACACGTCTTTCATCTTAACATCGGACAACCCGATTTGCCTACGCCGGAAGTAGGGCTTGAAGCTTTAAAGCACGTCACTCGTCAAACGCTCGAATACAGTCCAAGTCAAGGCTTTTTGAGCTATCGTAAGCGTCTCGTAGACTATTACAAGACTTACGACATCAACCTGACGACTGACGACATTATCATTACTACGGGTGGATCTGAGGCTGTGCAGCTTGCATTTATGGTTTGTCTTAACCCAGGCGATGAAGTTATAACGACAGAGCCTACTTACGCCAACTATAAATCGTTTGCTATCGCAGCTGGCGCAAAGGTACGTACGGTTAGCACTTCTATTGATGATGGATTCGCCTTGCCGAAAGTTGAGGAGTTTGAAAAACTGATCAATGAGCACACAAAAGCTATTTTGATCTGCAATCCTAACAATCCGACGGGTGGACTTTATACGCCTGAAGAAATGAATCAGATTCGTGAGATGGTCAAGAAGCACAATCTTTATTTGATCTCCGACGAAGTATATCGTGAATTCATTTATGCAGGTTCTCCTTATATTTCTGCTTGTCATTTAGAGGGACTTGAGCAAAACGTAATTCTGATCGACTCCGTTTCCAAGCGCTACAGCGAGTGCGGTATCCGTATCGGTGCATTTGTGACGCGTAATGAAGCTGTCCGCAAGGCGGCGATGAAGTTCTGCCAAGCGCGCTTGTCTCCCCCTCTTTTGGGGCAGATTGTAGCAGAAGCATCTATCGAAGCTGGGCAAGAGTACATCACATCTTGCTATGATGAGTACTTGAAGCGCCGCGATTGTTTGATTGAGGGCTTGAATGCAATTCCCGGTGTTTATTCACCAATGCCTATGGGTGCATTTTATACCATCGCACGCCTGCCGGTTGAAGACGCATCCGACTTTTGCGCTTGGTGTCTCACGGATTTCAGCTATGAAGGCCAGACCGTGATGATGGCGCCTGCAGAAGGCTTCTATATTACGCCGGGCTTAGGCCGCGATGAGGTGCGCATCGCTTACGTTCTCAAGATCGAAGATATGCAGCGTGCATTGCTCGTATTGCGCAAGGCTCTTGAAGCATATCCCGGCAAGAAGAAGTAAGAACGACAGCCAGAAAACTTCCAAATGAACCTATCATTATTTTTGGCTAAGCGCTTTTTCTCCGCCGGAGATCGGCAACAGAAAAATCGTGCATCCACGCCGGCCATTATCGTGGCAACTTCCGGTATCGCAGTGGGGCTGGCCGTAATGATTGTATCCGTTTGCGTTGTGCTCGGCTTCAAGTCTGAAATCAGCTATAGGCTTACCGGATTTGGGTCTCATTTGGAAGTTTTTGATACTAACGCTTTAGCGTCTCCCGAAAGTTATCCGGTTGTCACGGAAGGTGACATTGTTCGGCAACTACAGCAAATGCCGGAGATTGCTCATCTGCAACGCTTTTCTGAAAAGCAAGGCATCTTGAAGACAACCAACGACTTTCAGGCTGTCGTGTTGAAAGGTTTGGGTGAAGACTATGACATTTCCTTTCTAAAGCACTGCTTAATAGCCGGTCGTCTCCCAAAATTCAGTGCGACAAAGTCTACAAACGAAATCGCCATCTCTCGAACGCAGTCCGATTTGTTGAATCTGCACGTTGGAGATCTGGTTTACGCCTATTTTTTTGAGAACACCATTAAAATGAGGCGTTTTAAGATTGTAGGCATATACAATACCAATATGAAGCAGTTCGACCGCTCATTTGCTCTGACAGGTAAAGCAGTCGTCAATCGCTTAAATGGTTGGCAGCCGGATCAGAGTAGTGGTTTAGAGTTGCGAGTAAAAGATTTTTCCACTTTAGATCAAGCCGCTCAGCGTGTAGGTCGTTTGGTCAATGGTCGCAAAGATAAATATGGTGCATCCTATGCCCTGATGTCCATAAAAGAAAACCCGCGGACCGCTTCTGTCTTTAATTGGCTGACGCTTTTAGACGTAAACATTTGGGTCATATTAGTGCTCGTAACGCTTGTGGCCGGCTTTTCGATGGTCAGTGGTTTGCTCATCTTAATTTTGGAGCGCACCTCTACGATTGGCCTTTTGAAGGCACTAGGTTCTTCAAATACGCGAATACGCAATACATTTTTATATTACGCCGCCTTTATTATTCTTCGTGGGTTGGTAATAGGCAACGTTATCGGTTTGGCTTTGGTCTTGCTACAACAACATTTCGGATGGGTCCAACTTAACCCGGAGACGTATTACGTTAGTACGGTGCCCATTAGTCTGAATTGGTGGTATATACTCTTGCTGAATATATCCACTTTTATCATAACTTTAGCGGCCTTAGTCGTACCAAGTTTTATTATTTCTCGTATTCAGCCTGCAAAAGCTATCAAGTTTGATTGATTTTTAAAAATAAAATATTATCTTTGCAGCCGAAACGAACAAACGGGGTGTAGCGCAGTCCGGTTAGCGCACCTGCTTTGGGAGCAGGGGGTCGAAGGTTCGAATCCTTTCACCCCGACGTTTGGAAATAGAAGCTTGTAAGTTTGAAGACGTAGTCTTGAAATTTGCAAGCTTTTTCCTTTTTCTTGATTTATACGAATTTGCCACGGACGTTTGGGCTTTTAGGTTTGATATACTATGGATTGGTCTTGTGTCACGAAAGCTTTATGCTCCATCTTTGTGTAGCCCTTTTAATGCTTTTGGTTTGATCTTTCGAGCGATATAAATGTAAAATTACGCAACCAATTCCACCTTATTCTTTGTCCTTTCACGATAGTACATGTTTTTCATCGTGAGCGTACGTTTATACTATCGTGAGGGGACAAACGTTGCATCACGACAGTAGAATAGAAAACGTTGCAGGCTTAGCTCATAAATGGGCTTGAGTTTACGCATAGTCCAAATTTGCGATGAACTTACTCGGCTTCACTCTGAAAAATATCGAAAGGGAGGGGTTAAAGTTTTGGGTGGTAATGTTGTAGCTGAAAGTATAGTTATATTAAAAACTTTCTTACTAACACAACATCCTCAAATGCGCCATTGCAAAAGTGCCAGTTGGTTAAAATGACAAGGTCCTCGAAGCCACATTGTCGGAAAGTCTGCAAGGAACGCTCGTTACTACAGAGGGAAATATGCGCCACGAGTTGATGAATGTTGAGAAAGAGGCGTGCGTAGTCCGTTGCTTTTTGTAGCATTTCTAGGCCATAACCTTTTCCGCGTTCGTCCTTTAAAATTGCAAGTCCGACTTCAGCTCTCATGTCAATAGGCGAAAAGTCGAATAGATCTACTGTGCCTATCGCGCTCCCATCTTCTTTTGTTGCAATCAGCCTTAGTTGATTGTTTTCGTATATAGATGAGGGTTGCGCTGCAAGATATTGCTTGAGTGCATAGCGAGAATAAGGGCCACAAGCGGACGTAACTTCCCAGAGGCTTGGGTCGTTTTCTATCGTATATAGAAACTCTAGATCTTCAGGCTCCAATGCCCTTAATTGTAACATAGGTTTTTAGCGTGTTTAATGGAATACGTCTCCGGCTGTAATGAGAATTTTCTCTTTCGGAAAGAACGTTCCTAAATAATGCTTGTGATCAGAGTGACTTAAGCGAGACAAGATTTCATCGTAAGAAAGATCTGCCGTATCGTAGACGAAGTATAGGGCTTTGGAGGCGTCTTCTGTTAGCGGCATATTGAGTCGAAGGAAATCGTCCAAGTGAGTCCCATTATAGTAGCAGCGCTCTTCTGCATTTGAAGGTTTGGGAAAGAGGAAACGCTTAAAACGTCTTAACTGGCGAGATACGAGTGAGAGGCAGGCACTCAAGATGATAGCTGCCATAATGGGGATACTCAATAATAAGCTATAGTGGCGGTAGTGCTTGCGGAAGAAGATAAGCATCGCCTCGTAGAAGACGTGAACGTAGCGGAAAGAGTTTTTGTGCGTACTTTCGCCTTTGTAGTGTAAAATGGGCGTAGGTAGATAGTAGTTTTTATAGCCAGCTTTGAGTATACGGTAAGAAAGGTCGATGTCTTCACCGTACATAAAGAATTGTTCGTCGAATCCGCCAGTTATTTTCAGCACTTCGTGTTTGGCAAATAAGAAAGCTCCTGATATAATATCAATCTGTGAGCTTTCGTCTTCCGATTGGAAACGCAGATTGTATTTGCCAAATAGCTTGGATTTTGGAAACAAGGTAGCTAAGCCCGTGATCTTGCAAAACGAGGTCCAAGGCGTGGGAAGGCTTCGCCGGGACTCCAAAGCAAACTCTCCGTTGTCGCGCAGCATTTTTACGCCTAAGCCTCCTAAATTGAGACGCGTGCGAGCAAAAGCAATGCAGTCGTGTAGCGTGTGTTCGGTAAGAATAGTATCCGGGTTAAGGAAAAGTATAAATTCGCCGGTTGCCTTTTTCAGTGCAAGGTTGTTTGCTTTCCCAAAACCAAGATTATGACGATTGGCAATGATATGGAGGTGTGGGTATTGCTGCTGTGGGAATTTGGTTTTCAAGTATGCCACTGAGTCATCTTTGGATGCATTGTCTACGACAAAGACTTCATTGTCGATGCCTTCTACTGCTTTCCACACAGAATGCAGACATTGCTCCAAATAATACTTTACATTGTAGTTGACAATGATGATGGATAAAGTCATTGCTCAGAGTCTTTTGATTTGAATGGAAAGCAAAGAATGCTAGCCACTACAGCAATAACAAAGCTATAAAGCGATGTGCCTGTAAAAGAGATGCTGTAGTAGCAAAAAATGCTGGGTAGCGTTGCGAGGCATAAAAGGAATAATCGCAGACTTATCCATTTTGCTTGCTTTTTCTTGCTATGTGCTGTCGTAGGCTGCCCTAAAATGGCAGCAACTCTTTTCCAAGAGGGCAGAGAATAAGCCAAAAAGGAGCCGCCAATAGCGGTTATGATGGAAATAATGTCTGAAAAATATTTTGTCTCAGCACTTTTCCCAAGAAAACTCGTCGGAAATATTTCTGCTTCAGATAAAGCAACGTAGATGATAATGACTATCCAAAGGCAAAAGAGGCCTCTTTTTTGGAAAGAGAAGTATGGGGATGCTGTGTCTGGTTGTCTATGGTTATTCATTTGCTTTTATTGCTTGATTTCTACGCGTTCAGTGATGGAACGCCCTAATGTGATTTCGTCAGTGTATTCTAACTCCTCTCCAACGCTAACACCGCGCGCCAAGGTCGTAAGCTTGACGTCATATTGTGCGAGTTTGCGCTGAATAAAAAAGATTGTGGTGTCACCCTCCATTGTCGGGTTTAGTGCAAAAATAATCTCTTTTACCTCTCCACTTGCTACTCGGTCAATTAAACTATCTATTTCAAGATCAGAAGGCCCAACGCCATCCATTGGGGATATAACGCCGCCCAAAACATGATAGAGTCCGCGAAAGGCACCTGTATTCTCAATGCTTAATACGCCTGATATATTTTCTACAACACACACGACAGATTGATCGCGTAGCGGGTTGGAGCATATTTCGCAAATATCGGTGTCGGAGATGTTGTGGCATATGTTGCAATAATGGATCTTTTCTTTGACTGCAATAAGACTTTCTGCAAAGGAATTAACGTAGGCCTCATCTTGTTTTAGCAGATGAAGCACTAAGCGCAAAGCCGTTCGCCTTCCGATACCCGGTAGTTTGGTAAACTCATTCAGTGCACGTTCTAAATGTTTTGACGGATATTGTTCGTTCATTCAGTCAGAGTTGGAATGGCAAAGTTAGGAAAATTCATTATTTTTGCATTACAAACAATCAAGAAATGAAGATTAACACAGCTGAATTTAAGATAAGCAGTGCGCGTTTAGATCAATGTCCTGCTACGATGATCCCTGAATATGCATTTATTGGTAGAAGTAATGTGGGAAAGAGTAGCCTGATTAATATGTTGACAGGACGGTCCGCACTAGCTAAGACTTCGTCAACTCCGGGAAAGACGTTGCTCATCAATCACTTTATTATAAATGATGAATGGTTCTTGGTAGACTTACCTGGTTATGGCTTTGCGAAACGCAGTAAGAAGGAACGCGAAGAATTGCGCAAGATGATTGAGCGTTATGTGACTCGCCGCGAGCAACTCACAAACTTGTTTGTGCTAATAGACTCTCGGCTCAAGCCGCAGACGATAGATCTTGAATTCATTCGCTTTTTAGGTGAAGCAGGCGTGCCTTTTTCTATTATCTTTACCAAGTCGGATAAGAATAAGAGGGGAGTCTTAAAGTCCAATGTACAAGGCTTCTTAAATACATTAAAAGAGGAGTGGGAAGAACTCCCACCTTACTTTGTCTCCAGTTCAATAAGTAATTTAGGAAGAGAAGAAATTCTTAATTACATTGAGCAGATTAATGGCTCGCTCCAGTAAGATGAAGCGATTTAATTTGAATATGCGCTCTGTTAAGGCTGCACTTATCGTTGCTGCTTTAATCATTGCCGCTCTTTCGCTTGTTGTAAGCAATATCTTAATAAAGGATCTGACTCGAGAAGAAACAGCTAAGATGGAAGTCTGGGCTGAAGCAATGCGTTCGTTAACGCGTGCTGATGAAAACACTGATTTAAATTTAGTCTTGCGTGTTCTCAATGGAAATAATACGATTCCTGTTATTGTTTTGGATGGACAAGGGCGCGTCTTAGCAGCACGAAATATTGGGATTCCCCAGGATAGTTTGGAGAGTGTCTTATCTGATGTGCAGAGTAAGAGTTACAAAACAATTACTAAAGATCTGCTGTTGCGTGCAGATAAAATGAAATCTTCTGGGCTATGTATGGAAATGAAGCTTTCTGACGATAACGTTGCAGATAACAAGATCGAAATCTGTTACGAACCATCTTTGATGTTGAAGCGTTTAGCCACGTATCCCTATGTCCAGTTAGGCGTTGTGGCTTTATTTATAGTCGTTGCTATTTTAGCCTTACTAAGTTCGAAGAGAGCAGAACAAAATAAGGTCTGGGTTGGTCTTTCGAGAGAAACTGCGCACCAATTGGGTACGCCTATCTCGTCTTTGATGGCTGGCAGCATCATTTTGCGTGAGAGTTATCCAGACGACCCCTTGATACCGGAGATGGATAAGGACATTCAGCGGCTTCAATTGATTGCAGAGCGCTTTTCTAAGATTGGTTCTGCGCCAGAGATGACGCGGGAGAATCTAAACGAAGTTATCCTCCGTGTGCTTGGCTACATCGGTAAGCGCACGTCGCAAAAAGTTAAGCTCCAGACGTCTTTCTCTGCATCTGTGATGTACGCGAAAATCAATGCTCCGCTTTTTGAATGGGTCATTGAGAACCTTTGTAAGAACGCTATTGATGCGATGTCTGGTGTTGGAGAGATTAATATTGTTGTAACAGAACGTGATAAGCGAATTACAATATTGGTTTCCGATACCGGAAAGGGCATTGCTAAGAAAAACTTTAAGAATGTTTTTAAGCCTGGTTTCACAACTAAACGCCGCGGATGGGGGCTTGGCCTCTCGCTGGCCAAGCGTATTATTGAGGAATACCATCGCGGGAAAATCTTCGTAAAGAGTAGTGAGCTCGGTCAAGGCACTACATTCTGTATACAACTTATAGATAGAAGTTGAGCACAGATAATCACCATTAAAAGTCTATCGAAAAACGGAAATTGATCTGTCTTCCGGTTAAGAAGTTGGGGACGGCATATTGTGTGTTTGTAATATCCGTAACCCAAAAGTAAGAATTGATATTTTGAATTCCTAATAGATTAAAGGCATCAACGCCTAACCACGCATTCTTTATCATTCTTCCCAAGCCTCGCGTGAGATGGTGGTCTTCGTTGTTAATTAAACGATAGCTCACGCCCAAGTCTACGCGTTTATAGGCAGGTGCTCGGAACGTTTGTTGTGAGCGATCCGTATGCGGAGGGCCGAAAGGCAGTCCATCCGCAAAGGCTAATTTTAGCGTACTTCTCCAGCGCGTACTCCCAGGGAAGAAATCTGTGAAATAAAGTGAGACATTGTAGCGCTGACTCGTTGGACGAGGTAGCCATACGCCTGCAATTTTTTCTTTGGTTTGCATTAAAGAAACCGACAACCAACTATCTGTGCCGGGCACAAACTCGCCATATAATTTCAGATCTAAGCCTGCTGCATAACCGGATGCCATGTTACGGCCATAATAGACTACTCTTATGTTGTCAACGCTGTATGGGTTTAAGTTGGAGAGCGCTTTATAATAAAGTTCGGCTGTAAACTTAAACGGACGATCAAGCAGGCGGAAAGTATAATCTCCTCCAAGGACGAAATGGATAGACCTTTGCGATTTAATAGATCTATTTAGATGAACCTTGGCAATGCCGTTGACCAACGTCGTATCTCTTAATTCTTTGTAGAATGGCGGTTGATAATAGAAGCCCGTGGCAAATCGCAATGTCCAATGATCGTTGGCCGCTGGAAGCAGCCCAATGGAAATGCGAGGCGAGATTGTTGTTTCCTTGTTCCAATCCCAATGACTTAATCTTACGCCGTAGGTGAGATTAAACAAGCCTAATTTGCTCTTGAATCGCCAACTATCTTGCAGGAAGCCTGAAAGTCTGTTACCCTGCACTTCATTAGCTGAGTGCAAACTATAAATAAGGCGCAGCATATCGGGCGTATGGGGGAGCGAGTAGCCCATAGAGTCGCGCATTTCCCATTCGCGTGCATTTTCCTTTATTTTTTCAAACTGCCAGTTTAGGCCTGCTTGTAGTGTATGTCCGGTAAACTTTGTGCGAAAGCGAAGCCCGGCATTAAAAACGCTGGCTCTTAGTCTGTTTCGGGCGTGTTCCATATAAGTTCCAACCCCTAATTGCTCTGTGCCTGTCGCTTCATTGAGCCAATATTGCCCTTGAATGTCATACGTTTCGTGCTCTTGTGTAGAAAAAGAAGAGAGTTGTAAGGCCAAATAGCTTTCCGGTGTAAAATGACGTGTGAGCGAGAAAGCACCAAAGAACGTGCGGAAATAATCTTTCTCTTCTCCATCAAAATAGACCTTAAACTTTTTAGCATCGTTCATCGTACCAAAGTTTGTTTCGCGGTCTTTTGGCTTAAAGTTGTAATGATTGTCAGAGATATTGCCCAATACATCTATCGTCCATCTTCTGTTGGGCGACCAAGAAAGATAGGCCTGATAATCCAAAAAGTTGGGGTTATACTCACCGGTAGTTTCTAAAGAGCCCAACAAGTAGCGTGTCGTCTTATAGCGGAGCGAGGTCATGAGGCTGAACTTTGAATTGCCGCCGCCTAAGTAGATACCACCGCCCAGCATACTCCCGTTTACTCGTCCTTCAAAGCCTGTCGGGCGCTTATAAGTAATGTCTAAGACGGAAGACATCTTGTCTCCATATCTCGCTTCAAAGCCTCCTGATGAGAAGCCTATCTTTTCGACCATATCTGAATTGATCACGCTGAGGCCTTCTTGCTGACCGGAGCGCACAAGCATTGGGCGGAAAATTTCTAAGCCGTTCAAATAGACGACATTCTCGTCAAAACTACCGCCGCGGACGTTATATTGAGAAGACAACTCATTATGCGTAGAGACGCCGGCTTGCGTGGCGATGATTTCCTCTACGCCGTTTCCTGTCGTAGACGGCATCGTGGTTTGGTCCGCCAACTTAATACGTTGCTCTGTCGTAGTTTGCTTTGCTTGCCCCACGACTACAGCCGTGTTCAGCGTGTTTCCGTATGCCGGTAATACGATGTCCAGTCGAATAGAGTCGCCCGGATTGCGCAGCAGACGCTTCCGCGTTTCATAACCTATCTGTGAATACACGACGACTACGGAGTCACGCGAAGTACAATAGAGCGTATATTCACCCTTTAAGTTGGTTGAAGTCAGAATGCTTGTCCCTAAAATACGAACGTTGGCCAACTCCAGAGGTTGTCCGTCATCATCTTTCACAAGGCCGAAAATCTTCGTCCGTTGAGCTGATGAAGAGATGGCAAGGAGCAAGAAAAATATGCTGAGAATGTAACGTTGCTTCATATTATTTCTAAAACGGCAGAGTGGGGGCTATATTGTGTAAACCCCTGTTGAAGTTATCTTTGAGCACAGCCCGATTATTGCGTGTTTGTTCAGATATGCCATAGCCCTTGTTCTTATTCTTTTAATCCTTATTTTCGTGAACCGATGCTCCCATCATACTTTCACCTCTTTATGTGGCTCTTTTCAATTCACAATGATGGGCTACGCATAGACAATGAATGAGGAACAACCTCTAAAATCCGTTTTTTTATTGTCCATTATTTGATGATCAGCAGCTGAAGTCTTGCCTTGCTTTATTTTCATCGTGAACGTAAACTTGTACTGTCGTGAAGGGACGTTTGTACGCTCGTGAAAGGATAACTGTCCGCTCGTGATGGTAGCCGTAAAACTCCGAGCAGCGTAGCTGGGACTTGGGACTCTTCGTTGTGGAATGCTAAAGACTCACATTGAAATCAGAGGAGACAAACTTCCGAATGCTTGTCATTATTTGGCTTTTGCCGGAAAATGTTGTGTGATAGCTTGCTCTCGATGTTGCAAAATGATCTCTATACCAAATTTTTCTGAAAGATGTTCTGCCAAATGTTGGGCGCTATAAACGCTGCGATGCTGCCCTCCGGTGCAACCAAAGGAGAACATAAGCGCGGTGAAACCGCGGTCTAAATAACGCTGTACGTGAAAGTCGGCCAATGCATATACGTGTTGCAGAAAGGGCAATATTTCGCCGTTTGTTTCCAGAAATCGTATGACGGGAGCGTCAAGTCCTGTCAGCTTTTTGTAGGGTTCATAGCGTCCCGGATTGTGCGTGCTGCGGCAATCGAAGACATAGCCACCTCCGTTTCCGCTGGTATCTTCCGGTATGCCCTTCTTGTAGCTAAAACTAAAGATGCGTACGACCAATGTGGGGGCTTGCACCTTAACTGTCAACTGTTTTGCTGGTTCCGGCGAGGGCGTGGGGAGTTGGAATTGGGGCAGTTGTACCAACTTTTCCAATGTTTGTGATAAATAAGGGTAAGCAGCAGCTACGCCTTTCTGCAAGGCTTCGCGGAGATTTGCGATGGCCAATGGAATACTTGCAAGAAAGTGTGGCTTATGTTCTACATAGCCTCGTAAACCATAAGCACCCAATACTTGAAGCGTGCGAAAGAAGACAAAAAGATCTAAACGTTGCAGGAATTTTTGCCTATCAATGTCGGTGATTTCCTCAAGTGTACTTAAATATTCTTCCAACAAAATCGTTCGCAAATCAGCTCCATAGTGGGCCGATGCTTGCCATAAGAATGAGGCAACGTCGTATTCTAAAGGTCCTTCGCGCCCGCCTTGATAATCGATGAAGTAAGGGTTGCCATCTACCAACATAACGTTGCGTGCTTGAAAGTCGCGGTAAAGAAAACCTGTCTGCTCGTTGTCATTTAAATCGGAGCCCAATTGGAGTAAATCGGCTTCTAATTGTATTTCATCAAAAGGTAGTCCGGCTACTTTTAGAAAGCAATATTTGAAATAATAGAGATCAAACATAGCTGCTTTGACATCAAAACGAGTAGGGGGGAGCAGGCGCTCCATATTTAGGCCGACTATGCCCTTTACCTGAAATGCGGGCAATAGGCGGATGGCCTTCATCAGCAGTTCTATGTGATTGGCTGTATAACCCGTTTGACTTTCTCGACCCGTACGCAGTGCTTCGAAAAGTGACTTACTTCCGAGGTCTGTTTGTAAATAACTCATTCGATCTTCAGATACGGCCAAGATTTTTGGAACGGGCAAGGACTTTTCTGTAAAATGCTGCGTCAGATAGATGAAACTCTCATTTTCTTTTCGCGATTCTCCGATTACGCCGATGCAGCTTTGGGCATCTTGCCCCACTAATCGGAAATATTGTCGGTTACTGCCTGATCCGGTTAATGGCGTGATGGTCTTAAGCGGCGCGGTGAAGCATTGGCTGTATAATTGCTGAAGTATGGTTGTATTTTCAGAAAACATAAGGGGAAGGGATGAAGCGTTATGGGTTTTTTATTGGATGCTGTTGGCCAAATTCATTAAATGGACAGCCACCAAGGCTGCCGTCTCTGTGCGCAGACGGCTGTTGCCTAACGATACGGGGATAAATCCTGCAGCCACAGCGGCTTCTACTTCTCGCAGACTAAAGTCTCCTTCCGGGCCAATAAGTACTTGGGCAGACTCTTCGCCTTTGAGTAGTTGGCCAAGAAAGGCGGAAGAATGTATAGAAGTGCTTGCGTTTGTTGGACTTGAATCGGCGTCGCAGATATTTTCCATATTATAGCAATGGGCTATGTATCTCTTACCTTCGAATGGACGATTGATGAAAGCATTGAACGTTATCATCTCGGGAATTAGAGGCAAAATAGCTTTATGACTTTGCTTCATTGCACTGATAGCTATACGATTCATTCGCTCAATCTTGATTTGCTTGCGCTCAGAAAATTCGCAGGCGACGAAGTTTATTTGATCGACACCAATTTCCGTGGCTTTTTCTACAAACCATTCCATTCTATCCAAGTGCTTTGTGGGCGCAACGGCAATCTCTAATTTGTTCTTCCACAATGGACGTGTGCTCTCTTTGGATAATAACTGGACGCTACAATGCTTATTGGTAACCAAGGAGAGTGCGGCTTTGTAAAAAGAGCCTTTTCCGTCAGTGATGATGATCTCTTCGCCCTCTTTCATACGTAACACTTTGGTGATGTGTTGCGCTTCATCGTGTGGAAGCTCTTTGTTTGTCGCAATGTCGGGCGCGTAAAAAACGTGAAACTCTTTCATTCTTCTGCTGTAGTTCGGCGTTGGATCTCTTTTTTGATTTGATCGGCAAGTTCGTATTCTTCATTATGGACGGCTTGCGCTAATGCTTCTTGTAAGAGTTGGAGATTCATAGAAGAAAGAGGAAATTTTATTACGCCCTCTTTGGGGTTGATATTGACGAGAAGCATTAAATCTTTCTTGTAAATATATATAGGTTTGTGTTGCCCGATGGCAACAGCTAACCCCTCTGTGATAGAAACATTGATGGAGTGAAGAAGACCTTCTTGAAGAAAAAATAAATGTGCTGTAAGCAAACTCTCTGGGCTTACTTTAAATAAAAGATATTGGAGTTGAAAATTGAAAGCTCCACTCAAGGAGGATATTAAACCGCTTGTAAATGAGAAGTTGGTGCGTAGTCCGCTTACAATAATGTCTTTTTCTTCTTTATTGATTAAGGTCGGGACGAGATTGTTTCCGCCCTTTTCTTTGAACAATAAAATATAGGCGCTCTTTAATGTGGCTCCTTGGGTTATACCTTGTGCTTGAAGTTCGATAAAATCTGGATCCATCTTCATCAATTCTTTCTGCAAAGATAGGCAGAGAAGATTAAAAAGTAGAAATCCACAATATATAATATAGAAGAAGATACAAAAAAGCAGTTTGTACAGGGTATGTACGAACTGCTTTGTCTATGATGAGTAAAATTACTCTTCTGAATTATTCAGCACGCAATGTGAAGCGGCAGAATGCTACGGCTGTCAAATCTTTGTCTGCTTGCTGCAGATATTGGCGAACTGTAATCTTGCTATCTTGAATGAAATCTTGATTGAGAAGCGTTGCTTCTTTGTAGAAAGCGTTCATACGGCCTTCTGCAATGCGCTCTACAAGATTCTCGGGCTTACCTTCTTCACGCGTTTTCTCAATGGCAATCTTGAATTCTTCAGCACGGATTTCTTCAGGAACATCATCCTTATCCACACTTACAGGATTCATTGCTGCAATTTGCATTGTCAATGCGTGACCTTGCTCCTCTGCAGCCTTATTAAGTTGTACCATTGTGCAAAGAATGTTCTTTGCTTGGTGATTGTAGGTATAAATGTGCTCTCCTTCTAAAACAAAGTAGCCATCAAGCTCCATTTTTTCACCTGTAATACCAGACTGATTGGTTACAGCGTCTTTTACTGTTCCTTTATCATTCAAATGTAATGCTTCAACTTCTTCAAGGCTCTTGCACTTGTTTGCGACTGCAAGATCTAAAATGCTTTGCGTAAGTGCCACGAAATCTTTGTTGGCAGCCACAAAGTCTGTCTCGCATTTCAAAGCAATCATTGCTCCGAAGCCTTCTACAGCTTTAACTAATACGCAGCCATTAGATGCTTCGCGATCAGAGCGTTTTGCTGCAATCGCTTGGCCGCGTTTGCGGATGATTTCAACAGCCGTGTCCATATCGCCATTAGCTTCAGCTAAGGCTTTCTTGCAATCACCAAGGCCTGCTCCGGTCAAGGTGCGTAGCTTCTTAATGTCTTCAATTGTTACTTCCATGAGTAAATCAATAATTGAGGATTATAATTGTGGATTATTCCGCTTTAGGCGTTTCCTCCGTTGCCGGTGTTGTTGCAGATTCTGCTTCTACGCCTTCTTCGCTCTTCTCTTTGCGAGCACGAGTAGTACGTTTGCGAGGAGCTTTCTCTTCAACTTCTTTCGCTTCCTGATCTACCTTTTCTGCTTTGCGCTCTTCTAAGCCTTCTGCGATAGCTGCGCAGCAAGCGTCAAGGATTACTTCAATGCTTTGTTTAGCATCATCGTTTGCAGGAATAACGTGATCAACAGAGTTGGGGTCTGAGTTCGTATCAACAATGCCGAAGACAGGAATATCCAAGCGATGAGCTTCTTTTACTGCAATGTGCTCTTTCATTACGTCTACAATGAAGAGGGCTGCAGGAAGACGTGTCAAGTCTGCGATAGAACCAAAGTTCTTTTCGAGTTTAGCACGTTGGCGAGAGATTTGGAGGATTTCACGCTTGGAGAGGTTAGAGAAAGTTCCATCGGCTGTAAGCTTGTCGATGTTGGCCATTTTCTTAACCGCCTTGCGGATTGTCGGGAAGTTGGTAAGCATACCGCCCGGCCAACGTTCCGTAACATAAGGCATATTTACTGCAGCTGCTTTCTCAGCAACGATATCTTTTGCCTGTTTTTTAGTAGAAACGAAGAGGATGCGCTTGCCTGACTTTGCAATTTGCTTGAGGGCTTCTGCTGCCTCATCAATCTTTGCTACAGTCTTGTGCAAGTCGATAATATGAATACCGTTGCGCTCCATAAAGATGTAAGGAGCCATTGCGGGATTCCATTTGCGCTTGAGGTGACCAAAATGACAGCCAGCCTCTAAAAGTTGGTCAAAAGTTGTTCTTGACATAATTTTGTTTTGTTCGTTTACTTTCTGTTTGTAATTGCTTTAAGCAACCAGCTCCTGAGTAGGCGATACGCATCCCAAGAGTTTAGATGCTAAACGTGCACCAATAGCAAACCATATATTTTGCTTTGCGAAGCTACTCTTAAGAAGAATGTTCGGCAGAGCAAAGCGTATATTAACGTTTGCTGAATTGGAAGCGACGGCGTGCTTTGGGGCGTCCCGGTTTTTTACGTTCAACAACGCGAGAATCGCGAGTGATGAAGCCTTCTGCGCGGAGCGCTTTCTTGTCTTCGGCATTGATCTTCACCAATGCGCGTGCAATCGCTAAGCGCAACGCTTGACTTTGGCCTGTGAAGCCACCGCCATCAATATTTACTTTGATGTCATACTTCTCTGTTGCGCCCAACAGTTGAAGTGGTTGTTTTACCACGTACTGAAGAATAGGCGAGGGGAAGTATTCCGTCAGGTCTCTTTTATTAATTGTAATCTTACCCGTACCTTCGGTCAAGAATACACGTGCTACGGCGCTTTTGCGGCGGCCTGTTGCATTGATCATATCCATATTCTTTCTTATTTATACTGGTTAATATCAATCACCTTCGGAGATTGTGCTTCGTGCTTATGTTCTGCGCCTTCATAGACGTGGAGATTTTTAAGCAATTGTGCACCAAGGCGATTCTTGGGGAGCATACCTTTTACTGTACGCAGCAAAAGTCTTTCAGCACCATTGGGTTTAGCCAAGATTGAAGCCGGCGTTTGTTCACGTTGGCCGCCGGGATAACCCGTATAAGAATAATAAATACGATCTGTCATCTTATTGCCGGTCAACTTAACCTTGTCGGCATTTATGATGATCACGTTGTCACCACAATCTACGTGCGGCGTAAAGTTTGGTTTGTACTTGCCGCGAAGCAGTTTGGCAACCTTTGAGCTGAGACGGCCAAGAATTTGGTCTGTAGCATCTACTACGACCCATTCCTTATTCGCAGTCTCTTTGTTTGCAGAAATGGTCTTGTAACTTAAAGTGTCCACTCTTCGTTTGTTTTTAATTGTATTACTACTAAATTTTCGGCTGTTTGTCTCGAAAGATCCATTACCCGGCCAAAGGTAGCCCTTTCTTAACTAACAGTTTTGCAGCGTTTTTTACGCCGCAGATAATAATCGGCCTGCAAAAGTAGGCATTTTGGACTAACCTACAAAGTCTTTTTGCGTTTCTTTTTAGGATAGAGCGATTTATATCGCTGTTTTGTAGGAAAGAATGGCTTGAAATATGATGCGCAATGCGGCCAATATGAAATTGTGTAGCATATAAATAAGACGCTAAAGTCGGAATTATCTTTCTGGCTGATGAGTGATTACTTTTAAAGTCTATTATTAAGAATATGGCATGTTGAGTCGTATATCTGAAAGCTTAAAGTAAAATATCGAAAGTATGGAGCCTGTTGTGCTTTAAGCTGATTTTTGTGTTGTACGCTCGTGAGCGTACGATTGTTCTTTCACGAGCGTAAACTTGTACTATCGTGAGGGTACAAGTTTACACTCACGAGGCGACAAGGCTCGATCGCGTTTTTCGCGAAAAAATAGGGCGTTTGTGTGCTTTTTTTATGTGTCGAACGCACTCGATTTTATTTAAATAAAAGAAATCATACAATAAATAGGTGAAGATTTATTGTTACCTTTGCCCATGAAACTCATATTAGAGTACTGATTAACCGAGATGTGTATTGCTTTTTATCTCTCATTAGATATAAAAATGGCGTAAAAGTTAGTCAAACGCATACAGTAATAAATTTTAGTTATGCATACAACTACAGAAAAATTGAAGGCTTTTGAGCGACTATTGGACGTAATGGATACGTTGCGCGAGAAATGTCCTTGGGATCATAAGCAGACGATTCAAAGTTTGCGTCCTAATACGATCGAAGAAACCTATGAGCTTTCAGAAGCGATATTGGGTGGTAATATGGCTGATATTCGTGAAGAGTTGGGGGATATTATTATGCACATAGTCTTCTATTCTAAAATCGGAGAGGAGTCGAAGCAGTTTGATATTGCAGACGTATGTAATGCTGTATGCGACAAACTGATTTATCGTCACCCCCATGTTTATCCGCCAAAAGATGGTGTGCTTACACAAGTCACATCTTCGGAGCAGGTAAAAGCGCAATGGGAGCAACTAAAGACGCAGGAGAAAGAAGGAAATAAGACTGTTCTGGGCGGCGTTCCCGAGTCGCTGCCGGCGCTCATCAAAGCTTATCGCATTCAAGACAAGGCGCGCGGCGTAGGTTTTGATTGGGATGAAAAAGAACAGGTTTGGACTAAGGTGAAAGAAGAGATTCAAGAGTTTGAGGCTGAAATGAAAGCCGAAAAACTCTCGAAAGAAAAAGCCACGGCCGAGTTTGGCGACGTGATGTTCAGTCTTATCAATGCTGCCCGCCTTTACCATATCAATCCGGATAATGCGCTGGAGCAGACGAATCGGAAGTTTATACGCCGCTTTAATTATCTTGAACAACGCGTAAAAGAACAAGGGCGCAACTTGAAAGAGATGACTCTTCAAGAAATGGACCAGTTCTGGGATGATGCGAAGGCTTCAGAACAAAAGTAAGCAACATCCGCCTCTATAAATAGGTTATCTTGAAACAACAATCAACATGGATTATCAAGCAACGATTGACTACCTCTTTAATAGTGCGCCCCTCTTTCAGCATTTGGGGGCTTCGGCTTATAAGCCCGGCCTTCAAACGACTTATGCTTTAGATGCTCATTTTGGATTTCCGCACAAAAAGTATAAAACGATTCACGTTGCGGGGACAAATGGCAAAGGCTCTTGTTGTCATACTTTAGCTGCGATTTTGCAATCGGCTGGTCTGAAAGTGGGACTCTATACTTCTCCGCACCTATTAGACTTTCGTGAGCGCATAAGAATAAACGGAGAAATGATTTCCGAGCAGTTTGTCGTTGATTTTGTGGAAAAAGAGCACCCATTCTTTGAGCCTCTTCATCCGTCTTTTTTTGAAATCACTACAGCACTTGCACTTCACTATTTCGCAGTAGAACAGGTAGATATAGCTGTCGTAGAGGTGGGCTTGGGAGGAAGGTTAGATTGCACCAATGTTATTACTCCGTTGCTTTCGATCATTACAAATATCAGCAAAGATCACACAGAATTTTTGGGAGATACTTTGTCGGCTATTGCAGGCGAGAAGGCAGGTATTATTAAGTCACACATACCCGTTGTAATAGGAGAGACGCAACCTGAAACTTATAAGGTGTTTGCAGAAAAGGCCGCTGAGATGGACGCTCCGATTACTTTTGCCGATGAGCAACCTGAAGTGCTTTCCTCTTTTCTTTCTTCTGATGGACTAAGAGTGTATCAAACGCGAAATTATGCAGAACTAAAAGGAGAGCTTGCGGGCGAATGTCAGGTGAAAAATGCCAACACGATCCTGAATGCTTTGAATATCTTAAAGCAAACTGAGATAGGGCGGTGGCTTACTGAACGTGCCATAGCAAATGGCTTTAGACACGTTTGCAAACTTACCGGCTTGATGGGACGATGGCAAGTATTGCGCGAACAGCCGAAAGTCGTTTGCGATACGGGACATAATGCAGGCGGGTGGAAATATTTAAATCATCAGTTGCGCGACGTCTCCGGTCGACTGCACATCATCTTTGGTATGGCCAACGATAAAGCGGCTGATGCCGTCATTGCAGAACTGCCCGAAAATGCCTGTTTTTATTGGACCCGTGCCAATACGGCTCGTTCTTTTTCTGAAGATGAGATTCAGACATTTGCGCGCAGCCACGATAGAACTGGTCAGGTGTTTCATCGCGTTTCAGATGCATATCAAGCGGCATTGAAGGCTGCAAGCCCGGAAGACACGATCTTTGTCGGAGGGAGCAACTTTGTTATCGCAGACTTACTATCTTTTCTTCAAAAAGAGGATTAGCATTATCTATCACTTAAAGATACTCGATTTATGAGACGGATTTTATTTCTGATTGTCGTAATATGTTGTGTGCAATATAGTTTCGCGCAAATACCGAAAGATACTATCACACAGCAAGTTTTGCTGTATGCGTCAAAAGGTGATGTGCGGTCGCTACGTCCTCTTTATGAAAAGGCAAAAAATCAACTCTCTGCTCCGTCTCGTCTTTATTGTGATTTGGTGCTTTCGCGTGCTGAAGGCGATAAAGAGCGGATGAATGCTTGCATTGACAGCTTGATGACGCAATATCCGACATCGCTTAATAGTAGGGTAAGAGTATCGTTAATCAATCTCAAGGCTGAGTCGTTACTAAAAGAAGGGGCTTATGCTGAGTTAATTGACTTTGCAGACCTCCAACTGCAATATATGAAGCGCCATCGCTATCGAAAGCAGGTAATGGAGCGGTTGCAGGCTTTTAAGCGACAAGCATTATGCTATACCGATGGGACTGTTTCCGGTCGTATCCAAGGATTAATTCAACAACGTAACATTTCAGAGCTTATTACTTATGAAGAAGAGTTTAATAAGCTTCCCCAAACACAAAAATTGTTGGGCAAAATGCTGTTGGCAGATGCATTTAATCGCAGCAAAGATGCACTGCATTATGCTGAGACACTATTAAAACAGTATCCAGACTCACTTTCGTCGGATGATTTTAAAACAATATTTGATATTAGTGCGAATCACTTGATGCGTAACGGAGATTGGCCGAAACTATCTCAACTTTGTCAATCGGAACCCTTTTATAGTAAATTCCCAAATTTGATTAAATCGCCTCAAATTATAAGTGAAGCCTATTTAAATGTAGGAAAGACTAGCCTCACATTTACTCGTACAGATGCTGCTTTGCAGGTTTCTCGCTATTGGCCACTTATGACGAGCGCGCAAATCAATAACCAGCAGAGAATTTCCTTAGCCATTTCGACTGCGCAGCAGTACACCTTGTTGTCTACCCAAGATATCCGTAACAGTGGGTTGGTTCCGCTGAACGATACGATAGTTGTATACGATTGGGAAGGCCCTATTATTGTCTCGCCGGTGCTTGTTCCTGAGTTAACTTGCGGTGATATTGTTTTTCGTAACCTTTTGTGTTACGCTGTATTGCCTGTAGATGGTTTTTCTCGCATACAAACGAGTATTTTAGGTACAAACGAGTTGAGAAGATTAGGACAAATAGAGATATACAAAGAGAAATGGTTTGTTAAACCTCAAACAGGAAGGGACAATAAATTAGCGCATAGTACTTTGCACAACATATATTGGGATCAAGATGGAAGACTTCTTGTTAAAGGCGTCCATAAAATGAAGGATTATTCTTTTATCTTGGATGTGGATTTTCCTTCCAATACATTTTCTGCAGCAAACTTTTCGCCATTAATTACCGATACAACAGATTTCCAACTGCAAATACAGTTTGTTGATGATGAAAGCAAGCGTAAAATGGCTTCTGTTAAGCTTCCAGGTTTGTCTCTCTCGCCTGTTGGCAATAAGGACCTAGCTGGAATAATAGGCTATCCTTCTATCCATAGTCTTAATTATGCTAAGATAGATTTTGAAACCATGAATTTTTCCCCTCTTTCGCAACAAGAGGATTCTAACGATTCAGAAGAGGAGGTTTCGGATAACACTGATGCTTTCTTGTTAGAGCGAAATCTTGCTTCGCGCTTACTTTCTACGCCAAGTAAAACGATGCGGATTTTTTTGCGACTTTTAGCTGCACGAGGAAAAAATGATCCGGAGCCAATTATAGCCTTTGCTGATACTCTATTGCACGGATCGAATAAAGATTTATCAGAAAATCAGCTCTATTTAGTTGCTATGGAGGCCACGAATGCCTTAGCCTTGAAAGGCGAGTATAAGGCTGCGGTCGATATTTGCAAAAAAATGATCGACAGTAATCGTTTTAGCGGCAATATGCTCAATGTTTTTATGGAACTTGGGCAGATATATAAAGCTGCTCAGGCTTACGAAAGACCTTTATTGAAGCCAATATCGGGAGCGTCCACTTTGGATTACCTCAAGGATGAGGTGGTAAAAATACGCATAAATGGAAAGTCTACGTCGGCTTATTTAGATCCGACGGAAGCCTACGTGATTATTTCCGAGAAAGTACAGCATAAATTCGATATACAGCTTATTTATAGCAGACCAAATTACGCTGTCGGTATTATTAAGCAGGCAAAATTAGGAGACTTTACCTTAGAAAATTTGCTATGTCGCATTACAAAGGAAAATGTTCCGACCACCATCGGCTACAATGTGCTACGCCTAATTCCTGAGGTTGAATTTTCAAATGCTGGTGTAATTTTGCGCTCACGAACAACAGGTAAAGGGAAGGCTTCCTCCATTCGATTTGATGATGAACTCTGTGTTCAAGCAGAGAATCAAGCAGATTATATTCCTTTCAGATTGGTTCGGAGTGGCAAGAATAGCATTCTTGATTACACACTTCCCCCGATCACGCTTGGTAAGGCAACTTTCAGCAAGATAGACTTTGTTCCGGCCGACTTTTCTTCTCAATCTCCCGTCTATTACAAAGGGACAATTTCAATAGAAGAACTCATTCGAAAGCAAGGAAAATTAGTCTTCGATTTTCAGCATATGACTATCCGCTAAGATGAGGGCTTATAGGAAAGAGGACGTTGGCTTATTAGAAGAAAAACTCTGAGTCAACGTCCTTTTTGTTTTGCAATTTATTTCCCACATTGAAGAATTAAAGCGCCTCGTTCTTTCATATCATAACACGGTATTGCATTTTCCGCTGCTTCCGTGGAGTATTTGGTGCGGTAAAAGTCGGTTAATGATGTGTCTAAGATAATAGAATCAGGTGCAAAATAGTTCAATGCGGTTGATAAGTCTTGCTTATAACCTGGCATAATATAGAGATAATTCACTTGTAGCAGGGAGGCACTCGCTCCTTGCCGTATTTTTTCAGACAACAAACCGATTCTTTTTCCCCTGAAAGCAAGAACGTGTGGCAGCAGTATCAAATCTTCCTTCTTTTGAGGTACTTCTACGAGTTGTGGTTGCGCCATTCGGTTTGTTCTTATGAAAGTGCGTCGTATAGATCTTAAAATTTGCTCTGCATGCCCTTTCCTCATCGACCAAAGATAAGAAAGTTGCTTGTCTACAATGCAATGAATTGCAGGGGAACTAGATTTGTAGACAACGATCGTGTTATCATAAGCCGGCGGAGTATACTTTATATAATATATTGCCCCACAAAGCAGCAAGCAAGCTATGCCATATAAGTTCCTCGCGTGACGATTCTGAAGATAGGTAAGGAGAAAAAAGATTACACCATAAATCAATAGCGTGAAGACCTTTCCGGGTACAACCGTTATCGACGCATAATCCCAAGAGGAGAGAAAGTTCAGGCATTGAAGCATCGTATCCATTGTTCCGTTGAGCAAGCTAACAAGTACGGTTCGTGCAAACGGTAGGCAGAAGAATAAAAGCGCCAGTAGCAATATCGCATAGGCGAAAGGAATAACCAGCCATCCCGTAAATAAGCCTACCAAAGAGAAGGAATTAAAATAATAAGCGATGAGCGGCAGTGTCAGTATTTGCGCACAGAAAGAAGTTCTCAAGAGATCATATACAAAGTTTAAGCCCCAAAATCTACTCACCCACGTTGGAGGTGCGAGTTTGGGAGCAATCAGCAATATACCTAAGAGCGCTAAGAATGAGAGTTGTAGTCCCACATCAAATAAGGCTGTCGGCGAAACCAACAATATGCCTATCAAAGCCAAGGATAGGGAGTTGAGCGCATTATAATCTCTGCGTAGCGCTTGTGTAAGGTGTAGGAGCGATAGCATAAAGGCGGCTCTGACAAGTGAAAATGGCGCGCCGACCAAAAAAGTGAACAGCCATACCTGTACTACGCCTATTAGTAAAAGCGGCAGATAGATTCTGCGCCTATTACGCAGCGGTCGTACAACCCAAAGGAAAAAGCCGAAAAGGATACTTAAATGCAGGCCTGATAAGGCCAAGATGTGACTTGTTCCAGTGGCTGCAAACAGCTCACGAAATTCGTCGTTCAAGCCCCTTCTGTCCCCTAAAGTCAAAGCCGCCAAAACGGTTAGCTTATCGCCTTGGAAAAAAGTTTTGTATTTTTCCAATAGCCCCTCCCGATAACGAAGTAGTACAGTGCGTATGTTTGTCGAGGTGCTGTCTGTTTTCTTCCAATTATTTTGATATACAAATGTCGTCCCATAGATCCCTTGATTTTTCAACCAAGCTGCATAATCAAACTCTCCCGGGTTTCCGTTATTGCGAGGCGTTTCCACTTGACTATGAAAGAAAATCACATCACCCGGATGCAGCGTTTGCGTTGTTTGTTTCATCAATGAGGTGGCTATGACAACTCCGGCGAAGCGTCCACTCTTAATTTCCACATTTACACGCAGGGTTTTTGCCGTAAAACGCGGACTACTGATTACCGTGCCCTCATAAGTTTGAGGTGTCGTGGGCCAAATGATCCTGTTACGATCACATTGTCCGGTGAGTAGCCCTGCTCCCAGTAAGCAAAAAGCGGTAATAAGTGTCCCCAAGGTCGACATCTCCAGCGCTCTCTTACGCAGCATGAGCACAGCAGAAGCCCCTAAGCTAAAAGCAAGTAAGAGTAAAGTTGTTGATTGCCCCACTAATGATGCATAAAAGGCTTCTCCTAAGCATATTCCAACGACTAAGGCCAAAGTCGGTAACAGCAATGGATGCTCTAAGAGCAGGTGAGGAATATGGAATGTTGCGTTTCTCATTTTTTCTTCTGCAAATTTACGCCCGAAGCGTGGTGACCGGCAAGACTTAGTGTAAGCACACTGAAGCGTACATCCGGACAAGCTTTTACAATCGCTTGGGCACAGGAGATGATCGTTGCTCCCGTAGTCAGTACATCGTCTACCAGTAAAATGTGTTTGCCACGTAAATTCTCTGCCACTTTAACCGCAAATATGTCCTTGACATTTGCTCTTCTTGCCGCTGCATCCAGATGTGTCTGTGTTGGGTTGGCCACTGCTCGTATTACGGCTTTGTTGTCTATTGGTAAGGATGTGATACGATGAATCCCTTTTGCCAATTCCTCACTCTGATTATACCCTCGCTTCCTTTGTCTTTTTGAGGCTAAGGGTATCGGTATAATTACGTCTATATCGGTAAAAAAATCAGTGTCGAGCAAATCTGTAGCCATACAAGCGCCCAAATAATTGCCGACATCGGGGCGATCAAAATATTTTAGTCTTAAAACAGCCCGCCTGCTATCTGAGCCGGAGACGTATTTCATATAAGCATTGGCTTTCACGATGGGTAATCTGCCCCAAAACACGCGCTCTACAGGGTTTCCGGCTTTGCCGCGGTAGTCCGTATAAGGCAATCGAAACGTGCATTGGACGCATAAGATATGTTCTCCGGCCAATAATCGAGTCTCGCAGATAACGCAACGACGAGGAAAGAGTAGAGAGACGAGTCCTCTAAACAATTGTTTATGAAAAATGGTTTTCATAGCGCTCACAAAGTTAAAGGCTTTTATCGACAAAGGCTTTATATGCATCCGAAGAATTAGGTAGGTCGTAGGTTTTTTCTGTGCTGAAGGATCGTAACTATTCAGCAGTATCGACCAGTCTGTATTCTCTCCTCTAAAATCTTCGTATAAGGCTATAGAGAAGCCCATTTTTCTTGCGTATTTCAGATTTTCTTTATACCTTTATACCTATGAAAGAGAAAGTTACGGACATATCAAAAGTATTAAAAGGCATGACGGAAGAGATGCGATTATTGCGTGAAACTGTCAATCAGCAGTATGCCGAGATTATCAAATTGACCCATAAGAGTGAAAGGAGATGCTATCAATGTATTATTAGCTGCCGCAGCATATAACTTCAAAAGAGCTATGAGAGTTCTTTTGTACCTTATAAAAAGAATCAGTATAGAGCTTGTCAATACAAACTTTATGCTGAAATATAGTTTTTAAGGGACGACTATGTAAGCAGCTTCGCCATCTGTTTCCAAAAGTTGTTTCTTATAACCGTTTAGTAGAATTGGAAAGGGAGGTAGCCGTACCCTTAACCTTGTTTATCAAGAAGGTCCTCTTGGGCAAATGCACGGGCATAAGCTTTGTTGACAGTACACCATTGCGTGTCTGCAAAAACCAAAGAATACATATTCACAAAGTTTTCAAAGGCATAGCCCAAAGAGGAAAATGCTCTATGGGTTGGTTCTTCGGTTTCAAATTGCATTTGATTTGCAATGAGAAAGGAGAACTTCTCAACTTTATGATAACGCCGGGAGATGTTGATGACCGTAAGCCTTTGGAGTACAAAGCATTCATAGATTTTATATATGGTAAGCTATTCGGTGACAAGGGCTACATCAGCAAGAACCTCTTTCAAAGGCTTTTCGTTGACGGAATACAACTTATTACCAAATTGAAAAGTAACATGAAAGGAGCTTTAATGAGTGTTTCAGACAGACTTTTACTCAGAAAAAGAGCCATTATAGAAACGGTGAATGATGAACTTAAGAACATTGCACAAGTGGAACACTCCGGACATAGATGCTTTGACAATTTCATCGTCAACTTATTAGGGGTTATTGCTGCCTATTGTCTGTTTCCAAAGAAGCCGTGCATCAATCTGCAAAGGACTATTGATACACAGCTTGCTTTGTTCTGAATTCGTCGAACTCACGTTAAAATATATAAACCCCGTTTGTTCTTATCTTTATAGTTATACGAAAAAAGAAAGGAACTATGAAACCCACACAATCGAATAGTCAGTATAGTATTCATTCCAAAATTTATCTGAATCAAGGATATGTAAAACTCTCCTCACCTTTGTTTAACGCACTCACTTATAGGTAAAAATTCACATCTACTATCTGCGAGTTTATTATTTAACTAAAAGGATTTTCTCCTATATATTCAAAGTCAAAATTTGAACCCTTACAAGAGGGGAATTGACTTCTAGGATCAACATCATTTCGATTCTTTAAGTGGGCAAGAATTGCATCATAACACTCTTTACCACTCATCGCCTGGACCAAAGCTTCAAACATTGTATCTTGATATTGGAATTTATTCGTACCAGGAATAAGCACAACTCGTTTAAAAGTCAAAACTCCTCTGTACCAACCAAAGTTTTCCTCTTGCAACATCGATACTTTTATTTCTTTCCGAGATGAAAGATCCACCCCTTGAGGCTTTAATGCATTAAAAGAATCTTTTCTATTAGCTTTAAACTCTTCCATAGAAGATGCTGTAGTTTTAATAAGAATAAAGTAAATATGGGGACGTATCTTTAAACGCTTGGGGTAGGTCGTTTCGCTATTAATGTAGTCTTTTATCTCATCAACGATTTCATCTGTCAACTCTACATCTGGAATAGTTTGAAGAAACTTAATAACCCCTTCTTCATCACCTACTAGCGTATCGAAGTCAAAAAAGCGTACGTAAATATTCATCACCTAAAGATTAAGTAGTATCTATTTATTATTTGCACAATAAATACGGCTTTACCAATAATAAAACAGATAAGTTGGTCCTAAAGAACAAATTGAGTGTTTTAATTGAGCGGCAAACGGGATTCGGACCCGCGACCTCAACCTTGGCAAGGTTGCGCTCTACCAACTGAGCTATTGCCGCAATAAAAAAGTGAAGAGGAGGAGACTCGAACTCCCACGACACAATTGTCACTACCCCCTCAAAGTAGCGCGTCTACCAATTCCGCCACCTCTCCATTTATTTTTCAAAAGTCATAGTAGTGCCCAGAACAGGACTCGAACCTGCACAACATTGCTGTCACTAGTACCTGAAACTAGCGCGTCTACCATTCCGCCACCTGGGCATAGCAGATCATCTGTTCAAAAAAGAGAGCGGCAAACGGGGCTCGGACCCGCGACCTCAACCTTGGCAAGGTTGCGCTCTACCAACTGAGCTATTGCCGCATTTGTTGCATTTTCTCTCAAACGCGGTGCAAAGGTACAACATTTTTTGGAAGGACAAAGTATTGCTACGAAAAAAAATGCATTTCTGATAATATTTCTCCGACTTTGATGCGGAAATAAGCATAGAGTTGTTTATCTCATTTGACACTAATATTAAATACAGACAAAGACAATCAGCCAATTATAAAGAAAAAACAAGCCTCTCTCAGCATTTCATTCTTCAACAATTGACTTTCAGAATTTTTATGTCTACATTTACTAAAAATAGCACCGTAGAAGCATTTAGCTACACATCTGCTCCAAAAAAATGTCTTCCCGAACAAACGATGAGGCAATATACCCCAATTCGGGTTCTATGGGTTGGCTCTTCGGTTTCAAATTGCATTTGATTTGCAATGAGAAAGGAGAGCTTCTCAACTTTATGATAACGCCGGGAGATGTTGATGACTGTAAACCTTTGGAATACAAAGCTTTTATATAGTTCATACAAGGTAAGCTGGTCGGTGACAAGGGGGTACATCAGCAAGAACCTCTTTCAAAGGCTTTACGTTGACCGAATACAACTTATTAACCCCAATTCGGTTTAAGGTCACCTCCTTTTTCCTCAGGTTATAGCCCACAACGATACTTTCGACCTGGCTGTAGGCCGAAGATTCATTGTTTCACGCAAGTATGTTTTATA
>JABZGR010000035.1 GCA_015259125.1 Alloprevotella tannerae | reverse complement strand
ATACCTCAATTCCGCAGCATTATTCCTTGTGAGGTACTTTTATATATTGAAGTGATATTTTTGGGATTTATCCATTGATATGGGGATTTTCTGGTGTTTCTTGGGTCTTTTCTAAGCATAAAATCCCCCACCCAAACCAATGGGGAAGTATGAAAAACCACAAAAAATACTTCCATAACAGAATGCTTTGCCGCTACTTCCACGTTTACCCAATACAGATTCGGTAAGTTTTTCAAAGCCCAACTTTGAGAAAACGTCCATAATATGATAAATTCCACCGAAAGAAGTGATATTCTCGTTTTTAATTGCTACCTTTGTCATGTCAGTTTTTTGCTTACTTGTTATGTTTGCAGCACCAAGATAGGTGAAAATTCTGACATATTCAAGTGTTTTTAGAACTTTGTTTCTCAGACACTTGGCGTTCTCACAAGGGTTTATGCTGCGGAATTAAGGCTATATAAGAAGTCAGACCCATTTCTTTGTTTTGCGGTTCCCGTTTTATTTGAAGCTGGTGTGCTGAAGATAGGGGATGATAAAGAAAGAGAATACTATGAATGAGTCCCTTCTTTATAATCAGAACAGATCTTGTGACCTCTAAGAATCGTTAAATAGCTGAGAGGATTTCCCTAAAGTTGAATGTCTTATTTCTTTTATTTCTCCTATATATCCGTTATTTCTAACTGATAATTGGTGATTTATATCCTTTCATCATCGTTTTTTTGTCTTGTTAAAGATAGCGGGATTACCGCAAACGTAGTTTGCACGATCGCTCTCGACCGGTTCTTGGAAAGTTGCTTTTATCAGCATTTTGCGCTCGTCCGTAGTAGTGAAAAAGCAGCTTTGGGGAGTGTAAAAACTTTCTTAAGTGATCGTGAAAATTGTCTTAGGTAATCGGAAAAACTTTCCCCTATGATCGTAAAAATTCTCTTATAAGACAATTTTTCGACGCTTATAGGAAAGTTTTGCGGCGCTCTATTATGTTGATAATCAGTAGCTGTTTTGGCCGATTTTCGGGGTGTTTTTGTCCGATGCGTGGCGTTCGCCTACGTTTTTGCTTTGGGTGCGTTGGAAATGGTGGGGGGAGGGTAGTGGTGTGGCAGTAGGTGTGAGTTGTTGTTTGATGTAGAAGAAAGATATAACACAACCAAAAAATCATTCTACCTTTACACTCGCTTAACGGCAGTTAGGTAGATCCGCTAGCTCAGCTGGTAGAGCACAACACTTTTAATGTTGGGGTCTTGGGTTCGAGCCCCAAGCGGATCACACCAAGAAAAGATTCTTATCCTGTGATAAGCCTCTTTTTCGTTTATGCTCTCATCTTCATCACCATAATCATGCCTAGCTGAGACGTAAAGAAAGTCTTTTGAAAAAACAAGTGACATTCAATTAGGAACTTCAAAATAGGAGAATGTATTTGTTTTTAATACTCCCCCCTCGTTGTATTATTTTACATAAGTGTATCGCACAAGTAGTGTGATTATAAAATAATTTTATCTACCTTTGTTGAGGAATCAAACCATTACTTTTGCACAATGAAAAAAACACTTTATCTAATGCTTGCCCTCACGACACAATCGGTCTTTGCGCGGCTACAATCTGTAAAGGTTCCTTTTGATGTTTTCACGTCAGTAGTAGCAAAACAAGCAGAAACTTTTGGCTCTACAGCTTCTTCGTCTGTTCTTTCGTCAGCTGTTTGCCCTGAACAAACAAAATCGTTCACTGCGGCAACGGGCCTTCGTACATCTGTTAGTCGTCCTGACAGCAAATTGGTTTACACTTTCTTTTATAACCACAAGGGAGAGGCATCGGGAGAAGTCCCTCGTTTGTCAGTAAAACAACTTGAAGGTACTCAGGACAAATCAATCAGAGAAGTTGCGGTAGAACAAGCTGGAACATTGGGCCAGCTCCTTCCTTCAACAGAAAGACTTGAAATCAGGAAATTAAAAGTAAGCGGAACTATTAATGGCGACGACGTGCTAGTACTTAGGGAAATGGCAGGACGCAACAGCGACGACGAAGAAACGGAAGGAAAACTTGAAGAACTTGACCTGAGCGATGTCGCACTTGCCGATGGCGGAAGTCCATATTACTCTACCACAAGGGGCAATTATTACACAGCGACATCTTATGATGTCGATGAAAATGAGGAAAACTTTTATTGCACCGACTTGTCATACGCTTTTTGCAATACACATCTTAAAAAGGTACTATGGCCCAACACAATGTGGGAGGTCGGAGATGCAGCACTGAATCGCTGCTACGAATTGGAGTCGTTTACTCTTGGAAGTGAAACGAATGAAATCAAGAGCGGTGCATTTGAATATTGCACTGCCCTCTCAAATATTGAGCTCACCCCAAAAATTCTTTATATCGGCATGCGCACCTTCGCCAATAGCGGTTTGACAGAAATTTCTATACCAAAAGAAATTGAGACGATTGCCAATCAGGCATTTTACAAATGCGAAGCATTGAAGAAAATAGATTTTAGCGATGGAGTAAAAGAAATCAAAGAAGCTGCTTTCAGCTATTGTTCAGCTCTTGAGGAGATACACTTATCTAAAGTACTGACAAAAATAGGCAAAGAAGCATTCTATGCTTGCTCATCGCTGACGGAAATCACACTTCCCAAAAAGTTAATCAATATAGGTGAAGATGCTTTTGGAGCCTGTAAAGCCCTAAAAGAAATTAAGGTCGAAGCAGGAAACACTGCATTTACATCAATAGATGGTGTATTGTTTAATAAAGAAAAAACCACACTGCTGACATTCCCTTTTGCAAACACAGCCAACTATCAAGTACCTGTGGGCACAACAAAAATAGCGCCATCGGCTTTTAGCGAATGCAACAAGCTTGCATCAATACAATTCCCTAACACGCTCATCGAGATAGGCAGCGAGGCTTTCTACAAATGCTTGAAACTCGAGAACATTACATTGCCCAATAGTATCACCGCTGTGGGTGAGGGGGCCTTCTATGGATGCGAAGGACTATTGCTGGCGGAGTTGAGTAAGAGTATGACCATTATTCCCGACAATTTATTGAGTAAGTGTACGAAACTGCAGAAAATTAAAATCCCTGAAGGCATCAACAAAATTGCATATCAAGCATTTAGCAACTGCTCATCGCTTACTAAGGTTGAGATTCCTTCCTCTGTCAATAGCATTGAGGGCGAATCTTTTAAAGCATGTGAGTCTCTTAACGAGATCTATTGTTACATTAAAGAGCCGCTCACTATCGAAGAAGATGTGTTTAAAGGAGTGAATGTTGGAACTTGCAACCTATACGTTACAGCTGAAAGTATAGAACAATACAAAAACAGCGAAGTATGGAAGGATTTCCTAGTAAAACCTATTCCTAACACAACAGGCAAAAATAATGTCATTCAACAGAATGAGATTGTGAAGGTTTGTGGTAATACTATCACGATACAGGGAGAATTAACTGCCCCAATTCATATAATGGACACCAGCGGTAAGACAATATATTACGGCACTGAAAGAGAAATCTCTGTGGGGAAACATGGCATTTTCTTAGTAAAAACAGGACATAAGGTAACGCGTGTAATGCTTTAACCCAAAAACTGTTCGGAGTCATTCGGCTGATCTCCTTTATATAATAGTAAGGACCGCCCTTTTCTATTCTACTGGTGTAAAGGCCGTTTTGAGTCTATTCGATTTAACATTGCACATAGAACATAAATTACAAAAATGGTTATTTCTGTTTCATAAGTGTAATCCTCCTGTTTTATTGCTGTCCGCTAAAAATTGATTGAAAGTTCTGCAACCCTTTATTTATTGCGCTACTGGCACGTATATAGAACAATGTGGAATCTGCTTTGAGCGCAGAAGCGCTTGTTTAGTTTGATGTCAATTAAAGACACAAGGCGCCCCCTCCTTTAGACATACTAAAAGAGGGGGTTAACTTATGGGCATAAAAAAATGGACGGCTAACATGGTTGTTAGCCCCCCTTGGCGAAAAGGGGGCTACGCAGGTTTTCTGACCGACAAAAGGCTTGATATAAAAAGGCTTAGGAGTGGGCAAAAACTTTCATAGGTGATCGGAAAAACTTTCATAGGTGATCCGAAAAATTGTCTTAGGTGATCGGAAAAATTCTCTTATAAGACAATTTTTACTCTCTTATAGGAAAGTTTTTAGACGTCTTATACTACTGATAATCAGAAGTATTCAAAACCGATTTTGGTACGGCTTACCCGCGCAAGATGAGCATTGCGAATAAGATTGAAACAAGTCTGTTGATAAACGGGCTCTACCTTATTTGACTGCTATAAGGTGGGACGCTGTGTAGGTTTACTACGTTTCGCACATAAAAATGAATGTTCACGAATAGGCTGAAGCTCGGCAACAGACTTCAGTTGTAGGGTATATAGAGATGACGACTTTTACCGGTCAGCCATATAAAGCCATAAAATAAGGCCGCGGAGAAGCGACCTCGGGGAGGTAAGCGGGCAGCCGACTGCAACTCGACGTATCTTTATGCCTTTGGTTTGTTTTGTTTTGGTCGTAAGTAAATGTCGTTTAATGCGCTTTCTGCTGAAAAACAAACAGTTGGTTGTATTATTCAAGTGTTTGTTCGAGATAATCCAAGCCCGTTGTCTTAGTTTCTTTCAAGTAATTGATAAGCCTTTCTGAGAAGAATAAGCCCACTGTAGGTACTTTCAATATGTCGAAGTCGTATTTTTTTGCAAGGGAGATGTGGCGCATTTCCGTAAACTTTTGCTCCCGATTTTTATATTCTACGAACGAATTATACTTCAAACGTTCCCTCGAAAAAGAGTCTATAATGATACTTTTCGTGTAATCTATCTGATCCAGAGGAATGCAAGGGAATGCTAAAAGATAATAGTTCTGCGCTGTGGAGAACTCCGGAATGCTCACGGGAATTTCGGAATGTAGGGGCAATTTGAATTGTTCAAGCGCTTTCTTTATCGTTTCTGAAACGATAAAATCGAGCATTCCGAAGGAGTTGTCCGTCATGTTCGATATGAAATCCGTTTCCTTTACCCGCTTTTTAGTTTTATAATAGACGATCTGTCGCAGCTTGAAAACGTCAATTATAGGAAAGTCTTGTAGACCGATATGCCTGCTTCTTTCCCATAAAGCCCTACAATACGCCATTAGATAGTCCTTGTCTGCCACATTGGCAAAGGAATATTGCTCTTTCTTGAGCCGTATTTCAACTTGGTTGGTAACACCATCTGTTATTCCCGTTACTGTACTTTCTATTGACAGACGTACGCTGAAATATCTTTTGTTCGCTTCCATTTATCTGCTATTAGCTTGAGAATAGTTGCTCAAAATAAAAGGTTATGAAGGGAACAACATTGCATAAAACGCAAATTCGTTATTACATCAGTTAATGATATCGTCCCAATAGTGCGGACTATAAATCGTAACAGTCCTTTCTCTTTCATCTTCTTGAAATTCGCTGAAGGCAATACCGACGCTGTTGAATATAGTAAAACCATATTTCTGTATACACGAAAAGCTACCCTTCAGCTTATCAATTATATTTTTGCAGCAAAACAGATTGTATTCGTTGTAATACAATTCAACTCCTTTATTTTCGACAACAGAGATTTCCACTAATCTGTTGTTTTCGAAAACCAAAGACAAATCGTCTGAATACAATTTTACAAGAAGACCTTTATCAACTTTCTTAAAGTCCTTCTCTGCTTTACTCAAAATTTCTTCAAGGGAACTTCCGAACTTGTAATCGTTCACACCCTCGTAAGGTTTTATTACGTATTTCATCTTACTTTATTCTCAAAACGTGGTAGCATCTAAATCAGGAGGCAAAGGTGCTTAGCGCTTATGCAAAACAATCATCTGGCTGTTTTGTGTTGTTTCTATTCCTGAAATAAAGGTTGGGGTTCAACATAAAGGCCTTTTATCAATACGCCAGTCATATATATATATGGCAAAAACAAAAAGAGAAGGTGGCGACGATCTTTAGTCGGGCCACCTTCTCTAAGTATGTTTAATGCGGGGAATTGAGCTTTTTACTCACCCTGCTCCATTTTAGCTTTCAATGCAGCCAAAGCGTCGTTGTCGCCCAAGCTGTTGCTTGCTATCTGGTTTTGGATTTGCGTAGTTTCTTCCTTCTTCGCATTGTGGCGAGCTGCTTTGCGCTCTGCACGCTGCGGATCTTCGAATGTGCGGCTGTGAGAGAGGATCACGCGCTTGTTGTCCTTATTGAACTCGATCACCTTGAAAGGCAAAGTTTCGCCAAGTTGTACGCGGCTACCGTCTTCTTTCACCAAGTGTTTCGGCGTTGCGAAGCCTTCTACACCTTCTTGAAGTTGGATCACTGCGCCCTTGTCTAAAATTTCTACAACTTTTCCTTCGTGGATTGAGCCATCTTCGAAGAGGCCTTCAAACTTATCCCAAGGATTTTCTTCGAGTTGCTTGTGGCCGAGGCTCAAGCGGCGGTTTGCCTTGTCGATTTCGAGGACAACAACATCAAGCTCTGCGCCCAGTTGCGTGAACTCAGACGGATGCTTAACTTTCTTCGTCCAAGAGAGGTCAGAGATGTGTACGAGACCATCAACGCCTTCTTCCAATTCAACGAATACGCCGAAGTTGGTGAAGTTGCGAACCTTACCTTGGTGCTTAGAACCAACCGGATATTTCTCTTCGATGTCCTTCCAAGGATCTTCTTTGAGCTGCTTGATGCCGAGCGACATCTTGCGCTCTTGGCGGTCGAGCGTAAGGATGACAGCCTCAACTTCGTCGCCTACCTTGAGGAAGTCTTGCGCTGAGCGTAAGTGTTGACTCCAGCTCATTTCGCTAACGTGGATCAAGCCTTCAACACCCGGAGCGATCTCTACGAATGCGCCGTAGTCGGCCATCACGACAACCTTACCTTGAACCTTGTCGCCCACCTTCAATTCGGGTGCTAAAGCGTCCCAAGGATGCGGCGTGAGTTGCTTCAAGCCAAGCGCGATGCGCTTCTTCTCTTCGTCGAAGTCGAGGATAACGACGTTGAGCTTCTGGTCGAGCTGAACGACTTCGTGCGGATCGTTTACGCGACCCCAAGAAAGATCTGTGATGTGGATCAAGCCGTCTACGCCGCCCAAGTCGATGAATACGCCGTAAGAAGTGATGTTCTTAACCGTACCTTCGAGCACTTGGCCTTTTTGCAACTTAGAGATGATCTCTTGCTTCTGTGCTTCGAGTTCAGCTTCGATAAGCGCCTTGTGGCTAACCACAACGTTCTTGTATTCTTGATTGATCTTAACCACCTGGAACTCCATCGTTTTGCCCACGAAGATGTCATAGTCGCGAATCGGCTTAACATCAATCTGGCTACCCGGCAGGAAAGCTTCGATACCAAATACGTCTACAATCATACCGCCCTTCGTGCGGCACTTGATAAAGCCCTTGATTGTTTCTTTGTCTTGCAATGCTTGGTTAATGCGATCCCAAGCCTTGCTCAAGCGAGCTTTTTTGTGAGAAAGAACAAGCTGTCCTTTTTTGTCTTCCTGATTTTCAATGTAAACTTCTACTTTGTCGCCTACTTGAAGTTCAGGATTGTAACGAAATTCGCTTACGGGGACGATGCCGTCGCTCTTGAAGCCGATGCTTACAACTACTTCGCGCTTGTTGATTGAAATGACTGTGCCTTCTACGACGTCATTTTCAGTGACATTGCCAAGCGTCTTGTCGTAAGATGCTTCTTGCTCTTGCTGGCTTTCTCCGCCTTCAACTGTGCCTTTTTCAAATGCTTCCCAGTCGAACTCGGACAGCGGTTGAATGTTCTTGTAATTCTCCATTTAAATTTTAAAAGGATTAATATTGTTAGAAAAGTGAATTATATCGCGGCAAAGTTACGGTTTTCCATTGAGTAACAAGCATTAAAACGAGAATTAATTTGTACTTTAGCCGCTCAAAATATGTTTTTTTATGAAGAAAGCAATACTTTTTCTTGCCCTTTTAGCGTTTGCAGGATGCAAGGAGCGCAAGGCGCACAGCGATGAGCAGCCTGCTACGTTGCCGAAGGATAGCGTGGCACAAGTAAATGCAGTACCCGACTCGACCATCTATGGTAAAGCGGACGACGATTTATATGGTATGTCGACTTTCGCCGTGATCACGACAAAGGGCGATACATTGGAACTTGACCGCACGTATGAACTCGATGGCAAAGATGGCATCTTTTATGGCGACATCAATGGTGGCGACGATTACGCCTTGACCGTGCGCGGAAAAGGTACGGACTATCAGGCGGTGGGTGTAGCTGTCAATCTCTCACAGTTGCGCCGCTTCGTTAAAGACTTTACGATCTTCAATGCTCGTCCGATTATTAACGGCGACACGGTGCGCATCCTCTCGCTCGACGATAAAGCCTTTAAGGCCGAGGGCAAGCAGCAATATTTCATACAGAAAAAGTAAACGATATGTTTAGTGGTATAGTAGAAAGCACAGCGCGCCTCGTCGCTGTGGAAAGAGATAGGACGAATATTCATTTCACCTTTACCTGCCATTTTGCGCACGAACTCAGCATCGATCAGAGCGTGGCGCACAACGGGGTTTGCCTTACCGTTGTCTCACAAACGGCAGATCAATATGTCGTTACGGCAATGGACGAAACTTTGCAGCGTTCTAATTTGGGATTGTTGCAGCCGGGCGATGAAGTGAACGTAGAACGCTCGATGCTGATGAACGGGCGCTTGGACGGACACATCGTGCAAGGACACGTAGACACGACAGCCGTTTGCAAGAAGGTGGAGAACGTCGATGGCAGCTATATTTTCACCTTTGCCTATGAGGCAGATCGCGCGAAGGCTTTGCAGGGCTATTTTACCGTAGAGAAAGGCAGCGTCACGGTCAATGGCGTGAGTCTGACCGTTTGCCGCCCGACGGACAATACTTTTGAGGTCTGCATCATTCCTTATACCTATGAGCACACCAACTTCCACAATATAAAAGAGGGCTCTGTCGTTAATCTCGAATTTGACATTCTGGGGAAGTATATGGCGCGCCTCAGACATTTTGAGGAATGAAGAAGCAGGAACTCTTTGACACGGTCTTAGGCACCTTGGCGCCCAAGTATGGCGACGTAGAAACCGAACTCCATTTCACTACGCCCTTCCAACTGCTCATAGCCGTAGTGTTATCAGCTCAATGCACCGACAAGCGGGTCAATATGATTACGCCGGCACTCTTCGAGGCCTAT
Organism: Alloprevotella tannerae; assembly: GCA_015259125.1. Lineage (GTDB taxonomy): Bacteria > Bacteroidota > Bacteroidia > Bacteroidales > Bacteroidaceae > Alloprevotella > Alloprevotella tannerae_A. Next base: position 9,861 of record JABZGR010000035.1, on the reverse strand, counting down.
CCCGACGCGGCTGCGATGGCGCAAGCCACGCCGGAGAAACTGTTTGAATATATAAAGAGTGTGAGTTATCCTAACTCGAAAGCCAAACACTTGGCCGGCTTAGCGCAAATGCTGGTCGAAACGTTTAATGGCGAAGTGCCGACAACGCTTGAAGAGCTCACTCGCCTGCCAGGCGTGGGGCGCAAGACGGCCAACGTCGTGCAAGCCGTAGCCTTTCACAAAGCAGCTTTAGCCGTCGATACGCACGTCTTCCGTGTCAGTCATCGCTTAGGCTTAGTGCCGAAGACGGCCAACACGCCCTACAAGGTGGAGATGGCGCTCAAAAAATACATTCCCGAAGAGAAAGTAGCGCCCAGCCACTTCTGGTTGTTGCTTCACGGGCGTTATGTCTGCACGGCGCTCCGCCCAAAGTGCGACAAATGCGATCTGCACGGCTTATGTAAAGGACCTTTGCAAATTAAGAAGAGATAAAAGCAAAGAATATGTGGTCGTATCAAGTATATTCTGTAAATTTGCAACACGGATAAATGACGACTTATATAAACTATTGATTATGACAATTGACAATTGCAATTTCGACGGAAAGAAAGTAATCGTTCGCGTTGACTTTAACGTGCCTCTCGACGAAAACGGACTTGTAACAGACAATACCCGCATACGCGGCGCACTGCCTACATTAAAGAAAGTATTAAACGACGGCGGCGCATTGATTATGATGAGCCATATGGGCAAGCCTAAAGGCAAGGTGAACCCAAAGTTGTCACTCAAACAAATCGTCAAGAACGTTTCCGAGGCTTTGGGCGTTGAGGTGAAGTTTGCCCCCGATTGTGGCAAGGCTGAAAAGGAAGTGGCAGCACTCCTTCCGGGCGAAGCGCTCCTGCTCGAGAACCTTCGTTTCTATCCGGAAGAGGAGGGTAAGCCCGTAGGCATTGACAAGGCAGATCCGGCTTACGATGCTGCAAAGAAAGAAATGAAGGCTCGCCAAGCTGAATTTGCCCGCAAGTTGGCTTCTTATGCTGATTACTATATCAATGATGCCTTTGGCACGGCTCACCGTCGCCACGCTTCCACGGCCGTCATTGCCGACGATTTCGACAAGGATCATAAAATGCTTGGCTATCTGATGGAGAATGAGGTAAAAGCCATCGAGAGCGTGATGCATAGCGCACGGCAACCGTTTACGGCCATTATCGGCGGCAGCAAAGTAAGCTCCAAACTCGGCGTGATCAAGAATCTTTTGGACAAAGTGGATAACCTCATCATCGGCGGTGGTATGGGCTATACTTTTGTCAAGGCTATGGGGGGCCACATTGGCCTGTCGCTCCACGAAGACGATCTGATCCCCGAAGCACTTAACGTATTGGCAGCAGCCAAGGAAAAGGGTGTCAACATCTACTTGTCGATACAAAGCGTCTGCGGGCAAGAGTTTAAGAATGACACGCCACGAAAGATTTTCCCCATTAATGAGATTCCTGATGATTGGGAAGGTATGGATGCCGGTCCTGCATCGCTTGAAGTGTGGAAGAAAGTAATTCTCGAGTCAAAGACCATCTTATGGAATGGTCCGGTCGGCGTCTTCGAATTACCCAACTTTGCTGTGGGTACAGGCGAAATTGCCAAGTATGTAGCCGAGGCTACGAAGCAAGGCGCTTACAGCCTTGTAGGCGGTGGCGACTCCGTTGCAGCTGTCAATAAGTTCGGTTTGGCCGATCAAGTATCCTACGTATCAACCGGCGGCGGCGCTATGCTGGAAGCCATCGAAGGGAAAGAACTTCCCGGCGTAGCAGCCATCAAGGGCTGATCCTCTTTGACAATTATATAAAGCTAAAAGGGCGCGTCTGCTTAGACGCGCCCTTTCTCGTTTGATAGAAACGTTTTTTGCATAGAAAGCATTGCAATCTTTTCGATGAAGAACTCAGAAACTTCTATAAAGAATACCGATAGACTTACTATAACGATACACGCGCCCCACAACCGCTTCGCCGAATCCAACAAAACAACTCATGTACACATTAAGCTTGAAACGCTACACTTCCATCTTTCACAGCCAAAGGCCCAAACCGCCCAAGCTAAGCTTGAAGCAGACATAAGAAGAAACATTCGCTTATGTTGGTTTATTACAAACCAATCCCCTCGAAAACCAACTCGCGACTACTACTCTCTGTGACGCCTTTTTTCTATCGGCTTATATGCTCATTCAAAATCAGCCACACCTGTTTTTCACTTTCAAGCCGTTTGCCGAACAACCCCAAAGAAGATGCCTTTCGAAGTCCTACGATTGATCATACCATAACGGAAAGTCTTTCCACCTGAAACTTGCCCATAAAATTTTCAAGTTTGAGGGTACGACCGATCATTAGGCGCGAAAAGTCTACAATGCAGTTTGCAACATTTTAGTCGTTGAGTCTTAGTCCGCTCAGTAATGCCGATTTATTTTCAAAGCGCTAAAATGATGTCTCTGCGTGTAGATACAATCGTCTCAACGTGTAGAGACTCGTGTCTCAACGTGCAGAGACGCTCATCTCAACGTGTAGAGACACGAAAAAGTTGGCAGTTAATGTTTTTGGTTGACTACATTTCGTCTTATTTTTAATAGTCGTTGATAGTATATTATCTTAATCATATTTGAAGTTTACACATCCTTTCTTTCTCCGGCCCGGCAAGGTTTACAACTCAGCTTAGTAAAGCAAAAGCAAGGATCGCAGCAGGCGAAAAGAGACCGCCCTTGTCGGTAAAATGTGAAGATTTGTCATTCGTCAGTCCCCTGTTTCACATTTGTAAGGCACGTACCTATAAGAAATTGATTAAAGTTTCTTAAGAGAAAGTTCTTTGAAAAAATCAAAACATATGCTTATCTTTGTCATCAATATACACATCCCAAATAAGGGCAACGTGCACATTACATTCTTTTGGAGGCCAATTTATAACCAGACGCAAGAGTCTGCTGCAAAACCCTTACAAGAATAGCAGATTTGGAGGCAACTGATAAAAAAGTCGCATCTACACAAAGAGAGTCTGTAAGAACATTGAGAGCGCATATCATCGCCCCGTCATAAGTTACCCTCCCCTTGCAGTTATCCAAATAGATTTCGTGTAAAAGTAAGCATTAAGTTTTCCCGCATATCTACTTAGGAAATTCTTTAATTGCCGTATCCTTACCCAGGCCTTCGTAGGCTTTTGTTCGGATAGGAGGGGTGTAAACAACTAAAAAAGGAACAATACAAAAAAGTTTGCGACCAACGCAGGCAACATAGAATCTTCAATAATTATCCACAAATGAAAAAGTTCACCCTTTTCTTTCTGTTCTCACTGATTGCCTCGACCTTTGGCATCAAAGCACAGAATATTCAAGATGGCGTGCTTATAAGCTGGCCAATGGCATCGGGAGATATTAAAATCCCTGATGGCGTAGTTGAAATTGCCCCGAACTGTTTCCACGAAAGTGGCGGCGACTGGGGCGGTGATGATGATTGGGAGGGAGCTCCCGCTTTTGGGAAATCGCTCCGTTCTTCAAACGACGAGATCACCTCTGTCGACTTCAACCAAGTAAAGAAGATCGGCAAAGAAGCATTTAAGGAATGCAAAGGTATTAAGTCGGTAAAGATGCCGAATGTAGAGGAAATCGGCGAAGAAGCCTTTGCTTCTTGCGACAACGATGGCTTCACGACGCTCGACTTGCCGGCCATCAAACGCATTGGCGAGAACGCATTCTTCAGTTGCTCCTCACTCCAAAAGGTGACCATAGGTGGCGCTTTGGCAGAGATCGAAAAGAATCCTTTCAACAACGACCCGAACATTACGGAATTCAAGATCACTAACGCACAAGCAGGCTATGTGGTTGCTGACGGTGCTGTACTTACAAAAGACAAGACGGAAGCCGTTATCATTCTTCCTCAATTTACGAAGATCACGCTACCCGACGAAACGACGAGCATTGCAGCCGGCGCGGGCCAGAACGTGAAGATGCTGCAAACGATCATTGGTAAATCCGTAAAAAGCATTGGAGAAGCCAGCTTCCTCTCTGCAGATGCTTTGGAAAGCATCTATCTGCCCAAGCTTGAAAGCGTTGGCTTCCTATCATTCGGCCAAATCGGCGGCATAAAGCTCATTGACATTCATGAAAGTGAGCAGTTTACTGCTTTTGGCAACTACAACAACGGAGGCCCGGGCGACAACACTTCGATGACGATCTACGTGGCCAATGAAACGGTTAAAACGGCCTTGGCAAAACATTATAACAAGGCGAAGATTATCGTCGGTGCGCCTGAAGGCGAACTGAAGAAATATCGCGTAAACTTCAAGGTTGAACCGGAAGGTTCAGGCTTTATCGAGGCTTGGACTACGGGCCCTGTTACTATAGAAAACGGCGGCGAAGTGGCCAAAGGCAGTACGCTCAAGATGGAATGCCGCTACAAATTCACGACTTACGAATTTTCTCACTGGATGGTTAACGGCAAGAAAGTCGACGGCGATCCTCAAAACCCGAAAGTACTTGAGATTAAGTCGGTCGGCGAAGATCTTAACATCGTAGCGCATTGCAACAAACTCCCTGAAGGTAACCGCATATTCTTCAAGTCGGCCAATGCTGCCGGTGGTACGGTGACGGGTGTAATGGATGGCAAAGAATTCAAGAGCAGCGATATCGTACCCACAGGCAAGAGTGTGACTTTCACCGCTACGCCGGTCAAAGGTTATAAAGTCACGGATTGGCTCTTTGAAAATAATGACGGCAAATACATCGAAAATGAGGAGCTGAAAGGCAAAACAACTTGGACGGTAACGCCGACTAAGACGATTGACTTCCTCGTTCGTTTCGAGCGCAACGAAGGCACTGTAGTCATTAATTATAAAGAGCTCAGCGGCAATGGTACCGTATCAGCTCGCACCGCAGAAGGCGCACCTGTAGCCAACGGCGAGGCTGTAGCAAGCGGCAAAGATATCATCTTCACGGCTGCTCCCAATGCCGGCTATAAGGTAGGCACTTGGATCGTTAACGATGAGGAGAAAACGGAAAAAGATAAAGAGTTGCGCGTCAACAATGTTACGAGCGACCTCACCGTACACTTGGTTTGCGAGGAAGAAGGACACCAAGGTGGCGACCACGCCCCCGTAATCGAAGGCAACACACTGGTTAAGTGGGATGTCGTAGGCGATGTAGTCATCCCCAACAATGTTAAGCATATTGCAGACTTCGCCTTTAAGGGCTCCAGCCTGACGGGCTTGACGATTTCTGCCCAAGTAGAAAGCATTGGTGAACTACCCTTTATGTTCTGCGGCCAGTTGAAGAAGTTGGTTGTCGTTGCTGAAAACCAACACTTCACGTCTATCGACAATGCAATCTATTCAAAAGATGGCAAAGAGTTGGTACAAGTAGCCACGGCTTACCCGCAAGAGACGTTCTCTCTCCCCACTTCTGTAGAAAAGGTGCGCACGGGCGCATTCACTTTCGCTATTCCAATCAAGAAGATTGAGGGCGGAAACGATTTCTTTGAAACACTCAACGGCATGCTCATTCGCAAGGCTGACCGCGCCTTGATGCACTACCCCTCATTTGTACAACCGGGGCAAGAAGCAAAGCCTATCGAACTGCCAAACGACATTAAAAAGATTGAGAAATATGCCTTTGCTTTCAACTTCCATCCTCAAAAGCTTGTGCTTCCGGCGAATGTGGAAGTATTGGAAAACTATGCTTTCATCGGCGCAGCCAACTTGGTAGATCTTAAGATTGATCACTGCAAAGCGCTCAAACGCATCGGCGACTTCTGCTTTAAGGCTTGTTTCAGATTAGCAAGTTTCGACCTTCCCCAAGAAGGCGTCACTTACATTGGTGAGCAAGCACTGCAAGGCTCGGCTATTGTTACGCTCAACGTTCCGAAGGACGTAACCATCGGAGCCAGTGCATTCAGAGGCTGCCAATCTATCGCTAAGGTATACTCTTACAGCACGACGCCTCCCGCACTTGATGATTTGGCTTTCGCTGACATCGCTGACATCGAAGCAGCTACGTTGTACGTACCCAAAGGCACGAAAGCAGCTTACAGTCAAGCTCCGGGTTGGAAGGCCTTTACACACATCGAAGAGCTTGAATTGGTATCAGTAGCCAACATCGCACTCGACAACGTGCGCTTCACTACGCAGGGAGAAGTTCTAAACATCTCCGGCCTCAACAACGCGCGCATCCTTGTATATGGCACGGATGGCAAGAAACTCATAGAAAAGAAAGCGCACGATTCCATCTCCGTCTCTTTCGCTCACGGCAACTACATCGTAGTTGTAAATCAAGAGGGTAAGCGCATCGTGAAGAAAATAGCGCTATAATCAACCCTTCTCTCTTCGAGCAAAACACTTACCTCGAAGAGTAGCTGAGAACTCCTCCCTTTAATCAGTCGGTATATTTCCCCTTAATATGGAGATTTATACCGACTGTTTTTATGGCACAATAATTTCTGCACCCTCGTATATTGCAGTAAGGTGTTATTATCTATCTGGCAATCCTCAATGTTAGGCGCGAGCGCTGCTAGTGATTATCAAAATAATAAGGGTATCGTGCTATGCATTTGGGTGCTTTTAACTAACTTTGTGGTGATAAATATCCTCATCAACAATCTAAAGAAGCAGACAATGAGTGCTATAGAAATTATCACTAACGAATTGCAGACCCTTGGAAGAGCTGAAAAGGCTGCACATTTAAGTAGGTTTTTCAAAACAGGCAAGGGACAATACGGCGAAAACGACCGCTTTTTAGGTGTTACCGTACCCGAAACGCGCCGTGTGGCTAAGGCGCATGCTGGTGTGGATATGGCCGATTTGCAACAACTCATTCAGTCTGAGTGGCACGAAGTGCGCCTTTGCGCCTTATTCATTCTTAAGATTCAGTTCAACAAAGGAGATGAACCAACACGCACCGAGCTTGTAGACTTCTATTTAAGCAACACGCAACACATCAACAATTGGGACCTCGTGGACCTTACCGCGTGGGAAACCATCGGCACTTATTTGCTAGACAAGCCACGCAACTTGCTTTATCGGCTAGCCGAAAGCCCTTTGTTGTGGGATAACCGCATCGCGATGGTGTCTACTTACGCCTTTATTAGGCAGGGACAATTAGACGACACGTTTGCCTTGGCCGAAAAAATGATGGGCCATAAGCACGACTTAATGCATAAGGCTATTGGCTGGATGTTGCGCGAAGCAGGCAAACGCGATGAAAAAAGATTGATTGATTTTGTGGAAAACCATCGTTTGGTGATGCCCCGAACCATGTTGCGCTATGCTATTGAGAAGTTATCTGCTTCACAACGAAAACATTTGATGCGCAAAGACTAGGTTTGTGCCTTCTTCAATATGCGCACCACTTATAAGAGGAGAAGCCACGGAAACATAACAAGCAAGGATTCAGGAGTGGCAATATTAGTTGTCTTGTCTGTCCGACCTTATCATCTTCAGCAAAATCTATTTTTTACCGGTAAAGGTGGCGACGTCTTCGCTTTTTTTATATCTTTGAGGCAAAGAAGTCAAAGTGAAAGATTCCAAGACCGGTAAGATGAAAACAACCAGATACACTTACCAAGATTGGAAAACGGAGGAAATCTATGCCAAGCGGGACAATTGGATTGTTGAAAGTCCATACGAAGGCAACAGTTTCTCTGACAACTTCAACATAGGCTGGGGCAGACTTCTATAGCGCGCGGTTTAATGTATCACTAAGCGATTGGGCAAGGACAGCCAAGGACTCATTACCACAAAAGTATAAGGCTATGTATGGCTCGACAATTCTGAAAGAATCCTCGTTCATTCAAAGTATGACTACTTGATAATCTTTGAGGAGAAAACAAATAAACGAAAGCAAATACACTAACAATTAAAAACTGATCAAGAATGGCTTCTAATCCTGATTTTGTACAGTACGTTGCCGACCAATGTGCTAATGCCAGAGAAATAATCACAAAGAAAATGTTTGGCGACTATGGTATTTATTGCGACAACAAGATTTTCGGCCTCATTTGCGACAACCGGTTCTACATAAAACCAACGGAAGCAGGGCGAAAACTGCTCCGCACGGAGCAGCTCCAACCGCCATACAAAGGCGCTAAAAACTATTTTTATATCGAAGAACTCGATGATCACGAATACATAGCTGCTCTCGTGCGATCCACTTGCAAAGAACTACCCGAACCAAAGCCCAAGAAGAGAAAGAAAACTTAATGGGCACTGCTAAAAGAGGAGCGCAAGAGTATTTAGCACATCTGATAAAGCTCAACAACGAATATCGCCCTACGCCATCCGCCCGATAGTGGTCATTTAGCCGAGTCGTGTCGGAGCAAATGCAATGGAGAGCAAAAAGCAACGGTGGGCAACAAGCTCAAAGGATGAAGTAACAAACAGAAATAATGATACGAGCAATCATATTCATACCATTCACCTTAATGTGCAACGCAACACAGCATGTACCCACAAGACTCCCTAAGCCGCTGTTCGAGCAGCAAAACCTGAACGTATGTTTGGAGAGCGACCCAGACGGCAAGACCTACCTGAAGCTTGTAGCCCTCTACGCCCCCGTAAACTCGGCCTATTTTTATGTGGGTCGGAAATGGAAGAAGACAGGTTTAGAGAACTCAACCCCGAGTTCACCCTCTATTGGGAATACTGCAGAATGAGGAGCAAAGGCGGCGAAGAATGCAGCGTCGTAGCCCACTTTGTCAAAGACACAGAGACGGGACACTACAAAATCTACGAAGCATCATTCCTCGACAATTGGTGGGAAATGGTAGGAGCGCCCCAAATCGACACAGACAGTCCTACAAACTACTTGCACCAGCCGATAAGTTTCGACCCCAAAAAGGGCGAGTACAGATACGTAGGCCGCTCGGACAACGACAAACTGCTCGCCGTAAAAGTGTGGAAATATGTGTAGCAGAAAAGAGCCGAGCGCAGGAAGCCAAAAGCCGCCGGAACAGACGCGCGAAGGAAAAGAGGAAAACGATAATATAAAGGAGAAGGAATGATGAAGCACGATGCTCTCCCACCTTCCGTTCACGTCCACGCCAAGAGACGAAGAAGAGCATTTTTTCGCGTGTCTCTCTTCAAACGCCACATTCGCCTCGAAAGAAAAAAAACTTCCCTTTAATAAGTCGGCATATTTCTCCTTAGTTTGGAGGAATATACCAACTATTTTCATAGTTCCACACACAACGCACAGCCCACAACGCCCCAGAACCGGCAGAGAACTTGATATAATCAATATCACCCACACAACGACTACGCTACAACTCACTCCCACCACCTATAAGCCCTTTGATTTTACCTTTTGATAAACAGGCATTAGAGCGAAGCGACAACACAAGCCAATGGTGCGCCGCAAAAAAGCAAGCCCTTAGGCTTCGTCTTTCAAATTACCCAATGCATACAAGAACAAGGACGTTTTAAATACCAACCCTAAGAAGTTATCATTAACCCCAATAATCCGAGGCCGCACTGACGCACAATGACGCATTATAAACGCAACTTCAAGTAAAAAGGAAATAGGAAGAAAAAAAATAAAAAAGCGGTAGTTTTCCCTTTCTCCGGTTTAGCTCAGCACTTCCATACGATCAAGGACCCTTAACTACCAAGGTTTTCCGCTCCTTAACACCGGTGAAAGGACAATGCAAATATCGGATGTTCTCACGACTATGGCAAGGAAATGACCAAAAAACCTTTGAAATATACCGCAAGAAGTTGCGTTATATCTTTCTTCTACATCAAACCACAACTATTCATTTCGAGGCTAAAGTTTGGCAAAGGTTGCGTTATATCTTTCTTCTACATCAAACCACAACTAACGTACGTGACAATTACAAACAGAAGTTGTTGCGTTATATC
>JABZGR010000034.1 GCA_015259125.1 Alloprevotella tannerae | reverse complement strand
TGAGGCGGTCTTTCCTACTCTTTTTGACGTTTATCGGACAGCAATAGTTTATTATCGCCTCTATTCGCTAATACTCACCTATGGTTTTGATTTGCAAAGGTAATATTCCCCACCGACAATGCTTTCTTTCTACTTAAATATTCTTACGTAGCCGCATCCAAAACCGCAAGAATCATTTTTACTACAGAAATTCCAAGCTCAGCATTCTACCAACATAAGTCGGCAATGTTCGATCGTGAGCGCACGTTCGTCCCCTCGTGAGCGTACGTTCGTACGCTCACGAGAGTAAATCTCTACCATCACGAGCGTACATTGAGTCGCAACGCTTCGATGCTGTGGAAGTCAATACGAGGATGTTTGAAAATAAGAAAAAAGCAAAGCGATTATGGGCTTAATGCCCTCAATACGCCACTTTACGGAAGCAAAAAACGGACAGGGTTATTATTTTTAGCGATGCTTTACGCGAAAATCTTTAACCGATAGGAGAATCTTGGTTACCTTTGTCTCCACAATTCGATGCTGCGGTCAACAAATATAGATATAATCATAACAGACTGCACACTCGCAGACAAACGGCCTTGGGGGCCGGCACTTTAGCGCACTATCAATTTGCAGCAAACTAATGTGCTTAACAATAACAAGCAACGCGCGAACGAAAAGTGTGTTGACCACCAACAAAAACAAATTAAACGATGAAGCAAATACGACTGCTTTCTCTCTGCTTACTACTTTGTACTGTTTTCGCCTCATTGAAGGCGCAAGTAAACACGCAATTCGATGGAGATTATAGCGGTACGGCCTACAATATTAAGATGAAAGGCAAACTAAAGCCTTCACAAAAGATGGTCTTTCGTTTACACAACGGCGTGTTAACGGGAGCTGTACCTAAAATTGGGAAGATGCCCGGAACGATTCTCTTTTCCATAAAAGGCATAAGCATAAGTTCTGACGGCACGATGAAGACCTCCGCGCCAAATGCGGGGAGCATAAAGATGATGAAGCTGTTTAACTCAACACTTTATTGGGATAACACGGTCAAAAACGAAGCGCCCTTTTACAGCCATGTACAGCAGGTGGACGGCACGAATGTATTGACGCTTCGACTTAACATCTACAGCAAAGCAGTCGGACTCTTTCGCGTACCGGCCTCTGTAAGTTTCAAAGGAAAATCACAGCGGCCGGCAGCAAAAAAGTAATTTAGGCGTGCGCAGCTATCAACTTTTGCAAATTTTGCAAGAGTTCGTCTACCGACATTCCGCTGCGCTCACTCACATCCTTAAGTGTCGCGCGTGCCACAATCAGTTTGCCGAGCGGACTATTGAGCATCTTAAACTCCGGCCGGAGTTTCACTAATTCAGCTTTGAGCCAGGGATAAGTTTTTAACAAGTCCTTCAAACGCGTTTCAGCTGAAAGTGGCGCATTGGCCGATTGAGAGGCTTCCGCCGCCTCATCTGTTTCTTCTGCTTCCCACGTCAAGAGCGTGCGCGAGCCTTCCAAGTCACGAATGTGCGTACAATCCTGCATCATTTCCAAAACGCCGCGGAAGCGTCCGGCCTCATCTCTTACCGCATAGTAGATGATGTAGATGAATAAACCCGGTTTGTTAATCCAAAATTCAGCCTTATCTTGCTCCCCGTTACGAAATTTGTCTACGATTTCTCGTACGATGTGCACACTGGACCGTGGATGGCAATTGGTAACCTGACGACCGATAACATTCTTGCTACGCGGGAAGACGCGATGCGGCGTATCCGAATAGAATTTCACAAGTTCGTTTTCATCAACAAAAGAGATGTCAACGGGTAAATGGCGGAAAATCAAGTTGATTTGCTCTAATGTAAGCTTTCCGGTCTTAACTTCTAACACCTGATCCTTATCATTGCCGACCGAATAACCATATTTTCCCAACAAAGCTTGTAGTTCGGCTGCAAATCCGCTCGTTTCTGCGGCCGACGTTTGTGTAGGCTGTTTGAGAAGCGATGCCTCCGGCTCAATAAAAGCGAATCCGATTTCCCGATCTCCCTCCTTCATCTCTTCAAACTCAGCAGGAGAAATCATCGCTAAGGACGTAGGATAGAGAATTGTCTCTTCTTTTTCCATCAAATCGCGCGTGTAAGCCAACACATCCTTTTGGCGCGCCAAGAATTCATCATCCTGATCTTCATCAAGCAAGCGCTTAGCCGCCTTAATTTCATCGCGTACAAAATCGTCGAAAGTCCACATCGTCGTTGTAGGCCTATCAAAGCCCTTTTTCTCCAACAGCGGATAAAGCTGGTTCTGCTTGCGCGTATAATGCACAGGATATTGCAGCAGCGCCTCATACAGTTCGAGCCACTGATTCTTAATCAATGGGAACTGCAACAAGTTCTCGACCTCAGCCAAATGTTTCCGCATCTCATCATTCTCACGATAGTAAAGCATAATAGGATGATCATCCGACAAGTCCGGGCGCGACGTATCCAAAAAGCCTTCCAACAGTTGCAATGTCTTTTTCATATCAACTTTGCGACACTCTTCATCGTCAGCGGGCACAAGGTGTTGTTCAGCCTTCGCAATATCATAAGGGTGTACACGACCCACTTTCTCACTCAGTTGGCGACGAGCTTCTTTCAAGTCCATTTTTCCCGTCTCATAATCCTCCTCGATTTGTAAGAGAGCTTTTAATCGCTCCGTATCTTTGGCCGAAAGGCCGCGTAGCATATCTTCCATTGTCTTAATTTTAAGTTTCACGTTAATTGATCTTGGCGGCTGCAACAGCATCTCGGGGCGCGTTGCCCCTACTCCACTGATGTAAGCCTTGCACTTATTTCCTTTCTTGTATGTTGCAAAGGTAAGCGTAAGCCTTCTGGCTGTCGGTACCAAATGTTACAAGCTCCATTTTTTAACCCCAATTCGGTTTACAGTATCATGGACTATTCTTTGAACAAACGAAAAATGAGTATCGGCCCGTTGAAGGGCAAGGAAATGTTCGTGGCAAGCCCGGTTTGCCAGAAACAGCGCATTTCGTTCGACAAACTTTGCGAGCGGATGGCGAAAGACAGTACGGTGGGCGATGCCGACGTGGCTGCCGTATTCTACAAGTTCCGCAAAGTGCTCAACGAGTATTGCTCGAAGGGTTACATTGTCGATGGCGGTCCGCTCGGGACGTTCCGCCCTACTTTCTCGTCGAAAGCCGTAGAGAAAGAAGCGGATTTTAAGCCTGCGTAATGCATCTCGAAGACCAAGATCCTCTTCACGCCCACGGCCGATTTCCGCCGGCTGAAGAACGTTGAGTTCTTCCGCGTGGAGAAGCAGAAGAAGCCCGGTAAGACCACCACCGGAGGTTAGAGCCCGGTAAGACTTACATTAGAAATCCTTCTCAGCCCTACGAGCCGAGGAGGATTTTTCTAAGGTTTGTCGATATTTCATCAGTTGAACAGATCCTCACTGTCTTTAACGGGTTGCTTCTTATCCTTATGACGCCCCGCCTTGCCTTTCTTATCTTCAGCCGACACATTTTCTAGTGCAGGTTCTGCCCGCGGAGCAGTCGATTCCGAAGGTTTGGACTCAGCTTCTTCATTACCGAATAGATCTTCAGACGCATTGCTAAGCGAATCAGATCCACCCTGTCGGCTGTCTGCATCAGTATTGGGCGAACCGATATAGTCGCCACCATAGTCATTAGGATTGATGGCCTCTTTCGGTAGTGGGAATTTCTTGATATAACGCGGACTCAACTGCGGATCAGCCAATACCTTTTGCATAAAGAGTCCGACAATCGGCAGGGCCGTCTTGCTACCTTGACCTAAAGCGCCCGTGCGGAAATGAATACTGCGATATTCTCCACCAACCCAGGCTCCGCTGACAAGTGCCGGTGTAACGCAGATAAACCAAGCATCAGAGTGGTTGTTTGACGTACCGGTCTTGCCACCTACTTCGATCTGCTTATTCCAATATGGAGCACTCATATAATGACGCATACTCTGAGACGTTCCACCAGCATCAGTCATACCCGCTTCAAGCATCTTTTGCATGAAGAAAGCTGAACGCCACGAAATAGCTTGTGAACTTTCGGTCTTATTCTCATAAAGCACCTTACCATCACTATCTACAACTTTCGTAACGAGTACGGGCTCAACGTGAACACCTTCGTTGGCTATCGTGCCATAAGCATTAACCATCTCTATAAGATTAACATCACTGGAGCCTAAAGCTAAAGAGGGCGTATCATCTAAAGGCGACTTGATACCCATTGCCTTAGCTGTTTGAACCACGCGAGGAATGCCAACTTCCTGCCCAACCTTAACGGCTATAGTATTGATACTTCGAGCAAAAGCAGCGCGTAAAGGAATATTTGCATTGGAAAAACGTCCATTGGCGTTATGCGGACGCCAAATCACATCTTTCTTCTTAATTTTATCGTAGACTTCCATCTGAATATATTCATCCTTACGACTATCAGAAGGTATCAAGCCGCTCTCCATAGCCGCAGAATAGACAAAGAGTTTGAACGTTGAACCCGGTTGACGCATAGAACGAGCTTTGTCGTACTTCCAAGCATCAAAATCAATATCACCTACCCAAGCTCTTACATAACCTGTATTTGGCTCCATCGAGATAAAACCTGCATGCATAAACTTTACCATAAAGCGAATAGAGTCCATCGTACTCATTTCCTCTTCTTTTGCACCATCGTAACCAAAGAGTTTCACCTTATGCGGCTTATTGAGGTAATAGTTTACAGAATCAGGATTATTAGGATAGCGTGCAGCCAATTGTTTATAAGCATCACTACGAGCCGCAATATCTTCAATAAAACGAGGTATTATCTTTCCCTCTTCATCACGCCAAGGCTCTCCTAATCCGCGCCAATGCACATCAAAGTTTCGCTGCACTACCTTCATCTGCTCTCTGACAGCCTCTTCTGCATATTGCTGCATCTTTGCATCTAAAGTGGTATAGACTTTAACACCATCAGTATACAGATCTAAATCGGGCAATTGCTTTTTCAGATAATCGGCCACTGCCTGTCGGAAATAAGGTGCCAAGCCATCTGTAGGATCTTCTATGGTAAACTTTAGTTCAATGGGAAGCTGCTTCAAAGAGTCGCACTCTTGACGCGTCAAAAACTTTCTTGCGCACATCTTCTCCAAGACCGTATTGCGACGCGCCAAACTTCGTTTTGGATTGATACGCGGATTAAAAGCATTCGTAGCTTTCAACATTCCAACAAGTACGGCCGCTTCTTCCGTTTTAAGTTTTGACGGTGTAGTATTGAAATAAGTCTTAGCAGCCGTCTTAATACCATATGAGTTAGAACCAAAATCGACAGTATTTGCATACATTCGAAGTATATCCTGTTTAGAATTGGTTAATTCTATCTCTGTGGCAATAATCATCTCCTTACTCTTCATAATAAGGATACGCACGCCGGGAATCTTCCCTAACAACCCAGTACCATACTGCGTCCGAACACGAAACATATTCTTCACCAACTGCTGCGTAATCGTAGATGCACCACGCGGATGTCCAAGTAAAGCATCTTTAGCTGCAGCAGCCAATCCTTGATAGTCTATACCATGGTGCTCATAGAAGCGCTCGTCTTCAGTAGCAACCAAGGCTTCAAAAAAGACTTTATTAATAGAATCGTAAGGTACGGGTGAGCGATTCTCATTATAATATCTACCTATCATTTGTCCGTCTGCACTGTAAATTTCGGAAGCAGAAGGATTCTTCGGGTGCATAATCTCGCTAAGCGAAGGAGACTTCCCAAACAGCCAAAGGAAGTTGGTCATCACGGCTATGATGTATATCAAGAGCAATGAAAAGAAGCTAAGAATCCCGACAAGAGTCTTCTTCCACCAAGGTTGCCCTAAGTATAAATGCTTATACCAAGTCCAAAAACGACGAACGCCTTGCTTCAGACGCACAAAAAAAACTTTAATTTTGCCTGATAGGCTATGGGATTTTGTTTGCATATAATCTCTGAATAGTTTGGATATTGCAAATGTAAGTCACACATTATATATATGCAACCTTTGCCTTTACTTAAACTGTATTTTTTGCAAAGCTTTGCATGATATGATAAGCAGGATTGTCGTTAGCCTTAAACCAATGAACCTCTGGATCTTTTTTAAACCAAGTCATTTGCTTCTTGCTATAGACTCTTGTATTTCTCTTTATTTTTTCAACGGCAAAGGGTAAATCCCATTCACCATCGAAGTATTTAAAAAGTTCTTTGTAACCGACAGTGTTTAATGCATTGTTATGACGAAAAGGAAGGACGCGCTTTGCCTCTTCCAGCAAACCCTGGATCATCATCTCCTCAGTGCGCTGGCTTATGCGCTCAAAGAGTTCTGCTCTATCTCGCCAAAGTCCAAATTTCACCACACGAAATGGCCGTGATTTACGAGATTTTGTACGAAAAGAAGAAAAAGGCTGTCCTGTCATATAGCAAACCTCCAAGGCGTGTACGATACGCGCAGTATTCTTTAAATCTACTTGCTGATAATAAGCAGGATCTAACAACTTCAATTCAGCTTTTAATGCTTCTGGACCTTCAGCCTTTAAGCGCTCGTTTAACAAATATCTGGTAGATGCGTCGATCGTAGGAATATAGTCAATCCCATTACAAACAGCATCTATATACAGCATTGAGCCTCCAGAAAGAACTACTATGTCTCTTTTTGCAAACAAACGAGATAATAGGGATAAAACATCAGTCTCATATTGCGCTGCACTATAATAATCGGTCAGTGATAGATCCCCCACAAAATAGTGTTTGACAAGTGCTTGTTCCTCAACAGTTGGAGCAGCCGTTCCTATGGGTAAGTCCCGATATAATTGTCGAGAGTCAGCGTTGATAATGGGCGAAGAAAAAAGCTCTGCTATTGCTAAAGCTGTTTTTGTCTTGCCGACTGCAGTTGGCCCAAGTAAAATAAGCAAAGTCTTCTCCATTACCCCTTTGATATAACAAGCTTAAGCGATAATTAAAAGGATTACTCATCGCTAATCTCAAAGCCTTCTAAATCTATATCCTCTTCGTTAAAAGGAGAACTGTCATCTGCGAAGTAAGCATCATCAGCCTCCAATAGTTCGCTTTTTTTCGCAATAAGTGTCTCTACATCTAGTAATTCATTGATTTGCGCGGGAGCATCTCCTTTGCTTCTTACTATATCAAAGATAGACTGCCCTTCACCCGAAAGGATTGCTCTGACAGTCATATAAAAGAATCGGTCATTGAAAGGATCAAAAACAAACTCCAAGTGTTGCCCTTCATCTTCAATAAACTCTGAAAGTCGAGTATCTTCCATCACATAGATGTCCTCGCTCTCACCAGCCATCATATCTTCGCGCGTAACCTGCACGCCTCTCTCCCATTCATCATTGCACAAAAAGAAAGACGTCATTTGATCGTCAGGATAATCGCAGGCTTTAAGTACAGCTTGATTTAGGTCTAAAAAGCTTGCGTCATCATTAATCTCAATTTCACGCAAAAAACCCTCGACTTCGTCAGATATAAATTTTATTTTAAATCTCATTTGATTACTCCTCTCTTTGAGTTTTTGATAAAGTCAATGATATAATTCACTTCTTTTGAATTGGGGAAAATGCGCTTAATTGTTTCAAAACTTTCTTCGCGCGACATACCTGCATTGTAATACAAGCGATAAGTTTCGTGTATTTGATCTATCACTTCTGAAGAAAAACCATGACGACGTAAACCGACCAAGTTTAGACCACAATAAGCTACAGGTTCACGTGCAGCTATAGTATAGGGAGGCACATCTTGACCGGTGCGCGTTCCACCTCCAACCATTACGTAACTACCAATGTGACAAAATTGATGAATCAAGACATTAGCACTAATCACAGCAAAGTCATCTATCTCAACCTCGCCGGCAATTTTGGTAGAATTTCCAATTATACAACCGCTACCCAGACACACATCATGCGCCACATGCATTCCTTCCATTAATAAGTTGTTATCACCTACAATGGTTTTTTGCTTGGCAGCCGTACCCCTATTGATCGTGACATTCTCACGGATCTTATTATTATTGCCTATTTCTGCTGTAGTCTCTTCACCTTTAAATTTTAAATCTTGCGGGATTGCACTGATCACTGCACCAGGAAAGATGACATTGTCACTGCCAATCCGTGCACCAGATAAAATGGTCACAGAATTCATAACTACATTATTGTCTCCAATAACTACGTTCTTATCAATATAACAAAAAGGACCGATTTCGCAGTTCTCTCCAATTTTTGCTTCAGGAGAGACAAATGCAAGGGGGGATATAAGGCTGCTCATACTTTATAGGATGATGACGAGTTATTTTATGCTTTATTCTCTACGATTTGCGCCGTAAAAGTGGCTTCCATCACCACCTTTTCTCCTACAAAGGCGAAACCACGCATAGAAGAAATGCCGTGACGAACGGGAGAAAGTAATTTAACCTTGAAGATAAGTGTATCGCCTGGCACAACTTTCTGCCGAAACTTCACATTGTCTATCTTCAAGAAGTAAGTACTATAATTTTCAGGATGCTCTAACGTATTCAAGATAAGCAAGCCGCCTGATTGGGCCATTGCTTCAATCTGTAAAACGCCCGGCATTACCGGTTCCGTGGGAAAATGACCAGGAAAGAAAGGCTCATTGCCGGTTACGTTCTTTACTGCAACGATATAATCCGACCCCATCTCAATAACCTTATCCACTAATTGCATAGGATATCGATGTGGAAGCAGACGGTGTATACGATTGATGTCTATTAATGGGGTTGCATTTGGATCATACTTCGGCGACTGAATCTCGTGCTGACGAATTTCGCGCCGCATTTGGCGCGCAAACTTATTGTTTATAGTATGTCCGGGGCGCGTTGCGATGATTCTGCCTTGGATAGGACGACCAATTAAGGCCATATCTCCAATTATATCGAGCAACTTATGGCGCGCCGGTTCGTTCGACCAAGTCAGTGGACGCTTATTGATATAGCCTAAACGCGTTGCGTCCTTACGCTCTACGTGCAGGTGATCAGCCAATTTGTCTAAAGTCTCCTGAGAAACTTGTCTCTCATAAATAACAATAGCGTTATCCAAATCACCACCTTTAATCAGACCGGCGCTCAGCAGGGGCTCTATTTCACGCACAAAGACAAAGGTGCGAGCCGGTGCAATCTCTTTCGAGAAATCTTGTATATCATCCAGCGTCGCAAATTGGCTGCCGATAAACTCGGAATCAAAGGATATCATTGCTGTTATTGAGAACTGATCGTCCGGTAATATGATGATATTTGAGCCGGTCTTCTCGTCGCGAAACTCTATCTTATGTTTGATAACGAAAAAATCTTTTTCAGCATTTTGCTCTGTAATACCAACCTCCTTTATATTCTTAACAAACACTTCTGAGCTACCATCAAGAATGGGAAATTCCGGACCGTTTACTCTAATCATACAGTTGTCGATACCTAAAGCATAAAGGGCGGCCATTGCGTGTTCAATAGTGCTGCAGCGGGCCTCTCCCTTTGCCACGACCGTTCCTCTACTCGTATCTACTACGTTTTCTGCGATAGCTTCGATAATAGGTTCACCCGGCAGGTCTATACGTTGAATCTTATAACCATAATTTTCCGGAGCCGGATTAAAGGTTACAGTAAGACTTAATCCCGTATGTAACCCCTTTCCGTATAGTGAAAATGATCCTTTCAGCGTCGTTTGTTTCATTCAGTGTTCGTTTTAATTTAGTCCTTGCATACTATATAAATACTACGGCAGTAATACCATACAGATCATCAAGCGTGATCTGCCGCATCTTCTAAATTCTCATTGATATCATTCAGTTCTTTGCGCATTTCCGGCAAACTTTTGAACACGGCATAGCTACGCGCATAAGCCTTAGCATCCATTGCCGGAGAACCCAACAACGTTCTATTACCTTTACGTATGCTCCCTGCTATACCGGCTTGAGCACCGCAATTGGTATGATCCGCAATGGAAATATGTCCGGCGACGCCTACTTGCCCGCCAAACATACACCAATCGCCCACCTTTACAGATCCGGCAATGCCGACTTGTGCCGACATTACAGTGTTCGAGCCAATCTCGCAATTGTGAGCAATCTGAATCAGATTATCCAATTTCACACCTTTATGTATCAAGGTAGATCCCATCACGGCGCGATCTACACAAGAATTTGCTCCTATTTCGACATCATCTTCGATAATAACATTGCCAATTTGCGGTATCTTTTCATAACCTTCTGCCGCGGGTGCGAAGCCAAAACCATCAGCACCTATGCAGCAACCACTATGTAAAATAACGCGATCACCAATGTTGCAATCGTGATAGACAGATATATTGGGATACAACAAGCAACCTTTGCCGACCTTACTCCGCTCTTCGATCACACAGTTGGCATAAATCTGCGTATCATCGCCAACAACTACTCCTTCTCCGATATAAACAGAAGGACCTATGTAGCAATTCTTACCGATTTGGGCTGATTCAGCTATCACCGCCCGCGGATGTATTCCCCTCCGGCGTTGCGTTTGCTGCTGATATATTGTAAGTAAACGACCGATTGCCTCTCTCGCATTCGGCACGCGTATAAGTGTAGCCATAACCGGTTGCGTTGGTTGAAAATCAGTATTTACAAGCACTACACTTGAGAGCGTTTCATACAGGTAATGTTCGTAGTGTAAATCAGCCATAAAAGAAATGGCTCCCTGACATCCCTCTTCTATTTTGGCAAATGTATTAACCACCGCTTCGGGATTCCCCTCAAGGGTTCCTTGCAGAAGATCTGCGATCTGGCGGGCTGTATATTCCATCTTGGGCATTTTAATTGATTCGCAAATTTCGCAAAAACAAACGAAAAGGCCTAAGTTTCTATCCAAAAAAAGCCCAACGGGTAGTCTCCTCCCACTATATCTCGTAGTTTTTCTTCTTTTATAGGCAAAATATCGATAAAAATAACACGAATTCAGCTACTCTTTTATTTCTCCGAAAACCTGTTCTCCACAACTTTCACTGATCAGTTTGGATGAAGATACTCTAAAGGCTTATGCAAGGGGATACAGCTACTTATAATGATTTAGCTGCTACGCCTTCTACTTCAATCAGCCATCCCGGCCTACAAACACGAGCTTGCACAATGAGAAAACTAAGTTGCGGAAAACGCATTCTCATATAACGATCTATGGTAACATAATCGGCGATGTCACGCAGATAGATTATAACGGATTGTAAATCAGCCAAACTACCACCACCATCTTTGAGCAATTCCTGAATATTAAGAAACAAACGGCCGGCTTGCGTCACAACATCGCCGGGATGCACAATGTTTCCTTGTTTATCGATACTGGCAGTTCCGGAAATAAAGAAGTAGCGTTCACCTGCCACGTCGATTGTTGCTCCTCGCTCAAAGGCCACGCCATATTCCTCCGTCCGATTCAGATATTCAGGGGCCTGCAAGTATCTTATGGTATCACTATAAGTTTTATCTACCGACAAAAAGTCGATACCGACAAGCGCCGCATTACATGCAAAACTCCCACCTATGCCCGTTGAGGCAATAAAGTGAGAATCTTTGTTCAACCCCTCTCGTGCAAACAATTGGTTACGCCCACTGATGAATCCTTCATAATGGCGATCAATATCGTGAACAAAGCACCAAGTGCGCAGGCAGTTGTCTTTGAGGCTCAAGCCTTGTTTGTGGAGAAAGGAAATATGGTATTCAAAGGCCTCAAATGTCTGTTCTTCAGACGACTGAAGATTTTCTGATTCATCAAATCTTATGGTTTGAAACATAAAGTGAGAAGTATCACCCTCCACAGTTTGCAAAGCGACCTTACTCCCATCTAATGGAGGTTGTTCCACGTAAGCTACGACGCCCTCGTTCAGCTTTTGAGCAAGGGGGTGGCGCTCAAAAGTCGGCAACTGGTTTTTTACGTCCGAGAAATATACGCGTGTGAAACTCGTCTTCACATCATAAAGTTGGAGCAACAAGTCATCCAACTCCTGCGACAAGGTGCGCCCGGGCAGCGGCTGATATATCCGAAACTGCATACTTAATTTGTTTTCTGCAAATTTAGAAACAAGCATCGGCACGACCAAAGTATGGCAAAGGCTTCTTGCATTTTTTCTCATAAACACAAGATTTTCCGTCCACTCGGGCTGACTTTTCGACTGCTTTAAGTCCATTTTCAGCCGCGCAAAACTTATCTTTTCAAAGTTTCACCACGGTGAAACAAATGTACGCTCACGTAAGGACATTCGTACGCTCACGATGAAACAAACGTATGCTCACGATAAAAAGGCGCCGAAGCGGACTTTCATCTCTCCCGAGTCTATCTTTCGTTGCTAAATAATAAGACTTAAGATGCGGAGATTAGGACATGCGTTGCCCGTATCAAGAAATCATAGTGCGGTAAATAGCCCCATCCTACCCTTTGTCCGATAGCAACAAATGCTCTATCGCGGTTATATCTTCAATAATGACATCTGCCGCCCCATTGTCCTGACGTTCTTCCTTCGTCCAACCCTCTCCTTTTAGCCAAATGGTATGGCAGCCTAAGGATTTTGCAGGAAGTATATCTTTTTCATAGCTGTCGCCGACGACTACCACGTCTTCCGCTGCACAAGCTGCAGCTTCAAGGGCCAAGGCGTAGATACGGGGGTCCGGTTTGCGCACCCCAACCACTGCACTCTCTACGATTTGACTGAAGAAATTCAGATCGTAGGCATCGAGAACGGCTTGTATGTTGCCATAAAAATTGGTCACCAAAATCAAATTATAGTGTTGTGAGAGCCGTTTCAAGATCGGGCGCACGCGCTCTAAGTTGCGGTGGACGTAGGCATTACCATAATCGGCTACGCCACGGACCATAGCCGACTGTTCTGCAACTGTAGCTTCCCAAATACAATGCTCAATGAGATAATCGACTTCGATTCGCACTTTTTTTTGCAACAAACTATAAAAATCATCGGAAGGATGAATGATCTGAACCTGTGCTAATCGACGCTCTCCATAGACATAAGCCTCACGAAACTGATCTTTGCTGAATGGTGCTTTCATCTGTTGAAAGCCGGCCCAAAGCACGTTGGACCAATGCACGGCATTCGTATCCAATGTACCACCATAATCGAAAAGTATTGCTTGCATTATTTCATCATTTTTTGATTACCCACTTTCACCAACAAGACGCCGACAATAATCCAAAAGAGTTCGCGAATGCGCGTATAGAAGCTGGCAAACAAACCTAAGGAGGGGTTACCAAAGCCTAAAATGCGGACAATGGCAGCCAAACTGCCCTCGCGCGCGCCCAATTGCATCGGAAAGAAAAACAAGAGGTTACCGATCAACGAAGAGAAAGCCAGAACTAACAACGCATCAAAGAAATCAACGGGTATGCCCAAGCTGCGCAGAATAAAGAAATATTCAAGACTATTGCATACGCGCCCAACGTATTCTAAAACGAGCGAAGAGTAGAAAGCTTTTGGACGGGCATGCAGATAAGAGATATTTTGATCCACTTGCTGCATCGCCTGTTCATTTTTTGTATAAAATCGACGTGCATACTTCCTGATGCCTGGTATTTTCAGCAATATCGAATAGAGTTTGACAATCAGGCCGTTTTTATAACCATAATAGAAAAAATAAAGTACGACGAAAAAGACCAGAACAAAGACGGCGAGAAAAATTATCGTAGTCGAATCCAAGCGATCTGTGTAAAACAGCACAAAACATACAACGCCGGTCATCCACAAGAAAAAATGGGAGAGAATGTGCATCATCGAATAAAGAACGGTAGAAGACATTGCGCATGGCGTTCCGATATAACGGCTCAATTCCATCACACGATAGGGAGCGCCACCAAAGCCAAAAGGTGTCGTATAACTAAAGGCGAAGCCGCTAACCGTGAGTTTGTAAGCGTGCAAATAGGGCAAGCGCTTATCGGGAGAAACACAATTGACGATTTCTTGGTAAGCTCGCGCATTAAAAGCATACACAACAACCCAACAACCCACAACCGCAGGAAGATAAAACCCGGCATTGAGGAGCGAAATTTGCCAATCGGCGAAATCCGTTCCAAAACTATACAGCATAAAACCTATGCTGACCAACCCGAACAAAAGAAAGAGGTTTCTATATAGAGGCTTCATAAGTCGGCAGATTTTGATAAAGTTGGCGACAAAGTTGCTCGTGGCGTTGGCGCATATAGAAGAACAGCACATTCATCACCGTTATCTCAAAAATAAAATAGGCCCACGGAACAAAGCATAGAAGCGAAATGTATAAAACGATGGCTCGCGTATTAAAAGTCAAGATGTTGGCATATTTCATCAAGGGCAAACTGCCTTGGCGGAAGTCCTTTCGGAGTTGTTCGGGCCAACTTTGTTCGCCTATTTTCGCTTGCAATGCTGCGCGCAAATGCTGAAAAGAAGGCGTCATCTGCTCTTGGCTTTTGGTATATCCTATATAAAAATACAAGAACAACTTTTGTATAAAATCATTTCCCCAACGAAGCGTTTCATAATCTGCCTTTACTTTCGCAGAACTATCTAACTCGCTACCGGATTTACCTTTTAGTACAAAAAGATGCACATTGCGATAATAATCGGCTAATTGGCATTGCTTAGCATGGCAAATCAGTCCGGCCAAAGCCGCTAAGAGCCAAATCCAAACACCCCAAACGGGTGTCAGGCGCAAACAAATAAAGAAATAAATTGTAAAGAACCAAGCATCACCTGCGAACCCATCCAAGATACGACCTAATTTAGTTTTCTGGCCTGTCATCCGAGCGAGTTGTCCATCGCAACTATCATAAATATTTGCCCATACAAGAAGGCAAATACCGCAAACAGTCCAACGCAAATCCTCAAAATAGAAGCAAAAACCGGCTCCTACGCCTAAGAAGATGCTAAAGATGGTCACAATATTAGGATGAACGTGGAGGCGAGCAAAGAGTTTAGCCCACAAATAGCCAAGAGGGCGCGTAAAATATAAATCCAACCATTCTTCTGTATCGCCGGACTTTAGCGTTGTCTCTATGTTGCTGTTAACTGTCATAACCGGAAAGAATCAATTGCGAAATAGCTTCGGCCGCAGCATTAACGCAAGGAGAGAAACTCGGCCAATCATTAAAATCAATAATGTAGAAAGAGCCGTCTGCTTGAACGATGGCATCACCTCCATACACGCTTAGACCACTTAGCTTTGATGCTCGCTCCGCAGCAGCTTGCAGTTGGGACAAAGAAAACGGAAAGTAATGAGGCACACCATTGTTTTG
The DNA here is from genome assembly GCA_015259125.1 of Alloprevotella tannerae. Taxonomy (GTDB): domain Bacteria; phylum Bacteroidota; class Bacteroidia; order Bacteroidales; family Bacteroidaceae; genus Alloprevotella; species Alloprevotella tannerae_A. The sequence goes on along the minus strand of JABZGR010000034.1, from coordinate 3,930 downwards.
CTCCAACCCAAACTTGCTAAAGCCGCCTTGTTGCGTAGGGTAAAGCGAATGGAAGAAACTCGTTCCGGCTACACCATAGAACTTAATCAAATCACCTTGCAAATGCCGTGATAAAAGCAACCTTTTCTGCGCTTCGGATTGAAAAGTTTGCAAAGCAGTTTTCAAAGCGGCTTCATTACATATATATTGTACGTCACCCTTTGCTTGTGCACAACCTTCTCCACGCTTTAGCCACAAAGGGTAATCTAAATCAGGCGGAAGCGAATAGGGATATTCCAACACCCAACTTTGGGGTTGCGGGATGCCGGCTGCAAGAAACGATTCATAGAGGGAAACACGCGAAATTCGCAATAAGATCTGCGGAGAATTTATCACCGGACAGTCGTGTCGCTCAAAGTCGAGGAGTTGCGCTAAAGCCTCCTCACTTCGCGCCATTGAGAAAACACGATCGTAGATCTTATTATAACGCAACGCATCCTCGTCAACTGCCACCACAGAATGGTCATAACTTTCCAAAAGACTAACCACCGCATTAAAAATCTCTGCATCCCTCACTACAGAGTTTGGGGAAAAGCGATGAGCACGCCGCACGCCAAGTATCTGCATAATCAAAGGTTTTTTTCAGCCGCCAAGAATTGTTCGGCTTTCAAAATATCAGAGGCGTGATCTATATCCAAAACTTTAGAAAAGGGCCAAGCTTGTAGTTTTCGCCCATCTTTGATCAGCCCTCGCTGGAAATTACGCATTCGATGCTGTCCTTCATCCATACAACGTTGAAGCGTCTGTAAGCAAATCGGCTTCAAACCATATATTCCACCGGAAATATATTTTGAGTCTTGCGTTGCCGTATCTCCAAAATCAGAAATCATCAAGTGATCGCCGGTTTCGACATAAAGCGGGCGCTCATCATCTATAAAATCGCTCACGCCCATCAGGCCATCATAAGGCGTTGTAGAAAAATCCGCTATGTAACGAGCAAACTCCTCTTCTCTAAAGATCGTATCTACCGTCGTAAGGCAAAAAGGGCCTTCTTCAAGGAGTGAGGATAAGGCATAAAAACTATGCATCGAACTTGGTGTGGACTTCACAACCAGTCGGCAATGCTTCCCAAAAGGCTCCGACATTAATTTGCGCACATACTCAGCCGTTTCAGGATAAAGATCATTGGCGACAATAGCGATCTGCTCCGCTCCGTTGGCATTGAAGATACGAATCAACCGATGAATCATCGGCTCTCCGTTTAATTCAACCAAGGGCTTGGGTTGCTCTACGCCCTCCTGCATCAGACGCGATCCTTCGCCGGCCGCAATAATGGCGTAATTCATTCTGCCGAATCGTTTTTAGCAACCTTGCGAGCGCGCTCATTCTCCTGCCTCTTCTCGTAGAGTCCTAATGGCAGTGGATCGGCCTTAGCGGCTGCATCCGCTTTTCTGTTTCTATAAATATCTATGGCCGAATAAACAGCAGATCTAAAAGACGCAACAGAAGCCACGCCTTTGCCGGCAATATCGTAAGCCACGCCATGGTCCGGCGAAGTGCGCACCGCTGATAATCCGGCCGTAAAGTTTACGCCTTCTTCCATAGCAAGAGCCTTAAAAGGCGCCAATCCTTGATCATGATACATAGCCAGTACGGCATCAAATCGGCGATAAAGCTCTGAACCAAAAAAGCCATCAGCAGGATAAGGGCCGAAGACGTGTTTACCTTCTTTGACCAGCTTTTCTATAACTGGCTTTATGATGTCTGCTTCCTCATTTCCAATTGTACCATTATCACCACAATGTGGGTTCAAAGACAGCACCGCAATGCGCGGCATAGGAAGCAGGAAGTCTGTACGCAAAGAGCGTTGTAACAATCGAAGTTTCAATTCTACACTCTCCGCAGTGATGGCCGAAGCAACTTCACTCAGCGGCAAATGTGTCGTCACTAAAGCCACACGCAATTGACCATTCATTAAAATCATCAATGGCTCATACTCGCCTTTCAAGCGATCTTGCAAGTATTCTGTATGTCCGGTGAAATGAAAGTCGTCACTCTGAATCGTAAACTTGTCTATCGGCGCAGTAACGAGCACATCAATCTTTCCCTCGCGCAAATCTGCCGTCGCACGCTCCAAGGCACAATAAGCCGCGAAGCCAGCAGCCTTGTCCGGTTGACCAAGATTAACCGGCACATCTTTTTTTACGCAATCGATAAGATTGAGTTGCCCATCAACTGATCGGGCACTATCCTCTATTATTTGGTAATTCAGCTGTAAGCCTAAAGCTTTCTTATGCGCATTAGCAATCTGTGGAGAACCATAAACAATCGGCGTGCACATTTCAAACATTGCGGGATTTCCAAAAGTTTGAAAGATCAATTCATAACCTACGCCGTTTGTATCTCCGTGTGTGATGCCGACCTTTATATGCGAGTGAAGCGAATGAGCAGCGCCAACAGCCTCTCTTTGATTATCTCTCATGTTATTCATTTTATTGTTTGTTTATGCTAATCAGCTTACGCCATCTGCACCAACAAGGTAATTATTTCTTTTCTTTTAATTCCTCTTCCTGCTTCTTGGTCGACAGCAAGCCGCAAGCGGCAAAAATATCCTGCCCACGCGATGCGCGAATCGTAGTAAAGATACCGTGCGCGGTCAAATAGTCGCGAAAGCGCAGCATATTTTGGTCATCGACGCCTTTAAGCGGCGTATCCGGTATTTGATGAAACCTTATGAGGTTAATTCTACAATCCAAACCTTTGAGCAAATCGATGATCGCAGCAGCATCTTTCAAGCTATCGTTTACGCCTGAAAACACGATATATTCAAACGATAAGCGACGCTGCTTGCTGGCATTGCTCTCATTCGTTCGAGGCCGACAGAAGTCATATTGCTTAAGCAGGCGCACAACGTCTTTGATAGGATAAGCGCGCTCCACGGGCATTATCTTTTCTCGCTCTGCAGGCACGGCGTGATGAAGACTGATGGCCAAGCTACACTTACTCTCATCCAAAAAGCGCTTTAAGCCTTGTAGGAGTCCAATGGTACTCACCGTAATCCGCTTAGGACTCCAAGCATATCCCTCAGAAGATGTCAGAATCTCCGTGGCACGCAAGACGTTATCTAAGTTATCAAAAGGTTCTCCTTGACCCATAAATACGATATTCGTAAGCCGATCACGCTCCGGCAAGGAGTAAATTTGATTTAAAATATCAGCCGCCGACAAAGAAGCGACATAGCCTTGGCGTCCGGTCATACAAAAGGCGCAATGCATCTTGCAGCCCACTTGCGACGAAACGCAAAGCGTGCCCCGATCTCCGTCCGGAATAAAAACCGTCTCGATATAATCTCCCGACAGCGTACGATACAGATACTTAATCGTCCCATCTTTACTGTATTGGGCATCTATGGGCGAAGAATTGCCAATCACATACTGCTGCTTCAGCATATCTCGCGCTGCCAGCGAAAGATTGGTCATCTCGTCGATCTCCCTTACGTGGTGCACGTAAAGCCAACGAGCAATCTGTTTACCCACAAAAGTGGGCAACTGCAATGAGCGCACCACATCTTTCAATTCCGAAGGCGTAAGCCCGAGTAAGTTCTTTTTCTGCTGATAGTCTGCCATAATAAGCAATAATGCTGCAAAATTACACGAAAAAAGGGCGTGAGCAAAACTTATTTTCTACTTACAGCTTCCCACCTTGCATCTTTTCAGTACAAACAACTGACAAAGAATATCACGAATAGGTCGGAACCGCAGTATAGTGTATTAGTTCCTTTTACCACAAACAAACAACCAACGAAGGCTGCTCTGAACAGGTCGGGATTATATTATAAGCGAATTCGGGATAAGAGACCTTTACACAATAGATCAGTCTATTTTACCACTTGTCCTATTGTTTTTTAGCGTATTATTTCGTATATTAGCACTATAAGATGATACAAAATTA
>JABZGR010000058.1 GCA_015259125.1 Alloprevotella tannerae | reverse complement strand
CTAAAAAACAATTGGATAAGTAACAAAATAGATTGCTTTATTGTGCAAAGGTCTCTAAATATCAGTGATATGGACAAGAAATCTCGGCCAATATGTCGCTAAAAGACCGTGCAACGGTCTCAAGAAACACAGATTTAGTCAAGACCTTCCTTAAGGTGGAATGAGTAGGCCGCTTTTGCGAGTAAAGCAGTTTTAAAGAAATTGTATTAGAAAAGTATTTAACTATTTCTTTGCTTATATGGCAAGCGTATCTTTGGCGGAAGTGAAAGGCTTTACCTTATCCACATTATCATATTTGCCTTCATTGATCAAGCGATACTTAACTTTAATGCTAACTATAGGACACTCGGGCTTGAAAAATAATCTTGGTCTCCATATAGCGGTAAATAGAGAGTGTTGATTAGCCTTGTTACCAAGCTTTGCCTTTATTTGATCTGTAAGTAGATCAGGATGCTCTGATATCTTTTTAAGAGATAGCCACAGATCATACTTATCAATCTTATTCTCCAAATATAATTTTTTTTGTTCGTCAGATGATGGTTTAAGAAAATCCAAGTAAGGACGATCCTCAAACCTCATAACATAAACAATCTGCGAAAAATACTGAGCACTGCGATCCAATGAAAGGATCTTCATTCCTCTATATGAATATTTATGCTCATCCTCCTTCTTGAGTTCCTTTATAGAACCAACAAAATAATCAAAATAAATGCCGAAAGCAATTATATAATGCTTTTTGTTGAGTTCTAACCTGTCAATGGCTCTAAACAAATCTTCTGATGATAAGTCGTAGTCTGTCTCACCATGTTCTGCAAAGAAAGAACTAGCAAACAAGTACTGGAAATTTCGTAACATATAGGAGGACATATTACTAGCAATACCTACGTGACTCACATCTGGATTTTTTACGAATGCCGTATTGGGAAATGGCATTGTCACTGACGAGTTAAGGTTATAGAACTTTTCCTGCTCGAATCGTTTTTCTAACCAATCGTCATATGGCTTCATTGCCCTCCGAATATTATTAGTCAACTCCTCTTCTTCGGAGTTGACTTTCTTCTCGTTTAATGGAAGGGTTGTCCTTAAGTACTCCATTTTTACAAGAATTTCATCTTGCATATGTGATACCAACTGATCTGGTTTCAAAAGGCTTGTTAGACCATAAATCTTAGCCTTTTCTTCAATTTCTTTATCAAAGGAACTAAAACTTATAACATTGAGTAAATCCTCTTTGTTTTTAATCCGCTTTAACCAGTATTTGAAAACATCCAGATTATTCTTTAATGTGCTTAACTCTAACAAAGTCTCAGGTAATACACCTGTACTTAATACAGACTCGTATTCATAGTCCCAACGTATAACATAAATACGATAAGCCAATAACGCGAGGTAGCAGTTTGCAGCACCAACTATCTTGCCTTCTGTAATACCATGCATATTAGGCATTTGGTATTTTGATTCATAATGAAACAGATTAATGAAACTATTATGATTTATCCTATTGAAGATATCTATTATCTCACTTAACTTCGAAGGTACTAAAGGATAGGATGGAGGCTCTGATTGCGTAAATGAAAGCATAAGTTCCAACAATCTATATTTCTTCTCTTGAATAAGCATTGAACACAACATAATATGAAACTCCATAAAGTTCTCACGTTGTTTCTGAGTATCTTCTATTTGCTCCTCAGTATATAGCTTGCCCTCCACGCTATAAGGACATTCATTTTTCGGTTCTATGAAAAGGCCCATCTTCTGTGATGCCTCCTTCCAATACTCCATAATCCACTCATCTTTATTGTAGAACATCTGTATTCTAAGATTCCTCCATAAATATCTGTAAGTGTTTTCTGAAACTAGGGAGTCCAAGAAAATAAGATGGGTTAAAATGGAGTTTGTGTTGTTAACTGATATCGGTTTTGATTCTTCTTTACTCAGATTATCATTAATACGCGAAATACCTTCGTAATAATAATGGTCAAATACTAAAGTTTTGCCTTTGTTTTCTTTGTATATTCTTTCCACATAGTCTGTTAATACTCTATATACATCTTGTACAAGAATATTATCTGCAGATTTCAAAAGCTCAGGCGATAGTTCAATCCATTGGGTAAAGTATTTCTCTTCTTTCGTTTTGTCTGATATTTTTACAGCATCTTTGTAGTTGTTTAAGATTTCTTTTTGCAAGTCTTTGATATTGTAGTAGGTAATAATCTTTGAAAAGAGAAACAAAGCAGACGAGACTAAAATAATAGCGCCGACGCATTGTACACCCATGAAAATTCTGGCCTGAGCACAATCATCCATAAGGAATGGAAATATAACAGCCATAATAAGGTTTATCACTAAAGATGTTCTAAACCATTTGAATGAGATCTCGCCCAAAAATCGCTCAGACAACTTTGTGGAACTAAACTTATCATCTATTTTCTCAATGCACCCTATCACTAGTGGATAAGACAAACAGAATAGTGTAGAAAGGATAGATAATATCCCACTATATGTAGAGTTTACAAAATCGAACATTGTGATTACTGTCTTTTTTGAAGGATCTGCTTCTGTGATTTTTAAGAACTTCTTGTATTATAGAAGTGTTATTTTTACATTAATTGATAACAGAATCTAGTAGATTTATTTTGAAAAGAGGTGAGTTGTGAGATTCTATTTCTTTATCCAATAAATTATCTCTTCTTACTTCTAAAGTTAATCTGTCTTGTCTATCCTTGTTAAACGAGACATTATTGATTATTAATGGTGAAATGATGACAATACAAAACGAAATCAATCTGGCAATCTGGCTTCTATCTTTTTCGCGCTTATGCGGTTTACTTTGAGGGATGTATTCTTCAAAGTCTGTCATGATTTTGTTATATAAGTCATACGATCGTATCGCAAATATACTAAATTTTCTTGTATGTCCACCCCAAGACGAAGAGTAACGCCAAGACTTTAGTCCGGATTACTTCACCACGACAAAAAGTAGCCACCTCAAGAAACAAAATTGGTCGTAGGTCTTGTAAATAAAGCTTTCAGATTTTTAGTACGTTCCTTTTCCTAAAAAGGTACGTACCTTTTGGGCAAAACGTCTGTACTTTTTACGAAAAAGGAGCGCACCTTTTATGCAAAAGATATACTCCTTTCTTGGGAAGATTGTTCTTCTGTATTTATATTGTGTTTAAGAGATGTGCGAAAGTGATAAGTCATTATTGAGTGACATTCGCATCGATCTCACGTTGACTGTTTATTATAAAAAGTCCTCAAAGATAGAAATACTATTGGGGACTATATCATCCTTAATTTAACGTGAGTTCGTCGAATTATAAGTGTCTATAGATTTGGTGATTAGCGAAATTTGTTGTAACTTTAAGGTGTTGATATACCTAGAATTACGAACAAAAATCGCTATGATCACCGAAGCCAAAGTTTTTCACTTCGTTCAAGGAAACTCCTGAAATATTTTGTATGGCAGACGACTTCTGCAAGTTTTTTGATGCTATGACGGCAAAATATGCGCTAAAACCTACCGGAAAAAGAAAATATCATCGAAGTTCCACGATGTCAAAGGCCGAAGTCATGCTGATAATGATTCTTTTCCACGACTCCGGTTATCGCTGCTTTAAACATTTCTATCTTGAAAAAGTATGCAAGCATCTTCGCCATCTGTTTCCAAAAGTTGTTTCTTATAACCGTTTAGTAGAATTGGAAAGGGAGGTAGCCGTACCCTTAACCTTGTTTATCAAGAAGGTCCTTTTGGGCAAATGCACGGGCATAAGCTTTGTTGACAGTACAGCATTGCGTGTCTGCA
>JABZGR010000033.1 GCA_015259125.1 Alloprevotella tannerae | reverse complement strand
TGTAATGAGACATAAATTTCTACTCCTTTGTGATTGAGAAGGTGTCAACTTATTCAGTACACTACAAGAACGACAGAACGAAAACAGGAGGATATTCTTGTATCCTCCTGCTACTATTTCTAGATCGAGTTTTTGTCTTATCTGATTGAGAATTTTACATCCTCCATACCATTGGCTTGAAGAATATAGACTCCTGGCTGCAACTCAAGAGAATCCTCCTCTCCGGAGTTCATGACTTTGGTCCACAAAGCTTTGCTATCTATTGAAAACAGGGTTACTTGAACTTGTTTCAAGGCTTTCAAATGGAGCGTCTTGTGAACCATCTTTAAACTCAAAGGCGTTTCGACTACAGAGGCATTGACCGAGGTCATTTCTTGAGCGTCCACTACAATAGGCTTGGTGCGGTAACTGTTTTCGGTCGAAGCCAGGAGAGGGAAAGCGGCCGTTTGCATTGTACAGAACACCTTGGTGGGTTCTTTGAACTTAAACGTAAATTTTCCGCCCATCACACTGTAGTGCACGCCCTCAATAATGAATTTCGATTCATCATCGCCATGCAGCCAAATGTAGGTGGTGGGCTGAGTTGTCGTTTTTTCACCTTTGAGGTTGTCAAACATCGACAGGTCGATTGTGCAGCCATCTATCAGATTGGAAGTGATTTCGAAAGCCTCTTGTGGTGCATAGCGATAGGTATTCATCATCCCTTTTTCGGGTAGCATGTACATGGGGATAGCATTGAAAGAACAGTCCATTTCGTTAAGTTGGCTTAAGTCGTTACTCATCTTTATGCTTTTCAACTTATTGTGCGAAACGTCAATTTTCTTGAGATGAGTCAATGTACTCAGGTCGATACTATCGAGCTGGTTGGAAGAGAGGGTTAACTCTTCAAGCCTCGTGAAAGGAGACAAATCAACCTCGCGAATTGTCCCGCCACGCAATGAAAGTTTCTTGAGCTTGTCGCTGTGTGGCAATGTCACTTTACTCATGTAGCAACCATTGGCCGAGATTTCCTCACAGTTTACAAAGGTAGAAAAGTCCAATTCTTGTACACGGTTGTTGTCGAGCACAAGTTTCTTAACGGGACAAGGCTGCATAGTGGGGGCAAAATTAATAAACCCTCCAATTTGGGGAAGTCCCATCAGGTCGAGGTTGCCACATTGAATTTGAACCGTGTGCCGGCGATCGACTTGTGCGTCAAGGAAATTGTGCTTCAGCGTCACGGTGTCCACTCCCAGCACCGTTTCTTCGAAAGAACCGTCGCCCCAATCGATTACGCATGAGCTGTTGGCCTGTGTGGCACTGAGTTGCAGGTCGAAGGTTAGGCCCTCAGTCGTAAATTTATCGGTGATAAATGCAGCATGTACCTGCTCCAGTTTTTTGTTTTCACCTTTCAATTCTAAGGGCATGATGCCGTAACAGTCGTTGATGTTGTTCAGGTTGGGCAACTTTGAATTCGACACCACGCAATAGATAGCTTTCTCGGGTTTTTGATTAAATGTAAATACGCCCTCCTTCTCTGTGTAGGTAGAGGGATCGATGAGCAGAGCTGGGTCGGCATTGTTGCCTTTGTTGTCGAAGTAATACCATTTGAATGTTGATTTTGTCCCATTAAATTCCAGCATTTCGGTAAGATCTACAGTTAAGCCGTTGATTTTGTCTTCAGACAAATAGATAGGTCGCATGGGGCCGTAGGTATATATCATGCCTGTACGTTTATCGGGAAACTTGGCGAGGGAGAGCCTGTTTCTTGAGAAATTTACGCTTGTTACTGAAGCCGGCAGTTTGAGCAAGGCTATATCATTGTTGTTGCAGGTAACCGAGGAGAGTTTACCGCAACTGGAAAGGTCCAGTTGCTTGAGCAGGCTATTGGCACACGAGAATTTCTCCAGGTTTGGGCAATCAGTCACTGTTAGTTCTGTCACCTTCTTGTTGCTAATGGCTGTAAACTCCAGGAAATCGGCTCCCCACACTCTCACGTTGTGCTCACTTTGGGTAGCCATGTCGGCAAAGCTGTAATAGAAAGTTTCGGCATAACCACTGCCGTACTTGTCTTGAACAGCAGTTCCGTCGCCATAGTCAATATGATAGACAGCTCCTTTGGGAGTCCTGATTTTCATTGCGAAATTTTCGGAGGTAGCGCTGTTTGTTTGCAATGTGGTTTTTAACTTAATTTCTTGAGCTATAGATAGCTGCGAGAAGAGTATCATCGTCAATATTGCGATGAAGAGGTAATGGTTACTTTTCATTTTAAAAAATCTAATAAATCATGGAATAGTTCTAATTACTGGGCAATATTACTACATTTTTCCAAAATGAACAAAAAAAAGCGACTCAATTTGGTGCGGTGTATTTTTACTTCTATTTAACGTGAGTTCGACGAATTCACGTTAAAATAAAGGTTCTGAAAAGACAGATATATGGATTCAGAAATGAGGAATACTTCACATTAAGGCTATATGCATTGCATGATAGGCGTCTACGCATTTAACGGAAGAACCGAAAAAAAGCAAGTCGATTAGCGATTTGACAAAGAATACCACCATTTCACACACTCAAATCAATTTACCGTAAGCGGCTGCCCCCTACTCCACACCTCCCGGTAATTCTCCACTCAAAAGGGACTGGAAAAACTAACGCTAAAACCCTAAATAACAAGCATATAAGATAATTCAAAAAAAGTACATTCTTTTGGAAGAAAAGATACGTACCTTTCAAGCAAAAAGATTGGACTTTTCCATAAAAGATACGTAACTTTTTTCTTAAATACAAATCGGCTCGCATCTATACACGTGCTTGTACGCATCCACCTTTTTATAGATGGACTTCTTAATCGCTATTTAGCTGCAACTACGATCTTTATGGTATTGTTTGCCCATTTCACGATGTATATACCTGCGCCTTGTGCAGCGAGTTGGATTGCACCTTTGCGGCTCATAGCCTTATCAACAAGCATACCATGGGCCGTATAGAGAGCTACAGTTTCGCCATCGGCAATACCTTCTACGTTTATAGTATTATGAATTGCGTAAGCCTTAACGCTACTAGCTCTAGTTACCATGGTGATGCTCGTCGGGTCGATTCCATCGTAAGGCTCCGGCGCAGTTGAACCATAATTGTCAAGATCCAAGGCAAACACAGGCCACTTCTTATCTTTGGCGATCTTGACATCACTGACAAGCGCCACATTCTTCTCAAGCGCAACTGAGGTTTCAGTAACATAGAGTCCCTGCAAGTTAAGACCGCCGTAATCATCCCACTCGTCTGCACCATAAGCCACATATTCGGGGAGTGCCTTCATAAACGCTGTCATACTTTCGCCTTTTATGTTATTGCGTTGCATTTCTATGTGTCGCAAACTTGATTCTGCCGCTAATTTAATTTCTGAAATCTTATTGTTGTAACAGTTCACCTGCTCTACCTTCGGGTTCTTACTAAGATCGAGCGTTCCTTCAATAAGGTTATCGCGACAGATGAGCGAGGTCAACTTAGGATTTTGGCTAAGATCAAGTTGCTTTACACTATTGCTGTAACAGCTCAAATCGGCGAGTGCAGGCATCGACTTGAGATCTATGTCTGACAAATCCTTATTGTTGCCGCAGTAGAGCGTAGCCAATACGGGGACATAGTTTACCTCCAACTTTGTCAGTTCGTTGTCATCACAATAAACTTCTCGCAGTTGCGGTTGATTAGTAATAACGATTGAGGAAAGCTTATTACTGCTACAATCTATCTTTGTTATCTTTCCGTAAAGCGTAACCTCGATATCTGTAAGTATCAACTGGTCTTGTTCGTTATACGACGCGCCTTTTATTCCAATCTTTTCTCCTTCTTTTGCACCGACCTTCAAAGAAAAAGCATCTCCTATCGCTCTATTGGTCTTGAGTACAATCGTATTGGGTTCGGTGCTTTCCTCCTTGATACCTAAGAAGTTTTCGTTCCATTCCTCATTTGCTTCGTAGCTTGCCTTTGCTCCGAAAGGGACATAAAGATAAGCAGTATAGTTCTTAAACATAACACCAAAGGCTCCCGTATCTGCGGCAGGAGCCTTAGTAGCCGCAACGTGTAGCTCGCGTAACTTTTTGCAAGCATCTATCGCTCCAACCTTCACATCAGTAATGGTAGCCGGCCAATACATACGTTCCAACGCCTCAGCATTACAACACAAACTGACAGGAATAGTCGTAACTCCTTCGTTAATGTAAATATCCTTGAGATTTACAGCACCTTCGAATATGCCTTGACAGATGGTTGTAACGGTCGACAGCGTCTTATACAATGGTCTTTTGTCTGCCAACGGATAAGCCACGAGTATGGTTTCGTCAGCGCTATAAAGCACACCATCTACAAGTTTGAAGTTGGGGTTGTTCTCAATTTCTATCTTTTCAAGTTGCTTACAAGCGGCAAACGAGGCTTGTCCAATCTTCTCCAACTTATCGTTCAGTACAGCTTTCGTAATTTGTGTGCCATATAGAGCGTTATCACCTAATGTTCTTAACGACTTCGGAGCGATAAAATCTGTAATCGCAGTCATATAGAGAGCGCTCCTTCCTATACTTTCCAGACCATTAGGAAAGTTAATTTCGGACAAGGCAGAGCAACTCATAAAAACACTCTCGCTCAATTTCTTTATTGCTTCCGGCAATACAACCTTCTTCAATTTAAGACATTTGAAGAATGCACCGGCCCCAATTGACGTTACCGTCTTAGGGAAAGTAAGTGTCGTTAACGATGGATGCTTACGCAAGGTGTAGCCCGGGAATACTGTCGTTTCCTTTCCTTCAGCGTCTACGATGGTAGCATCTAAAAGGTTTAATACTTCGAGTGCACCTGCCTGCATAAGTGCGTCAATGTCGGCGGAGTTGATTTTCCCGGTAATGGATAGGTCTTTAACGGACTTTAAGGTCTCGCCAAGCATCGCCGACAAAGTTCCCGGTTGGGTAACATCTATGGTTTTCGTTGTTTGTGCTTTTAAAGTGCAACAGAACAACACAGATACTAGGAGTGTAAATAGATAGCATTTTCTCATAGTTGTGATATTTTAGAGGTAATTTTCGATGCAGGCAAAGATATAACAATCACGGTTAAGCAACAAAGTTAATCAACAAAATGTTCTTCATTTCTTGAAAAATATAACATACGAGCACTATCCTATAAAAACAGATAGTCAGGCTGATGGCCTACAATAAATACACGAAAGACAATCCGCTCTCCGGGCTTCTTGAAGCAGTCTTAAAGTAAAAACAAACAAGACTTATCCTGATACATACGCAAAGGCGGAAAAGCTTAGACTAAGCTTAGCTTTCCGGACACAATCAGGCGAATGTCTTATTTTAAATAAGACACTACACGTTGATACTAATAGAGTTCGGCATCTTGGCAATGCTGAGTCTGGAGGTAATGCTGCGACAAAGTAAGGGTGGTAAATGCTTTGCTGTAGTTGGTTCGCAAGGAAAGCTTTAATTGTTGGTCGGTATCAAGTTTGCATTACCAAACCAAACCGCGACTCTGACAGTGATCGTTATTCAATGAATGGTGAAAAGGCTTGTGGAGGATCGGCGGAAAGCGCAGAGATATTGCCAATTTACGCTTGTCGGCTGACAATGTATCTTTAAGCAAGAGAACTTAGCTTCTTATTGCAGGTCAAAAGGGAGTGTGTCCGGACGGAGTCTCTAAAAGCGAGTTGCTATATTTCCTGTTCGTCTTGGCTTTTCCATTCAAAAAGTGTATCTTCGCCCCCGTTTGATTAAGAAAACCCAATGAAAAGTTTAGCTTGTCTATTTCTTGTGTTGCTCGGTTTGGGGAGGTGCAACGATCCTCACCCCGATTGGTCCGAGGCACGCCGTGCTGATGAAGCCCAGGGCCAGATCTTGCTTAATAAAGCGCGCAAGCAGATTAAGGCCGGTCAATTAAAAGAGGCCAAACTCTCCGTAGCTCAGATTCGTGAACAGCATATGTTGGCTATAAATGCTCGTAAGGAGGGCATCCTGCTGATGGACTCTATCGAATTGCAAACGGCTCGGCAGACGCTTTCTTACGTAGACCGCGTTATTCAAGCCGGTGAAAAGTCAGATTCTTTGCTGGGAGTCTTTGATCGTCTTTGCGAGCAGGTGAAATTTTATGAGCGTAAGTTAGATCACGATACTAAGCATTTGTAAGCTGATCCTGCTCCTTGTATAGGGAAACAAAACGCATGCAAGAAGATTTCCTTAATGAAAGTCAGCGCCAGGCCGTGCAATATTGCGACGGCCCTTCGCTTATTATAGCAGGGGCCGGTTCTGGAAAGACGCGCGTGCTAACCTATAAGGTAGCTTATCTGTTACAAAATGGCTATCAACCTTGGGAAATCTTAGCGCTGACGTTTACCAACAAGGCGGCGAGAGAGATGCGTGAACGCATTGCCCAACTCGTAGAGCCTGCGGCCGCTGCTATGTTGTGGGCGGGTACGTTTCACTCAATCTTTGCTCGCATTTTGCGCATAGAACACGTCGCACTTGGCTTGCCCGCAACTTTCTCAATCTATGATGCTGCCGATGCCAAGAGCTTGGTGAGGTCTATCATTCGCGAGTTGAAGTTAGATGATAAAGTCTATCGCCCTGGCACGGTGGCTGCGCGCATCTCCGACGCTAAGAATCATCTGATGTTGCCCGATGAATATGCCGCAGATATCGATCGAATGAATCGCGACAAACGTGACGGGCTTACGGAGTTTGTGCACATATACAACATATATATAGAACGTTGCCGCCAAGCCAATGCTTTAGACTTCGACGACCTGCTTCTGCGTACCTATCTTCTCTTTCACGATCGTCCGGATATTTGCGAAAAATACGTTCGAAAGTTTCGCTACGTTTTAGTCGACGAGTATCAAGACACCAATGCCGTGCAGTATCGCATCATCCGTTATTTATGTCCCGGCGAGGCCCGCTTATGTGTCGTAGGCGACGATGCACAGAGCATCTATGCTTTTCGCGGAGCAGATATAGGTAACATTCTCAACTTTCAGACCCATTATCCGAGTGCGAAACTGATAAAATTGGAGCGCAACTATCGATCGACGGAGAATATAGTGCAGGCTGCCAATTCAATAATCAGTCGCAATAAAAACCGCATTCCCAAAACGATTTATAGCGAGAACGGCGCGGGCGATAAAGTATGCATCATTTCTGCCTATACAGATAAAGATGAGAGCGCGAAGGTTGTGAAAGAAATCTTCAAATTGCGTCGTCAGCACCACATTAGTTTAGACCAAGTAGCCATCCTTTATCGTACGAATGCACAGAGTAGGGCCTTTGAAGATGCACTTCGCAATGCCGCTTTGCCTTATCGCGTCTATGGCGGCTTGTCCTTTTATCAGCGCAAAGAAATTAAAGATATTATTGCTTATTGTCGTGTAGTTTGCAATCCGCAAGACGAAGAGGCTTTGCTACGCATCGTTAATTATCCTACACGGGGTATCGGACAGACGACGATGAGCAAACTTATAGCTGCGGCAAGAGGAAATGGCGAGCCTTTGTGGAGCGTTCTGTTAGCGCCCGATAAGTTTGGCGTCGCTTTGAATCGGCGGACTTTGGAGAAACTCTATGCTTTTGCCGAACTTATACGGAGTTTTCAGGCGCGGGCCGATGTGATGGGCGTCTACGATTTAGTTTCCGAACTGCTCGAAGCGTCCGGCATCACGCAAGAGTTGCAGGGCGACCGCACGCCCGAAGGTTTGAGTAAGTGGGAGAACATTCAGGAGTTGCTCAACTCAATCAAAGGCTTTGAGAGTGAACAAGAGACCGGCGTAGTCCTTTTAGCCGATTATCTACCGCAAGTCGTTTTGCTGACAGATCAAGATCAGCAAGATGATGATGAGCCAAAGGTGACGCTGATGACGGTCCACGCTGCAAAGGGCTTGGAATTTGAGGCTGTCTTTGTTACGGGCTTGGAAGACGGACTCTTTCCCGGAACAGCCGCCAAGTATAGTGCGCGCGAATTAGAAGAGGAACGAAGACTCTTTTATGTGGCTGTTACGCGGGCTAAGGCGCATTGCTTCATCACTTACGCCAAGACGCGTTATATTTATGGGCGCTTGGAACTCTGTGAGCCCAGCCTCTTCTTGCAGGAAATTGATCCGCAGTATGTCGAGACAGACAGTTCGTCTGCGAGAGATTATTCTTCGTTCGGCCACCTCAATAGTGGGCGTATGGCGGGCTTGTTCGATGCTGCTAAAGTTGACCGTAAGCCGGCGCCGTCAGACTTTCATTCGCCTACAAGCTCATCTTTTGTTGCGGATAAGGCTTTTAGTCGTCGCTCATCCGCCTTTGAAGCCGACTCTTCACGCACGACTGTTCAACAAGGCCGCTTGCGCCGCTTATCGCAAGCCGCTACAACGTCAGGAAACTCGGAGAGCGGTTGCGAAAGTTATGGACTGCAAGTGGGCGCAACAATACTCCACGAGCGTTTCGGGCGCGGAGTGGTCCGTAGTATTGATGGGAGCGGTATCAATATGAAGGCTGTGGTCGACTTTGAGCAGAATGGCGCGAAAAACTTACTGTTAAAATACGCCAAGTTCAAATTGCTGACCGATGAGTGAGCTTTTTCGTCTCCTTTGCGCTTTATCCTTGGTTTTGAGATAAAGCAAATTTTCCATTTTATTCTTTGTTTTATTTAGTTGCCCCTAATCGTGGCAAACAATGAGGCTGCAAATAGTCCTTTAAGTCTTTTCTGCGATGAGGAAGTTTGCGCCGAGGCCTGCTGCCGCCTGGATTAAGCAAGAATAAAATACCAATTATAGTTGATGACAAACAAATTTTTGCGCCCGCCGGACGCAAAAGCGAAATGTCCCCTCGTGATGGTACGAATGTACGCTCGTGAAGGTATAGATCTACGCTCGTGATGAAAAAGGCTTGCGCTCGTGAAGAAAAATCATAGGAACAAGACCTTCGTCGTCTATATTTCGATACTTCATCTTATAATAGTTTGATTTTCAAATTAAAAAAAGGAAATGTCATAATGTCGCTGTGGGACTTGGCAGATTGCCAATGAGTGGATAAGTTGAATTGCTGCGGCGTGCTTTGTTGCTTTTTTATGTGCCTTTCATCGTTTTATGATTTGTCGGAGACTATCGCAAAGCAAAGTGACCTCAAGTGAATTTGACACTTTCAAAGTCTCGCTTCTGTAGGTGAAAAATAAAAAATCGCGAGTCGCAGATGAGAATTATTGCACAAAAACTTTGTTTTCGTGCGGAGAATTCCTACTTTTGCGGTCGTTTAGACCAATTTACAGGAAAATGAAGAAAATTTACTCAGCGCTATTTGGCTTTATGGTCAGCGCAATACCATCGTTAGCCGGCGGCTACTTGACCAATACGAATCAAAGTGTGGCCTTTCTACGCAATCCGGCTAGAATTGGTGCCTTCGGCATTGATGGTGCTTACTCTAACCCTGCCGGTATCGGCTTTTTGAATAAGGGCTGGCACTTATCTTTTAACGTACAAAGCGCTTATCAGACGCGTGATATTTACTCATCGTTTGGCACTACACTTAAGCCTTTCGCATTGGGTGAAGGAAATGATCCAAGTGGCGAGAAACTATTTAAGGGTACGGGGAAAGCACCCTTTTTCCCGACGATCGATCTTGCGAAAGTGTATGACAAATGGTTCTTCTCAATGCATCTTGGTATAACCGGTGGTGGCGGAAAAGGAAAGTTTACACACGGTTTGGGCTCTTTCGAGAGTCAGGCAGCAATGCTTCCGCTCTTGATTAACGCCATTGCACCCGGTAGCGCCAAAGGTTATGCGGTAGATGCTTATATGCACGGCCGTCAATATTACTGGGGAGCACAATTAAACGCCGGATACAAGTTGACTGATGAGATTTCTGTGAGCGGAGGCTTCCGTTTTATATATGCCGATTGCCAGTATTATGGCCGCGTAGACAATATGTCGATCATCACAGCTGGTGGGCAGAAAGTTCTTGCCGGTGACTTGTTGCGCCAAACCGGAATGACGAATTTGGCGCGCCTCACTGATAATCGTTCGCTCAACTGCTCGACGTCGGGCTTCGGTTTTACGCCGATTATTGGCATCGATTGGAAGTTTGATAAGTGGAATCTTTCTGCTCGTTATGAATTTAAAACGCGTCTACGCTTAAAGAATGAAACCGGCGTAAACACCAGCGGCTTTGAAGAGTTTGACGATGGTCGCATTATCCCGGCTGATATTCCAGCTATCTTGGCTTTGGGAACACAATACGAAGTGTTGCCGACGCTACGGCTAAATGCCGGCATGCATTACTACTTCGATAAGCAAGCTACACAATATAAACATAGAGAGAAACACTTAGCCGGTGGAGGCTGGGAGGTCTTAGCCGGTGTAGAATGGGACGTAAACGACCATTTGACGCTGAGTCTTGGTGGGCAAAGTACGAACTACGGCCTCGGAAAAAACTCAAAATTCATCTCAGATATGAGTTTCGTGACCAACTCGACCTCTCTCGGCTTAGGCGCTAAGGTGAAACTTCGCAAGAATCTGGCACTCAACGTCGCTTATTTCAAGACTTTCTACCAATCATATACAAAGTCGATGGACGACTACAATGGTTTGAAGGCCAACTTTGCGTCTGTCATTGGAAAAATGGCGAATAGTGGACAACTCTCCGCCGCTGAGATGGCAGCTGTTCAAAAGATCAGCACAAATTTACAAAGCTTTGATTCTTCCGGTCGCGATCGCTTCAAACGCACCAATGACGTGTTTGGTGTCGGACTTGAATTAGATTTCTAAACATACAACAACGACTTTCCAACATAAGATGGAAAGTCGTTGTTCTTTAATTCGCTGTAGCGCCGGTCTCCCCAAGAATATTACTTGGTTGCACTTCTTGCTCAATTTGTAAGATTCGTGCTTCAGCATTTTGCATTCGCGGCGTCTCTCGGATTAAGCATTTAGTGACTAAAGCCTGCAAGCAGCGTGAAAACAAGCCGTGAGAGACAGCCAAAATCGTTTCTCCATCGTGATGCGTCAACAAATGATGTATAAAAGCTGCGCCTCTTTCCGCCATATGTTCAACAGTTTCAGCCGAATGCGGTAGGTTTTGTCGATCTACCTCAGCCACTTTCATTCCCGTAGCCGTTCCCCAGTCTCTTTCGCGCAGCAAGGGCGTTGTTTGCATAGGCAACTGCAGCTTTTCATTCAGTATTAGAGCCGTCTCGATCGTACGATTAAGATCACTAACGTACATTTGCGAAAAAGGAATTCCCATTAGTTTCGTTGCAAGTCCTTCTGCCTGCTGCTTGCCAAGCTCTGAAAGATGGCCGGGCATCAAACCTTGCAGAATTTGTTCCACATTTTCGATCGTTTCTCCGTGGCGAACAAGGTATAAACTTACCATAACACTCTTTTTTGCGCGAAAATAAAGAATTAAATCCTTATCTTTGCGCCAAATCATATAATTATGAAGAGTTTTTTGCAAGGACGTTTCTTTAGGGTGGTTTGTGCTCTGACGCTTGGCGTCTTGATTATCATTTATTCGGAAGTGATGCCGACTTGGCTCGTCCAAGCCGTGGGTGTTGGGTTCTTGTTTCCCGGACTCTATGCCATCGTATCCTATTTTTTAAGTAAGAAAGACGTAGCCCCATTACCGCCTTTACTCGTCTATACCGGACTTGGCACGCTTCTCTTAGGCTTAGTTATATTCTTGCATCCCGAATTGTTCGTGCGTTTGATTATGAATATCGTTGCCGTGATGATGATGCTGGGCGGGACGATGCAAATTTACGCTTTGAGCGTAGCGCGTAAGCGCGGAGCGGTGGTAAAATTTCCCCTTTACATCTTGCCTTTCCTGATTTTTTGTGCAGGTTTATTCGTGTTGATCTATTATAGAGAAGTGGCGAGTCTGCCTTTTATCCTTTTAGGCATTGCTTGTATGCTATATGCGCTGCAAGAATGTTGGTTGGCACTCTCACTGCCAAAAGCAGATAAGGCTTTAACACATTGATGTATGATAGAATCTTCTGCAGAACACAATACACGCCTGACGCGGACTTGGATTTATTTAGCCCTACTGATCTTTATCGTCGGACTAACCATTTTCCCATTCTTAGGTTTGCAAGATTTCAATACGAAAGGCGAGCCGCGCGAAGCCGTAGTCGCTTCGACGATGTTGGAAACGGGTAATTGGATTCTTCCGCGAAACAATGGTGGCGAGACAGCTTATAAACCGCCGATGTTGCACTGGTGTGTAGCAACGCTTTCTGCTCCTTTGGGAAAGGTCTCTGAATATACGGCGCGCATACCCTCAGCTGTGGCTGCTACGGTCTTGGCGCTGATGACTTTCCTCTTTTTTGCCAAGCGCAGTGATGTGCAACAGGGCTTTTGGGCCTCACTTATTTTTCTTACAACCTTTGAAGTGCATCGCGCCGCAGTCACTTGCCGCGTCGATATGCTTTTAACCCTGTTTATCGTAGGCGCACTTTTCCAACTTTATCAATGGTATGAGCGCGATATGAAAGGCGTGCCGCTGTTGGCAATCCTTTTTATGAGCGCGGGGATGCTCGCCAAAGGCCCTGTGGCCGTATTTCTGCCTTGTTTTGTCACCTTTATTTTTCTGTGGATTCAATCTACAGAAGTCTTGTGGCGCATCGTGCTGCGTTTGATGGGTGTGGCGCTTTTGGCCCTCTTGCTTCCCGCTATTTGGTATTATGCAGCTTACTTGCAGGGTGGAGAATCATTCTTGCAGTTAGTATATGAAGAAAACGTCCTACGCTTCTTGGGTAAGATGACTTATGCTTCGCACGAAAACGGGTGGTATTATTATTTCCCCATACTGGCTGCCGGTCTGCTACCTTATACTTTGACCTTGTTATTTTCTATATTTGGGCGCCCCCGCAATGGCGCAAAATACAAGCCGGTGGTAAAAATCAATTTTGTGCGCCGCATTACGGAAGGTTTGCGCAGTATGAACAGCGTAGAACTCTTTTCCTTTTTAAGCATCCTGCTGATTTTTATCTTTTATTGCATTCCAAAGAGCAAGCGAAGCGTTTATATTTTACCTATTTATCCCTTCCTTTCTTTTTACATAGCCAAACTTTTTGCTTATTTGCGCAATGAAAAACCTTTTGCCCTACGCGTAACGGGTGCACTACTTGCCGCGATTGCATTTATCGTACCCTTTGGCGTGCTCGCAGTATGCGAAGGATGGATAAAACCATCTATTTTTCACGGTAAACACGCTGTCGAAAATGCGCTTTTAATGCAAAATTTGGCAGCGATGGACTTTGGCGTACTGCGTTTGTTGTTCATTCTCGCGCCGATTGTTGCTGCCGTTTATTATCTGTTCCATTTTCGCGATAGGTTCCGCATCGTTCAGGCCATTTTCATTTTGGTTTTCGGCCTCTATATCTCACTCGAAGGCCTGTTCCTTCCATTGATCCTCAACCCGCGCTCGGACAAAAATGTCGCTGTCCGATTGGAGCAAATCTCGCATCAAACGCAGCGCCCTGTCTACGCATACGTTTACAGCACGGACGCAAATAATCCGCTCCATTTCTTTACCATTAATTTCTATATGGGGAATCGTTTGCAAGCCTTCGACGGAAAGCAAGCAGAAGGACAAGTTCTCGTAGGAGAAGAAGACTTAAAACAGCTGGAAGCACAATACCCCGCTTTCGTATTTACCCAAAAGGAAAACCTGCATCACCGCAGTTGCGACGTTCGTCAAAATATAGGCTTGTACATATTTGCGCGCAAAGCAACTGATACGCAGTTGTAGACCATAACACGGTTTATATGAGGCAGCAAATGCCGCCTTTTTTAGCCATAATTCGCCTTTGTTTGCTATCAGCACAAACAAAGGCGAATTTGCGATAAAGGTATACCCTAAGAACCCCTTACAGACAGTTCATCCTTTTCAGAATATAAATAATGAATCCCCAAAAACAAGCCCAAGCTATTAATAACTGGATGTTAGTCCACAGACTTGGCGAATCAAAGCAAAAGATGAGTGAAAATACCATCAAAAAACCAATGAGCAGGGATAGAATGATAGAGAAAAACGTCTTCATTGTGTTTGCTTAATTCAGCCTTTCGGCGCATTACCGTGTCTAAAAGTCAAGACAAAAATAGTATATTTTTTGCTACATGCCATCTTTGAAGCCGCTAAATCTCTTGCTACGTTGGCAATCTCTGTCATCCGTCGCATAAAAGTCTGCTTATTGCCGCTACACAACTTGAAGATATTTAGCACAAAGCTTAGTTGGTGTATGTCCGCTCGTGATGGTACGTATTTCCTCTCGTGAGCGCAAAGGTGTACGCTCACGAGAGGACACTCTTTTTATCACGATCGTAAATGAAGAAAAAGCGATGTCCTTGTTGGAAACCCAATGCAAGTGGCTTAAAACTAAGTTGGAAGGCTTAGAAGATGAAGCGTAGCGCGACAGGCGTTGTGGCGTCTATCGCGCTACATAAGATAGCAGATTGTGAAAGTTTGTCAGACTTTCTGCTCAATAATATATCGTGGGCGGCGCTTGACCTCGGCGTAGATTTTTCCTACGTATTCCCCAATCGTACCTAAGGCCAAGAGGATCGTACCTCCGATAAACCAGAGTGAAATCGTCAAGCTGGTCCATCCGGGAAGCGTTTGCCCCTTAAAATAAACAATCAAACTATAAACGATAGCCAACAGAGAAAACAGCAAAAACAACCCGCCGAGATAAACAATAAGCCGAAGTGGCTTGATAGAAAAGGACGTGATGCCGTCGAGCGCAAAGCTCATCATCTTGCGGAAGGGGTATTTCGACTCTCCGGCTTGACGTGCGCGGCGGTCATAATAGACTAAGCTGTGCGGATATCCGAGCGAGTAGACCATTCCTCGCAGAAAAAGGTTGCGCTCCGGGAAGTCCATCAACGATAGCACAGCGCGCCGACTCATTAAGCGAAAATCCGCATGATTATACAGAACATCACCGCCCAGCAAACGCACGAATTTGTAGAAAGCCAGCGCCGTCCATTTTTTGAAAAAAGAGTCTGTAGGCCGGTTGCGGCGAACGCCATAGACAATATCATTGCCATCGAGGAAGCGCGCCACCATCTTCTCAATCACCGTCACATCATCCTGCAAATCTGCATCGATGCTGACCATCGCATCTGCTGATTTCGCAGCCACATCCAAGCCGGCCCAGAGTGCACGCTGATGCCCGACGTTGTGCGCCAATTTCAAACCGTGGATGTGCGTATCTTCAGCTGCAAATTTCTGAATCATTTCCCACGTGGCATCTTTGCTGCCGTCGTCAACATAAAGCACGTCGGCTTTGAGTTCGAATGCGCTCTCCAGTTGCTTGACCACGGCTGTCAGTTGCTGCGTCGTGTCGATCAAAACCTCTTCCTCGTTGTAACAGGGAACGACAATGGTTATCTTCATAAGGATACAAATGCGTTTATAAATGTGCGTCAGGTAGGCGAGGGGCGCACTTGGCGCCTCCATTCTCCGCTTTACCGCCTATCTTTTGCAAAGATAGTGTAAAAGAGCTGTAAGCAAGTAAACTGAGGGCGCTTTCTTTGTGTGTAATAGGCACGACCTCTTGTGTTGAGTGGAGGGCAGAAATACGAAAAAGCCTTTTATTTTAAGGCGGCTTTGCAACTTAGTGGGCCGCTAAAATGGAGATTTTTGCTTTTTATGCTATCTTTGCGCTAAAATAATAGGACAAAATTCATGTTTGATAATTTGAGTGAACGGCTGGAACGGTCGTTTAAGATACTGAAAGGCGAGGGCCGCATCACCGAGATTAATGTTGCCGAAACATTGAAAGATGTACGCCGCGCCTTGCTGGATGCCGACGTTAACTATAAAGTTGCCAAATCTTTTACAGACGATGTAAAAGAAAAAGCCTTGGGCCAACACGTTTTGACGGCCGTTAAACCGGGCCAATTGCTGGTTAAGATTGTGCACGATGAGCTTGCGCGTTTGATGGGAGGCACGGCTGCTGATTTTAATATCGAAGGCCATCCCGCCGTAGTCTTAATGTCGGGTCTGCAAGGTTCGGGTAAGACGACGATGAGCGGTAAGTTGGCTTTGATGATGAAGACCAAAAAACGCCGCCGCCCCTTGCTCGTGGCTTGCGACGTGTATCGCCCGGCCGCCATTGACCAGTTGCATACGCTTGGTGAGCAGATTGATGTGCCCGTTTATAGTGAGCGTGACAACCAAGACCCGGTAAGTATTGCCCTAAATGCGATCAAAGAAGCCAAGGCTAAGAACTATGACCTCGTGATCGTGGATACGGCCGGCCGCTTGGCTATCGACGAGAAGATGATGACGGAGATCGCGACTATTAAAGAGCATATACGGCCAAACGAGACGCTCTTCGTTGTCGATTCTATGACCGGACAGGACGCTGTTAATACCGCTAAGGAGTTTAATGACCGATTGGATTTCGATGGCGTCGTATTAACGAAGTTGGACGGCGATACGCGTGGCGGTGCAGCTTTAAGTATTCGCACGGTAGTCAATAAGCCGATCAAGTTTATTGGAACCGGAGAAAAACTCGAAGCGCTTGATGTTTTCCATCCCGAGCGTATGGCCGACCGCATCTTGGGTATGGGCGACGTTGTTTCGTTGGTAGAGCGTGCCCAAGAGCAATATGATGAGGCCGAGGCCAAGCGTTTGCAGCGTAAGATACAAAAGAACCAGTTTGACTTCGACGATTTCTTAGCCCAGATTTATCAGATCAAAAAAATGGGTAACTTGAAGGAGCTCGCTTCTATGATTCCGGGCGTTGGTAAGGCGCTGAAGAATATAGATATTGACGATGACGCTTTTAAGGGAATAGAGGCAATCATTCTTTCTATGACGCCCAAAGAGCGCAAACACCCTGAAATCTTAAACACTTCACGCCGTATGCGCATCGCAAAAGGATCCGGTACAACGCAACAGGACGTAAACCGACTCCTAAAGCAGTTTGAGCAGACGCGAAAGATGATGAAGATGATGACAGGTTCAAAGATGGGCAAGATGATGGCGCAGATGCCGAAAGGTAAAATGCCTAATCTGCCCGACAACTTCCCACAATAAAAGATTTTATTCAAGAGAGGTGTAACCCAACTTCTCCTTTGTTCACATAATAATCCACATACGATGAAAATTCTTGATGGCAAAGCCACGGCTGCTGCGATTAAAGCAGAAATCGCCGAGGAAGTAAAAAGAATTGTTGCGGCCGGCGGCAAACGTCCC
Organism: Alloprevotella tannerae; assembly: GCA_015259125.1. Classification (GTDB taxonomy): domain Bacteria; phylum Bacteroidota; class Bacteroidia; order Bacteroidales; family Bacteroidaceae; genus Alloprevotella; species Alloprevotella tannerae_A. The sequence continues at coordinate 2,726 of JABZGR010000033.1, read as the reverse complement.
CATTTGGCCGCTGTACTCGTCGGACACGACGGTGGCAGCGAAACGTACGTAAATAATAAAGTAAAAGCCTGCGAGGTATGCGGCTTCGAGTCTTCACTGATTCGTTTTGAAGATGACGTGACGGAAGAAGAGTTGCTCAATTGCGTAAAGCGTCTCAATGAAGATGATAACGTAGATGGCTTTATCGTACAATTGCCCTTGCCGGCTCATATCTCAGAGCAAAAGGTGATCGAAGCCATAGATTATCGCAAGGACGTAGATGGTTTCCATCCGATAAATGTAGGTCGCTTGATGTTAGGCCTGCCGTGCTTTGTCTCTGCTACGCCGCTCGGCATCCTCGAACTCTTGCAGCGCAACAATATCCCGACGAAGGGAAAGAAATGCGTTATTGTAGGTCGCAGTAATATCGTAGGTAAACCTTTGGCTACGCTTATGATGCAGAAAGGCTATGGAGATGCTACGGTGACGGTTTGCCATAGTCGGACGGCCAACTTAGCGGAAGAGTGCCGCCAAGCAGATATTCTTGTTGGCGCAATGGGCCGCCCCGAATTTATCACAGCTGATATGGTAAAAGAAGACGCTGTGGTTATCGATGTCGGTACAACGCGCGTTAAAGATGAAACGCGTAAGAGCGGTTTCCGCTTGTCGGGCGATGTGAAGTATGACGAAGTAGCTCCAAAGTGCGAATGGATTACGCCTGTGCCCGGTGGTGTCGGCCCGATGACGATTTGTATGCTGATGCTCAATACGCTGGCTGCCGGCAAACATACATATTATAAATAAAGGTAGCTTCTCCGAGCCTTTTCGGCGAACTCACATTTGATTTACGCTTCTCTATTATTGCCTACATGGTGCATTTTTAAGCGCCGGGCGATGGTAGAGAAGCGTTTCTTTATCCTTTTGTGTGCTATTTTGACTGTTGTTTGCGCGAAAAGCCTTATCTTTGCCACGAAATGAAAATAAAGGAAGTCGCTGAGGCCCTTGAAAGGTTCGCGCCCCTGCCGCTGCAAGAAGACTATGATAATGCCGGCTTGCAGATTGGATTAACAGAGGTGGAAGCATCAGGGGCTTTATTGTGTTTAGACGTGACGGAGGCCGTCATAGAAGAGGCTGCTGCGAAAGGTTGTAATCTTATCGTGGCGCATCACCCTTTGCTCTTTCGCGGACTGAAGCAGGTGAGTGATACGACGCAGGTTGAACGCTGCGTGCGCTTGGCTATCCAACGCGATATAGCTATCTATGCTGCCCATACCAATTTGGATAATGCGCGTGGAGGCGTTAATTATGAGATTGCTGAGCGCTTGGGGCTGCACTATGTAGACTTCTTGCGTCCCGAAGGTGAAGGAGGAAGCGGACTTATAGGGCGTCTGGCAATGCCGGAAGATCCGTATAGCTTTCTAAAGCGAGCGAAAGATGTTTTTGCGGCCCTTTGCTTGAAGCATAATCAAGGGCCGGCGCGTCCGGTGCAAACGATTGCCGTGTGTGGCGGATCGGGGGACTTCTTACTCTCAGATGCTATTGCGGCAGGGGCTGACGTGTTCCTGACAGGCGAAATGCATTACCATGCTTACTTTGGCCACGAAAATCAGATTTGGATTGGCGTGGCAGGGCATTATGAGACGGAGCAATATACAATTCAACTGCTTCGACGCATTTTGGAGCGCGATTGCCCGGGCTTACCTTTATATGAGACAACGATAAATACGAATCCGATAAAATACATGGTATGATCAAGTGAGACGATGCAGCGCCGACTGCACGTTAAGCTAAGGTCGACATTAAACCTTTTCGAATTATGGCAAAGAAAGATGTTGCAGAGATGTCTGTAGAGCAGAAATTGAAAACGCTTTACCAGTTGCAAACAACCCTCTCTGAGGTTGATAAGATCAAAACGCTTCGTGGCGAACTCCCACTTGAGGTGCAAGACTTGGAGGATGAGATCGCCGGATTTACTACACGCCTCAATAAGTATGAAGAAGAGGTCGCTTCAAGAGAGGCTGATATCGAAATGAAGCAACACAAGATAGCAGAAGCTAAAAGTTTGATGGATCGCTATCAAGAGCAGCAAAAGGATGTGAAGAACAATCGCGAGTATGATATGCTTTCTAAAGAAATAGAATTTCAAACGCTCGAGATTGAACTTCAGAATAAGAAGATCGGCGAGGCGCGTGCAGGTATTGAGAAGCGCTTGCAGGAGATTGAAGAGTGCAAGGCGGTGCTTGATGATCGCCAACAGGCTTTAGCCGAGAAAAAAGCTGAACTCGACGATATTGTCGCAGAAACCAAGGCACAAGAAGAGAAGTTGCGCGAAAAAGGTAAAACACTCGAAGTGCAGATAGAACCGCGCTTGCTGACGGCTTTTAAGCGCATACGTAAAAACAGCCGTAACGGTTTAGGCATTGTCTATGTGCAGCGCGATGCTTGTGGCGGATGCTTCAATAAGATCCCGCCTCAGCGTCAATTGGATATCCGTATGCGCAAGAAAATCATTGTCTGCGAATATTGCGGCCGCATTATGATCGACCCCGAACTTGCCGGTGTAAAGCCTGCCGAGACACAGGAGGAGAAACCGAAGCGTCGCCGCAAGACCACGACTACACGCAAAACAAAAACGGAGGAATAATCCTTCCACTTAATAGGATAAGAGCGCCTGAGAGTTTTTCGCTTTCAGGCGCTCATTTTTGTGTATACACACTCTAATTATATTGAGCTATATTTCGTAAATA
>JABZGR010000007.1 GCA_015259125.1 Alloprevotella tannerae | reverse complement strand
TGCCCTCTCCAAAAGAACGGCGTATCGATCAAAAAACTTTTATCGGACAGCAATAAATTTTAATAGATAAATAATATAATGCGTGTAAACCTTGTCTGGAAGATAGACTTTTAATGTGTGAACCTTTTTAAGTCAAAGTCATCTCTTCCTACCCATCCATAAAAAAGGTACGTACCTTTTAATCAAAAGAAGCGGATCTTTTACAGAAATAGTACGTATGTTTTACCAAAAAGGAGCATACTTTTTTACAAAAAGGTACGTACCTTTCTGAAGAAAATAAGGAGAGTTGACTATTCCTATTTTATAACATAACATTAAATGGCACGGCTGTCATCCTTGTGACGTTTCATATTCATATAGACGTTGTAGATTAACTAATCCATCCGTCATAACCCTCGTAAGTACAAAATGTATAAGTTAGATGCGAGCCTATCTTTGTGAAAGATAGGCTCGCAATATGTTTACATTGATAGAATCAAGCTTTAATATTTGGTTCTTCCAAACCTAAATGCTTTTTCTTGTCGACTGCTTTTAATAAGATTCCTAATACAAGAGCTGCTGCACCTAAAAGAGCTAACATGAGTAACGGATTTGTATAATCATATGAAATAGCTGCTTTTTCAGGTGTCATCGTACCATTTTTAATCGCCTCTTCAATTTCAGGATTTGAGGCTTTCAAAATCTTTCCAATCAATAGTGGAAATAACCAGAGACCTATATTTTGTATCCAAAAAATCAAGGCATACGCTGACCCAATTACTTTACTATCTACCAACTTTGGTACACTGGGCCACAACGAGGCAGGAACTAAGGAGAAAGAAGCTCCTAATACTAATATAGTGGAGAATGCAAGTACTACACCCCCCAGAGGATAGCTTTTAAATTGGGGTAATACAAAAGCAAACGTAAGATGACAAACAATCAAGAGAATAGAGCCAAGCATCAACATTGATGCTGCTTTACCTTTATTGTCAACATATTTTCCTAGAATTGGTGTTATACCTACGGCTAGCAATGGGAACACTGCAAAAATAGACTCTGCAGATTGACGACGATATGACATATAGCAGAAAACAAGTAAGGACACAACGGAAAGAAGCATCAATACTGTTTTCTTTATTCCCTTCGAGAAGTTACTCGTAAATGCCGTTATAGCAATAAGCAGCATAACAACATATTGCACTAATGCGACATTATTAGAAGCCCAAAAAGACCCTTCAGGTACTGCTTCAAAAGAAATATTGCATTGCAACATATTTACGGCATACTTTTGGAATGGGAAGATAGCTGAATAATAAAGTACGCATAACAAAGCAACAAGCCAGAAGCCCCCACTTGAAAGAACCTTACCAAGATCTGAAATTTTGAAAGGTTCTTCAGCTTCTTCTTCTTCACCAGTTTCTGCATCCAATTTTCGATCCATAAAGAAGTAAACTACAAACATAATTAAGGCGATGCAAAGGAGTAGCACGCCAAAAGCAACAGAGCGAGAAACATCTATACGCCCAAACATTTTCGCAATGACAGGAGAAAAAATCATACAGGTTGCAACTCCTAAACGTGCTAAAGCCATTTCAGAGCCCATTGCAAGAGCCATCTCTTTTCCTTTAAACCATTTTACAATACCACGTGATACCGTAATTCCGGCCATTTCCACACCGCAGCCAAAAATCATAAAGCCTACAGAGGAAAACTTGGCTGATGCCGGCATTCCTTCATAAAAAGGAGAAACGCCTAATTCATCAAGACCAGGTATATAATTGAGATTAGCGGTAAACCAGTGGTCAAGACTTGAGCCGGCAAACGTCTCTGTCACAGCGTACCAGTTAATACCGGCACCTATGAGCATAACTACTCCAGAAAGAATCGCAGTAAAACGTACTCCCATCTTATCGAGGATAATACCTGCAATAATCAAGAAGAAAATAAATACGTTCAAAAACGTTTCAGAGCCTGCATATGTACCAAAGGCTGTTGAATCCCATCCTCTTGTAGACTGCAATAAGTCTTTTAACGGAGAAAGGATATCCATAAAAATGTAAGAAAAGAACATCGCAGAGGCCAGCAAAATAAGGGCTGTCCAGCGAGCTTTCGGAGACTCCCGCAAGGAAGTCTGTACTTGTTGTGTTGTAGACATAGAAGTAAGATTTATAATTCTTCAATAGTAAATATGATCTTTAGTTTTTCAGCCATTTATCCAACCAACGGAAGAATGTGCGCTGCCAAAGAATACCATTTTGAGGCTTCAAGACCCAGTGGTTTTCATCTGGTAACAGTAACATTTGGGCAGGAATGCCGCGCAATTTTGCCGCAGCAAAGGCACTTTCAGCTTGCGTATATTCAATGCGGAAGTCACGTTGCCCATGTATACAAAGAATAGGAGCAGTCCATTTATCTACAAAGAGATGAGGGCTTTGTGCAAAAGCTTTCTTCATTTGGTTATTATCTTTTACCCAAGGAGCTGACCCCAAATCCCAATTAGCGAACCACATTTCTTCTGTTTCGAGATATTGTTGCTGCGTATTAAAGATTCCATCGTGAGCAATCAAAGCCTTAAAGCGTCCCTCATGATGACCAGCTAGCCAATAAACACTAAAGCCGCCAAAACTAGCTCCAACTGCTCCCAAATGATCCTTGTCAACATAAGACTCTTTAGCAATATCATCTATAGCAGATAAATAGTCTTGCATACATAAACCTGTATAGTCACCACTAATCTCTTCAAGCCATTCCATTCCATAACCTGGAAGTCCACGACGATTAGGCGCTATCACAATATAACCATGAGCTGCCATAATCTGGAAATTCCAACGATAACTCCAGAACTGACTAATTGGACTTTGAGGTCCTCCCTCACAATATAATAATGTAGGATATTTTTTGGACGGATCAAAGTGGGGCGGATAAATCACCCAACACTGCTCTTCTTTGCCATCAATTGTCTTTACCCAACGTTCTTTTACTTCTCCAAAAGTTAATTGATCATAGAAAGCCTTATTCTCAAATGTCAACTGGCCAACTTTACCATTAAAGCCAACTTCATATAGCTCATCTGCTTGAGACATGCTATGCTTCTTTGCTATCAATCCTTTATTAGAGGGTGATAAGGAGACTAAAGAATAATCTGCAATATCATTTGTCAGCTTTTTTACGCTACCCTTTAGATTAGTAGCATAAATATTTGCAGCCCCATGCCATACTCCCGTAAAATAAATGTCTTTACTATTTGATGACCATAGGAAGTCATTAACAGAACTTTCAAAAGACTCTGTTACATATTGTTTCTTACCCGTAGAAAGTTCATATACGCAAAGCCTTGAACGATCACTCTCATAGCCATCACGTGCCATACTAAGCCAAGCAACATAACGACCATCTGGCGAGAATTGAGGATTTTGATCATATCCAACGTTAAAATCGCTCTGCTGATGATTCACAGCCTGAGCTTGTAGGCTTTGTGTAGGTGTTGACTCCGGTTCTTTATAATCTGACGGCTTGCAAAGATTTACAGTTTTTCTACTCGTAAGATCATATAAGTAAATATCGCTATCAGTAGAAATGGCATACTTTAATCCAACCTTTTTCCGAGACGTATAAACAATCTGTTTACTATCAGGACTCCAAGCTAACTGCTCTGCTCCTCCAAATGGCTCCATTGGGCATTCATATGGTTCGCTAGCAAGTAAGTCTATAGGATTAGTAATACTTGATGCATTCAAATCTGCCACAAATGGGTGTGGAGCAGTCGTTACATAATGATCCCAATGTTTGTACATTAAATCATTAATAACCATGCCGGAAGCTTTCGGCAAATCTTTGTCATTCTCTTGTATGGAATGATGCTGTGGAACATCCATAATCATAATGATTTTCTTGTTGTCTGGAGAAACCAAGAAATCATTTACATCTGTCTTTTCGTGAGAGATTTGTTGGCGATTGCTTCCATCAGCATTCATCATCCAAATTTGTGATGAACCAGAGGCATTACTTAAAAAGATAATTGACTTACCATGATTTACAAAGACCCCTCCGTGTTCATTATAGCTACTTGCTGTAAGCAGCTTGGACGTCTTATTACTCAAAGCCATTGTGTAAAGCACACTATGACTTTTATTTTGTTCTTTACTAAAGTAGCTTACCGTATAAACGGCTTTATTGTCATTTGGAGAGACATTAACACTACCTATTCTTCCGAAAGACCACAAGACTTCTGGAGTTAATAAGTCTGATCCTAGTTTCGGAGAAACTTTTCCTATAACCTGTTGCGCGACCGCAGGAGTTGCTATAATAGCGGTTGCGAGTGCCAGTGTTTTGATACTCATATGTTTTATTTTTTCACAGTAGATAATTTACTTCGATGGACCTTTTCCCAAATTTTGTTGCCGTTTTTTTATTTCCTCTTGCTGCTCCTGAAGAGCTTGTAATCTCGCAGCAAGGCCAGAGGGTTTTCTGTTGGGATTATCTTTGTTTGCTCTAAAATTAGCTTCCAACTTTTCTAGAAGCTTTTTATCATCTGTAGAACGACGTAGGTACCACATCGTTAATGCACTTGTCAAGAGCGACACAAAATAGTAATAATTGAGTCCACTAGAGTACTTATTAAACATAAAGAAGAAGAAAATCGGCATTAAGAAAGTCATCCATTGCATAATCTTCATCTGTTGAGCCTGCTCTCCACTCATAGAATCCTGTTGTTGTTTCATTGTCAACCAAGAGTAAAGCAAGTTAGTACAACAAAACAATACACAGAAAAGACTCAAGTGAGTGCCCACTCCCCAGATAGGAGTATTCCAAGAAATAAGATCATCATAAGTGGATAAGTCATCCGCCCATAGAAATGCTTGTTGACGAAGTTCAAAAGCATTAGGAACAAAGTTAAACATTGCAATCCAAATAGGCATTTGGATAAACATAGGCAAGCATCCGCCCATCGGACTTACCCCATACTGATTATACAATTGCATCGTCTCTTGTTGACGTTTCATTGCATCTTCTTTATTTGGATATTTCTTCGCTAGCTCATCTACCTTCGGTCTTAATACACGCATTTTAGCCGTACTCAAGAAACTTTTCTTTGTTGCAGGATAAACAATAGCCCGCATAAGTAAAGTGATCAATAAAAGAACAATTCCCATATTCAGTCCAAATCCAGATAGGAAGTCAAAGACATAAATAGTAAAGAATCTATTGATCCAGCGGAATAAAGGCCAACCTAAATATACAAGATCTTGCAAGTCCAAATCTTTACTGCTCAACTTGTAGCGTTCCAAGCCCTTTAAGTAAAGATACTTATTTGGCCCAAAATAAAATTGAATCTGCGTAGCACTCTTTCCCGTCGGGTCGAAGGCCACTTCTGCAGATGCTGTATAATCTTTCACATAACCAGAACCTTCACTACACGTGTCACTCTTTAAAAAGGTGTTTGTAAAGGCATTTTTCCCAGCGATAAGCACAGCACTAAAATACTGATCTTTGAAAGCGATCCAGTCTATGTTTCCCTCCGGCTTAAGTTCTTCAGATTTTTGTTCACTGAGTTTGTCTGTTCCTTCATTCTCATTTTTGTAAGTTAAAGTAGAATAGAGATTTTCAAAATAAAAGCCTTTTTCTTGTTGGCGAATCTTATTCTTCCAATCAATGCCTAAGGTTTTACCTGCAAAAGAGCGCCCTTTGGTTCTAATTGTCGTATTAACAAAATACGACCCTTTGATCAACTTGTAATCTATATATAATGTATCTCCTTTTGATGATCCTAAAGCCATTGTAAGAGTAGAATCTGTTTTAGCAAGTGGCTGGAAATAATAATCTTCTGTACTATATAAACCTTCTATCGTCTCAAAACGAAAATTCAACTTGTGCGTTTTTTCTTCAATCAGAGAAAGTTGAGCTTCCTTATTATTTTGGAAGTCCGAATAAGATTTAAACTCACAAAGTCTTACATTTGAAATTGCGCCGCCTTTAGGCGAGATCGTCACTGCGACATGTTCATTCTTAAGACTTATTGGTGTATTTACTCCTTCGCGGCTACCATTAAAAATATCTGTAGAATCAGCTACGTGCTGTTGCTTATTAGCTGTAGTTGAAACTTTTGTTGAATCATTCGCAGGCTTAGCTATAGGTTGAGCTGTTTGCTCTGCAACTTGTGTTTCTTCTGTTTGAGTTGTCGTATAATAACTAAATCCTATTAGCAATAAGGCTATAAGAAATAGTCCTGTCAATGTATTTTTGTCCATTCTATTTTTCTAATTAAGGCTTAATGCTTAGCTTTTTTATTTTCGATTGCAGCTTGTACAAAGCTCAAGAATAAAGGGTGAGGATTAAGAACGGTAGAACTATATTCAGGATGGAATTGCGTCCCTATATACCAACGATTTTTCGGAATCTCCACGACTTCAACCAAATCGCTTTCAGGATTTATGCCCACACATTGCATTCCTTTACCTTCGAATTCTTCTTTATAGATATTATTAAACTCATAACGGTGGCGATGACGCTCACGTATTTCTTCTTCACCATAGATTTCTCTAACTTTACTGCCTTCACGCAGCAAGCAAGCATAGCCTCCCAAACGCATTGTGCCACCCAAGTTGGTAATATTCTTCTGCTCTTCCATAATGTCAATCACATTATGATGTGTCTTGGGATCCATTTCTATGGAATCTGCATCATTATACTGCAACACGTTGCGAGCAAATTCAATGACCATCATTTGCATGCCCAAACAGATTCCAAAAGTCGGAATATCATGTTCACGACAATATTGCGTAGCTATCAATTTTCCATCAATACCTCTTTGTCCAAATCCGGGACAAATGACAATACCATCCATCGAGGCCAACATTTCAGCAACAGTATCTTTAGAGATTTTCTCAGAGTTGATAAATGTTGTTTTAACCTTATAGTCATTATATGTGCCGGCTTGCGACAAACTTTCTAAGATACTCTTATAGGCATCTTGCAAATCATATTTACCAACAAGACCTATATTAACGATCTCTTTGGCCTTATGTCGGCGATCCAAGAATGAACGCCAAGGTCCTAAGCTTGGCACTTCCCCGGGTGTAATGCCCATTTTGCGAAGTATTGTTTCGTCTAATCCTTGCTCCTGCATTCGAAGTGGCACTTCATATATTGTAGGTTGGTCCAGACTTTGCACTACAGCCTCAGGTGCAACATTGCAGAAGTTAGCAACCTTTTTACGTATAGAGGCATTTAGATCTTTTTCGGTTCTTAGCACCAAGATGTCTGGTTGAATACCAATACTTTGGAGTTCTTTGACTGAATGTTGTGTAGGCTTAGTCTTTAGTTCTTTTGCAGCTGCTAAGAATGGAACATAAGTAAGATGTATACACAAGGCATTTTGCCCCAATTCCCACTTCAATTGGCGAATAGCCTCAAGAAAAGGAAGGCTTTCTATATCTCCTACAGTTCCGCCAACTTCAGTAATCACAAAGTCGTAATGATACTTTTTCCCATTGAAAAGCATCGCTCGCTTAATCTCATCCGTGATGTGCGGGACTACCTGCACCGTTTTGCCCAAATAATCTCCACGACGTTCTTTATCTATCACATTTTGATAAATACGCCCGGTCGTAATATTGTTATTTTTCGATGTTCGAATGCCGGTAAATCTTTCATAATGTCCTAAATCGAGATCGGTTTCTTTTCCATCATCAGTTACATAGCATTCACCATGCTCGTAGGGGTTAAGTGTACCCGGATCTATATTAATATACGGATCAAACTTCTGAATCGTAATGTTATAACCTCTGGCTTGTAGCAACTTACCAACTGACGCTGCAATGATACCTTTGCCTAATGAGGACGCAACGCCTCCCGTAACAAAAATATATTTTGTATCCATGCTATGTATGACTTCCTTTTTATTTCCTTGCAAATGTACGAATTATACTGAAGAAGGGAGCTTGTTTCACAAATTTATGTTCAAGCCTATTGATAAATACTCTTTGAATTGAAAGTATGAACCACCGGCAGACGGAACTACACTATCGTCGAAACGAGGATTGAGAAAAAACTGAGATGACAAGTATTTGTTGATAATAAAATTAAACGTGTTTTCCCATTCTACTTGTGTACGGTGATAGTTGGTGTAATAATATAACCGGCCGCTCCAATTCACATTTTTCACAATTGTCCAAGCGTGGTTCATCGTAATGTTTGCACCATATTCTATCTTAGAATGACGCCCTGAAGCTAAGCCAAAGGACGGAGAAAGTGAAAGTCGATCAACATAACGATAGTCCCAGGCGACAGGAGAGATAACTACTTCAAAATTAAACTTTTGCTTTGTTACCAAATACTTCATACCAATTGAAAGTAAGGACTCAAATGGCGACATAATATCTGAATAGACTGCACGATCATTCTTTTTGTATGACCGACAAAACTGTGTCCAACTTTGCAACATCACAGAGTAGGACCAGTGTTTAGAAGCTTTTAGCCCCAATTGGTTCGTAAGACGCAGCAGATCACTGTTAGTTAAATATTTGTGATACGTATCACCGCGCGTACTCTGAAAGCCAAGACGCATTTCAAGTTTGTTATTGAAGGTTAATTTGGTCTTATTGTCATAGTTTACTTGAAATAGGAGCGATGATAACATAGAATGGTTACTCTCACCTCCTTTATACCAATTATCAGACACATAATTTTGCATTAATTGGAAGGCAAAATTGGTCTTAAATTCCCAGAAGTTAGGCTTACGTACGTGAATACCCCAATTGGTTTCAGGAATATCAATTCCTGGCTCAGGGTCTTTATGAACAATTGTCGGTTTTGGTTTCACTTCGCCTGGTATCAAAGGCTTTAAAGTATCAGGCCTTGAATCACTTATATGCTGTATCAGCTCAGGATGTTGAGCATAAGCACATAGTATTATGCGAGCAATTTGATCCGATGCCGGCAAATTAGACGACCGATTATTATCAGAAAGAGAAAAAAGTCGGCGAGCTACATCATCATAATAAGTATTAGCTGTAAATAAGGGGAAATAGTAAGGATTACTGAGTGTGTCCACCTTATTATAGTGCCATTTTGCAAACTTATCACTTAGACGTCGAAGCGAATCTGCATAAGCCGAAGCTACTCCATCAAGACGTAACACATTTCGTCTTGAAATTTGTGCTCTAAGAGCTAGGCAGACAAATAATCCACATATGATTAGGCTGGGTTTTCTCTTTAAATACAGCATAGCAGCAGCAAAATTACAGAAATTATATCAGAAAACATGTATTTTAAGCGTAATGAAAAAGTCACACCTTCAACTCTACGTATTTTATATATCACATTACATACATATATATCTATATATACCAAGTATTTACTCAATGTTTTAGAGAAAAAGATCTAACTTTATGAAATTTGTATCGTGAATTGAAATTCGTCCTTCACCATACGTACAAATGTACCACAACGAGTGGACAAACCTACCTTCACGATGGCACATCGTAAAAGTCAGAATCAGGAATATTTATCCTCGCTTCAAAAAATACACTTCAGGAACAACAAACTCAGCTTGGCGATATATAGGTAGAAGTTAAGGGTTGTAGATAGCTCTAACTCGTTATTTATACAACGTTGAAAGCGTCTAAAGACATATTTTGCTTGGCCATCAATCTAAAATAACGCTTTATATGCATAATGGTTTACATAAAAAAGCACTTATCTCTTTGTTATAAAAGGAGATAAATGTACCTTTGCCAGTCGAAATTGCACGTATAAAATGACTCTATTACGACATACATTACTCGCATTACTCTTAGGCTGTTGCTTTGCAGCTCCATTAAAAGCTAGAGATAAAATTCACCGCATACCTCCCACTTCTGCAGGAAAATCAAAAATAATTGAGCCGGACCACCTCTCGCTTAAAGCGAAAGTTGAACGCCAAGTAATGCCACAAACTGAAGGCATTATTAAGCGTACGATAGCTAACATGAACCTGAAATATAAGGAAGGTATAGACGTATCTCACTACCAAGGGGAGATTGATTGGGAAGAAGTTGTGCGCAGTTCGCAGATTTCCTATGTGTACATTAAAGCAACAGAAGGGGCATCTTTAGTTGACGAATATTATCAACAAAACCTTGAAGGGGCACGAAAAGTAGGATTAAGTGTTGGTAGCTATCACTTTTATCGACCTACGATAGATTGGCGGATACAGTTCGACAATATGACCTCAACCATTCAGAAAGAGTCACAAGATCTCGTCCCTATTATCGACATTGAGCACGCAAGCGGCGATGAAGAAGAATTTATAGATAACTTGCGCCAATTCATACAGAAAGTAACTCAGCATTATGGTAAGAAGCCATTGCTTTATACTTTTCATAATTTCTATAACAGACACTTTGTAGGTCTTTTCCCGGACTATCACTGGATGATAGCCCGCTATCGCAATGATGAGCCAACTCTAAATGATGGCAAACAATACATTATTTGGCAGTATACGCAAACGGGACGCCTCAGCGGCATTCGTGGAAAAGTAGATCGTAGCCAGCTTATGGGTAACTTCAGCCTAAGGCAATTGCAAATGTGATATAAGGAGGGCAACAAACTGCCCTCCTCTATTTTCAACCTATATAAAAAATATCATTATGAATGAATGGTTTCAATGCACCATCAAATACGAAAAGACGTTTGAAAACGGCCTAGTCAAAAAAGTATCGGAACCTTATCTGGTGGATGCGATTAGCTTTACTGAAGCTGAGAAAAGAATAATAGAGGAAATAAAACCTTTTATGACCGGTATATTTGAAGTTGCAGACATCAAGCGAGCGCATTATGCAGAACTATTTGAATCTGCAGATGAAATTGCTGATAGGTTTTTTAAAGCCAAGCTTCAATTTATCACGCTAGATGAGAAAAGCGGAAAAGAAAAGAAAACCACGCAAAATGTTCTTGTACAAGCTGCCGACTTGCGTGATAGCATTCAGCGATTGGATGATGGAATGAAAACATCTACGATTGATTATACTATAGCTTCTGTCCAGGAAACAGCTATTATGGACATCTATCACTATAAAGAGATGGCACCAGACAATTTTCGTAAAGTAGAAGAGGCTTAAATATGAATGCTATACAGACGCATTTAGAAAGTATACGAGCAACAATACCTCAAGGAGTAGAATTAGTGGCAGTTTCTAAATTTCATCCCATAGAAGAAATTAAAACTTGTTATGAGATAGGACAACGCTGTTTTGGTGAAAGTCACGAACAAGAACTACGCATAAAGCAGCAAGAACTCCCGAATGATATTGCTTGGCACTTTATTGGCCACTTGCAGGCGAATAAAGTAAAGTATATAGCACCTTACATATCTATGATAGAAGCTGTAGATACATATAAGTTGCTCAAAGAAATAAATAAGCAAGCTGCTAAGCATAACCGCGTAATTGATTGTTTGCTTGAAATACATATTGCCAAAGAAGAGACAAAATATGGTTTCAGTCCAGAATCTTGCCGAGAGTTGTTGGCAGGTGGAGAATGGAAAGAATTAAAATCTGTTCGTCTGCGTGGTCTAATGTGTATGGCCACTAATACAGATAACACATCTCAAATTCGCAGTGAGTTTCAATTAGCACTACAGCTTTTTAAAGAACTCAAAAGCGCTTATTTCTCTGGAGAGGATTATTTTAATGTCAAATCTTGGGGAATGACGCACGACTATAAGTTTGCTATTGAAGAAGGTAGTAATCACGTAAGAGTTGGTACTGCAATATTTGGAGCACGTACTTATTAAAGCCACATTCAACGAAGCTATAAACACAACAAGAGGCAACCTCAACAATCTAAAGGTTGCCTCTTGTTGTGTTTATATACATTCCTTATTTCTACCACTTTCGAAATAGATAATCCGAGAAGTTACACCATATAAACAGAGCTAACGCTTCTAAAGCATACAATGGTCAATCAATCTTCAATTAGATGTACCAAACAAGTATTGCGTTGTATTACACAGCTTCCCTATATATCTATACACATATCTACCTATACAAAAAGGGAACTCACATAGAGCTCCCTTTTACCTTCTTATTGAGAAAAACTATTATTCAACTGCAATTTTAACCGTAGCACGACGGTTGTAAGAGAACGGAGATAATGTGTCTACACCACCCTTAGCCTCAGTGATGATGTTATCTCTACTTACACCCATCTTAACGAGTTCATTTGCAACTGCTGCAGCACGTGCCTCAGAAAGACGACGATTAATAGAAGCAGAACCCGTCTTGCTATCAGCGTAACCCGTAACGCGGATCTTCGCATTATTAGCCTTAGCGTATTCTGCAACCTCTTTCACGTTAACCAAATCTTTGCGGCTTGCAATCTTAGAAGAGTTCAAGTTAAAGAATACAGAAGTCGTTGTAACAACATATTCTGTAGTAACTTTCTCAATAGTTTCTGCAGGCTTTTGATTAGCCAACATCTCACGCAAGCGTGCATTTTCATCTTGTTGATCCTTCAAAGCAGCATTAAGAGCGTCTATTTGCTCTTTGTTCATTGCCATCAAAGCATCTACATCAGGCACCTGATCCCAATCAGTCTTATTAAAGTTATAAGTAAGACCAATAGCAGTACCAATCATCTTGTCCCAGTGACGAGACCTAGACTTCTTATAGCCAGACCATCCATCCGGATATCTGAAATCCGTGATGTCTTGCGTGCCTTCAATTGCATTTGCATAAACATCAACAAACAGTGTAAAGTGTTTACTCAAACGGAAGTTGTTCAACAAACCAGCTTGGTAAGAGATATCATAAGTGTTTGCTGACATATTGCGAGCGACACCAACACCAGCATAAGGAATAAAGTTCCAAACGCGCTTCTCGTTATAGCCGCAAAGCATATTAGATAAGTTGAACATTACATCCTCGTGAATGTTCCAATAGTGATAGGTGTGGTGATCATTCTCTGTATTCACCTGCTTTCCCCATACGCCTTCAAATTTCGTGCGAAGACCGATACTCGGAGTAAACCACTTACCAATGGCAGCGTTAAAACCAAAAACGCCACGCGTTGTCGTGAACGGATTACCAGATAATCCGTGTACTTCCTGTGAAGAGTAGGCAGCATTATACTGACCACCGACACTGAAAAACCAATTTGACCAAAATGAATTTGTTGCCACGCTATACTTTTTAGTCGGAATGACTGTTTCTTGAGCCATTGCTGACGACCCTAAAGCAAGGATAGCTAATGTAATCATGATCTTTTTCATAACTTACATATTTTAGTGAGACAATATATTTCTAATTAGGGAACTTACAGAGAATACCTCTATCTCCCAATTTTTACGCAAAGATAGAGAAATCATATTCAAACAATCAAAACTAAGATACAAAAAAATATATAATCATTAGTCATGCGGTTTTTTTTGGCACTTCTACAACAATAGCAAGGTCCTTTAACTAAATATGCTCAGTATTTTCTCGCTTTGAATAATTGCAAGAATGGTTGCTCCATCAGGTCCATAATTAGGACATTCGCAAGCAAACAATCGTTGTATTAAATTGCCCATCTCTTCGTTAGATAAAGCTTCACCTATAGGAATAGCAGACTTCGAAGCCAAAGTTAAAGCGACATGATGATGAATTTCATTAATAGCTTCTATATTACCCTGCTTTAACTCTTGAACAATATTCAATAGAAGATCTGCGATATCTAAGCCTTCTGTGCCTGATGGAATACTTCTTACTTCATACTCGCCATTCGTCTGCTGCGCAAGATCAAAACCAATATCAGTGAGTGGTTGTAAAATCTTCTCTAAATAGACCTTTTCCGTTGGAGAAAAATGTATCGTTTGAGGAAACAATATACCTTGAGATGGCCCTGCTTGATTTTTAATCTGGCGCAAATAGTAATCATATAAGATGCGCATATCTGCTCGATGTTGCTCAACAAGCATAAGACCAGACTTTACAGGAAAAAGAATAAACCGTCCTAATAATTGCATATACTTATCAGAAAGATCATCTACATCAAACCCCTCTAAACTTGGAGAATTTGCATGTGACTTTGTTTGTTCTTTGGTCAAAGCAAACTCCTCCGAATGTCGGGGTTGAAAAAGTCTATCTAGATCTCTTTCCCAATTACTTTCGACTTGTCGAGTATTTTGATGAGAACGTTCTTTATTAAAAGGATTAAAGTTTTGGTTTATATGAACTTGAGGTGGACTAAGCACCTGCGTCTTATCTATTGGTTCAAAAACTGGCATAACAGGCTTGTTCTTTGTGTCAAATTCTATCAAAGGCACAGCTGCATATTTTCCCAATGCCTCTCGAACGCAAGCCAAAACTACTTGCCAAATAGCACCTTCATCTTGAAATTTTATTTCAGTCTTTGTCGGATGAATATTCACATCTATTCTTGAAGGGTCTACCTCCAAAGCAACAAAGTAGGGAACCTGCTCATTCTCTGGAATAAGCCTTTCAAAAGCTGTCTGTATAGCCTTTGCAAAATAATTATGCCTCATATAGCGCCCATTTACAAAGAAAAATTGATGGCATTTCTTCCTTGAGCTATTCGGACTCCCAACGAAACCTTTGATAGAAACTAACTCTGTCTTAACTTCAATAGACATAAGCTGTTCATCTAACTTTGAACCAAACAATGCTTTTATACGCTGACGAAAGTTTCCAGCTGGCAAATCAATCAATAGGGAATTGTTATTATAAAGCTTAAATGCAACAGAAGGATTGGCTAAAGCAATGCGCTCAAACTCTGACATTATGTTCCCCATTTCCGTCTGATTAGATTTCAAAAATTTACGACGAGCAGGTATATTAAAAAAGATATTACGTACAGAAAAATTCGCTCCAACTGGGCAAGCGACAACACTTTGGTTCTTTATTCTACCTCCTTCAACATCTACACAGATACCTAGTTCTTCTTCTTCTGTTCTTGTCTTAAGCTCTACCTGTGCGACGGCAGCTATAGAAGCTAACGCCTCTCCACGAAATCCCATTGTCTTCAACGCAAATAGATCTGAAGGGGTGCTTATCTTAGATGTCGCATGACGTTCGAAAGACAAGCGAGCATCCATTTCGCTCATACCTTTTCCATTATCGACTATTTGAACACAAGACTTGCCTGCATCAGTAATAAAAACTTGAATTAAAGAAGACTCCGCATCTATAGAGTTCTCTATCAACTCCTTCACAATTGAAGAAGGCCGCTGAATAACCTCTCCTGCTGCAATTTGGTTTGCAACAGAATCTGGTAAAAGATGGATAATATCTGACACTTGAAACCTACTTTACATTTTGTAATGGAGCTTCTCGCCGAAGGAGTGGCTTCATCTCACTACCTTGCTTCTTCGATCTCCACTCAAAAAGATCATCTTTATTTAATGGACGAATATAATCGAACCAAGCAAAAGAAGGTAAGAAAGTTTTCTCTATTGGCGCCAACGCCAATGGATATACAGTTCCTACCGGCGATGGGAATCCCAGAAGTTTATTCATCTGCTTTTGAACAAAATATGAGCGTAAATTCGTAGCCTCACTATAAACTTGATAAAGAATTGTACTATCCTTTTCTAAGGGAAAGTATATTAATGTTCCATTACCATCTACACTACTTTCTCGAACCTGTCCTTGCTTATCAAAATAACTTCTCATCAATAGCCCTGCAACTTGATTGTAATGAGTAGAGTCAACCTTTTCGATTAGTAAAGCTTGTCGTCGCACATAAATGCTATCAATGATAGAATCATTCATAAAAACATTTATTTCCTCCCCTACGATTTGTTTTTGATCACTCCAAACTATGGGATCCTTATATAATAATATTTGCTTTCTCTTTGTATCATAAACAAGAGAGTCACAGACCGCTTGCACATCTATCCGAAATGCACGCACGTGAGGGGAGCCATGCAGAACGCGATAAACGGAATCTGTCTTCATATTATAAGAATATAGCCGCAAGGTATCTGCATGTACATAAAGCGTATCCTTGCCATTGGCATAATTCATAGCCAATGCTTTGCCTGTAGCAAGCGCTTCTCCCGTCAATTCATTGTACTGCCCATAATCCCCCGTCATTCTTATTTTATTCTTCTTATCTTCATAGGAGATATTATGTCTGGTCGTAATCACACCTGTGTGCTTGTTATATAATAATGTATCACCGACAAGTCTTGAACCTTGATTAAATAAAACTGGCCGATCATAAAGCCTTACTTGTTCCGTTGTTGTATTATAATAACCACGTTCGGTATAAATATGATTATTGCCACTAATGATATTAGAAGGCCCTTGAACTTCCGCCCATTTAGAAATAACATCATAATGAAGCGTATCAGATGTAAGCATAAATTGCGGATTCTTTAGCTTTACACTATAATTGAATTTTGCCTTGCGCGTTTTTGTATCGTATTCTCCCCAATCAGACGTCAACCTATTTTTTGCATCAATAAGCTCTCCTCCTGCAAAAAAATATCCAATACCATACAAGCGATCATAATTCAAACTGTCAGTTAAGAGAGTTTGAGAACGATGTTTCATTACTACGTTCTTTCTCATTTGTGCTAATTGGGCTCCTCCATCATAAAAGAGAAGCTCTCCTTTTAGAGATAGTGTATCTCCCTGCAATATCTTAACATGCCCAAAAGCTTCAAACGAATTTGTTGCTTGGAAAAGAATCGCACTATCACAAGACATGGTCATACCGCTATGTAATAAGACAACATTACCATTCAGAAACTGCGCGTCAGGTTGTCTAAATTGATCATAAGACCACCGATCAGCATGTTTCAACACAATTTTTTCGTTCGACTTTTTTCTTGGCCTTACTGCGAAAACAGTCACAAAGCAGAACAGCCCTAATAGTAATATTAGAGCTATTCGTTTTTTTCTATAAATAGGTAAGTGTTTCAATTTACTCCTTTATCCAACCTTTGTATTTAAAGGTACAATTCTTCCAACCTGGATTTATGCGCACATAAGTTGTCTTTATCTTATTTGCAATCCATTCATCCAATTTTTCATTACAGCGTTTCTCATAAACAACATCGCGTAATTTTTGAAAATCCTCTTTTAGGTTTGCACGATGCGCATCAATACGAGCCTTAAGTTTTACAATCGCACAAACGTCCTGCCCTTTTGCATTGGTCATTGTGATTGCCTTTGAGATCTCACCTACTTTCATCGTGTCTATCACCTGAGCGATACTCTGGTTCAAATCCTTTAACTGAAATCGCGCCGTCAGCATACCATCCTCAGGATTTACATAAGACATCAAACCTTTATTATTTCGAGTGTCTTTATCATCAGAATAAATGGCTGCAGCATCCTCAAAAGAAAGTTTATGTTCTCTGATTAGAATTGCGATTGAGTCCAACTTAGCCTCTTGGCGTGCAAATTCATCTGCAGGAATATCTGGTTTTAGTAATATATGTCTCACTTTCACCTTATCTCCTCTTTTATCGACTAGCTGTATAATATGATAGCCAAATTCAGTCTTAACTATTTTAGAAACCTTTTTGGGATCACTCAAACTAAAAGCTGCGTTTGCAAACTCGGGTACTAATTGCCCTCTTCCCATATAATCCATTTCTCCTCCATTTCGAGAAGAACCAGGATCTTGCGAATAAAAACGCGCCAAAGTCGAAAACTCAGTTTCTCCTGAGTTTACACGATCTGCAAAGCTTCTCAGTTTATTTTCTATACGCTCAACTTCTGCACGCGTTGGTTGAGGTTGCGCAGTTATTATCTCAACCTCAATCTGTGTAGGTATGAGAGGTAGACTATCAGCAGGGAGATTCTTAAAATACTCTCTCACTTCAGCAGGGGTTATAGCAACCTTTTCTGTTATACGTTGCTGTTCGCGTTGTATGCGCATACGATCTCGCTGACTACGTTTAAACTCTTCGCGTAGTTGCGATATGCTTTTATGCATCACAGCCTCTACACCCTCTTTAGAGCCTATGTTTTGAATGTATCTATTTATGATTTCGTCTGCAGAGCGAATAATATCTCCTTCGCTGACCGTAATACTATCAATTTCTGCTTGATGCAAATACAATTTTTGTATGGCTATCTGCTCCGGTATTGTGCAATATGGGTTCTCCAAAGCTTGTCCTTCTGACTCTGCATACAATCTAGCTTGCTCCACATCCGAAAGATAGATAGGATCATCTCCTACTACCCAAATAACCTCATCAACAACATTTCTCGGGCGTTGAGCTTGACTCCAAAGTGCCCAGCAACCGAAGAGGATTAAAATGACTTTTCTCATCTGACGCTAAGTCTGTTTATATTAGTTGTGTTTATTTACCGTCTTTAAAACGTCTTTATCAACCGAATAAGGGATCGTTTTACGCAACTCTCCTATCCATTGTTTCTCTAAAATATCTTGCCAGTCGCTAATCACCATAGAGCGCACATCTTGATAAGACTTTGGCTGATTCAAAATCTTTCCAAACACATCTGTATAAATGAATCTCGGATAAGTTTTTGCGCTACCTTTAACTCCAAAAGCAAACTCATCAACATAAGGGTTTTCTCCTTTTTTACATATATTTGGTCCTGCAACGACGACTGTCACAGAATCCTTATTAAATTCATTCGTAATAGCAGACTGCCAATCGCCATTCTCGCTCTTTTTCAATACTTTCTTAACTAACTTAATCTGCTCAGGCTTACTGCAATGTATTACAAAGCCTTTAAAGCGCGGCTCCGTCCAAGAGTATTGTCGTTTATTCTGCTTAAACAAAGCATTGAGTGCTTTATCATTTTGGTTTGCCTCATCCCAAACCTTATCCTTACTGATTTGGAAAAGTAAAAGGCCATCGTGATATTCTTGAATCAAATATTTCAGGTTTAAATCTGCTTCGTGAGCTCTAAGCAAACTATCCATTACAGCTTCACGCGTTAAGCACCCTTTTGATTCTGCAATGATTCGATTAATCTTTTCGTTTGCAGAGATTTCATCCACGCCTTGCTGTTTTAAAGAATAGAGAATTTGATCGCGCAACTCTGCATAAGGCTCCAATTGTTTGCGCTCTTGCATCTTAATAATATGATACCCGAAAGGAGTAAGGACGGGCTGAGAAACTTCTCCAACTTTTAGCTTATAAGCAGCCTCTTCAAACTCTTTTACAGTAGCACCCGGACCTATCCAAGAAATTTCTCCGCCACGAAGAGCTGATCCCAAATCTCCCGAATATTCCTTAGCCAAAGCTGCAAAATTTCCACCATTCTTAATTACCTGATAGACGGAGTCTGCGCGCATTTTGGCCGTCTCCTTTTCAGCGGCAGTAGCGTTTTGTTTTACGGAAAATAATATGTGAGCAGGGCGCAACAAATCTTTACCACCCAAGCGCGTCTTCATATTATCATACAAAGCAATAGCAGTTGAGTCAATGAAAGCCTGATCCACCATAAAGGGTGTCAATTGCAAATCGCGATATGTGCGAAATTCGTCTTTAAAAGCTTTTGTCGTATCTATGTGAGCTCGCTCAGCAGCAGCCACCTTCAACTTATAATTAAGAAACATCTCAGCATATTCATCAACACTCTTTTTTTCTACGACAGCAGCCTCTTTACCATTCTTATTATAGCTATATTCAAACTCAGAGCGTAAGATCGGTCGACCATTTATGGTCATAATAACAGGATCATTAGCTGACTGCGCTTGTAGTTGTTCGGTATTGATAGCAAACAAACTTAGCAATATTAAGCCGAAAGATAATTTCAGTTTCATATATGGGCTTTTAAGCATTAAGAGAGAAAACCTATCTCCCCAAAATGTTATTATTTAGATGAATAATTACTTTATTCTGGTCTGGAATAATTTGGAGCTTCAGAAGTAATGGATATATCGTGCGGATGACTCTCCAATACACCGGCATTTGTAATTCTTGTAAACTTCGCCTTATGCAAGTCATCGATTGTTTCAGCTCCACAATAACCCATACCGCTACGTAAACCACCACACAATTGGAAGAGGACCTCTTGTACAGTACCTTTATACGGAACGCGACCGGCAATACCCTCGGGAACAAGTTTCTTAACCTCTTTCACGCCACCTTGGAAATAGCGATCTTTTGAGCCATTCTCCATAGCCTCTAAGCTTCCCATGCCGCGATAAGCTTTAAATTTACGGCCATTGAAGATAATCGTTTCACCCGGACTTTCTTCCGTTCCGGCTACCAAAGATCCAATCATAACGCTAAAGCCTCCGGCTGCAATGGCTTTTACCACATCTCCTGAATAACGCAAACCGCCATCGGCAATCAAGGGCACATTAAATGGTTTCAAAGCGCAAGCAACATCGTAGACAGCACTCAACTGCGGTACGCCTACACCAGCCACAACGCGCGTTGTGCAAATAGAACCCGGTCCGATACCCACTTTGACTGCATCAGCTCCCGCCTCTGCCAGCATTCGAGCCGCGTCACCCGTTGCCACATTACCGACAACGATATCAACATCTTTAAAACAGCTCTTTGCCTCCCGCAGCTTGTCAATAACAAAGCGTGAATGGCCGTGCGCCGTGTCTATAATTAAGGCATCCGCCCCTGCTTGTACTAATGCATCCATACGTTGCATTGTATCATCAGTGACGCCCACGCCTGCAGCCACGCGCAATCGACCTTTTGCATCTTTGCAAGCCATCGGTTTATCTTTGGCTTTGGTAATATCTTTATACGTAATCAGACCCACCAACTTTCCGTCTTTATCAATCACGGGTAGCTTTTCGATCTTATTCTCTTTCAAGATACGAGCAGCACCTTGCAGATCTGTCTGTTGAGTAGTCGTAACCAAATGTTCTTTGGTCATAACATCTTCCACCTTTTGATCCAGGTTGTGCTCAAAGCGCAAATCTCTATTGGTGACAATACCCACTAAATGCATATCATCATCCACAACGGGAATACCGCCAATATGATACTCATGCATCAATTGCAAGGCACCTCTCACCGTACTACCTCTATGAATCGTGACAGGATCATAAATCATTCCGTTCTCAGCACGCTTCACGATAGCAACTTGGCGCGCCTGCTCCTCAATACTCATATTTTTATGGATCACACCGATACCTCCTTCGCGGGCTATAGCTATAGCCATCGGAGCCTCAGTTACGGTATCCATAGCCGCAGTCACAAAGGGAATTTGTAACTCTATATGGCGTGAGAAGTTGGTTTTTAGATTTACAGTGCGCGGAAGCACTTCCGAATAAGCAGGGACGAGAAGGACATCATCAAACGTGAGTCCATCCATAACGATTCTGTCAGCAATAAAATCAGCAGTCATGTTTACGTGGTCTTTTTATTGCATGCAAAAATACGACAACTAACGATATGAGCAAAGCGATTTCTACTTTTTTACGCCTGTTGAGTTCCCGTCCAAGACATAGTAAAGCGGCTACTATCAAACCTAAAGCTAACAAAAAACGATCTTTCTACTTTCCTACTCCAACAAACATCATAGAATCTCTTTTGTTTAAAACAACTCTTTATAAAATGATGAGATATACCATTGAAAACCCACAGTCAAAATAAGCCAAATAAAAACACACAATCAATTAACTTACAGCTATATAACCATCATAAATACAACACGCTCTATAGTTTGAATTTTAACCTCACGATGATAGAAATGTACTCCTGTGATGATACAAGCGTTCTCTCGTGATGAGAGGTTTGTCCCTCCGTGGTGGTACAGACGCAAAGCAAGTTTTGAGAAAAGATCATTCAATGATTTTGTGAGAAATCTCTAATTAAAGTCACACCTGAATTTTAGTATAAAAAATTATTTTTCAAGTCTTTACGTGAAAATACAACACATCGCTATCTGTTCTTCTGAACGATTTACCCAGTATGTGTCTATAATATATCATTATGAGACAATTTATAAGTAATGAAGACTGGTTGCACTTCCCGACTTCTTATTATCAAAAAAAGAGGTCGACTTGCGATAAAGCAAATCGACCGATGAGCGATATTATTCTTAAATAACTACAGACTTGCTTTTAATATCTCAAGCACAAACTCGCGCGTAAGCGGTTTATAGCCGGTGCCTATCAAGAATACGCCGTCTGCCGTTTTTTCCAAATTGGTTTCACTCAACCCCAAGTCTGTTGCATTCATCCCCAAGCCCAACTCACGCATCCAATCTTCCAATCGATCAAGTCCGATTGCCGCTATTTCTTCCTCGTTGCGCCCATCTGCTGAAACGCCCCACACATTTGTGGCGAAGCGCGCAAACTTCGACAGTCCGGCCTTCATTATTCGGCGATAATAAGGCAGACTTACGGCAGCAAGCGTCATACCATGTGTCGCGTTCGTTACGCCCCCTATTGCCTGACCAAGCATATGGATATTCCAGTCTCCATCTTTTCCTTTACCAATAAGCGTATTCAAGGCCCAAGTAGCAACCCACATAATGTTAGAACGCGCCTCGTAGTCTTGCGGATTTAGAACTGCAATGCGACTACTATGAATAAGTGAACGCATAAGCCCTTCTGCCAGATAATCGCTCACATTATCATCTGTATTGCTAAAGTATTGCTCCATGATGTGCGACATGATATCAAAGAATCCGGCAACCATATGATACGTAGGAATAGTATAGGTAAACTCAGGATTAAGTATAGCAAATTTTGGAAAGACATTCTCCGCAAAAACGTGGCCGACTTTCAGGCCTGTTGCTGAATCTGTAATCACACTTCCACCATTCATTTCTGATCCGGTACCCACCATTGTCAAAATTGCGCCTACCGGCACGACCTTTCCTTGAGGTTCGTTTCTCTCTAAAAAGAAATATGTCCAAGGATCCTTGTCGCAATCTACAGCTACGCTGACCGCCTTTGCATAATCTATGGTAGAGCCTCCACCGACGGCAAGGATAAGATCTACATTATTAGCTTTTGCCAGATTTACGCCCTCTCTTAATTTCTCCGCCGTAGGATTAGGCATTACGCCGGGGTCTTCCACAACTCGCTTATCGCAGGCCCTCAAAATTTCTATCACCGCATCGTAGATACCATTGCGCTTAATGCTACCACCCCCATAGCTTAACATAATAGTGGGGCCATATTGGTTCAGTTCTTCTTGAAGAAAGTTCAACGCATCTTTGCCAAAATAGAGTATTGTCGGATTATTATACTTAAAACTACCTAGCATAACCTCTTAGTTTTTGAGTTTGTTGGAGACAAAATTAGTCTAATAAATATGAACAAACAACATTATCCGCCATTTCTTTTTCACAATATAGTTGCATTTAAAAGTTATGCCGTTCCACATCACGTTTTCCCTTCATTTGGAGAATAATTATCGCACCCCAGCAGACTTTATATAGGATACTTTCAAGATGCACCCAACTTATTTCCTACAAAAGGAAAAGAAAATAAGAAGTATATAAAAAGAATTAGGAACAGATAAGATGTAAGTTTTATTCCGTACCTTTGCGCACAAATAATCAGTAACACAATATTGTAACAATGAAAAAAATCGTCTCTTTATTCTTGCTCCTTTTCTTGGTAACGACAGCTAAAGCTCAATTTAAAGAAGGTACAAAATACGTTGGCACGTCCTTTACAGGCCTCAGTTATAATTCTAATGAGCACCTACGCTTTGGCGTGCAAGCAGATGCAGGCTATTTTTTCGCAGATTCGTGGATGCTACACGCAAATGTCGGCTTCGAGCACACACGTAAATACAATGCCCTCAGTTTGGGTGCAAGCTTACGCTATTATATTTTGCAAAATGGTTTGTACTTAAGTGCCGGTGGAGGATTCGAACACACCTCTACAGGCAACAATGATATTGTTGTTCCTTTAGAAGTGGGCTACACTTTCTATCTTAATCATTATGTAGCCGTTGAGCCTGCTCTCTATTACAAGATAAGCCTCAACGATTTCTCGCGAGGCAGCACTATTGGCTTACGTATCGGGTTGGGTTATTATTTCTAAGCGTATTCAATGACTGACATTTCGACCTTAGGAGAATTTGGTCTGATTCGCCATTTGACAAAAGACCTAAAGAACATAAACGATTCCACACAAAAAGGCGTTGGAGACGACTGTGCGGTGCTTTCTTATCCGAACAAGAAAGTACTCGTGACAAGCGATATGTTGATGGAGGGCGTCCACTTTGATTTAGTCTATACGCCCTTAAAGCATTTAGGGTATAAGGCAGCACAGGTAAACTTTTCAGATGTGTATGCGATGAATGGTACGCCACGCCAATTGGTTGTAAACTTGGCCTTAAGTCGCCGATTTTCCATTGAGGCGACTGAAGATTTATATGCCGGCATACGCTTGGCTTGCAAACACCACGGAGTGGATCTTGTTGGGGGAGATACATGCAGCTCGCTGACAGGTTTGGCGATAAGTATAACTTGTATCGGCGAGGCAGATGAGCATAATATTGTCTATCGCAACGGCGCACAAGAGAATGATTTGATCTGCGTCAGTGGTAATTTGGGAGCTGCCTATTTAGGCCTTCAACTAATGGAGCGTGAGAAGCGCGTCTTTGAGTCGCAACCGAAAAATGGCGCAGAGGCGGCTCAACCAGACTTTTCCGGACGTGAATACCTGATTGAGCGCTTTATTAAGCCAGAAGCTCGTCGTGACATTCCAGAAATACTTCGCAAAGCCCAGATCCACCCTACTGCGATGATGGATGTGAGCGATGGACTTTCCTCCGAACTCTTACACATTTGCCATCAAAGCAATTGTGGATGTCGCATTTACGAAGATCGTCTCCCATTAGACTACCAAACTGCTGCGGCCGCTGAAGAGTTTAATTTGAACGTTACGACTTGCGCTTTAAATGGCGGTGAAGATTATGAGCTACTCTTTACTACTCCTTTGAGCGAGTATGATAAGTTAAAAGCAATAGAAGACGTCCATATCATCGGCGCTATTACAAAAAAGGAAGAAGGCGTACACCTCGTAACTCGCGATAGGCAGGAATTTCCCTTAACTGCGCAAGGCTTTAATGCTTTCCAATCTTAAAGAGAGAAAAGATAAGCCTAGATACATCATGGCTTTTCTTACTTTAAACAAAACAACGAAAAGTTGATCTAAGATCAAACTAAATAACGTGAGTTTGACGAATTCACGTTAAATTACCTTTTTCCCATCATTTATTAAGGTCAATGCAAAATATGAAAGACTCACACAGAGCTGGGTTAGATTGGCAAAACCTATGCATCAATACGACTTTCGATTTTATCTTTTTGAAACAGATTACAAAGCCACTTCGCTGGCTGTTGGTCTTACCTATGGGTTTGCTAACCATACTGCTCACTCAGGCGACGTTGAACCTTATAGCACAAATCATATTAATGCTGACACATTACAACGACATTGTCGCCCTACTCTCGGCCGGCATAATGTGGGCCATACAATATGCTTTGGCTATTATTGTGATGACGGCAACTGCTCCCGTAACGAGTCGGCAGAAATTTAAGTTGGGCTGCTTATTCTCCGTCTTTCTCTGGCTATTAGCAGCCAGTTCGACCTATCTTATCTTTAAGTCGCTCAATACTCAATTTGTTATTAGTCGATTACTTTGCATTTCGTTGTCTGCAGCTATCGGATTGAGTTATGGTCTGTATAGGATCAAGACGCGAATAAATCAACATAAAGACTTTTGTCTCAGATTATAACCTGTAATGACATAAATATATCTTCTGCATACGATGTTTATCGTCAGGACTGATTACGCGGCTGACGGCCGCAACATCCT
The DNA here is from genome assembly GCA_015259125.1 of Alloprevotella tannerae. GTDB lineage: Bacteria > Bacteroidota > Bacteroidia > Bacteroidales > Bacteroidaceae > Alloprevotella > Alloprevotella tannerae_A. Next base: position 62,924 of record JABZGR010000007.1, on the reverse strand, counting down.
TTATCGTCTGATCAGGATAAAGAATTTCGATTTTATCGTCCTGCTCCGAATATAATTCTTTTGAAACGGCACGCGTTGTCACAAAATAATCGGCATCAGCCAAAGAAATGGCGAGCACTGTAGCCACTCTTTCTTTCCATTCGTCCAGCATAGATGGAGGTACGGAAGCGTCAAAGACTTCTACCTTAAAGAGATGGCGGTTAATAAAGCCTTCAGCTAAAAGCGATAACACTTTATCGTCGCAATGTTGCCATACTTTAATAGCTGATATGATGTCGCTATCATCCAGTTCCGCATAATGATCTAGCCAATCTGCATACTCCTGTGGCTGATCCTGAGTCAAGAAAAACGAAAGTGCGGGTGAGGCGAACAATTTGTGTCCATTTCGCACCAGCGTTTGCGCCCTTCTAAGCGTAGATCTCAATAGTTCTTCAGCAGCAACCACCGTTTTGTGGAGATATACCTGCCAATACATCATCCTGCGCGACATCAAATAATTTTCTACAGAGTACAAGCCTTTATCTTCTACAACTAAGTGGTCGTCATACACATTCAAAGTGCGAATAATGCGGGCCGCCCCAATATTTCCTTCCCTCACTCCGGCAAAAAAAGAGTCACGACAAAGATAATCCAAGCGATCAACATCAAGCTGACTGCAAATGAGTTCGTGGAGAAACGGCTTCTTGCAATCGGCCGAAAGGAGTTCAATAGACAGCGTCAAAGCGCCCTTAAACTCTTCGTTAATCTGTTCAATCATTTGCAATGTAATATTTTCATGTGTTACGTCGGGCAGAAACACACGCTCCAGCACATGAGAGAAAGCACAATGTCCGATATCGTGCAGCAAGATGGCAGCTTGGGCGGCCTCTACTTCTGCGTCGAAAATAAAAATGCCTTTCTCCACCAAGGTCTTCAAGGCCTCAGACATTAAATGATAAGCACCGATGGAATGCTGCAAGCGCGTATGAACTGCGCCGGGATAGACCAACGAAGAAAGGCCAAGTTGTCGAATACGGCCTAAGCGCTGAAATAGCGGATGATTCACAATATCGGTCAAGACTCCGCGAGCAATACGCGTAAAGCCGTAAACCGGATCATTGATAAGAAGCGATGATTTATGAGAAAAAGATTTATCCAAAACTAAAGTTTATTTCTTTTCGGCAAAGATAGCTCAAATTTTTTTCTTACTTTTGCTTTCTCAATAAGAAACGTATTATTTACGTGATTTGCTATGCTTACGATTAAACAAATCATAGAAAACAAAGAGGCCATTGTACGCGGCCTTGAGAAAAAGCATTTTCCCAATGCGAAAGAGGCCATTGAGGCTGTCTTAGCGATTGATAATAAGCGAAAAGAAGCGCAAGCACAATTAGATGAGCTACTGAATCGCATCAAAACACTCTCCAAGCATATCGGCGACTTGATGAAGCAAGGGTTGAAAGAGGAGGCGGAAAAGACAAAAGGAGAAGTAAGCTCCTTGAAATCGAAAACGCAGACGCTTGAAGAAACGATGAAGCAGGCGCAAGAAAAGCGCACAGAATTGCTTTATCAGATACCCAATGTGCCTTACGAAGAGGTACCTGAGGGAAAGGATGCCAACGATAATATAATCGTGAAAGAGGGCGGCAAGATGACGTCTATTCCGGAAAATCCTCTACCCCATTGGGAACTAGCGAAAAAATATAACTTGATAGACTTCGATCTCGGCGTTAAGATCTCCGGTGCCGGTTTCCCCGTCTACATCGGACAAGGAGCGCGCCTGCAGCGCGCACTCATCAACTTTTTCCTCGACGAGGCGCGCAAAGCCGGCTATACGGAGATAATGCCGCCAATCGTTGTCAATGCTGCTTCCGGCTACGGGACAGGTCAGCTGCCGGATAAGGAAGGTCAGATGTATCATTGCGAAGTGGATGATCTTTACTTAATCCCTACGGCTGAAGTTCCCGTCACTAACATCTATCGAGATGTGATCTTGGAAGAAAAGAATTTACCTATCAAGAATTGTGCTTATACTGAATGCTTCCGCAGAGAGGCCGGCAGCTATGGAAAGGACGTACGCGGACTTAATCGTTTGCACGAATTTTCTAAAATCGAACTTGTGCGCATTGATAAGCCTGAACACAGCAAGCAAAGTCACCAAGAGATGTTGGACCACGTGGAAGGTTTGCTACAAAAACTCGAACTGCCCTACCATATATTATTATTGTGTGGTGGCGATATGAGCTTTACCTCTTCTCTTTGCTACGACTTCGAAGTATATAGCGAGGCGCAAAAGCGCTGGCTTGAGGTTAGTTCGGTTTCCAATTTTGATACTTATCAAGCGAATCGGCTACAATGTCGCTATCGTAAGCAAGATAAGAAGATCGAACTTTGCCATACGCTAAACGGATCAGCACTCGCCTTGCCGCGCATTATGGCTGCACTTCTTGAAAACTTTCAAACGCCTGACGGCATTCGCATTCCTAAAGCATTGCAACCTTACATGGGATGTGAGATTATAAAATAAACGTGAGCAGGATATTGGCCATTGACTATGGGAAAAAGCGGACGGGTATAGCGGTTACAGACATTCTACAAATCATACCCAACGGCCTGACCACTGTTGCAACCCACGAGTTGTTAAATTTCTTAAAGGCTTATACTACAAAGGAGGATGTGGAGCGTTTTGTAATAGGACTGCCACGCCAAACAAACGGAAAGCCTTCAGAGAATTTTCCCCGTGTTGAGGCTTTTGCCAAACAATTGGAGCAACATTTCCCAACAATCCCTATAACTTTCTATGACGAGCGCTATACTTCAACCTTAGCTCATCAGGCAATGTTAGCGGGAGGTTTAGGAAAGAAGCGCCGACAAGAGAAAGCATTAGTCGATGAAATCAGTGCGTGCATTATCCTCCAATCTTATATGGAAAGTAAGAAAAAATGATCCTACCAATTTATACTTACGGACAGCCGGTCTTAAGAAAAGTAGCTCAAGATATCGAAGCAGACTTTCCCGGTTTGGAGCAACTCATAGAAGATATGTATGAGACGATGGACAAAAGCGATGGTGTTGGCTTAGCCGCGCCTCAAATAGGGAAAGCCATCCGCGTAATCGTCATATCTTTAGATGTCTTAAAAGAAGACTTCCCAGAATATGCAGGCTTTCGGCATGCATACATTAACCCGCACATCGTAGAATTTGATGATTCGGAAATATCAACAATGGAGGAAGGTTGCTTAAGTTTGCCGGGCATCCACGAACCGGTAAAACGCCCATCAAGGATTCACGTGCAATACCGCGATGAAAATTTTGAGCAGCACGATGAATGGGTTGAAGGATATTTAGCACGCGTAATGCAACATGAGATCGATCATCTTGAAGGGCGCGTCTTTACGGATCGCATTTCCCCTTTACGCAAACAGATGGTAAAGAATAAACTTAACGCGATGCGCAAAGGCAAAGTCAGTTGCCACTATCGCGTAAAAGTTCCCCAATAACACATCTACTACATCGCAATTAAGTTTCTCAGACAATAGAAAACCATTTCATAGAAACTCAAACAAAGCAAGCTACACGTTCAACAACTAAAAAAATGTAAATATTCCGCAAATAGGTTGCTTCGCATAGTATAAATCTTACAGGTATTGACTCTGTAGAGACTGAAGCTAACAAGAATACTTTTGATGAAACTTATTTTTGCCTCTCTGGTTGCCGGATTAACAAGGCTGATAAGTGCGTAGTTGTCATAAGTTGTTAAGTTTGCAGATGGCACAACAAAACCCGGAAAAGTCCTTGGCAATAAGTAAATCTCTTCCACAAACTGAATAGTTCACTATAAGGCCTATTTCGTTTATGAGGTTGCCTCTTAATATATCATTTAACGCAAGAATGGCCGAACGACAAAGACTAAACCTCGCAAGCAACAGCTTAAGGCGCTTCTTAGGATCTTGCTTTTTCTTTCTTTTCTCGACGCTTTCTTTTGCACAGATCCACATCGAAAAAGTCGTCGAAATAGGGCGTTATGCGCTTAGCTACGATGATTATCTGTCGGCCATACATTACTTTAATACCGTGCTTGATGTTCGTCCGAAACATGCTCAAGCTTACTATTTTCGCGCTTATGCCAAATTCTCGTTAGGAGACTTTAGCGGAGCGGAAAACGACTGTACAGCATCAATTACACTGAATCCTTACTCAACAGAAACCTATCGATTGAGAGGGCTTTGCCGTATTAGAAAATCAGAGTTTCAAGGCGCAATAGCCGACTACGAGCAAGTATTGAAAGATTATCCTTCTGATGAAGGCGCACTATTTAATCAAGCCCTCTGCTACCTGCAAATACATAAACCTGATAGCGCAACGCTTACTGCCGATCGCCTTTTGAATCAAGCCCCCAAGTTTTATAGAGCTTACATGCTAAAAGCGCAGATTTCCCTTGAGCAAAAAGATACAATAAACGCTCTTCGGCAAATAGATGCCCTACTCGCCTTGCGTCCGGCAGAGGCTTCCGCTTGGGAGCTTAAAGGGCAATATGCCTTGCAAAAGGGGAAATATCAGTTGGCCGACTCACTCTTAACAACGGCTATTCGCTACGAAAAAGGAATTTATGAGTCTTTTCTACTAAGGGCTGAAGCGCGCCACGCACTGAATCAATTCGGTAATGCGTTGCTCGATTACGACAAGGTTATCGAACTTGTTCCGAAGCACTTCGTAGCACATTACAATCGCGCGCTCCTGCGTGCATTGGTTGGCGACGACAATAGAGCAATCGACGATTTTAATTTCATCCTCAGCGTAGAGCCCGACAATACATTAGCTCGCTATAATCGTGCACTCTTGCGAGAACAGACCGGAGATTATCACGGCGCCATAAAAGATTATTCTGTATTGATCAAAGCTTACCCCAACTTCCTTTTTGGCTATTATACACGTAGCAGACTGCGTCGTAAGACGGGCGACACACGAGGTGCTTTAGCTGACGAGACCGTCGTTGCACGAACACAACTGGATATTGCCTTTGCTAAGCCGAGGCGTTCTTTTTTGCGAACTGTCAGGAAGCGTTCAGATCATGCACTGGCGCATTATGATCGCCCGATTGAAGATGAAGCAGACACAGTACGCATACTGGGAGATCTACTTTTAGGACATGTAGAAAATCAAGCTGTAGCGCAAGAGATTTTGCCGACTTTCACACCACAACTACAACCCACAGCTACACATGGTTATCGCTCGGATGGTTACTTAGATGAACTGAGTACCATTAGCAAGCACATTGTCGATATTGAACTGCGGGCAGAACGTGCAGCCGGAAACAGATATTTGCAGCAACCAAGCAGGCGACTCTTGTTTACAGCAGAGAAGACACCGGAAACAACCGCTACTTTAACACGACATCTACAGATTGTCGATTCGCTACAAAGCGCCGGAAACGTACTGTCTCAATACGACTACAACATCTTGCGCACGATTTTACTCCGCGCTATCTACAATTTTTCAGACGCATTACAGTTGGCTTCTTCCATCATTGCAACCGATTCTACCTTAACCCTACCCTACATAAATCGTGCAGCTGTACTTATCGGAATGAGCAAAGCTGAAAAGACGGTCGACAACAAACAAACGCCTCGCCTATCTTCTTTATATCTGAATCAGGCTTTAGAAGATATCAATACGGCCATACGCAAACTTCCGGATTGCGCCTATTTATATTATAATCGCTCGTGCATTTACAATGCGCTCCATAAGTCGCAAGCAGCACTTAAAGATTTAGATCAAGCCATCGCCTTAGACCATCGCCTTGCCGAAGCCTATTATAATAGAGCCGTCATACATCTACAAAACAAAGAAACCGAAGACGTAACAGCCGATCTGAGTCGCGCAGGAGAACTGGGCCTATACAAAGCATACAGTCTATTAAAGCAGACGCAAACGAAGAAGACGCAGCATAAGGTCAAGCGCAAATGACCGGCAGATAAGTCATATAGCAAAAAGAGACATTCAGCAATTTGCCTCATCTTAAGGGTACGGCTACCTTCCTTTCCAATTCTACTAAACGGTTATAAGAAACAACATTGGGAAACAGATGGCGAAGATGCTTGCATACTTTTTCAAGATAGAAATGTTTGAAGCAGCGATAACCGGAGTCGTGGAAAAGAATCATTATCAGCATGACTTCGGCCTTTGACATCGTGGAACTTCGATGATATTTTCTTTTTCCGGTAGGTTTTAGCGCATATTTTGCCGCCATAGCATCAAAAAACTTGCAGAAGTCGTTTGCTATACAAAAATATTTCAGTAATTTTGGCTTCAGTGATCATAGCGATTTTTGTTCGTAACTATTTATATGTTAACACCTTAAAATTACAACAAATTTCGCTAATCACCAAATCTATAGACACTTGTAATTCGTCGAACTCACGTTAAATAGTAATTTCGCACCAATATGCGACAAAGATTTCTTTACCTCCTCATCATATTATCGGTATTAATTGGTTGCAATACGAATAAACAAAAGAAGGGAAACTCTCTCTTTACGCATATTTCTAACACTAAAGACAATAATGCTCATTATGATCTTAATCAAATCTTAGACGCTGGCGAGTTAATTATAGGTACGATTTCAGGACCTACGACTTACTTTGATTATAATGGGCAAGGATTGGGCATACAATATGCTTTGGCGCAAAATTTTGCCCAATCTCAAGGTGTTCGACTGCGAGTTGAACTCGCTAAAAATGAACAACAGTTGGTTCAACTATTAAAGAATAAAGATATAGATATTGCTGTTTATCAGCTAAAGAAAAGTTTTATTCAGAGTCAACAACTTACTTCAGCCGGAGCACAAGAAGAAAAGGTTTCTACATCTTGGGCTGTAAATAAATCGAGCGAGGATTTAGCACAAGCACTCAACGATTGGTATAGTGCAGGTGTTGCCCTAAAAATTCAGAAAGAAGAGACAAAACGCTTTGAAACGCGAAATACCGTTATTAGAAAGATGCGAGCGCCTTACCTTTCCAGAGAAAAGGGGATTATCTCCGTTTATGATCATGAATTTAGAGCAGCCTCGGCTATTACAGGATGGGACTGGCGACTCATTGCTGCCCAATGCTATCAAGAATCAGGCTTTGACCCTAATGCTACTTCGTATGCCGGCGCTAAGGGATTGATGCAGATTATGCCAAGAACCGCGATACATTTAGGCGTATCCAATGTCAATGACCCCAAGGAAAATGTTGCTGCTGCCGCACGCTACATTCGCGAATTATCAGGGAAATTTAGCGGTATTAGAGATAGCGGAGAGCGTATCAAGTTTGTACTAGCGGCTTATAATGGAGGGGTCGGACATATTCAAGATGCACAAGCCTTGGCTCGAAAGTATGGCAAAAATCCTCATCTCTGGGACGACGTCAGTTTCTATGTTAGGAATTTGACTCAGCCTCTTTATTATCGTGACCCCGTTGTCTCATATGGTTATATGATCGGTAGCGAGACTTACGGCTATGTCGATGCTATACTCTCACGCTGGAGAGCTTATGGTGGAAATCCCGGTGTGGGGACGATGGCTGGCTATACTGATTATGCTGTATCTGGTAACAGACCTCGAAAAAGCAATCGATTTACAAAGGGCACAAAGATCTACGGGCCGGATGATCTGGAATTTAATGGATTAAAAGAATAATGCTGACAAAAAAAGATGAATGATAGGGTTTTTCTTTGTCTATCATTCGTCCCACTCGCTTTTTATCTGTATTTTTGCTGCATACAACTTTACACTTTGTTTTAATGCTATGATGGAACATTCATCAAAACTTATGAATCGTGCCGCGGACAACATCCGTGTGCTTGTTGCCTCTATGGTAGAAAAGGCAAAATCGGGACACCCAGGTGGCGCTATGGGCGGAGCAGACTTTATCAACGTACTCTATTCGGAGTTTCTAACGTTTGATCCCAAAGATCCTGCTTGGGAATGTCGCGACCGCTTCTTCTTAGATCCTGGCCATATGTCGCCGATGCTTTACAGCATTCTAATGCTTTGTGAGCGTTTTACGATGGAAGACCTCAAACAATTCCGTCAATGGGACTCCGTTACACCGGGACACCCTGAACGTAACGTAGAGCGCGGTATAGAAAATACCAGTGGCCCCTTAGGGCAAGGCCATGTTTATGCTGTCGGAGCTGCTATTGCCGCTAAAGCGTTGTATGCAAGAACGGGTAATCCGGGCTTTAAACGCGAAAAGATTTATGCTTATATTTCTGATGGCGGCATACAGGAAGAGGTGTCGCAAGGTGCGGGTCGTATGGCTGGACACTTGGGCTTGGATAATCTCATTATGTTCTACGATGCTAACGATATCCAACTTTCTACGCCAACGGCTGATGTGACGAGTGAAGACACAGCACTAAAGTATAAGGCTTGGAACTGGAATGTCTTGGAAATCGATGGAAACGATCCGGAGCAAATAAGAAAGGCACTAAAAGCAGCTAACGAAGAAACAACTCGTCCTACGTTGATTATCGGTCACACGATAATGGGTAAAGGCGCACGAAAGGCTGACGGCGAAAGCTTTGAACGCGATTGCGGAACGCACGGTGCACCACTTGGAGGCAATGCTTATGTTGAGACGATTAAGAACTTAGGCGCAGATCCTGAAGATCCTTTCCACATTTTCCCTGAAGTAGCGGAGATGTATAAAGAACGTCTTGGCAAACTCACACAAGAAGTTGAGCTAATCAGACAGATAGAAAAGAAGTGGGCACAAGAAAACCCCGAAAAGTCTCAACTTTTAAGTGATTGGTTCAATCAGAAGTTACCGGAAATACCTTGGGATAAATTAGAGCAAAAGCCAAATAAAGCAACACGTGATGGTTCTAAGGCTGTACTTGCCTTATTGTCAGAATATGTTCCTAATATGATTGTGAGCTCGGCCGATCTTTGCAATTCAGATAAGACTGATGGCTTCTTAGCGCACACCACTCCTATCTCTCGTACGAACTTTGCTGGTGGCTTCTTGCAAGCAGGTGTAAGCGAACTTTCGATGGCTTGTGTTTGTATCGGCATGATGTTGCACGGAGGCATTATTTCCGCAATGGGAACTTTCTTCGTCTTCTCTGATTATATGAAACCGGCTGTCCGTATGGCTGCTTTGATGGAAACACCGGTTAAGTTTGTTTGGACACATGACGCTTTCCGTGTAGGCGAAGACGGCCCGACTCACGAACCCGTTGAGCAGGAAGCACAAATTCGTTTGATGGAAAAGCTTAAGAACCACAGTGGCAAAGACAGCGTCCGTGTATTTCGTCCTTGTAATAACCAAGCCGCAACGCAATGCTGGCGCTTAGCAATGGAGAATGTGGAAACTCCGACTGCTCTTATCTTTAGTCGGCAGGCTATTAAAGACCTTCCTGAAAGCGTAGACTACATAGGAGTAGAAAAAGGCGCTTATGAGATTGTGAAGGAAGAACATCCTGATGTAATTCTTTTAGCTAGCGGTTCAGAAGTTTCAACTTTGGTTGATACACTGCCTCTATTGCAGGAAAAGAGGATTAAAGCCAGAGTTATTAGTTGCCCAAGTGAAGGTTTATTCCGCAGACAGTCTGCTGAATATCAAGAGAAGTTATTGCCTGCTGATGCAAAAGTCTTTGCGCTGACGGCTGGCTTACCTGCTACTTTTGAAGGATTAGTAGGCAGCAACGGCTACATCTATGGCTTAGATCATTTTGGTTATTCTGCACCTTATCAAGTGTTGGACGATAAGTTAGGCTTTACACCACAACAAGTAGCAGATAAGATTATTGACTTTGTTAAGTAAGAAAATATCGTAGCATCAGTCTACAATAATCATAAATCCCTCTTTAAGTATTACGCTTAAAGAGGGATTATTTTAATTAAGCAAGGACCTTGGCTTCAAACAATAATGTTATAGCCTCTAAATCCTTAGGTAATTTTGCTAAGACTCGATCATAGAGGTCCAAAGGCACTTTTTTATAAAAAGCTGCTGCAATTGCACCAGTAATGGCGGCAATCGTGTCAGCATCTCCGCCCAACGAAATGCCTAATCTGATTGCATCTAAATAATCCTTGCTATCTAAAAAGGCCACAATAGCTTGTGGAACAGTCTCCTGACAACTTGCTTCAAACTGATAAGTTGGCCGAATTTCCTCACAAGTTCTATTTAAATTATAGCCAAATGTTTCCGTTATATATTTACGTATTGTCTCTTTACTCTCTCCTTTACGGGCTAGAAAAATCGCAGCGGCCGTTGCTTGCGCCCCTTTAATTCCCTCTGGACGATTATGCGTAACAGCCGCAGAAATCTCTGCTACTTTCAGCGTTTTATCTAACGTAGGAAAGGCAAACCCTATGGCTGAAACACGCATAGCAGATCCATTTCCCCACGAATTGTAAGCTTTCATCTCTGCATGTCTAAGCCATTCAGAGAAAAGATGACCATATCCTCCTTTTGGAGGGTTGTATTTATTTCCATAGTACCTCATTGTGTGAATCAGCTTCATCGGCGATAAAGACTCATCCTTCAATACCCAATCAGCTACGGCAATCGTCATAATACTATCGTCCGTATAGTTCATAGCATCATCATACAAAGGGAAATTATAGTCCTTCGTGGGATTAAACTCATAAGTGGAGCCAATGGTATCGCCAATAATAGCACCCATAATCGTCGCAGATCTTTGCATCATAAAGGCTCTTTTCCTAGAAGTCAATAATCGCCGTAACCAAATCAGCAATTATAAGCCTAAACGGGCAGAAATATCAAGCATAGCTTTGATAGGGCGTACAGCTCGTTCTGCAACTTGCTTGTCGACATCTACTTCCGGCCATTCATATTTCAAACAATTATAGACCTTCTCCATTCTATTCAGACGCATATAATTGCATTCGTTGCAAGCACATGTGCTATCATCAGGCGGAACAGGGATAAAGCGCTTATCAGGACACTTATTTTGCATCTCATGAAGAATACCGCTTTCTGTGACGACAATAAAAGTCTTATCCAAACTATTAACAGCATACTTCAACAAGTTAGCCGTAGAACCAACAACATCAGCTAGTTTCAAAACAGGCCCTTTACATTCCGGATGAGCTAAGACTTTTGCTCCGGAATTTTGCTCCTTTAGATCGATAATCTTCTCTATGGAGAAACGCTCGTGCACATGGCAGGCACCATCCCAAAGTAACATATTACGTCCGGTAATAGAATTAATGTAACTACCTAAGTTTTTATCCGGCCCGAATATAAGTTTCTGCTCTTTGGGAAAGCTTTCGACAATCTGTTTCGCATTACTTGATGTCACGACCACATCTGTCACAGCCTTTGTCGCAGCAGAAGTATTGACGTATGAGATTACTTTATGATCAGGGTGTGCTGCAACAAACTTTGCAAAGTCTTCACCCGGACAACTCTCAGCCAAAGAGCAAGAAGAGTTCAGATCCGGAATCAGTACTTTTTTATTCGGACAGAGAATCTTATTGGTTTCAGCCATAAAATGCACACCGCACATCACTATAATATCAGCATCTGTAGTAGCAGCCTTTTGTGCCAAGGCAAGACTATCGCCAACAAAATCAGCCAAATCCTGCAATTCGCCGATTGTATAATAATGTGCGAGAATAATAGCATTCTTTTCCTCACACAACTGTCTAATTTCTTGTTTCAAATCTAAACCTTGAGGGATAGGTTCATCAATAAAACCTTTTTCAATCCAAGATGCTTTTAAATCCATAAGATCTTTCTTTGTTGTTCAGAATTATCCTAAACGACTTAGTTTTAACAGTAAACTACAAATGTTGTTATATTCCCTGAGCATAAGCCATAACCAGCTACTTACAACTTCAATACTGCCTGTTCGCTATGCAAAAATAAGCATTTTAGAAGCATATCCCAATCATTGAGATAAAGATTTTACGCCTTGCGTGCCTGATTCATCTCACAAAAGTCGTCTATCATCCATCAAGGAGGCATTATGCAATGATTTTGAGGCGAGTTTGTAGCTTGAGAACTTATTCTCTCCTCCTCTATTTCCTTATATAAGAACAACGAAATTTGTGATAGATAACGCCCACTTCCACCCCTTTATTCAGCATTCACATTGAGCACTCACAAGTTCTTTTGTGTTAAAGTAAAACTCCTTCTATTACATATATTCAATTGATTAACAATATACTATACTATATTTTTTGTTACTTCCAACAAGAAAGTAGAATGTACCATCGTGATGGTACGTATATCCTTACACGAGAGTAGGTTTGTACCACTACGATAGTACGAACCTACTCTTACGATGGTACTTTGGTCAAGCCTATCTTTCAGACTTGTATTTCAGTGGATGCTACCCTCTTTTTGAGGTAGTAAAATAGGCTTTTAGCATCTTCGTCACTGCAACTTGCATTTACGATAATTATCTTTATCTCCTCAATCCTTTCATTTATAGATGTTTCTATGTAAAAGTCTATTTTTCACTTGAAGTATAAAAACAGAGATGGATGGCAATTGAGACATCCGTCACTCTACGACTGATAGACGCATTTTTAGTTTTATCAATAGCGAAAAACACTACCACCAAGAAATTCTCGCAACAAAGATGTGGGCGGTAGATTTCTGATGGAAATCGGTTTGAGGTAAGATAGAAACTTGCGCAGGCGGTAAGCCTCTGAATACTCCGGCACATTTTCCGGAACTTGTTCCAAAAGAGGGAGCGCTTGATTACGAAGAGCAGCAAACTCAAATAAAAGTGCGGTGTTCATCATCACATCAGCTTCCTCCTGATAAGGGAAAATCCACTTCTCTTCGCCGGAGCGAACAGACGGCCAACGCCGAATCGTTTCTTCTGCACTATATCCGCGATATTTAAAATCACGGATTATACGTCGCAATAAACGATTATCGGCCGTTGGAATATAATTATGATCATCTAAAAGAATAGTAGTTAGCGCAGAGGCATAGATTTTGAATTTACATTCATTGGAAATCTGTGCTGTAAGCATAGGATTGAGCGCATGTATTCCCTCTAAAATAAGCAGTGTACCCTCTTCCATTCGTATTTTTATCCCACTTTTCTCGCAGATACCGCGTAAAAAGTTAAACTTGGGCAATTCTACGGTCTCTCCTTTCAGCAATTCGTCCAATTGTTTGTTGAGTAGCGAAATATTCATCGCATTAATATGCTCATAATCATATTCCCCCTGCTCATCAAGTGGGGTTTTGCTGCGATCAACAAAGTAATCATCTAAAGAAATTGTCATAGGACGCTTACCGCAAGCAGACAACTGTACGGCTAAACGCTTGCAGAAAGTAGTTTTTCCACTGGACGAGGGACCTGAAATTAAGATTACCTTAATCGCAGGTTGATTCGCTATGCGATCTGCCAAGGCGCTGATGCGTTTCTCTTGCAGAGCTTCTGAAATGTTGATTAGTTCGTCTGTTCCTCCTTCCGAACAAGCTTTATTGAATTGGCCTATCGTGGAAATTCCTAAAATCTCTTGCCAGCGATGTTGCTCATTGAAGACGTCAAACATCTTGCGCTGATCAATCATTGGCTTTAATTCCTTTGGATTTTTAGGATCGGGCACACGCAATAATAAACCATCGTAATAAGGCACAAGATCGAACAGCTGCAATTGGCCTGTGTTTATCAAGAGTGAACCATAGAAATAATCCGGCGTACCGCCTAATGTATAATAGGTTGTGTATAGTAGGCCGGAACCTTCCAATAATTGAGCCTTATCCTCCAATCTATGCTGCCGAAAAAGTGCGATTGCTTCGTCTGTTGGTGCTGTTATCCTATGATAAGGCAAGTTGGCATCAATTATTGCCTTCATTTTATTGCGCAAAGCTACGACTACGTCGCCATTCACTCCGGCAGGCAAACCCGACAGGCGACAATAGTAGCCATTAGAGACAGGTGTATCTATCCTTAGGCGCGCTTGAGGATAAACTTCACACACAGCTTTGTATAAAACAAAAAATAAAGAGCGTGTATAGGTACGCATTCCGGAAGGATTTGTGATATCAATAAACTCTATATCCTTGTCATTATAAATTGTATAATGAAGTCCTTCGGTCTTATTGTTGACCTTGACGCTCGTACATTCGTAGGGCAAGTTGATTTCAAGCATATCATAGACTTCTTCCATCGTAAAGCCGGCTGGGACTCTATGTGTCTTGCCCGTATTTTTACAGCGTACATTTATTGTTCGTAGCATATTATTGATGTTTCGTATTTCTTTTCCTGCGAATTTAGTGATTATGTTGTTTCAATCCCTTGCTAAAGCGCAGAAAAGAGGGACAGAATGTATTATATTCGCAAATGTTTCACTTCATGGTCGATTTTGGGCATTATGATTGGTGCTATACGGATACAGAAAAGAGATGCACGGAAATTCCGTGCATCTCTTCATTATAATTTCTAATATTCTGAATTCAGAATTAGATGATGCCCTGGCCAATCATTGCATTAGCAACCTTCATAAAGCCTGCAATGTTTGCACCACGTACGTAGTTGATATAGCCATCAGCTTGCTTACCATAAGCGAGACATTGCTCATGAACGTCTTTCATAATAGTGTGCAATCTCTCATCAACTTCTTCAGCGCTCCAATAGATGTGCATAGCGTTTTGAGTCATTTCAAGACCAGACGTAGCAACACCACCAGAGTTAACAGCCTTACCAGGAGCAAACGGAGTCTTCTGAGCGATAAAATAATCAATAGCTTCAGCTGTACAGCCCATATTGCTTACCTCAGCAACGCACTTAACACCATTAGCAACGAGTGCTTTTGCATCATCTTCGTTCAACTCGTTTTGAGTTGCACAAGGCATAGCGATATCAACCTTAACTTCCCAAGGCTTGCGACCTGCGAAGAATTTAGCATTCGGATATTTCTCAGCATAAGGTGCGCAGATATCATTGCCAGAAGAACGAAGCTCAAGCATATAATCGATCTTGTCACCGCTAATACCATCCGGATCATAGATATAGCCGTCAGGACCAGAAAGCGTAACGCACTTAGCACCGAGTTCTGTCGCTTTCTTAATTGCACCCCAAGCTACGTTTCCAAAACCAGAAACAGCAACAGTCTTATCCTTGATATCCATGTTGTAATCGTTCAACATTTGCTTCAAGAAATAGCAAGCGCCAAAGCCCGTTGCTTCAGGACGAAGAATGCTACCGCCAAATTCGCGGCCTTTACCCGTCATTGTACCAGTGCACTCGTGAGTCAATTTCTTATACATACCATAGAGGTAACCAACTTCACGACCACCTACGCCAATATCGCCGGCAGGTACGTCCATATCTGGGCCAAGGATCTTGTGAGCTTCAAGCATAAATGCCTGGCAGAATCTCATAATTTCGCTATCGCTTTTACCGCGAGGAGCAAAGTCAGAACCACCTTTACCGCCACCCATAGGCAACGTTGTCAATGCGTTCTTAAAGATTTGCTCAAAGCCTAAGAACTTCAAGATGCTAAGCGTAACGCTCGGGTGAAAACGAAGACCGCCTTTGTACGGGCCAATTGCGTTATTAAATTGTACGCGGTAACCGAGGTTTACATGTACTTCACCTTGGTCATCAACCCAAGGCACACGGAACGTCAAAATACGATCCGGCTCTACCAAACGCTCAATGAGTTTTACTTTTTCAAACTCTGGATGTTGATTGTAAACATCTTCGATTGAAAGAAGCACCTCACGCACTGCTTGTAAGTACTCTTTTTCGCCTGGGTGTTTAGCCTCCAGGTCGGCCATGATTTTTTCGGTTTTCATAATCTTTTGTTTTGATTAGAGTTTGGTGTTATTCTTATTGCTTTACGCAGCAAATGTATAGCTTTTGAATGGTTGAGCCAAATAAAAACACAGGAATTTTGCAATATAGACAAAGAAGTTTCCACCATAAAATATTAAAACGAAAGTCCTCTATTGATAAACAGACTGAATGAAAACCATTTAGACTAATTCTACATAGGAAATGCTTGCAAAGTGTGAAGAAAAAAATCTTTCCCCCACTATCTATTCCTTCTTCACTAGTCTCTTATTTTGGTTCCCCTTTCTATTGCTTTATAGTTAAGTCGACTATAGGACCAACAAACTATAAAAATCGCTACCCATTCAAATCTGTAGATTCAAGTAAATCAGGACGCAAACGCTTAGTACGCTCATAGCTTTGCTGCAGCTCCCATTCTTTTATTTTAGCTTCATTTCCAGATAGCAGAATCTCTGGAACTTTCCACCCTTTATAATCCGATGGGCGCGTATAGACTGGAGCTGCAAGCAAATTATCTTGAAAGCTATCACTTAAAGCGCTTTGTTCATCACTCAAAACGCCTGGGACAAGTCTTACAATTGCATCCGACATTGCCGCCGCCGCTATTTCACCGCCTGTAAGCACATAATCTCCAATAGAGACTTCTTTCGTAATCAAATGCTCACGTATGCGATAGTCTATGCCCTTATAATGACCACACAATATAATAAGATTCTTCGACAGACTTAACTCATTTGCCATTGGCTGATCAAATTTTTTTCCATCTGGCGTCGTAAATATGATCTGATCATAAGTGCGTTCTGCTGTCAACTTGCTGATACAAGCATCTATGGGCTGACATTGCATTACCATTCCCGCAAAACCACCAAACGGATAGTCATCTACGCGGCGATGTTTGTCTGTAGTATAATCGCGCAGGTTGTGTACATGAACTTCCACTAGCCTTTTTTTTTGGGCACGTGCTAAGATTGACGTATTAATAAAGCCATCGAGCATTTCCGGAAGTACAGTAATGATGTCTATTCTCATAATCTTTTTCTTGATGAACGCTGCAAAAATAGGGAAATATCCTCTCTTTTCTTTAACTTTGCCGAAGTAAATACGGTTGATCTTTTGCAACGTTTCACTCTATCAAAGGTTGCCGATTTCGCCCACCAAGCTTTTGCGGGCTATCTTAATGAATGCAATAATGAACGATAAAGACAGAATTGATTTTCTACGAAAGGAGTTGCACAGACACAACTATAATTACTACGTTAAGAATAATCCTGAGATTCTTGACACAGACTTCGATGCTTTAATGCGCGAATTATCCGATTTAGAGCAAAAGCATCCGGAATGGGTTGATAAGAATTCTCCAACTGTGCGTGTTGGCAGCGATCTATCCAACAATTTCGTGCAGGTTAGGCATCAATATCCGATGCTTTCTTTAGGAAATACATACGACAAGGCTGAAATCAAAGAATTTTATGATCGTATTACAGGAGACTTAAAGGGAGTAGCCTTTGAAGTCTGCTGCGAATTAAAGTTTGATGGTCTCAGCATTTCTCTTCTTTATGAAGATGGTAGGCTTATAAGAGCTGTGACACGTGGAGACGGGACGGTTGGTGATGATGTTACAGAGAATATAAAGACCATAAAAAGCATTCCTCTTCAGCTGCAAGAAGGATTAGGATGGCCACGACGTTTTGAGGTACGAGGCGAAGTTCTTATGCCTTGGGCTAGTTTTGAAAAATTGAATGCAGAGCGCAATTCTAAGGGAGAGCCGCTCTTTGCCAATCCACGCAATGCAGCTTCTGGTACACTAAAGAGTAAAAATTCCGCCGTTGTTGCTTCTCGTCGCTTAGATGCCTATTTATATTATGTATTAGGAGAGGATATTCCAAAGAAAAGTCATTACGAAAATCTCCTGATGATAAAAAAATGGGGGTTCAAAGTCTCTGACAATATCCATTTAGCCAAGTCTCTAGATAGTATCTATACCTATATTGACCATTGGGATACGGAACGTAGATACTTGCCCGTTGCCACAGACGGAATAGTACTTAAAGTAGACGACCTAAACCAGCAGCAGCAGCTTGGTAGCACAGCTAAGAGTCCGCGATGGGCTATCGCCTATAAATTTAAGGCCGAACGTGCCCGCACGCGTTTATTAGATATAGTCTACCAAGTGGGTCGTACGGGAGCGGTTACGCCAGTTGCCGTTATGGATCCCGTTTTATTAGCAGGCACTACCGTGAAGCGGGCTTCCTTACACAATGAAGACATTATTCAGCAGTTGGATTTACATTATAACGACTTTGTCTTTATAGAAAAAGCTGGCGAAATTATTCCGCAAATCGTTGGTGTAGACAAAGGTGCACGCAATGAGTCTTTAGGTGATAAAGTACATTTTATTACGCAGTGTCCGAAATGTGGAACTCACTTAGTTAGATTTCCAAACGAAGCCGCAACATATTGCCCTAATGATGCTACTTGCCCACCGCAAATAAAAGGCCGGATTGAGCATTTCATTAGTCGTGATGCGATGGATATCAATTCGCTCGGCCCGGAAACGATTGATAACTATTTCGAGCGAGGGTTAATTCATAATATCGCAGACTTGTATCAGTTGCGTGTTGAAGATTTGGCCGGCAGCGACGCTACACGCCTGAAATCTGCTCGCAAAATTATTGATGGAATAGAAAAAAGCAAGTCTACCCCATTCGACCGCGTACTCTATGCCTTGGGGATTCGCTTTGTTGGCAAAGTAGTAGCAAAAACGCTGGCTGCCTATTTTCGTTCTATGGACGCTCTGCGGGCAGCTACGTTAGAAGATTTGCTACAAGTAGAAGGTGTTGGCCAAACTATAGCTGAGAATGTACAACAATGGTTTATTATACCAGCCAACGTCCAAATATTGGAGCAACTAACTGCAGCCGGATTGCAAATGACAGCCGATGTGTCTCGACTTGTTTCCAACCGACTCGCTGGAAAAAGTATAGTCATTAGCGGTACTTTCACACGTCATAACAGAGAGGAATATAAAGCCATTATAGAAGAGAATGGAGGCAAAAACGTAGGTAGCATTTCTAAAAAAACCGACTTTATTTTGGCCGGCGACAACATGGGCCCTTCTAAACGAACAAAAGCTGAAACGCTGGGCATACCATTGATTCAAGAAGAGGACTTTTTAAAGATGCTTAGCGAAGAATAAACAACAGTAGTCTAACCACTTACAGCATAAAAGCAAGAATAAATATGAATAAAAGCAATCCATTCCAAGGTTTTGGAGTAGCACTAGCTACTCCGTTCAATACGGACGGCAGCATCGACTTTGTTGCATTACGCTCCTTGGTAGATAATATTATTGTCGGTGGAGTCGATTTCATCTGTGTCTTAGGGACGACAGCCGAAACGCCTACGCTGATCGAAGAAGAAAAGTTGGAAATACGCCGCGTCGTTGTTGAAGTCAATCAAGATCGTGTGCCACTCCTACTAGGAGTCGGAAATAATTCTACGCAAGCCGTTTGTCGCCAATTGAGAGAGGACGATTTTGAAGGCTTTAGCGGACTATTGATTGTGTGCCCCTTTTATAACAAGCCCACACAAGAGGGTTTGTATCAACACTTCAAAAAAATTAGCGAAGAAAGTCCGCTCCCGATCGTCTTATATAATATACCCGGACGAACAGGAGTCAATCTGCAAGCATCAACAACGCTACGTTTGGCAAACGACTGCCCGAATATTGTAGCCATTAAAGAGGCTAGCGGCATCATTACTCAAATAGAGGAAATCGTAGAATATGCTCCGGAAGGCTTTGACGTATTTAGTGGAGACGACGCTATTACTTTCGAACTCCTCACGATTGGAGCCAAAGGCGTTATTTCGGTTATAGGCAATGCTTATCCTGAAGAATTTGGTGCAATGGTCCATGCTGCACAAGCAGGTGATTATACATCAGCACTCAGTCAGCATCGACAATTTAGCAGGCTATATAAATTAATGTCTGTTGATGGCAACCCATCTGGCATTAAGGGACTTCTCTATATTCAAGGCAAAGTAGATAATGTCGTACGCCTACCTTTAGTGCCTGTACGCGTAGAAACACTTGAGGCCATTCGTCATTACGTGGAAGATTGACTTGTTGTAACGTTCCACGAATAAGTAAAATTATTGTTGCTTACAGCTTAGCTTTGCGCAATCTTTATATAGTTTTCAACAGAATGTTATGAACTAACTGCTGAATGGAAAATAATAAACCTTGTATTGCAACTTCAGTTAAAAGATGCTGATTACCATATTTTTTGCATCGAAAAAATCTTTGTCCCCTCGCAATAGTACAATTGTACCTCCACGAGGGGACATTTGTACTAGCACGGAAGTATGACAAACAAATTTGAGTTACTGCACTATAAGAAAATTAGATATTGCTCTTTAGTTGCTCATGCTTAAGCCATTTGCTGTTTTCCTATCTAAATTTAAGATTTCGCATTTCTTACCAAAAAGAGATTGTCGAAAACCTACAGCGATTGGGAAGACAAAATACAAACAACTTTATGAAAATGAGAAAAAAGATAGCTCGTAAGAAAACCTTAGAGCTATCTTTTAATACGACTTGGTCATTACTGCATTTCATTTTCCTCTCGCATATCTATCTCTTGACCATCTCTATCATAGAAGAGGTATTGAAGATATGAGAGTTTCTGGTTGGGAATGACCTGAATGTTGATTTTGTGCTTAAGTTGCCATTTTCGACGTAAAGATAATAGACCTTTATCTAAATAGGCGGCAACAAAAGGATGCACGTGAAGTCGGATTTTTCTATAATTTAGTTTATCTGCAAGCATTTGGACCTTTCCTTCCAAAGCATCTGTAAAAAGAAGACTTGACTTAATCTTTCCGGTTCCTCCACAGGTTGGGCAAGACTCTTCAACTTTGACATCCATAGCAGGGCGTACGCGCTGACGGGTAATCTGCATAAGACCGAATTTGCTCAATGGGAGAATATTGTGGCGAGCACGGTCTTTTTTCATATTCTCAACCATTCGCTCATACAGCTTTTGGCGATTCTCAGCCAAATTCATATCTATAAAGTCTACGACAATGATACCTCCCATATCGCGCAAGCGCAGTTGTCGTGCTAGTTCGTCGGCAGCTCCAAGGTTAACGTCTAACGCGTTTACTTCCTGGCCTTCAGGACTCTTTGATCGATTACCACTATTCACATCAATAACATGAAGCGCTTCAGTATGCTCAATGATAAGATAAGCGCCGTGCTTGTAAGTAATGGTACGACCGAATGACGTCTTAATTTGTTTCGTTACAGAAAAGTTATCAAAAATGGGAACCTTACCTTTGTATAACTTTACAATTTGTTGGCGATCAGGGGCTATAAGCCTAACATAATCTTGTACGTCCTTATAGACGCTTTCATCGTCAACATAGATATTCTCGTAAGAAGGATTGAATAAGTCTCTTAAGAGAGCTACTGTTCGGCTCGTTTCCTCATAACAAAGCAAAGGAAACTTCGGCTGTACCAGCGCCTTGTTCTTTTGAATCTTTGCTATAGCATCTGTCCATCGCTTCAGCAAGGTCTTCAACTCCAAGTCCAACTCTGCTACTCTCTTGCCTTCAGCTACTGTACGAATGATGCAACCAAATCCTTTCGGCTTAATGCTGGATATCAATTGCTTCAATCTCGCACGCTCCTGCGCACTCTTAATTTTAGTAGAGACGGAAATCTTATCGCAGAAAGGTATTAAAACAATAAAACGTCCTGCAAAAGAAATTTCACAAGTAAGGCGAGGACCTTTTGTAGAGATAGGTTCTTTCGCTATTTGTACAAGAACTTCTTGACCTTGCTTAAGTGTATTCTGTATGCTTCCGTCTTTTTCTAAATCCGTTTGTCCGGATGCTTTTGTCAGAGGAAGATTCCCTTTCTTTCCATCCTGAACAAGTTGCAGATACTTTTCAAATGAACGGTAATGAATCCCTAAGTCTAAATAGTGTAGGAAAGCATCCCGCTCATGTCCAACGTTCACGAAGCAAGCATTTAAACCCGGCATTATTTTCTTAACCTTAGCCAGGTAGATGTTGCCTACTGAGAAACTTTCTTCTTTACCCTCCTGTTGGAACTCTACAAGACGCTTGTCCTCAAGAAGAGCAATAGAAATTTCCTTCGGCTGTACATTTACTATTACTTCGCTTGTCATAAAATAATTGATTTATCTTCCAATCTGCACAATGAAAAACGATATAAAATAGTCAGTTAAAGTTTTTAGATTGGATGATTAAAATGAGAATTGAGAATTGAGAAATAGGCCGTATTTTCGGTTTCTCCTCAAATTCGTTTCCAATTTTTCAATTCCCAATTCAGAAAGTACAGAGAGCTTATTTGCTCTTATGTCTGTTCTTTCTCAGTCTTTTCTTGCGCTTATGCGTTGACATCTTGTGTCTTTTTTTCTTTTTTCCGCTTGGCATAGTTCTTATATTTTAGTGTTGAATAACTGTGAATTATCTAATCCATATCACCCTTTGAGCTTGGAAATAGATTGCAAAAATGATTTAGCCGGCTTAAAGGCTGGAATGTTATGCTCGGGAATGATCAATGTAGTATTCTTTGAAATATTGCGAGCTGTCTTTTCTGCTCTTTTTTTCAAGATAAAACTACCAAACCCTCTCAAATACACATTTTGCTCTCTATCCAATGAATCCTTTACACTATTCATAAAGGCCTCGACGGTCGTTAGAACAGTAACACGGTCTATTCCGGTTTTCTTTGCTATCTCATTGACAATATCAGCTTTAGTCATCTTCTGAACTTAATAATTAGTTAAACTTCTTTTGAAAGCGAGTGCAAAGATATAATTTACAAATGGTTTATGGAAATGTGATAAGCGGTTTTTAGGGTTTCAGTGGTATTTTATTGATGCGACGCTCGTGTCTTCCCCCCTCAAAAGGTGTATTAAAGAACTTATCCATAATCTTTTCTGCTGTTTTATTGTCTATAAAACGCCCCGGCATGCAAAGTACATTTGCATCATTATGCTGTCTGCAAAGACCTGCGACCTCTTCGTTCCAAGCAAGGGCTGCACGAATAGGTTGATGCTTATTTAAGGTCATAGAAATACCCTCTCCTGAACCACAGATGGCTATTCCTTTTTCAACTTCATCCTGCTCTATTCCTTCTGCTAAAGCATGAGCAAAGTCAGGATAATCACAGCTCATTGTACTATAAGTACCATAATCTTTGTAAGATATACCCTTTTTTTCGAGGTATTGTATTACAAACTGCTTAAGTTCAAAACCTGCGTGATCACAAGCCAGTCCTATTGTTGTATTCATTGTTATATAATTTTAGATCATTCAACCAAGATGATATTATGGCAAAGTCCTCTACCTTTAATCATAACGAACTGCCATAAAGATAATTATTCAATCCCAATTTCTCTTGCTCGTCGTATGTTCTCGCTTAGATAAAGATAATTGGCTATTGCTTGTTCAAATGCTGTTACAGCTTACGCCTTTATGATTTCCTCAGAAATCTTATTGAAAGCTATAACAAATTCTTCACGAAGCTTATGATAGAATGCACGTTCGCGACCTTTTTCCGTATGGCTAATACGGGAAATCAAATCTGTATAAGTAGCTAATGTCTGAGTCATTAGCTCTGCTATCTTCTTTTCATCTGCTTGATGACACATATTCAATGTTACGCAATCAGCGAAAAGCTCACCAAAGGCCTTTTTGATATCCTTTTTCAGTTTTCTTCTACTACTCATAATCGTATTTGTAAGATTTGCGCCTGTAGAGGCATATCTACAGGCGCAAGAGTTTATTGTTTAATCTTGTGGCTTAATAATTTCCATTCCCTTCAAAATGGCTTGTTCATTTGTTGGCAAAAGATGCCAGTGGCGTTCAGGAAGAGTCTTCTTCAAAGCCTTCATTACACCTTCCAACTGAACAATGGGATGTATTTTCAACAATCCACCAAGGACAATCATATTAAACGTCTTCATCATTTTCAACTCAGCCGCTGTATTCATTGCATCAATACAGTAGATATTGATATCTGTACGTGTTGGTTTCTTGATAATGCCAAAGCTGTCATAAATAATAGTCCCACCTGGCTTTATCTTGCTTTCAAACTTTTCAAGCGAAGGTTGATTGAGGAGAATAGCTGTATCGTACTCACTCAAAATGGGAGAAGATATAGGATTGTCACTCACAATAACTGTAACATTTGCAGTTCCTCCACGTTGTTCTGGACCATATGCCGGCATCCAACTTACTTCTTTTCCTTCCATCAAACCGGCATAAGCTAAGATCTTGCCCATTGACAACACGCCTTGGCCACCAAAGCCGGAGATAATTATTTCTTGTGTCATAATTGTCTGTTCTTTTATTCCTTAACCTTAAGATCGCCAAGCTTGTAATATTCGCACAAATTCTCTTCCATCCATTTATTGGCATTTGCAGGAGTCATCTTCCAACCAGAAGAGCAAGTAGCAACAAATTCGACGAGATTAGAACCCTTACCATTCATTGAGTTTTCAAAAGCTTTTCTCAATGCTTTCTTAGCTTTGCGGACAGCTGCCACCGTTTCTACACTCTGACGTGTAACGTAAGCCGTTCCTTCCAATTGAGCTGCAATATCAGAAATTCTCAGGGGATATCCATGCAATTGAGGATCGCGGCCATAGGGGCAAGTTGCAGTTTTCATTCCCACTAAAGTCGTTGGTGCCATTTGGCCACCAGTCATACCATAAATAGCATTGTTGACGAAAATAATGGTTATATTTTCACCGCGATTAAGTGCGTGGATTGTTTCGGCAGTACCAATACACGCCATGTCTCCATCGCCTTGATAAGTAAATACTAAACGATCCGGCCATAAACGTTTACAAGCAGTAGCCAATGCCGGTGCTCTACCGTGTGCAGACTCCTGCCAGTCAATATCTATATAGCGATAGGCAAAGACAGCACAACCAACAGGACTAATGCCTATCGTCTTTTCTTCCATGCCCATTTCAGCAATTACTTCTGCCACCAACTTATGAACAACGCCATGCGAGCAGCCCGGGCAGTAGTGCATTGTTACGTCGTTCATCAGCTCCGGCTTCTGAGCGACCATATTTTGCGGCTGCAATATTTCTTCTCTTGTCATGATTCTTTTTTATTTAATGGGGAGCGACGACGATGTTTTACATCATTCGAACTTTGTATCATTGACGGGTAACGTAAAACGACTTCAGCCATTTTTATTACAACAGCTAAGATGCCAACGCCGTAACTCCAGACAAGGTAAGTGCGAGTTTTTGAAATCAGAATCCCAACCATTGCTATAATCGCCAACAAGATGAATATAGCATTTAGGATATTCCGAATATGGAGTAATTTCCCACTTTTTATTCCTGCAGCATTCTCCTCTTTCTCTGCTGTTTGATTCAAGCGCTCCAAGAATTCCTTGTCTTTTTCTTT
This sequence comes from Alloprevotella tannerae, assembly GCA_015259125.1. GTDB lineage: Bacteria > Bacteroidota > Bacteroidia > Bacteroidales > Bacteroidaceae > Alloprevotella > Alloprevotella tannerae_A. The sequence continues at coordinate 37,700 of JABZGR010000007.1, read as the reverse complement.
CAACATTTTATTTTCGCATCTTATTAACTACATCTACGATTTCGTCCGGGCTAGGAACAATACCACCAAGACGTCCGAAATGTTCTACAGGAATAGAATATTCAACAGCTGCGCGTACGTCAAACACCATTTGGCCAGCGTTTATTTCCATAACGAGCATACCTTTAACTCGTTTGCTGAGTTCTTTTAAACGCTTTGTTGGGAAAGGCCAAAGTGTAATCGGGCGGAACAAGCCAACCTTAACACCTTGAGCACGCAACATATCCATAGCCTTACGAGAGATACGAGAAGCTGAGCCAAAGGCAACGATTAAATATTCTGCGTCGTCACATTCGATCTCTTCATAACGCACTTCCTTCTCAGCACATTCTGCATATTTCTTTTGAAGCGCAATATTGCGTTGTTCCATAACAGCAGAATCTAACTCAAGCGATGTAATATAGTTGGGTTTTCTGCTCTTCAAGCCATGTCCATTGGCAGCCCACGGGCACTCTTTGGCAATTTCCTCTTCTGTTCTACGCGGCTTTTGCTGAGGAAGCACAACTTTTTCCATCATTTGGCCGATCACGCCATCAGAAAGGATCATAGCCGGATTACGATAGCGGAACGCTAAGGTGAATGCTAAGTCTACAAAGTCAGCCATCTCTTGTACAGAGTTGGGAGCTAACACGATCGTATTATAGTCACCATTACCGCCACCGCGAGTTGATTGATTATAGTCACTTTGTGAAGGTTGGATTGTACCAAGACCCGGGCCACCACGTTGTACACTAACGATAACGCAAGGCACTTCAGCACCAGCCATATAGGTTATACCCTCTTGCATCAAGGCAACACCAGGACTAGAGGACGAGGTCAATACTTTTTTACCAGTACCTCCGCCACCATAAAGCATGTTAATTGCAGCAATTTCGCTTTCAGCTTGCAACACAACCATGCCGGTTGTTTCCCAAGGCTTCAGTTGTGCAAGTGTTTCTAATACTTCTGATTGCGGTGTAATCGGATATCCAAAATAGCCATCACAACCACATAGAATAGTGGCGTGTGCTATGGCCTCATTACCCTTCATTAAGACTACATTGCTATTGTCTTCCATAAGTCAATCCTCCTTTTTTCTATAAACAGTAATACATCCATCGGGACATACGACAGCGCAACTTGTGCAACCGGTGCAAATTTCCCAATTCGTTTGCTGACAAAATGCATAGCCTTTGTGGTTAACTTCTCCAGCAACCAAGGATAAGCATTTTACGGGACAAGCTACAATGCATAAGCTGCATCCCTTACAGCGCTCTTCGTCTATGACGACGGCTCCTCTAATTTTACCCATAATTGTTATGTTAAGTGATTATTGATTATACATATCTTTGTTGTAAAACTGCATAATGTCTTCGAGCATCTTGCGAGATTCTACCGCCGGCGAATCCTCATCCAACTGTTCGGAGTGTAGGAAGTCAGAGATTGCTTTCCCCCAATTTCCCAATTTCATTTGCGCTTTTCCACTCAAATAATACAAAAATGCATCTTCCGAAGTTTGTTTTAGTTCCACAGCGAGTCGAGCTAAAGCGAGTTCAACTTCTCCCGACTCTATCATTCGATTGATGTCTGTATGTTTTTCTTGCATAAAGCGTATAGGCTCGTGTTTTGAGCAAAGTTACAAGTAAAAATATGAACACAGCAATATCGCAAGTCTTTTTTCTTTTTTTAGTGTTAAAAAAACAGAATTCACTCACAATCCTATAACAAGTGTGCATTGCAAAAAAGTAAATAAACAGATTCTATTGTGGCTTTTCGACTTTTTAATACTACAACTTTTCTTCTGTTGTAATTGACTGTAAAAGAGATTGCGAATATCGGTTATATATCATTCAATATATTTTACTTGCCAAGGTTCATTTCAGAATAAGAGGAATAATGTAGTCATAAACGAAATCAGGCCCTACTCTATTTCTTATTTGTTATACAAGTTTGGAGTCGAAAATCATACAAGATTTAGAGATGTATCTATCAGAAAAGTTTTGAATCTTGTTGCGCCAAACTTAGTGCTTGATTTCTGTCCATCAATATATCAATATACAAAATGGTCTTCATATTTGCTTCGTCTCCTTTCAGGAGAGTACAAACTTCTCATCACGATAGTACGTTTGTACCACCGTGGAAGGACAAATCTATTATCACGAAAAGAACGCTCTTAAGCAAAGTATTGAGGGAGCGATATTGGGATTCGCAACTCCAATTCTAAATTTACATATTGAATTTTTGCCGTTTATTCATCATAGACACGTGTGAACCTGTGATCTGTTCTATGTGGAGGGCCTCTTATATAACAACTAATATGAATCGCGATAGCTAGAGAAACTTTCTATCCAGTTTTTCGTGACTATCGCGATTGTTTTGATATCAAGATTTTCAACGACTAGTGTTATTTATCCAAAATCTTGGTGACGCGGCCGTTAATACTCAGCAAATATACTCCGCCCTGCTGAGGAAGTTGTATGCATAATGTACCCTTTGCTCTACTTAAAATGATACCATCACTATTATAGACAACAATATTTCCCTCAGCTTGCACGGTCAGCACGTGCTCTTTGAGTATAATATTTTCCGACTGATTCGTAGGCTGAACAACCTGTAAAAATAGATCTTCCAAGGGGCGTATCTCAGTGAACAGTTCACTCCAAGTTTCATTGTTACGATAGCTTTCTAAGGCCGCTTGAGGCACCCATAAGACAGCCTCATCGCCAATGCGATCAAAGGGTGTCTGCCCTTCGTCTCCAATCACTAATGTTGGGGGTGTCGATGCCCGCACAATGACGGTATCCAGTGCACTAGAACGAGCAAAAGCTCGGAAGTCTATCTTTGTCAAGCTGGCAGGTAGATCTACTCTTGCCAGTTGGTCACAGCCTAGGAAGCAGGTCGACTCAAGTGTGGTTACTCCTTCAGGAATCATTACATTGCAAATGAAGTTGTTGTCAGAGAATGCATCTTGGCCTATAATCTGAACGCCTTTAGGGACATTTATCGTAAACCTGTTGCGATGCTGCGGCGTAAAAATGAGACGATTTGTCGCTTTCTCAACCAGCATATCACTTATTAAAGTAAACACTTGGCTACCTGCTGCCAACTCTATTGATTCTAGATCATAAAAATTAAAGAAAGGCACACCAGCAACGCGCTTCAGTGATGCCGGTAGTTTGAGTGTCTTCACAAACATTCCTCCGGAAAAAGCGCAAGTTTCAAGCTCCTCTAAACCCTCAGAGAACTCTATCTCTTGTAAAGCGATACACCACAGACCAACAGACTCGATCTTGCGCAATTGAGGGGAGGTCTTCAATCTTTCTAATACTGTATTGGCTGTGTGGTGATCACCCCTTACAGTGAAAGCCTCTGCAGCAATCGTTTCTACTTGTGAAAGCCTTGTATCTGCAGCCATATCAATTTCAGTTTCACCTCCTAACCAACGCAGTAGGGTTTTTCCCGTCTCATCTAGCAAATAGCTATCTTCCGAAATGCCGGTTACAGCCGGCAGAGCCTCAATATGTATAAAGTTTTTCCAAACCTCATCCTCTCGATAAGCATTGATTGCTTCTTTAGGTACAAACAGATGGCAGTTTTCTAAGTCTATTCCGTTAAGTGGCGCGTCGCCCTGCAACTCTGGTACGATTGAAGAGCGAAGACTAATCTTCTTTAGCCCTTTACATTTAAACAATGCGTTCTTACCAATCATTGAAAGTCGCGGAGAAAGCGTTAGAGTTTGCAACTGTGTGCAGTTATCAAACGCCCGACCGGCAATAACAGTAACTGTAGGCGGAACTACATATTCTGATCCGACTTTCGCTCTCGGGTAAGCCAAAAGGTAGCTTAAGTTCTTGTCAAAGAGGACTTCCAAATATGAAGCAAAATATTCATTCTCTTTGTCCACCTTAAAAGCCTTTATTGATCTACAATTATAGAATGCAGAATATCCTAACTCTTCAAGAGTTTTAGGGAGAAAAATTTCCTCTAATGCGGCACAACCGCTAAAGGCTGTATTACCTATGTTTTGCACAGATTTCAAATCAATCTTCTTTAATCTTTTACATGCAAAGAAGGCATCCTCGCCAACCGACACAAGAGCATTGCCCCAAGTGATTTCCGCGAGTTCATTGCAATCAGAAAAAGCACCACCCTCGATATTAGTGGTTTTCTCTGGTAATATAATTGTTTTTAAGTCGCGACAATTGGCAAAAGCTTTTGAGCCAATCGTCTCTATTGCCGAAAATGCCGGATCACTGGACAGATCAAGTTCGGCTTCAGAGCCAAGCCATTTTACGATGGTTTTACCTTCTTCGTCAAGTTGATAGGATGTAGTAGGATAAGGCTGTGCGTAAAGCCGCAGCGAAACGATGAAAGACACGACGACTACTCTCGCCAGAAATAATAGATTTCTCATAAGTAAAATGTTTATAATGGTGGTTTAGGTTTGATGTGATATGAATATTCGATTTAACAACTTTGGCAAATATAGGTATATTTTTAAAGGTTAGCCACTAGTCAAGATAAATAATTTGAATCATCTACAAATATCCTTGTAAAAGATTCGAGAAACTAGTCTAGTTTTGCTCCCCCATGGCGAAACTTATAAAGCATTCATTGAACACAAATAGTCCTTCTTTCATCTCCGTTCAGCAGGCATGAAAGAAGGGCTATTCGCTTTCTAAAGGCAAGATCTCTTCCTTGTAAAATTGGCTAGCTTAAATATACCATATATATAAGGCTACTGCTTACTGTTGAGGTAGACTTTAGAAGGTTTTCAATAATTGGTAGAGCTTATGGGTGGGAAGTCCGACTACGTTAAAATAACTTCCCTCTAAATGTTCTACAGAAATCATACCTATCCAGTCTTGAATACCATAAGAGCCAGCCTTGTCAAGCGGCAGATAATTGCTAATGTAGTAATCGATCTCTTCATCTGTTATCTCGCCAAAAGTAACCTTACTCTTCGCCGTAAAACTTTCTATACGAAGGTCAGTCTGTACGGTTACTCCGGTAATAACTTGGTGAGTTCGACCAGAAAGTTTGCGTAAAGTTGCTGAGGCTTCTTCAACATCACGGGGTTTTCCCAAGATTTCATTACCTAACACAACAATTGTATCGGCGCAAATCAAGAGTTCATTGTTTGCCATATAAGAGCGATAGCCTGCAGCTTTTTTACGTGAGATGTATTCAGCAATTTCTTCGGCTCTTAGAGAAGACGGATAACGTTCGTCTATTCCTAAAAGAGTGCGAACCTTAAAGGATACGCCTAAACGCGTAAGCAGCTCCTTCCGTCTTGGCGAATTACTCGCCAAAATCACATTGTAGCGTTTTAAATTCTCTAGCATTGTTGTTTCATTTTATATTGTTCTGTATTACCATCCGAAAGCTCGAGCAGAGCTCATCCAATGGTTTTGTGCTTTTAATACTTGCTCTATTACATCTCTAACACATCCACATCCGCCTGGAAGATGACTAACATAAGTAGCGATGGCTTTAATTTCTGCAGCAGCATCTGCTGGGCACACAGGTAGCCCACACTCTTTCATCACTTCAAAGTCTGGGATGTCATCTCCCATATATAAAACATCTTGAGGTTGTACTTCTATTTGTGCGCACCAATCACGGAATACGTTAATTTTTACCGCTGCGCGTTGGAATATGTGCTGAACTCCAAGCTGCTCATAACGATTCCTTATCGCCTCACTATTACCCCCGGTAACGATAGCCAATTGTAAGCCACATTTGACAGCCAGCTGCAATGCATAGCCATCTTTTATATTAGCAGTGCGCATAAGTCCAGCTCCATCATTTTCCATCCGCACAATATTCGTGCTGAGAACTCCATCTATATCAAAAGCTAATGCTTTAATTTTTGCGAGGTCGAAGTTTATCATAACGTATAACGTTGAATGTTGTCACTAAATAGCTGGTAAATATCTTGCTCTGGTTGCCCTAGAAGGGATTTCTGGAGATTAATTATGCGCTTATCATTACGGACAGCCGGGCCAGTTTGAGCTTGGCGCGGAGATAGTGTATGTACTTTTGATGTCGTTTCATCTATAAGTGGTAAGAGGATCTCAAAATCTAGGCCACATTTATTCATTTCTTGTTCAGCTAAAACATAGCAATGATTTACGAAATTACAAGCAAAGACAGCAGCTAAATGCATTCGTTTACGCTGCTCTGAATCCATTTCTATAACTCGCTTACTTAAACTTAACGCAATACTACACAAGAGTTCCTGTGTCGGCTCATCTGAAGCCTCAATAAACAAAGGAACAGATGAAAAATCTACTTTTCTATCTTTTGAAAACGTTTGCAGTGGATATAATACGCCACAATGTGGTAAGTATTCACTGAGCACTTTAAGAGAGGTACTCCCAGATGTATGAAACACATAACTCTTTGGAGCTATCTTCCCAAGAGCTTGAGCAACATCTTGTATTGAATCATCATTGATAGCTAAGATCAAGATATCAGTCGGTAATAAGTTCTCTATACGATCTGTCGCTATTGCCGTTTGCGCCAAGCTATTTATTTCTTCTAATAGAGCCTCTGCATGAGAAAGCTTTCTACTGCATATTCCAGCAATAGAATAACCCGCCTTTATTAGAGCTCGGGCAAGATGTGAGGCTACATTTCCAGATCCGACAATTCCTATTTTCATTCTTATTGTTGAAACCTCTTAGCTGCTCGTAATAAATGGCGCATCATAGAAATCAATTCCTGTGTCTCGTCAAGCATATTCAGATATAACAATGCTGCACGTATATTATTTTCTTCTCTCTGTAAGTGGTCTTGTTGTGTATGACGAATTTGAGAAAGACGACTTTTTAGAGCATTTCCTTCAACTAGGGTTTTGTCAGACCCCTTAAAGTCATTCGATTTCACCATCTGCAAAATACTTTCTAACAATAAATCTGTATCATTACAAATCGGAATAAACTCATCAATTACCTCTTTTGATAAAGGGGAGAAATTATTATCTACATGCTCCAAAGCAGGATCTAGCATACGTTTTAAGCTATAGATAATTTGCGTCATATTGTTACTGCCGAGGTGAAACCAAGTATTCTTTTCTACAGCTAGCAAATAGTCAATCTTACGCATGCCTAAAATTTCCTTGCGTCTATACCTCTTCCACTTATTTTTCAAATCTTCCAAGTCGTGTGATGCCTGACGCAATTGGCGAATGTTCTCATGCATTACACCATTAGTTATATTTCTAAAGATCTCCCTTATGGACTCTGTAAAGTCCTCCTGCATTCTCAATACATGAGAAGATAAAAGCTCCCAGACCTCTTGTTTATTATGAGATTTTACCAAACGACGGAAGATTAAGTCGACATCTTCACTTGACTGCTTCTTTTTGAAGGCCCTATTGTTACGAATAATAACAACTATTACGATTCCGATGATGATCAAAATTCCAAATACACCTGCGGAATGATTTATAGAAGCAATACATAGGCTCAATATAAAGGCTGCGCCTGCTGTAATAAACCATCCACCAATAACAGTAATTACACCTGTAATACGATAGACAGCTGTTTCTCTTCCCCAAGCGCGATCAGCCAAACTAGAACCCATTCCAACCATAAAGGCCACATAGGTTGTAGACAATGGCAACTGAAGAGATGTACCAACAACAATCAATAGGCCCGACAAAACAAGATTTACGGAAGCTCTCACCAAGTCAAAAGTAGCCCCTTCTGGTATAATAGACTCGTCTTCATTGAAACGTGTATTTATCCAAGCCTCTACCTTTTTCGGGATTATTTTATCTACCGTCGACGTTGCATTAATCACGGTCCGCACCATTGTTCTTGCGATTTTGGAAGAACTAAAGACCTCTTCTCCTTCTTGTTGACTTGCCAAATTATTGTTTGTTTCAATAACCTTTCTGGCTTTTTGAGACATACTAATAGCCAAAACCATAACAATTCCCGACCCAATAAGAAACCATGGCTTCATTGAGACAAAAAGCGGATCTGTAGAAGGCGCGGCAAGAATACTCATAATATAAGTATGGCCATCGCTACCGTGTCGAGTAAAATCTATATATGACTCTAAGCCAGATAACGGAACGCCAACAAAGTTAACTAAGTCATTGCCAGCAAAAGCCATCGCCAACGAAAAGGTACCAAATAAGACGATGATACGGAATATATTAACTTTCAACAAATGGAGAATTTCCATCAAGATAGTTGCCCCGACAAATAAGTAGATAAGGATTTCCCAATTATGTGTATTGATCCACTCTGGCGTCATTCCCACTGAAGCGAGGAGTTTTGTGCCTTTCAGACCACTCACTAGTAAGAAATAAGAGATACAAGTAATAGCTAAGCCGCCATAGATTGCGATACTCCAGCGCAAATGCTTTTTATAATTAAAGGTAAAGATGACGCGGGCAATCCACATAACGATGAGACCCACGACAAAGGCTATAGCCACAGACAAGAATATGCCAATAATTACCTGCAGGGCTTTTCCTGTATTGATCAAGTCTGCATAAGTATAGGCATTATCCATCATTTTACTCAACGCTAATGCACTACTACCTCCCAGCAAACCAAATACCATAGAAACGGTAGTAGAGGTAGGCATTCCTAACGTATTAAATATATCCATAAGGATAATATCCGTTGCAGAGACGGCTAGGAATATGCATATAACGTCATCAAAAGTATAATAGAGCGGATTAATGATACCATGTCTGGCTATATCCATCATTCCAGAACTGGCTGAAGCCCCCACCAAGATACCAATTGCTGCTACAATTAGCACCACCTTAAATTTGGCAGCCCTTGCGCCTACTGCAGGGCTCATAAAGTTGACTGCGTCATTTGCAACTCCCACTGATAAATCACAAATAGCCAGTATGAACAAGAACAATAAGATGCCCAAATATAGTAGACTCATAGATGATAGTTTTGCTTAGATACGGCAAAATTACGACATTCAATGTAAAATTTCAAGTAGAGCCTTTTTTTAATTCCAAGGAAGTTTCAACAAAATCAGATTATAATTATATTACTAAAATATTGCGATACATTTTGATTGGCTTTGCGGGGTTGAATATTTAGAAATGATATCGTCAAGTCAGAGCATACCCTGCATATTTTTTATTTTCCTTATGAAAGAAGAAAGCGATTAAACGAAAAAAGCTAACTTTGCGCCTATTATAATCTAACCCAACGATGCAACAAAAGATCATCATTTTAGACTTCGGCTCACAGACAACCCAACTTATCGGTCGCAGGTTACGCGAATTGGATACATTCTGTGAAGTTATTCCTTATAATAAATTCCCAAAAGACACTACGGGTGTTATTGGTGTCATTCTTAGCGGCTCTCCATTCAGTGTAAATGATCCACAAGCCTTTAAGTTAGATTTAAGCAGCATCAGAGGGCGCTTTCCCATTTTGGGTATTTGCTATGGCGCTCAATTTCTTGCATCTCAATTTGGAGGAAAAGTAGAATCAGCAGACTGCAGAGAATATGGCCGTGCCAACTTGCAGTTGGCTGAAAAAGATAATCCCTTATTAAAGGATATCAGCAAGGACAGTCAGGTTTGGATGAGTCATGGTGACACAATTACTGCCCTACCCGACAACTTCTATCATATAGCTTCTACCGACAAAGTTGTTAATGCTGCATTCCAGGCAAAAGACGAACAGATTTGGGGTGTTCAGTTTCATCCTGAAGTAGCCCACACTTTAGAAGGCAAACAGCTGCTGCGTAATTTTGCAGTCGATATCTGCGGAAGCAAGCAAGACTGGAGTCCTGCGTCCTTCATCGAATCCACAGTGGACAAATTAAAGCATCAATTAGGCAACGACAAAGTTATTTTAGGCCTAAGCGGAGGCGTTGATTCTTCAGTTTGTGCGACTTTGCTAAATAAGGCTATCGGAAAAAACCTTACTTGTATTTTCGTAGATCACGGAATGCTTCGTAAAAATGAATATGACAACGTATTAAAGGATTATGAAGGCTTAGGCCTGAACGTCCTAGGCGTAAATGCCAGCGAAAAGTTTTTTAAGGATTTGGCCGGTGTAACAGATCCCGAAAAAAAGCGCAAGATTATTGGAAAAGGATTTATTGATGTCTTTGAAGAAGAGGCGAGAAAAATTACAGATGCAAAATGGTTGGCACAAGGCACGATCTATCCGGACCGCATCGAGAGTCTAAACATTACAGGAAAAACTATCAAGAGCCATCATAACGTAGGCGGCTTGCCCGAAGAGTTAAATCTACAACTCTGTGAACCGCTCGAATGGTTGTTTAAGGATGAAGTTAGACGCGTGGGCTACGAATTAGGAATGCCTGAGCACCTAATCAAGCGTCACCCATTCCCTGGCCCGGGTTTGGCTGTGCGCATTTTGGGCGACATTACACCTGAAAAAGTAAGTATCTTGCAAGAGGCTGACGACATTTATATAAAAGGTTTGCACGACTGGAGAGTAAAAGACGACAACGGAAATGAAGTAGAACTTTACGATTTGGTATGGCAAGCCGGCACAATCCTATTACCTATTAAGAGCGTAGGCGTTATGGGCGATGAACGTACATATGAGCAAGCAGTAGCCTTGCGCGCGGTAACCAGTTCTGATGCAATGACTGCAGATTGGGCTCGCCTTCCCTACGAATTTATGGCAAAAGTATCCAACGACATCATACGTAAGGTTAAGGGGGTTAATAGAGTTTGTTACGACATCTCCTCAAAACCACCCTCAACTATCGAATGGGAGTAAACAATTATTATGCCTCCCCAAAATTGTTTACTTGATAAGAACACTATATTAGGATAAAATCCTGCATCCTCTTACCCAATATAGCAAAGCTCTTACTCTAACATAGCCCTTCATACTAGTCAAGCGTATGAAGGGCTTAAAAATTTCTATGCCAATCACGTTATTAACAACTCCACATTTACGACTATAGAGTAATCCTATTCATCATCTGATAATACACCTTGCATTTACTATCCACCATAATCTGCCGAACAATAATGGAGATAAATCAACATACATCAAAGCTCAGTAAAGAAGAGAATAGTTTTCAAGGAATAGAAATGTATAAACGCATAAGCAACAACAATATATAAACATTTATGTGTTGTTGTTTTTATGTGCTTCCGTGAGAAAAAGAATGTACTATCATAGAAGTACAACTGTACTCTCGTGAAAGGACAAACGTACCCTCGTGAAAGGACATCAACTAAGTTTGCCGGAAGCTATCGGAAACTTAATTATGGTACAATGGTTACACTGCTTTCTACTCTACAATCTAATCAGCATCTGTTTATATAAAATGCCCTTATGACTTCCAAGCTTAATATAGGTCATCAGCAAAATGGAGTAGCTAACACATAATGACCTGCATATTATTTCATTGTCCACTGGAATCTACGTGATAAGATAAAAATAGAATCGTCTTCTGATAATAGCTACATATTCTTGCACGCCTATTTTCAAATATAGGCATCTTATATTTTATTCATAAAGTCTCGTTTATGAATCTTCAATGCCCACAAATTCCATCTATGCAAATGTATCTTTATTTTCAAAAACAGTGACTATTTCATAACATTTCTATGGATTATACCAAGAAAACAAGAGAAAAGCAACTAACCCTTTTATTCTGTTTGTCACAGTTAGTTATTCAAACAACGATTATGCAACGTCAATCTGTCAAGTAAGATCAGCTAAAAGCCAGAAATAATCGAGAAAATATCTTTTATCTCATACATTTCCTGTATCTTCGCCGTATCAAATCGTTAACCGTATGTATCAAATCATTTCAAAAGAGAAACTCTCTGAGAACCTCTTTAAATTTATTGTGAAAGCGCCTCGCATTGCTAAGGCTCATCGACCGGGAAATTTTGTTATTGCTCGTGCCGTTGAAGATGGCGCGCGCGTTCCTTTACCTGTGATTGCTGCTGATAAAAAACAAGAAACCCTGACTTTAGTGGTTCAAGCCGTAGGCGTCTCTACGGCTAAAATTTCAGCGCTTAATAGCGGAGAAGAAATTAAAGATATTGTAGGTCCTTTGGGAAAACCTACACCGGTGCAGCACTATGGCACTGTCGTTTGTGTGGGCAGCGGCATAGGAATTGCCTCACTCCTACCCACCATTTCTGCTCTGAAAAGCGAAAACAATCATGTCATCGCTGTATTAATGGAGCGCGAGAATGAATCTATTATTCTTGAACAGGAAATAAAGGCAATGGCTGACGAGGTAATTCTTTCTTCTAACCACGGAAAAGATGGAGAAAAAGCACAGATTATAGCCTCTTTGGATCAAATCTTCCGTAAGCAGACCGTAAACAAGGTATTTACAATAGGCGATCCGCTGATGATGCAATATGTTTGCGATCTAACGAAAGAGCATTCCATACCTACGAACGTGGCGCTCAATGCTATTATGGTTGATGGTATGGGTATGTGTGGTGCTTGTCGTATTACAATAGATGGGCGCACGAAGTTCGTTTGCATGGATGGACCTGACTTTGATGGACACCAGGTTGATTTCCCCGAACTCATTAACCGCCTTAACTCTTATTCAGAAGAAGAAAAGGTCGCTTACACACATTATTTAAAGGAAACAAAAGCTTCAGATGCAACAACTACCGACAAAGTAAACGAAGTTGTAATAGATGAAGCTGACCGTATAGCCGTTACGCTCACTGAAGATGATCTTTCGCGTGACGCAGAATGGCGCAAAGAATTATTGGCTAAATTTAAGCCAAAAGAACGTATGGCTATGCCGCGCGTGGCTATGCCCTTGCTCGATCCTGTTTACCGTGCACGTCAAATGAATGAAGAAGTAAGCTGTGGATTTACAAAAGAGCAAGCCATCCAAGAAGCACAGCGCTGCTTAGATTGCCCTAATCCCGGCTGCGTACAAGGATGTCCTGTCCATGTAAACATTCCTCGGTTTATCAAATTGATTGAAAAGGGAGAATTTATCAAAGCTGCCCTTTCCATCAAAGAAATTAGTTCGCTGCCGGCCGTATGTGGGCGCGTATGTCCGCAAGAGAAGCAATGCGAAAGCCAATGTATTCATACAAAGACCAAGCGTCGTGCCGTAGCTATTGGTGGCTTAGAGCGCTTCGCCGCAGATTATCAACGCGAGCATGGTGCAAAGGAGAGCTTTGTCCCTGCCGTCAAGCGCAATATAAAGATAGGCGTTGTCGGCTCAGGCCCTGGAGGCTTGTCTTTTGCGGGCGAAATGACCAAACGCGGCTATGACGTAACGGTATTTGAAGCATTGCACGAATTGGGAGGCGTATTAAAATATGGTATTCCTGAATATCGTCTACCTAATCGCATCGTTGACAACGAAATCGAAACGCTCGAACGCAGTGGGGTTAAGTTTGTCAAGAATTGCCTTGTTGGTAAAACAGTCACTGTAGAACAATTGAAAGAGGAAGGCTTCAAAGGTCTTTTCGTTGCCACAGGTGCCGGACGCCCGAACTTCATGAATATTCCCGGAGAGAACTATAACAATATCCTTTCTTCAAATGAGTATCTCACTCGCGTTAACTTAATGAAGGGTATAGAGGAGTCTAGCGAAACACCTATTCCTTATGGTAAGAAAGTTATTGTTGTCGGCGGTGGCAACACTGCTATGGACTCCGTGCGCACAGCACTTCGCTTAGGTGCAGCCAGTGCAACGGTCGTTTATCGACGCAGTGAAGAAGAAATGCCTGCAGGCTTAGAGGAAATTATCCAAGCTAAAGACGAAGGCGTTCAGTTTATGAACTTACATAACCCTGTTTCTTACGAAGCAGATGACCAAGGAAATGTTTGCCGCGTCATACTTCAAAAGATGGAATTGGGAGAGCCGGATTCATCAGGTCGCCGTAGGCCGGTACCCATCGAAGGTGCTTTAATCAAAATGGACGTTGACTTGGTCATTGTAGCGGTCGGCGTATCTGCTAATCCTATTTTCGCTAATTCTGTCGAAGGGCTACAACTTAGCAAATGGGGTACCATTGAGGTTGATGAAAAGCAAGAAACATCTATCCCAATGATTTATGCCGGAGGCGACATCACGCGTGGAGGAGCAACCGTTATCCTTGCTATGGGTGACGGAAAGCGTGCTGCAGCTGAAATGGACGCCAAACTTCAGCAAGCATAAAAGCATCTCTTTTATAAATAGATGGAGAACTTAGCTTTGCATAATAACCTACGTACCGAGCTTCCCTTTATCAACAAAGAGGGAAGTCTCGGTATAATTAAAATATAAAAGCGCTATGAAACAATCTTCTATTAAAAAGGTCAATGACGATTTGCGATACCTTCGCTTATTATCTAGAGATTTTCCCACAATCTCTTCTGTCACAACTGAAATTATAAACTTGGAAGCCATTCTTCATCTACCTAAACCAACAGAACATTTCTTAGCCGACTTGCATGGAGAGAATGAAGCTTTTCAACATGTGCTGAGAAATGCGTCGGGTAACATTAAACGCAAGGTAAACGAACTCTTTGGTACCACACTACGCGAACAGGAGAAAAAAGACCTCTGCACACTTATTTATTATCCGGAGCAAAAATTAGACTTAGTAAAAAAGACAGACAGAAATATTTCTGATTATTACCAAACAACGCTCAACCAATTGGTGGCGGTTTGTCGGCGTGTAAGTTCTAAATATACACGTTCAAAAGTAAGAAAGAGTTTACCGCCCGAATATGCTTATATCATAGAAGAACTTATGCACGAAAGTACGGACGATCATAATAAACAAGCCTATGTTAATGTGATTATTCAAACTATCATTGGAACTACACGAGCTGACAATTTTATTATTGCGCTTTGTTATCTTATTCAACGACTTGCAATTGATCAATTGCACGTACTTGGAGATATTTATGATCGCGGACCAGGAGCACATCTAATTATGGATGTGCTTGAATCATATCACAATTGGGATTTGCAATGGGGCAATCACGATATTTTATGGATGGGAGCAGCAGCCGGTAATCCAGCTTGCGTTGCTAGTGTGTTGAGAATTTCACTTCGATACGCCAATTTAGCAACCATAGAGGATGGATATGCTATAAACCTTGTGCCTCTCACAACATTTTCCATAGACACGTACGGAAATGATGAATGTGCTGTGTTCAAGCCCAAAATTGAAACTAACGATAAACGACTAACAGAAAAGAAGTGTAAGCTCATTGCCCAAATGCACAAGGCTATATCCATTATCCAGTTTAAGCTTGAAGGACAACTTTATAATAAGCATCCCGAATGGAAAATGGATGACCGCAAACTTCTCGATAAGATAGATTTTGAAAAAGGAATCGTAACCATCGAAGGGAATACATATGATATGCTTGATATGAATTTTCCGACAATTGATCCTAAACATCCATTTGAGCTTACCAAAGAAGAGAAAGAAGTTATTGAACGGTTATGCCATAGCTTCCTTATAAGCGATCGCCTTCAAAGACACATAAACGTACAGCTAACGCATGGTTCTATGTATGGTATCTATAATTCCAATCTGCTATACCACGCGTCTGTTCCCCTGAATGAGGATGGCAGCTTGCATGAAGTTTCTGTTGGTGGACAACTCGTTAAAGGAGTTGCTTTATTAGAAAGAGTGGAGCAAATGATTCGTTCGGCATACGATGTGGAAGGCGAACCTGAGGAGCGCCAAGGCGGAATAGATTATTTCTGGTATTTATGGTGTGGACCGGAAAGTCCTCTTTTCGATAAGTCTAAGATGTCTACATTCGAAAGGTATTTTATAGCCGACAAGAATACTCATGTCGAAAAGAAAGGATGGTATTACCAATTGCGCGATAGTGCCACCATCTGCGATTATATTATGGATGAATTTGGTGTCAAGGGAGAACATAGACATATTATAAACGGACATGTTCCGGTTAAGGTTGGTAAAGGTGAGAAACCAATCAAAGCGGACGGACGTCTAATGGTAATTGATGGAGGATTTGCTAAAGCTTACCATAATACTACCGGAATTGCAGGTTATACTCTTGTATACCATAGTCGTGGCTTCCAACTCGTTCAACATGCACCTTTTACCAGTACAGAAGAAGCCATTCTTAATGGTACAGATATTCAAACCACTACGCAAATCGTAGAAATGATGGGACATCGGGAGATGGTGGCTGACTCTGATAAAGGAGTTGAACTCAGTGAGCAGGTAAGGGATTTGGAAAAACTGCTTATGGCTTATAGAAAGGGCATTATAAAGGAGAGAAAGTAAAACTTCTTTTGCGATATTACGAAGTAATTAATGAAATCACTAAAAGAGTTATTTCGCATTGGTCAAGGTCCCTCGTCCTCTCACACGATGGGACCTCGATTTGCAGCTGAAAAGTATCTTTTGGAACATCCTGATGCTATCTGTTTCCGTGCAACACTGTATGGAAGTTTAGCGGCTACGGGAAAAGGACACTTAACAGATATTGCTATTCGACAAGTTTTAGGAGATCGTTGTGAGATCATTTGGAAACCAGAAATAAAACCGGACTTTCATCCTAATGGAATGAAATTTGAATGTATCATTGGAGAGAAGCCTCCACAAAAATCTTGGGGTACAATATATAGTGTTGCTTCTCCATCAAAATCTACCGCTGCATCTGAATGGAAACATCCTTGGACAGTTTATAGTGTAGGTGGAGGAGCCTTGGCTGAAAAAGACAGTTCACGCCTAGAGACCCCAGACGTTTATGAATATAATAGGCTTAAAGACATACAGACCTGGTGTGAGCAACGGGGGAAGACTTATTGGGAGTACGTTGAAGCCTGTGAAGGTGCAGAGATTTGGCACTATCTTGCTCGAGTTTGGCAAACAATGCGTGATGCTGTAGACCGTGGTTTAGTACATGAAGGAGTTCTTCCTGGAGAGCTTCATTTACGCAGAAAAGCGCCAGATTATTTTATAAGAGCTACTGGGTATAGGCAGACATTACAGTCTCGAGGCCTCGTCTTTTCATACGCATTAGCCGTAAGTGAAGAGAATGCAAGTGGCGGCAAAATTGTAACAGCTCCGACTTGCGGTAGTTGCGGAGTAGTACCCGCTGTTTTGTATCACATCGCCAATTCTAGAAACTTTCCAGAAAAGCGAATTCTACATGCCCTTGCTACAGCAGGCCTCATTGGTAATATCGCTAAAAGTAGAGCTTCAATTAGTGGAGCAGAATGCGGCTGTCAAGCAGAAGTTGGTGTAGCTTGTGCAATGGCAGCAGCAGCTGCTAATTATCTATTTGGAGGTACATTAGCTAGCATAGAATATGCGGCCGAAATGGGTTTGGAACATCATTTAGGAATGACTTGCGACCCCGTCTGTGGCTTAGTACAAATTCCTTGCATAGAACGAAATGCACACGCAGCAGCTCGAGCATTAGATGCTAATATCTACGCAACATTCGCTGATGGACTACACCTTATAAGCTATGATAAATGCGTAGAAGTTATGAAAGAGACTGGTCAAGATCTTCCCTCGTTGTATCGTGAGACTAGTGAAGGTGGTTTAGCTAAAGAGTATCATCTAGGAATGGGGTCTTAATATTAGTGATATTAATGACTCGACGCATCAAGACTCAATGCACTATTTGCTTGAACTCAGTCGGCAGATAGGTCCTGACATGATACGAAAAACCTCAGATATTTATAGGCTTACTTTCCGATGCAGAAATGACTAAAAATGTTATTTAAAACAGACTGAGAAGTTATATCTCCTACTATTTCAGAAAGACTTTGTATACAGGCTCTTAAATCTTGACTTACAAACTCTCCACTCAGATGATTAATTAAGCCAGATTGAGCCATCTCTAAAGAAGTTCTAGCTTCGCAGAGTGCCTCATAGTGACGAATATTGGAGACAATGACATCTTCAGCCGTAGCAATATCAGTGCTTACTTTCAGAAGATCTCGCAGCTTATCCATCCCTATATTCTTTTTAGCACTAATAGAAACGGTATCTATCCCCTTTGGGATAAATTGAGGAAATTGAAGATCCGTTTTATTAAAGACGCAAATAAGTTTCTTAGAATCACAATGTTGACGCATTTGTTGTTCCAATTCTTTGAGCAAATCTTTAGAATCTTGAGCATCAATGACCCATAGGACAATATCAGCTTTAGCTATCGTTTGAAATGTTCGCTCAATGCCCATAGTTTCTACGATATCGTCTGTTCTGCGTATACCAGCTGTATCAATAAACCGAAAAAGCGTGCCCTCGATGTTTACTATATCTTCTATCGTATCCCGAGTCGTACCATTAATATCGCTAACCAAAGCTCGTTCTTCTCCGACAAGCGCATTTAGGAGTGTAGATTTTCCTGCGTTTGTCTTACCCACGATTGCTACGGGCACACCATGCTTAATAGCATTCCCCAATTTGAAGCTATTTAATAAAGAACTGACCTTTTCTTCTATCATTTTAGCTAAAGCAATGAGCTCAGAGCGATCTGCAAACTCCAAATCTTCATGATCAGAAAAGTCTAATTCCAATTCTAATAAGGAAGTAATGTGCAGCAGTTGGTCTCTCAGCTCACTTAAAGACTTAGAAAAATTACCCCGCATTTGTTGCATAGCCATTTTTTGCTGAGCTTTAGACCTCGCAGCTATTAAATCAGCTACCGCCTCTGCCCTACTCAAATCCATCTTATGATTCAAGAAAGCCCGCTGTGTAAATTCTCCCGGCCTTGCAGGTTTACAACCTTGCGCAACGAGGAGTTCCATTGTCCGCTGCAAAATATATGGAGAACCATGGCAGGAAATCTCGGCTGTATTTTCCCCCGTATAAGAATGAGGTTGCCGAAAAATCGTCACAATCACCTCATCTAAAATTTCCCCATTATCAAGAATATGTGCATAAGTGACCTTTTCCTGCAAATTCCGGTCAAGTATTTTCTCCGTTAAGCTTATAGCATCATCTCCAGATAGGCGAACGATACCAATAGCGCCGCCTGGCGCTGTGGCAATAGCGCAAATTGTTTCCATATATGACAGACTTAAAATGGCACATCATTATCCGATGTGGGAAATGGATTTTCTGCTACGGGAGGAATCATTTCATCATAGCCAAGAGTATCCATATTCATACGTGAGCTAACAAAATTCGTGTCACTTTCGGGAAAAGGTACATTCTGTTCCTCTTCATTTTCAAAGCGAGCATAACTACCTTTAAAGTTCAATGTTACATCTCCGACACCACCATTTCTATGTTTTGCAATGATAATCTGTGCTTTTCCGCGCATATCCTTACCCTGTGCGTCCTTATAGTTATGGTAATATTCCGGGCGATGAATAAATAGGACCATATCAGCGTCTTGTTCGATGGCGCCAGACTCACGTAGGTCACTTAACTGCGGCCTTTTTGCTTCATCTCCTCCTTTTGCATCATCACGCTTTTCCACGCTTCGGTTCAACTGGCTGAGGGCGATAATAGGAATATTCAATTCTTTCGCTAGCCCTTTCAATGAGCGACTAATCGTACTGACTTCTTCTTGTCTGGAACCATAACTCATACCGCTGGCATTCATCAATTGCAAATAATCGATCATAATCAGCTTGATTCCGTGCTCACGTACGAGTCGGCGCGCCTTAGTTCGCAACTCAAAAACTGAAAGAGATGGCGTATCATCTACAAAAAGCGGCGCATCGTGTAATTTTTTGATGCGATTATCCAATTGCGCCCACTCATAAGGAGCCAATTGGCCGCTTCTAATCTTATCGCCCGTTATCTCACATACGTTGACAATGATACGATTGACCAACTGCACGTTTGACATTTCAAGAGAAAAAAAGGCTACGGGGTTACGTGAATCTATGGCGATATTCTTAGCCATACTCAAAGCAAAAGCCGTTTTTCCCATAGCAGGGCGTGCAGCCAAAATAACTAAATCTGAGTTTTGCCAGCCTGACGTAATCTCATCCAATTTCTTAAAACCAGAGGACAAACCACTCAATCCGTCAGAACGCGCTGCGGCCTTTTTCAGCATTTCATAGGCCTCATCTACAACAGGATTGATTTGCGTGTAATCCTTTTTCAGATTCTCCTGCGAAAGTTGGAAAAGTGCGCCCTCAGCCTCCTGCATCAACTCGTCGACATCCGTTGTAGCATCAAAGGCTTTTTGTTGTATATCTGAGGCATAAGCGATTAATTCGCGTGCTGTGGCTTTCTGCGCGATGATATGCGCATAATATTCCAAGTGAGCCGTAGAGGAAACCATACTGCTCAATTGTGTAATATAAAAAGCCCCACCAATATCTTCTAATTGTCCTTTGCGATCAAGTTTTTCTGTGACAGTCAGGAAGTCGACTGGTTTTTCCTCAGCCTCTAAATCGCGAATGGCTTCAAAAATAAGTTGATGACTGTTATTGTAAAAAACAGCAGGCTTCAGAATCTCTGAAACTCGGTCATAGGCCTCCTTTTCAATCATCAGCGAGCCTAAGATAGCTTGTTCCATCTTTATATCTTGTGGCTGCAAGTGCCCAAAATCATCTTCTAATGGGGCCTGTTTCGCCACTTTTCGTGGCTTTCGTTTCGTGCTTTGTTCTGGCATATTTCTTAACTATGGAGCAAAGTTAACTATTTCCATTGTTTTTTACTTCATTCTATTGCTTTGGTATGCATTAGAATGCTTTTCCAAGCAACACATTGCCTTTATTTCTGAAAGAAGATATTCTCTGATTATTTTATTTAATCAATTAACAAAGAGTTGTTTATATCATATTTACTCAAGACGATTAGAACAAGCGTAAAGAAGATCAGTAAAACATCGTAACGTTCCTTCATATTTAGTTATCAATAAAGCACCAGCAATAAGCGCCTTATTGCTTTTTGCTGCTGTTATCAAACAATAAATCCACTAATGTTCTTATACAAATAAGCTGCTTTACGAAGCTAAAGAGCAACATTGGTTAAAACATAGTAACCTCTCTCCCACCTCACCTATTTGTTTATCAAATGAAAATATCTTCTTTATTATAAAGCATATACGATTCGAGTTTATACATATAGAATCACTGTTTTCTATTGATTATTAGGGGTTGCATTATTGTTTGGCGCCAGCAAACGATAGTATGGTTTCAGCAAACCATAGTTTGCTCCCAGCAAACGATAGTTTGGCCCTAGCAAACAATAGAACGCCACATATCCGGCAACCTCTATTGCGCTTATTATCGTTCAGGAAACAGATTTAAATCCACTTAAGTGAGCACAAAGAAAGACTTAGCCAAAGTAGATAAAAAAGCAGACAAGTAGAAGTGACAAATTGGCATAAATTGATTACGAATGATACGCGTATCCTTATTTCAACTCAAGAAAAACGCTTATCTTTGGCATCTGTTAATCCTGTCTTTATTAAGACAGCATTTTATAAGTCAAGATGAAGATAGTCTTTATTATGGTGGGCAAAACCACCAATAAGCATATTGCGCAATTAATGCTCGAATATGAAGAACGCATTAAGCATTATTTACCGTTTGAAATCAAAGTTGTAGATGATTTAAAGGATTGCAAAGCACTTTCGGAGAAAGAGCAGAAGCAACGAGAGGGAGAGCGCATTCAGCGACTCTTACAAGCGGGCGATAAAATTATTCTGCTCGACGAGCGTGGACGGGAATTTCGATCTGTAGACTTTGCTTCTTTTTTACAACAGCAAATCAATGCCGGAGGCCGGCGAATGGTTTTTATCATAGGAGGGCCTTATGGCTTTTCAGAAGAGATATATAACAAGGCGACATTCAAGCTTTCACTCTCCAAACTTACATTTTCTCACCAGATGGTTCGGCTCTTCTTCTTGGAACAATTATACCGAGCCGAAACAATTTTGCACGGAGAACCTTATCATCACGAATAAACGGCACTCTATTTGTAGTAAGTCGAAACAATAAAGGATAAAATAGATAACAAATCGTATGGCATTTATAGATTACTACAAGATATTAGGCATTGCAAAAGATACTCCGCAGGAGAAAATAAAGAGCGCTTATAAAAAACGTGCAAGGCAATTTCACCCTGACTTGCATCCGGATGACCCTAAAGCCAAGGCAAAATTTCAGGCTTTGACCGAGGCGTTTGATGTCTTAAACGACCCCGAAAAGCGTAAGAAGTATGATCAATATGGTGAGCACTGGAAAGAAGCCGGCGCTTTCGGAGGGGCTGGTGGAAGTGGAGGCTTCGGAGGTGGTTTTGGAGGCAGTGCAGGTTCCTTTGACGATTTCGATTTCAGCCAGTTCTCTGGTGGGGGCGGATTCTCTTCTTTCTTTGAAAATCTTTTTGGGGGCGGGAGAGAAATGCACTTCGGTGGCGGCACAAATCGCTCTGCTCGATATGCTAATAGTGCAGCAGACTACAATTTAAATCTTTCAGTATCAATAGATATGTACACAGCGCTGCTGGGTGGAGATATTATCTTGCAAACGTCAAATGGAAAATTGAAATTGAAGGTAAAACCCGAAACACAGAATGGAACTAAGGTGCGACTGAAAGGAAAAGGTTATGATAAAGGCGATGGTACGTTTGGAGATATGATTATAACGTATGATGTAAAGTTGCCAAAGAATCTTTCAGAGCGCCAACGAGAATTGCTTAAACAAATGCGAGAGGGATAAAGTTGCATCGAACTCACTTTGTAACGCAACGCATTTGATATAAAATTCAGATAGACGAATTAAAATAAAAAATAAAGGCGTCCTTTCAAGGTATTGAAAGCTGACGCCTTTATTAAATGCACTCTTTGATTACTTAAATCAATAAGCAAATAGGGGGAATTGCTGCATAATCTCGTTGACGTGCGCACGAACTTTGGCAATTACTTGCTCATCTTCAGGTGCATTGAGTACCGTCTCAATGAGTTCAGCGACTTCAACCATAAAGTCTTCTTTTGCACCGCGCGTTGTGATAGCAGGTGTGCCTAAGCGAATACCTGAAGTTTGGAAAGCAGAGCGCGTATCAAACGGAACCATATTCTTATTTACCGTAATATCTGCTGCAACCAAAGCATTTTCAGCCACTTTACCTGTCAGCTCAGGATACTTAGGACGTAAGTCAACCAACATACTATGGTTATCTGTACCGCCACTGACGATGCTGAAGCCACGCTTAACTAACTCTTCAGCTAACTTTGCAGCGTTCTTCTTCACTTGTGTCTGATAGACCTTGAACTCTGGTTGAAGAGCCTCATAAAATGCAACAGCTTTCGCTGCAATAACGTGCTCCAATGGTCCACCTTGTTGACCAGGGAACACTGCACTGTTGAGCAGCGTGCTCATCATCTTCAAGTCACCCTTCTTTGTCTTCAAGCCAAATGGGTTTTCAAAGTCTTTACCCATCAAGATAATACCTCCGCGCGGACCACGAAGCGTCTTGTGCGTCGTAGAGGTAACGATGTGTGCATATTTTACAGGATTGTCTAACAAACCTGCCGCAATAAGTCCTGCAGGATGAGCCATATCCACCAAGAAAATAGCACCTACTTCATCCGCAATCTTACGCATTCTTGCATAATCCCACTCACGACTGTAAGCGCTACCACCACCTATGATTAATTTCGGCTTGTGTTGCTTAGCCAAAGCCTCCATTTCATCATAATCAACACGGCCGGTCTCGCGATTTAAGTTATACCCTACCGGATGATAAAGAATACCGGAAGTATTTACGAGTGAACCGTGAGAAAGGTGGCCGCCATGGTCCAAATTAAGCCCCATAAACGTATCACCCGGCTTCAAAATAGCCAATAAAACAGCTGCATTAGCTTGAGCACCAGAGTGAGGCTGCACATTTGCGTATTCAGCATTGTAAAGCTTTTTAATTCTTTCAATAGCTAAATTCTCCGTTTGGTCTACGATTTGACAACCGCCGTAATAACGATGGCCAGGATAACCCTCAGCATACTTATTGGTAAGCCAAGAACCCATTGCTTTCATCACATCATCACTAACGAAGTTTTCTGACGCGATCAACTCAATACCACGTAATTGTCTTTGGTGTTCTTCTTCAATCAATCTGAAGATTTCTGCATCTTTTTGCATAGTTACTTTAGTGTTTAGAGTATGTATTACAATTTATTTTGCTTATATATCAACAGAACTTTGCTTCATCTACATCAATCTCTTTCTCACAATAATGACATTGCAAGATCGTTTTAGACGCCTTAATTGAATGAAACATTGTTTGCATCGGTTCATTGTTTGTTATGCACTTATGATTTGGACATTTGACAATGCCAACTAGCTCCTTGGGTAATTCTACTTGTCTCTTCTCCGCAACTTCAAAATTCCGGATAATGGAAAGAGACATATGAGGTGCTATAACAGACAATTGATTTAATTCTTCATCAGAGAAGTAGTGGTCAGATATTTTTATCAGACTCTTTTTCCCCATCTTATGGCTATCCAAATTATAACCAATCATTATAGAAGAGTCCTTTATTGTTTCCAGACACAATAGCCGAACAACCTCTGACAATCTATCATTGGGAATATGATCTATCACAGTCCCATTTTCTAATGCAGCTACTTGTAGTTCCTTTTTCATTGTTGTCTATTTGTGTTCCACTTTCTATCAATAAAGAATTGTCTGATCTGATTTCAGCGAATCAAGGTCTATCCCCAAGACATCGCAGATAATAGCCTCACGTGCAAACAGCCCATTGCCTGCTTGCTGAAAATAATAGGCTTGTGGAGTATCATCGACATCCATAGATATTTCATTAACACGCGGTAGAGGATGTAAGATTTTGAGACTTGGCTTAGCTTTTGTGAGCATCGCTTTTTTTAAGATATAAATATCTTTCACCCTTTCGTATTCCATCAGATCAGTAAAACGCTCACGTTGTACACGCGTCATATACAAGATATCAGAATCAGCTATCGTCTCTTCGCTAAGATTCTCCGTTTCAACGTATCGAATGCCATGTTCTTCACAATATTGTTTGTATTCAGCTGGCATTGCAAGCTCTTTGGGTGCTATAAAACGAAAGGAAGGATTAAAATGGCGCATTGCCATTAATAGTGAATGCACGGTTCTTCCGTATTTTAGATCGCCCACAAGCGTTATCGTTAGGTTCTCAAGCGTTCCCTGGGTCTTATATATAGAATACAGATCCAACATCGTTTGTGAAGGATGTTGATGTGCGCCATCGCCAGCATTAATTATGGGTACCGGAGATATTTCACTCGCATATTTTGCAGCTCCTTCCAAATAGTGGCGCATTATAATGATATCTGCATAATTAGATACCATCATAATCGTATCTTTTAGGCTTTCGCCTTTTGTAGAACTTGTAACTTTTGGATCTGTAAAACCTATCACTTTAGCGCCAAGCCGATTTGCTGCTGTTTCAAAAGATAAACGTGTTCTTGTGGAGGGTTCAAAAAATAGCGTAGCGATAATCTTGCCTTTAAGAATTTCACGATTAGGATGTTTTTCAAATTCAGCAGCCATCTCAATCAGATAGCGTAGCTTCTCCTTTGATAAATTTGCGATAGTCACAAAATTGTGTGCGTCCTTCATAAAAGCCCCATTTTCTAAATCCACAGCGAAGATAGATAAAAGTTTAGATTTTTGCAGCAGCTTACAATTTTATTTTTCGACAATTTGAATATTCTGGTTTTTTAGCTGTTTATTTGATTGAAAAGGACTAAATTTGCATAGATTTTGGAACATAACACGACACATTATGAAAGATTTAAAAGGAACTAGAACTGAAGAGTGTTTAAAAGCAGCTTATGCAGGTGAATCACAAGCTCACACGAAGTATTTATTTTATGCTTCTCGTGCAAAGAAAGATGGCTACGTACAAATGGCTAATATCTTTGAAGAAACGGCGCGCAACGAGAAGGAACATGGGAAAATTTGGTTTAAGTATCTTCAAGGTGGAGAGATTCCTGCTACAGAAGCTAACTTGAAAGATGCGGCAACCGGAGAGAATCACGAGTGGACTGATATGTACCCAAGCTTTGCTAAAATTGCACGCGAAGAAGGCTTTACGGAAATTGCAGCGAAGTTTGAAATGGTGGCTAAAATTGAAAAAGCACATGAGGAGCGCTATCGTAAATTGCTGAAGAATATTGAAGATAGCATCGTCTTCTCTCGTGAAGGCGACTGCGTTTGGCAATGCTCTAATTGTGGGCACATCGTAATTGGCAAGAAGGCACCGGAGAAATGTCCTGTATGTGCTCACCCACAGTCTTACTTTGAAATTCTTGCGGTAAACTATTAATCCTAAGGATTTTAATTGATAAGAAATCAATAAAATTTAGAAAGCGAGGCTCAAACTAAGAGTCTCGCTTTTTTATATTATAAGAACCAATTAGCAAGACTTCATTCTGTACTATAAAGGTTGGACTTATACAAACCTGCACATATTAATGTTTGATAAAGTTCATATTTTGAGGAACAAAAACTATTTGACTTAATTTTTCATCATGAGTGTAAGCTTTTCCTCCTACGAAGATAGCCACGTTGCATCGTGAAGGTAAGCCTTTTTTGTCGTGATAAAAATTGAGCAAAACAAATCATCGGCACTTATGTGTCTGACGAACGTGAATACAAAACAAAGCTTTCAACAAAAATAACACGAAAAGAGCCGCAATAATAGTCTGCTAAGTTGTATAGATTAGTTACTTTATATACGGGGTATCCAATTTATCCTATCAGTAATTTAATAACGTTCAAGTAAGACAAAAGGCACCCCGATACTTTTACGGAGTGCCTTCCTAATAATGTCTATTTAAAAATCTATTTCCTAAAGATTAGGATACCCATTGAGAGTAAAAGAGATGAAAGCGAAATCCACGTAGCTACTTGGCGGAAGCTGTTTTCATTAAACGTAGATTGTGCCATCCTAACTGTGTTCGGCTGCACGTAGATTACATCGTTAGGCTTCAAATTGTAAACAGGACTACTCATAAGCTCCTTTGAACGCAGATTAATGCTATATGTCTTGGATATATCTCCTTCTTGACGAATCACCAATATAGGATCTCTATTAGCTTGAATCGTCAAATCGTTAGCAGCGCCGATAGCTTCTAAGATTGTAAAATGATCTTTGTTGATTTCTATTCTACCAGGCCTATTTACTTCTCCTAAAATCGTAATATAACGATCATATGGTGTAATCGTAACGACAGCATCATTAAGAATCCCTTTGTGGAGGGCGTCACTAATTCTCTTAACAGCCTCAGCTCTTGTCAGGCCTCCAATCAATACACGACCTAAGCCAGGAATTTCGACAACGCCATTCTCATCTATTATATAAGGAGTATTGCCATTAGCTCCACCTCCTGTTTCAGAAAGATTAAAACGCTTAGCTTGTGCAGGCGTTGTAGCGCTAGCTATATAAATATTAATTTTGTCTCCGGGCTGGAAAGAGAGTGCAGAAAGCGTCTGAGTTGGAATTTCATCGCCAGGTTGTACATCTTGAAAATAAAGTATCTTTTCCGGAGTTTTGCAGGATGTGACTAATAAAAGTATACCCGCTAAAATGAGATAGAATTTTCGCATGTTCTGTTGCTTTTTCAAAATTTGGGTCAAAGATAAGATTTTCTGACAACACTTCAAAAAAGTTTAAGTCATTTAAGGTCGATTACTCAAAAAGCTGGGTAATCGACCTTAATTCTTTGGTTTCAGGATCGATTCACATACTTATTTTTTCGTTTTCCTGACGGTCGTCTTTTTTTTCGTTCCTTTTATTGTTTGCTCCCCTTCTGGAGTCTCTAAGTGGCGCATCATATGCTGCAACTTTTCTATTTCTTTGTCTTTAATCTCAAGTTCATCTTCTTGATTTTTGATCGTTGTCAACAGAGAATTGAGCTCTTCATTATCCACATCTGGGAACAAGTTGTTGACTCTTGTGATAAAGTCACCCAAGATATTCATATAGTTGATAAAGGCATCATATGGTGTGTCATAAATACCCCTGTATCCTCCATAACTACCAGGCTTTGTGCTCATAAAATGAAGATTATTGGAAGCCTGTAAGTAGTCGAAATCTTGTTGTAATCGCTTATTGCGACAGATACGCACACGCTCTGATACAGAGTAGAGCTTATTAAAAGCCTCCTGCTGCATCACGTTACCCAACCAAGGTGACAAGTCACGCTCTTCGTCAGCCCAAGATGTGGGATACTCTACTGAAAGATCGCCTGCGCTTTTTATCTTAGCACAGATCTCGCTCGGTGTTGAGAATGTAATGCCTCGCTGTCTCAATTGCTCAGGCAAGGCTTTAAGAAACTCAAGAATGTTAGATGATAACGGTTGGAAGATGCCGAGTGCACAAAGTTCCATAAAGATATTTATCACCTGTTCCTCTTCCGGTAATGCTGCAATCCAGTTTGCATACGTATCTGCGAACAATGGATATTCGCTCCAAGATGAATCGTTAAAGCGATAGCTTATATTTTCTGATAATGTATAATCGCGCAATAAAAGTTTCAAATTCGGATTGCGACTACAGTTGTATACAAAGTGCGGACTTTTCCACCCCAAGATGTGTTTTGCACCTTCAGCCAACATACCTTTGAAGCCCATACCAGCTACAAGCTCTCCAATTTCATCATCATAAACTAAGCAGGAGTTTCTGAAGATTTTTGGTTTTTGACCAAAGAGCTCGCTAACCTTATCACACAAATGCCGCACTTCTGACTTAAAATAGTCTTGATCTTTCAGAGAAGAAAAACCATGGGAATACGGCTCTGCTAAAAACTCAACGCAGCCGGTCTCGTTCAAGGTCTGTAGCAGTTCTATAACTTGTGGCGCGTGATTCTCCAACTGCTCTATTGCGCAACCGGACAATGAAATGGCACACTTAAAGAAATCGCCGTAACGTTCTGCCATTTCGATGAGGGTATGCAATGCCGGTATGTAAGATTTTTCCGCAGTTTCTGTAATTGATCTTTCGTTCTCGTAATCGTCATAATAATAATGGTCTGTGCCAATATCAAAAAAGCGATAACGTTTAAGATGAATATTCTGATGAATTTCAAAGTAAAGGCAAATTGTCTTCATTGCTTTATTTCTTATTTTAGAAGTTGCTGATAGTAACTATGAATACGCTGTCCCACTTTTTCCCACGAGATCTGATCTACTTCTTTTACTCCTTCTTCAGAGAGATATTTGTGAAGAGAATCATTTGTGCAAAGTGAATAAATAGCGTCTGACATTGCATCAATATCCCAATAATCTGTCTTGATACAGTTATCCAGTATCTCTGCGCAGCCGCTTTGCTTACTGATAATAGAAGGAACTCTACACTGCATTGCCTCCAAGGGGGAGATACCGAAAGGCTCGGAAACGGAAGGCATCACATAGACATCAGAATCGCGAAAAACTTCATATACTTCCATTCCTTTCATGAAGCCAGGAAAGTGAAAGCGGTCTGCAATCCCTCTACGTGCAACTAATTCTATCATACTATTCATCATATCTCCGGAACCAGCCATACAAAATCGAATATTCTTCGTACGTTGCAAGACTTTAGCCGCAGCTTCTATAAAATATTCCGGACCTTTCTGCATTGTAATACGTCCCAAAAATGTGACAACTTTTTCCTTTTTTTCCTCAAAAGGTTTACGTTGATTGACAACGTTCATCACTTCTTGAGAAAGAGGATAAACCGCATTGTGCATCGCCACACATTTTCTCGGATCTTGATGATAATGATTAATGACTGTCTGGCGTGTAAGCTCACTAACACACATTATACAATTAGCATGGTCCATCCCATCCTTTTCTATGCCATAGACAGTTGGATTAACTTTACCTCTACTTCTATCAAAGTCCGTCGCGTGCACGTGTATGACCAATGGCTTTCCGGATATATTTTTCGCATGAATACCTGCCGGATAAGTTAACCAGTCGTGAGCGTGTATTATATCGTATTGTTGCTGACGAGCTACGACACCGGCCACTATAGAATAATTGTTTATCTCGTCATATAAAACATTATCCAAGTATTTGCCAGAAAACTCTATACAGCCCAAGTCGTTTGTCATTCGATAACTAAAGTCTGCATACAAATGATCGCGCAGGCTGAAATAGAGATTGGGATCCATCTTATTACCAATACGCTGCTGAACATAATCATAATCAACATCGCGCCACACAATCGGAGTTTCGCTCATTCCAATTATGTTGACGAAGCTTCTATCCTCGTCCCCATAAGGGCGTGGCAGGCAAAGCGTGATGTTTGTGTCAGGTATAAGGGATAGACCTTTGATTATGCCATAACTCGCCGTACCAAGGCCGCCCAAGATGTGAGGAGGAAATTCCCATCCAAACATTAAAACGTTCATTATTTCTTTGTCTTTTGTTGAGACCCTGCTAAGTAAGAGTCATCGATTATTGAAATGAAGCTTTTATTCTCCTTGTTGCTTGTATTTTTCCAACAGTCGGATAGCGCGTAGGATGCCACTCACGTTCATTGCATAAGAAACAGCTCCACGGCCGCTAAACTGAGGGTTGCCATCAAAAAGCTCTGGTATGGTTCCAATACTATGATAAAAGAGCTCATCTTCAAAGCCTATGAGTTGTCGCTCAATATAGTTAACTCCACTCATCTTATAGACGCGAACATATGCTTCCAAATAGAAGCCAGTAAGCCAAGGCCACGCTGTTCCGCTGAAGTATGCATAATCTCTATTGCGTTGTTCGCCGATATACATTGGATTATATCCACCGCTTTTGGGAGAAAGCGAGCGAATACCTTTCGGCGTAACCAGTTCTTTGGTACAAATATCCAAGACTCCTTTTCTCTCTTTTATGTTCAATGGCGAAAAGTCCAAAGCAATAGCAAAAAGCTGGTTAGGTCGAACGCTCCAATCCATCATTTGCCCATCTACATAGTCTAATAAATAACCATAATCGTTCAAGAAGACCTTTTTAAAAGAAGTCTCAATCTTTTGCGACTCTGTCGAACAAAAATCAGCACGACTCTTTTCGTCTTCTGTGCCTTGCTCGCCAACCAACTGTTCGTAAAATTTCAGCGCATTATACCAAAGAGCATTAATCTCTACGATATAGCCAGAGCGGGGAATAATTGGCTTTCCATCGACTGTTGCATTCATCCAGGTCACCGCCCTATCCTTCCCATTGGTATAAAGTAAGCCATTCTCGTGCACGAAAAGGTTTGGGTGTTTCCCTTCATAAATAAACAACAATATTTGCTTAATCAGCAAGCCATACTTTTTATAACAATCCTGACGTGAAGTATGCTTTGCATATTGCTGCAAACACCAAACACACCATAGTAATATGTCAGGCTGTTCTATTTCATATAGGCCCGTGGTCGAATCTCCTTTGAGAAAGGCAGTCACGGCCTTTTGGGCTGTTGACATATATTTTTCAAACTGTTGCTGTTCACCAATGGCAAGCGTAAGACCGGGCATAGCGATAAACGTATCTCTAGCACGCGTCTTAAACCAGTGATAACCGGCCAACAAATAATCTTCTTCATCTTTCTTGTATCGAAATTGATGGGCTGCGTGTACCAAGCAATGATAGAAACTATCCAATGGCGTTCGTGGCTCAATTTCTGCCTCCATCATTTTGTGGAAGTTCTTTGGTCGACTTTCTTCTAAGGCAGCCGAAAAGATAATGCTCTCTCCTTTAGTAATCGGCAATTCAAAGAACCCCGGCACAAGCAAGTCCTCTGTTGAGTCGTAACCGCGCTCTCTTTCTTTCGGATACTCAAGTCCTAAATACCAGTTAGGCTCATAATGAAAGGTCGATTCAGCGGTCAATTGCATATGCAAGGTCGGATATCCCTTATAAAGGCACATTTTTATCCCATTCTCAGTTTCTTCATATGCCGTGTTTGCAACATCATTTTCGTGAGTCCATTGTCGTACACTACGAAAAGCTAGAAATGGCTTTAACCTTAACAGCGTCGGCGAATGGGCCTCTAACAAGGTATATTTTATGTAAAGGTGCGACTGATGAGCGCTATAGCAAATCTCTTTCTTCAGCAATACACCACCGATTCTAAAAATCCAAGTCGGCACTTTCTCTTGTTCAAAGCTAACGATATACTTATGGCCTTTTGGACTAAAACTATCGCCGCGATACTTGTGAAGACCGAGGTTAAACTCAGCTCCATGCTGTATGATCGTTTCATCTAAAGACGACAACAATACATGATTTTCATCATCCATCTCAGGAATGGGAACAACAAAGAGGCCATGATACTTCCTCGTATTGCAACCTACAAGCGTAGAGGAGCAATAAGCACCTGAATGGTTGGTAATCAAAAACTCTTTGTTGAGAGATTCCTGCAGATTCGTCATCTGAGTTTTATCAAAATGGAGATACGCCATAGCTATTCTTATATTTAGTGAGTATAGATGCGCAGACCTCGGATCTGTCCTTCGGTGTGTCCATACTCTGCTTCTGTTTAGTCTTTCTCAAAAGGCAAAATCCTCAAAGAGATATTATATTTAGTTTGACACTTCCAAAAATAGAGAGAAAAAACATTATGGTAAAGCGTTTTTCTGTTTTTTTCTGTTCTACACTTCATTTTTCTATGAAATTTACTCGATTGTAGCCACACTTCTTGTTGACAACCTACATTCAACCAAAGAAAACTGCGTTTTACGGACATCTTTAATACTTACGCTTAAATGAGGTTCTATACCCCGTATTCTTTTTTTTCGACAACAATGTAAAAGGCGACAGCATGCCTAATAGAATACCGAAAATGCAGAATTGAGTTACAGCTCGTTTCATCGTAAAGATAGAATTGTACTCCTGAGAAGGGAAACTCGTACCATCGTGAAGGGACAACTTTACACTCACGACTACAAGTTGGGTATATCGATATTTAAGTCTAATAAGTTAAGACTATATGATTGAAATATAATAGAATACGATTTGTATATTTATACAAATAAAGGCCGTTTAAGGCACAGCTGTAGACAGAAGTAGGTATAGTCAAATATTAGCAATCTTATTACGATTAACGCTCAAAAAGGATTAATAAAAAGCCTAAGCGATTGCTACTAAGAAAAAGAAAAGGTATATAAAAAATCAAGGTTGAAAGGATACAAAAAATCCCGATGAATCACTTGCGGGAAGCTTCACAGGATGAACTAAGCAACAAAATCGTTTTACTTTGCTTAGAAAGATAAGTTAGAGGCAACAAGGAACTTCCATTCCTCATTGCCTCCATCATTTTTGCTGATTATAATAACGCGTCAAACTTCTCTTTGAACATCGCCTTAGAGCCGGCACCAACTGTTTTGTCAACTAGCTCGCCATTTTTGAAGAACAGAACAGTCGGAACGCTCCGGATACCGAAACGCGTTGTCAGATCTGAATTTTCATCAACGTCGCATTTGCCAACATTGACACGGCCATCATACTCTTCAGCCAATTCGTCAATAATTGGAGCAATCTTTTTGCAAGGACCACACCATGTTGCTGAGAAATCTACGACAAGAGGTAGACCAGCGTTTAATTCACTCTCAAAATTCGCATCAGTGATAATTTTTTCCATTGTAACTATTTATTTTGGTTGGATATATATAATTTCAAAAAGCAACATCTATGCCATTGTTTAAGCAGACAGCCTAGAAACATCTAATTGATCGCATAATTTATCGCCTCGCAGTTGTCTAAGAAGTCGGTAAGCTTGTTGTCTATAACGATCTTACTCCCTCCATAAACAAAAGATAGACTTCTTCCTTTCAAGTCTTTAGCTAAGATTTTCAGATCTGTTTTACCAGCTTCACGCTGAATCAAACCGCAAAGTTCTTCAGCCATAGCGGTACTAAAGAGTTCAACATTTAGTGTAATGGTCAAATTGCCTAGCAGTCGTTCTCTTGCATCTGAAAGAAAAGATATTTCATTATATCTTAAGTCGTATTCTCCTTCCTTGAACCTTCTCGGGGTGACGTGAGCGCGTATATACAAGAAATTTCCCTTTGTATTGTATTGCTTCCCCAGTCTTGCCCAATCATCTCCCCAAAACATCAGCTCGTAAGCCCCTTTGTAGTCTTCTAACTTAATAACTCCATAAGGCTTATCCCGCTTTGTCATTCCTTCACGTGTGTCTGTGACGATACCTCCAAAAGAAATGTCTTGATCAGCCAAAGCATTGAGGTTGTCTAAATCAGCTACGGTAGTGGTACAAACTTTATTAAGTATGATTTTATATTTGTCTAAAGGATGCCCAGATATGTATATACCAATCAAATCGCGCTCCTTGTTTAAGCGTTCTAAGTTGGTCCAAGGCTGCGATACGGGGGCAGGAAGCGGCTTTGTAATAATTGCCGCCGCTTCTTCGCCAAAAAGCGAATTTTGGGCTTGACTTTGATCTATCTTATATTGTGTGCCGTATCTGATAAGCACATCCAAAAAGTCGCCACCCGACTCGTCTTTTTCTACAAATTGCTCTCGAGCGATGCCAAAGCTATCGAAAGCACCGGCTATAGCAAGATTTTCCAGCGTCTTTCGGTTACAAGTAGTCAGGTTTATACGCTCCATCACATTATATATGTCTGAGAACTGACCATTCACTTCTCTTTCCTTTAGAATGTTTTCTATGGCCTGCGACCCAACGCCCTTTATGGCGCCTAAGCCGAAGCGAATGTCGCCACGATGGTTGACGCTGAACTTCATTAAAGACTCATTGATGTCAGGCCCAAGAGTATTAATTCCCATTCGCTTACTTTCATCCATAAATTTTGTGATTTCTGTTATGTTTGAAAGGGCACGACTCATCGCACCTGCCATATATTGGGAGGGATAGTTAGCCTTTAAATATCCGGTTTGATAGGCTATCCAAGAATAACAAGTCGCGTGGCTCTTATTGAATGCATAAGAGGCAAAAGCTTTCCAGTCATTCCAAATTTTTTCTAAGATCTTTTCGTCATGACCATTAGCCTTACCACCTGAAATAAACTTTGGATACATATGATTCAGCTTATCGATGAGTTTTTTCCCCATCGCTTTCCGAAGCGTATCACTTTCTCCACGCGTAAAATTGGCTATTTCGCGCGAAAGGAGCATCACTTGCTCTTGATAAACCGTAATACCATATGTCTCCTTCAAGTACTTCTCCATACAAGGCAGATCATAAGTAATTGCCTCCTCACCCTTCTTTCGCTGAATAAATTTCGGAATGTACTGCATCGGTCCTGGACGATACAGCGCATTCATTGCAATCAAGTCTTCAAAAGTGCTTGGCTGCAAATTTCTCAAATGTCCTTGCATTCCGGTAGACTCGAATTGAAACGTTCCGATTGTATTGCCGTCAGAAAAGAGTTGGTAGGTCGCTTTATCACTGATATCTATCTTATCAATATCGAGATCAATGCCCAAACTTAACTTGATATTCTCTAAGGCCTCTTTTATAATCGACAAGTTTTTCAGGCCCAAAAAGTCCATTTTTATGAGGCCTGTCTCCTCAATCACACGTCCCTCGTATTGCGTACAGCGTAATTTTTCTCCAGTCTCCTTGTCGTCGGCCGTAGATATGGGAACCCAGTCTGAAATCTTATCCTTACAGATGATAAACCCGCAAGCATGGACACCTGTATTGCGAACATTTCCTTCCAATTGCCTAGCATAACGAATAGTATCTCGCAACAACTGATTGTCAGACGCCTCCGCTTCTCGCAAACCCGGAATAGCAGCTATGGCATTATCTAACGTTAACTTTGGACTCTTGCCGCTACTATCTTCCGGTAGCTTGTCGGGTATCAACTTACACAGACGGTTGCTTTCAGATAAAGGCAAACGTTCAACACGGGCTACATCTTTAATGGCAGATTTAGTTGCCATCGTTCCGTAAGTTATAATATGAGCGCAATTTTCTGCGCCATACTTATCTGTTACCCATTGCAGGACGCGCCCGCGGCCGTCATCGTCAAAGTCTACATCAATATCGGGGAGAGAAATACGATCCGGATTCAAAAAACGCTCAAACAGAAGATCATATTTTATCGGATCAATCTGCGTAATGCCCAAACAATAAGCCACCGCACTGCCGGCTGCAGAACCTCTACCCGGCCCTACACTTACGCCTAATTCGTTGCGAGCTGTATTAATATAGTCTTGCACAATCAAGAAATAGCCAGGGAAGCCCATAACCTTCATAATGTGCAATTCAAAATTAACGCGCTCCTTCACCTCATCCGACAAAGGCTCACCATAGCGCCGTTTTGCGCCATCATATGCAAGCTTTGCTAAATAATCTGCCTCAAATTTGATGCGATATAGTCTATTGAAGCCGCCAAGTTTTTCAATTTTCTTCAATCCTTCTTCACGCGACACAATCTCTTTTCCATTTTCATCTCGCGTAAACTCATTGAACAAATCTTCTTCCGTTAAGCGACTTCTATATTCCTCTTCCGTTCCAAAAGATTCTGGAATCGGGAAATTGGGCATAATAGGTGAGTGATCAATAGAATAGAGTTCGACTTTGTTGCAAATCTCGATGGTATTCCGCATTGCTTCGGGAATATCCTCAAAGATTTTGTTCATTTCCCGTTGAGTTTTAAACCACTCTTGTTTCGTATAAAGCAAACGCTTCGGGTCGTCCAAATCCTTTCCGGTAGATAGGCATATAAGTCGATCATGAGCTTCTCCATCTTCTTCATTAACAAAGTGGACGTCATTGGAGCAAATCAACTTAATATCCAGCTCTTTTGCCAATTGTATAAGAACTTCGTTTACCTTAGTTTGAAGCCCGTATACCTCGCGATTGGCTTGAATTGATGGATCTTTTACTTCGTGGCGTTGCAACTCTAAATAATAGTCATCGCCAAAAATGCTTTTAAACCAACGAGCGGCCTCTTTTGCCTTATCTATATCGTCTTTTAGTATATTTCTTGGAATCTCTCCTCCTAAACAGGCGGAACAAACAATAAGTCCTTCGCGATATTTGGCCAATTCCTCGTGATCTGTACGCGGCCGCATATAAAAACCATCAACCCAAGCTTTAGAAACAAGCTTAATAAGATTATGATATCCCACACTATTTTTGGCCAAGACTATAAGATGGTATCCACTTTGGTCTGTTTTATCTTTTTTGTCTGTCAGCGTGCGACGAGCAACGTACATTTCACAGCCCAAAATTGGCTTAAAAGCAGCTGCTCTTTGCAGTTTGGCGATTTGCTCTTCACTTTCTCCCTCTTCTTGTGCTTTCTTGAGACTCTCTTTAGCTTTACCTATGGCTTTTTTGGCTTCATTGTAAAATTCTTTGACGCCCATCATGTTTCCATGATCTGTAAGCGCCATACCTTGCATTCCATCAGCCATAGCTTTCTTTAGCAAGTTGCCGATAGAGGCTTGTCCATCAAGAATAGAATATTGAGAGTGAACGTGTAAATGAACAAAATCTTCCATATGAGGTTGTAATCTGGCAACGAAGTTACGATGAATAGGTCCAAACATCCAAATTAATCAACCCTTAATTCTGTTTGAAACAAAGAAAAAGAGTTATGACTCTCGCACATCCAACCGACTACAACTTTCCACTTTACTTTGCCTTCATCTTTCTGTCTTACCGACATGTGATGTACGACAATAATAATAGTCAAACAAAGGAGGCTCGACTAAAACACACGATAATAACGCGGCATCGCCTGCTTCAATCAAGCCCCCTCAATAAAATTCTTGAGGCTGTATTATATTATAGTGTTCGCTGACAACACTTGCCTACTCTTATCATTCAGAAGGAATATTT
>JABZGR010000032.1 GCA_015259125.1 Alloprevotella tannerae | reverse complement strand
CCCTCTCCAAAAGAACGGCGTATCGATCAAAAAACTTTTATCGGACAGCAATATTCAAAAATACATTCTGAGCTTTCCTGCATCTCTTCTCTAACATGACGTCTGCAAATGAGACTTCGTCGTTGGTGGATTTTCCTTGTCTTGCCATAATTTTGTATCATTTTGTAGTGCTAATATACGAAATAATACGTTAATAAACAATTGGATAAGTGGTAAAATAGACTGTTTTATTGTGCAAAGGTCTCTTTAATTTTTATTCTCTACAAATATAAGAACTTTGGAGCTTACACACTTTTATAGGACAGTATCCCATTTTTCAAAGGTCTCAATAGGATAAGAGGTAAAATAGATTGCTGTATTGTGTAAAGGTTTCATAACTAATACTCCTTGCAAATCGTTCTCGATTTGCAAGGAGTATATTCTGTAAAAGGATCATTTATACATATGGGAGAATGCCGACTTAGAAGTCTGCATTCTTTGGTGTTCTGGGGAAAGGGATGACGTCTCGGATATTTTGCATACCGGTGACGAATAATATCAAGCGTTCAAAGCCTAAGCCGAAGCCACTATGAGGGCAAGAGCCATATCTTCTCGTATCAAGATACCACCACATGTCTTTCATCGGAAGACCCATCTCTTGGATGCGCATTTGGAGCTTGTCGTAGTCGGCCTCACGTTCGCTACCGCCAATGATTTCTCCAATCTGCGGGAACAAGACGTCCATTGCGCGAACCGTCTTTCCATCTTCGTTGAGCTTCATATAGAAAGCCTTGATCTCTTTGGGGTAGTCGGTTAGTATGACTGGGCGCTTGAAGTGCTCTTCCACAAGATAACGCTCGTGTTCGCTGGCTAGGTCGACGCCCCAATAGATGGGAAACTCAAACTTCTTACCTGCTTTGACGGCTTGCTCAAGTATCTCAATTCCTTCAGAATAAGAGAGGCGCACAAACTGATTCTTTAAGACAAAGTGCAGACGATCTATCAGCGTGTTGTCAATCATCTTATTGAGGAAGTCTAAATCGTCTTGGCAGTTGTCGAAAGCCCATTGGATGCAATACTTCAGGAAGTCTTCAGCAAGATCCATGTTGTCGGTAATATCATTGAAAGCCACCTCTGGCTCGATCATCCAAAACTCAGCCAAGTGGCGAGGTGTATTGGAGTTTTCAGCTCGGAACGTAGGACCGAATGTGTAGATCGCTCCTAAAGAGGTCGCTCCCAACTCTCCTTCAAGCTGGCCGCTTACGGTTAAACTCGTTGGTTTGCCAAAGAAGTCATCCGAATAATCGATCTTTCCATTCTCATCCTTCTTCAGATCGTACAAGTTTTTGGTTGTCACTTGAAACATCTGACCTGCACCTTCGCAATCGCTAGCTGTGATGATCGGCGTGTGGAAATAGAAGAAACCATGCTCATGGAAATACTGATGGATGGCTATAGCCATATTGTGGCGAATGCGGAAGACTGCACCAAAGGTATTGGTACGCAAACGCAAATGAGCGTGTTGGCGCATATATTCAAAGGATTGTCCCTTCTTTTGCATCGGGAAATCGCTGGCGCAAGTACCTAAGATTTCAATTTTCTTCGCTTGAATCTCGACAGTCTGTCCAGAGCCTTGACTTTGAACTAAAGTGCCATGGACACTTAAACAGGCGCCTGTTGTGATATCCTTGACTAACTCAGCATTAAATGTTTCAGTGTCGGCTACAATTTGGACATTGTTAATAGTAGAACCATCATTTAAGGCGATGAAGATTACATTTTTACTTCCTCGCTTAGTTCTTACCCAACCTCTAACGTTTACGATTGTGTCAAAGTCTGTACGCTTTAAGACATCGATTATTTTTGTCCTTTTTATTGTTTCCATTTTACTTGTCCTTCTTTTCTTCTTACTTATTCAAATGCACCCATACGGAGATAGTTGACTTCATCTTGAGTCAAGTAACGCCAGTCTCCGCGGCGTAAATGTTTCTTAGTTAAGCCTGCAAAGTAAACGCGATCAAGCTTTACGACGTGGTAACCTAAACTTTCAAAGATACGGCGTACGATGCGATTCTTTCCACTGTGGATTTCAATGCCGACTTGCTTCTTATCTGTTTCGCTGGCATATTGAATATCGTCTGCCTTAATCTCACCATCCTCCAAAGTTATACCGTCTACAATCTTTTGCATATCGGTGCCGGATACGTTCTTATCCAAATAGACGTGGTAGATTTTTTTCTTCATAAATTGAGGGTGCGTAAGCTTTGCTGCCAACTCTCCATCGTTGGTCAACAGTAAAACTCCCGTCGTGTTTCGGTCTAAGCGGCCGACAGGATAGATGCGTTCTTGGCAAGCTCCCTTTACAAGGTTCATTACCGTCTTACGCTCTTGTGGATCTTCGCTCGTAGTAATGCAACCTTTCGGCTTGTTGAGCAGTACATAGACTTTCTTTTCTAATCTTACAGGACTTTCGTGGAAGAGAATGTCATCCGACCGCAAAACTTTTGTTCCTAATTCTGTAACGACTTTGCCATTTACGGTAATCACGCCGGCTTGAATATATTTATCCGCATCACGGCGTGAACAAATACCCGCATTGGCTAAATATCTGTTTAAACGAATCGGCTCGTTCGGATCGACGTGTTCCTCCTTATAGGCTATTTGCTTTTTCAGGCTATACTTTGCATTTGGGTTGTAGGGCCTGCGTTGTTGCGGACGCTTTTGGAAATTGCCTTGTTGGCGATCGCCATAGTTTGGACGTGGGCGATATCCATTTTGACGATAGCCGCCTTGTTGGAAATCCCCTTGTCGATAATCGTTTTGTTGGTAATCATTTTGTCTGTAATTGGGATTCCAATTAGACGGAGCATTTTCCCGATTCTCACGATTATAGCGTTGTCCGTTGTTGTAGTTGTTATTATTATAACGCGGACCATTAAAGCGTGGCCGATAGCCATTGTTGTTATTTTGGCCATAATTGTTGCGTGGGCGGTAATTACCCTCACGCCGCTCAAAACCATTCTCCGAGCGTTCGTTGTTATTATGATATTTTGAATAGGGATGGTCTCCAAAATCATTGCGCTGTTCATTATAGCGCGGCCGATACCCATTATTATTAGGGGCATTGAATCGTTGGCGAGGCCCATTGGACTCTTGATTCCCATTGTAGTTAGTAGAGTAACCCCCTATTCGTGCATTACGATTAAAACGCGGGCGCGGAGTATGCCCAAAGTCTTGTCTCTGTTCAGAAGAAGGAGCCTCTTCGCTTCTTTTCTCCTGAAATCCTTTGTTTTCTAATTCTTCGCTCATAATCTGTTGTTGTTAGCCTCACGGCTATTTGTTTTAGTAAATACCTATATAATTGTATGGCGTAATTGTCGTCAATTCTTTCTTGACAGAGTCTGGCACATCAAGGCTATCAATAAAACGTGCGATTCTATCTTGATTGACAGCCTCGTTTGTGCGTGTAAGTTCCTTTAAAGCCTCATATGGATGTGGATAGCCCTCGCGGCGCAGGACTGTCTGGATGGCTTCAGCTACGACAGCCCAGCAATTATCTAAATCGCCACGAATGGTTTCTTCGTGTAGAACCAATTTAGAGAGTCCTTTGAGTGTACTCTTAAAGGCTATAAGACTATGTCCGAGTGGTACGCCAATATTGCGGATCACCGTGGAGTCGGTAAGGTCGCGTTGTAGTCTGCTAATCGGTAGCTTTCTACTCAAAAATTCTAAAATAGCATTAGCGATGCCCAAGTTTCCTTCTGAATTTTCAAAGTCAATCGGATTAACTTTATGTGGCATAGCACTAGAACCCACTTCTCCGGCCTTAATTTTTTGCTTAAAGTAGCCTAAAGAAATATATTGCCAAACATCTCTGTCCAAGTCAATGATAATTGTTTGAATCCTTTTCAATGCATCAAAAATGCCGGCAAGGTTGTCAT
Organism: Alloprevotella tannerae; assembly: GCA_015259125.1. GTDB lineage: Bacteria > Bacteroidota > Bacteroidia > Bacteroidales > Bacteroidaceae > Alloprevotella > Alloprevotella tannerae_A. Next base: position 16,075 of record JABZGR010000032.1, on the reverse strand, counting down.
AATTGGAGATCTGTGTGGTGTATTGTTCTCTGCGTATGCCTAGATGCTGCTCCAAAAAGTTGTTGGCAAAGCTGGGCCAATCTATTGTTGGGTAAGCTATATGATGCGCATTAAAGTTACCCGTTGCACCTCCGAATTTTCCGGAAATATCTTCGATGGCGTAGTTGCAAACTGACTCACGTAGTTGTTCGAGTCGATAGCTGAAGACCTTAAATTCTTTACCTAAGGTCGTCGGACTTGCCGGCTGCCCGTGTGTTCGTGCAAGCATCGGGATGTCTTTCCACTCTTCTGCAAACTCATTCAGTTTATCAATCAATTCATCCAACAATGGTACATATACATCCTTCAAAGCCTCTTTCAGCATCATCGGGAATGATGTGTTGTTAATGTCTTGGCTCGTAAGGCCGAAATGGATAAACTCTTTGTAAGCTTCCATATTGCCTATACGATCCAATTGCTCTTTGATGAAATACTCAATGGCTTTTACATCATGGTTAGTGATGCTTTCGATCTCTTTGATACGCTTGGCATCTTCCTCAGTAAAGTCTTCATACAATCCGCGAAGTGTAGGGAAGAGTTCGCGATTGAAATCCTCGAGTTGAGGAAGCGGTAATTTGCATAGCGAAATAAAGTATTCGATCTCTACACGCACCCGATATTTCATCAGAGCAAACTCTGAAAAATAAGCAGAAAGATTTGCTGTCTTTTGGTGGTATCGCCCATCTATGGGGGACACGGCTGTTAAGGTTGTTAACTCCATTTATTATGCTGTTCAGCAGTGATGCTTTATATGAATTCTGATTAAATGAGCGACAAAGATAGTTATTCTTTTGGTAAAAGAGTCGTATCTAAGGAATGGATATTGATTTTGTCTAATATCTATGCGCAATATGTAGTAGTAGCGCTGTCTTTGGTCCTTGTTTTCGCTGTTCTGTGGTCCTTTTAATAATGGTAAACAAGATTAGCAATAATCTTGTTTACCATCTAAATGCGAGTAGGCTTTCTATCCTTTAGAGAATAGAGATCTTGCGTACAGTTTTTCCTACCTTTATAATGTAGCAGCCTCGGTTTAATTCAAGGCGTATGGTCTTATCGTTGGAATCTATGCGATAATCGGCCACTTTCACTCCCGTGATGTTGTAGATTTCAACACTCATACCAGAGCCATTTTGAATTCGAAGGTTGGCGCCGTTGAGTGTTAATCGTACTTCTTCAAAGTCATTTACCTCTTGTGGGCTATCAAAGGCCGTTCTAGCCGCAGCATTAACCGCGGGCATCATTATGAGGAATAAAGTTAATAGTAATAAGCGTGTATATTTTCTCATTGCATTTCTGTTTTTTGCAAAAATAGGAACTAATCGTGAATGCTGCAAGTTTATTGTGTGGAATTTCTATTTTTTTTCATCGGAGCTTTGTTTTTGCAAATATAAATCAAAAATTGAGTTGAATATGAAGGAACTTATAAAGTGGCTAACATCGTGAAAATAAAGCATTATGAAGTTTGATAAGCATTTGTTATCGTTCAAGAATGGGGTTGTAATAGTCAGAGAAAAAGACGAGTAGGGTATACATAAAACGTTATAAGATGGGATTCCATATATGTTAGGTGTGAAGTATAAGTTATCTATTTAGCGTTACAAGTCATTAGATTTGACTTTTACGTTGTCCCTTCGTGAAGGTATAATTCTCCTTTCACGAGGGTACAGTCGTCCCGTCACGATGGTACAAACTTATTCTTACGAATATAATTAAGCGAAGAGCGTAGGGCGAGTGATATATTCGAGCTTTTATCTCCATTTTTGTCTTCTTAGCCGCTTGATGCTTGTTGTCGTGCGACCTTTTTATGGTTCTTTTGTACAATGTGTGGGAAACCTTGTCAATTGAAAGCTTTTCGGTATATTTGAATTCCCTCGTCGCGTAATAGAGTTAAAGAGTTGAGCGAATAGGATGAGTAAAGGGTGAAAACCGTCTTGATATTGCGCAAGGATTACAAAGGTGTAATGGCTGTGTAGAGATGGGTGGTAGTAGATAGGTGAAAAGCGTGTAACTATATTTGCAACCGAGTTGCACAAACTTTCCCGTATTTTTGCAACAAAATCAAGAGTTATGTGCGATACTTGTAGTTGTCATCATCATCAAGCTTGTGGAGAGCTTGAGGGACATGGGCATAATGGCCTACTTTTTCCGTTATTGTCAGGTGCTTTATTGATCATCGGTCTGCTCTTGGACCATTTTGTGCTTATACCTTCTATCCTTCGGCTTATATATTATGGTGTGGCTTTTTTGCCTGTAGGATTTCCGATCCTGAAAGAAGCTTGGCATGAAATTTTGAAAAAAGAAATATTCAACGAATTTCTGCTCATGATTATTGCCACTACGGGTGCATTTTATATTGGTGAATATCCGGAAGCGGTCGGTGTGATGCTGTTTTATGCTATTGGCGAATGGTTTCAAGATCGTGCGGCTGATAAAGCCAGAAACAGTATCAAGTCCTTGGTTGACTTGCGCCCGGATATGGTGACACTTGTTCGTGCTGATGAAACTTTTAGAGTCACGCCACAGGAAGTAGAAGTTGGGACTATTATAGAGGCTGTTTCAGGTGAGCGCCTTTCATTAGACGGCACTCTAATTAATGATGTCGCCACTTTTGACACTGCTGCACTGACCGGCGAGAGTGAACCACGCACTATATACAAAGGAGAAGAGGTGTTGGCTGGGATGATTCCTCTTGGAACGACGGTCAGGTTAAATGTGCTTCGGCCTGTACAGGAGAGTGCTTTGGAGCGAATTTTGAAATTAGTGAACGAAGCCCATAGCAGAAAAGCACCGGCTGAACGCTTTATCCGTCGTTTTGCCAAAGTTTATACGCCTATTGTAATTTTTTTAGCCTTTTTCGTGGCTGTATTACCTCCCTTGCTATTGAATAATGCAGCGTTTGAGGATTACTTATATCGTGCTTGCATTTTCTTGGTGATATCTTGCCCTTGCGCACTTGTGGTAAGTATTCCGCTAAGCTATTATGCCGGCATTGGCGCTTCATCAAAACGAGGTATACTCTTTAAGGGAGGAAACTACTTGGATGCTATTACAAAAGTAAAAGCCGTCATTTTCGACAAGACAGGTACACTTACCGTCGGAAAATTTGAAGTAGAAAAGATTACCATAGAAGACAAGGCTATCTTAGCCGTTGTTGGCGGAATGGAAGCGAAATCTACGCATCCGATAGCGCGTGCCATAACGAACTATTTACAAGAGCACTTGACGCTTACTTCGTTAGCGAGCGTCGAAGAATCAGCCGGGTATGGCTTGCGTGCCGATGTTGGCGGACATATATATAAGGTAGGCAACGCCCGCTTTATCGACGTGCCGGTAGAAGAGGTGAGTGAGGACCTTACGCAAGTATTTGTTTCTGTAGATGGTGTCTATCTAGGTTATATCGCATTAGCGGATAAACCAAAAGTAGATGCAAAAAGGGGCATTCAAGCCTTGCGTAGATTGGGTATCAAAACGATTGGAATCTTATCTGGAGATAAAGAGAGTATTGTTGCCCGTTTAGGAAAAACTTTGCAGGCTGATGTATGTGCCGGCGCTTTGCTGCCGGAGGGAAAGGCCGATTATGTGATCCGATTTAAGAAGACAACCGACAGTCAGACAGCCTTTGTTGGCGATGGTATTAATGATGCTCCGGTCTTGGCTTTAAGTGATCTCGGTATAGCAATGGGTGGAAGTGGTAGCGATGCGGCAATTGAGACGGCAGATGTCGTTATTCGTTCTGATAAACCCTCAAAAGTTGCCGAAGCAATTCAATTGGGGCGCCAAACGAGGCGTTTGGCCATATTGAATATAATGTTGGCATTAGGGGCAAAGTTGATCGTTCTGTTACTCGGGGCTTTCGGGTGCGTTACACTTTGGTTAGCTGTATTTGCGGATACGGGCGTTGCACTGCTTTGCATTGCAAATGTTTTCTGTGCGCAATATCGTATGTGCAGGCCTATTCGTCAGGATAAAAAGTAGGGTTTGTCGTTGTTTATTTTGAATAATAGTTACGTCTGTTTATGCTCACATTGAAAGGTATGTGTTGCAAAACGTCTCGAAATACATAAAATGTAAGCAGATTTCAGTCGTTTTTGACGGATAGTATCTTTTCCTTTTGTATCTTTGTGCACAGTTGAAATTACTATAAAACTTACACTTACAATTATGTACATCGAGAAAATTCATGCAAGAGAAATCCTCGACTCGAGAGGAAATCCTACCGTAGAAGTTGAAGTAACTACCGAATGCGGCGTTATTGGTCGCGCTTCTGTTCCGTCAGGAGCTTCTACCGGTGAGAACGAAGCGCTCGAATTGCGCGATGGTGACAAGCAACGCTATGGTGGCAAGGGCGTACAGAAGGCTGTAGCCAATGTCAATGAAAAGATAGCGCCGGCTTTGGTTGGTATGTCTGTTCTCGAACAGCGTGCCATCGACAATAAGATGATTGCGCTCGACGGTACGAAGACTAAGTCCAACCTGGGGGCTAATGCTATCCTTGGCGTTTCTCTCGCAGTGGCGCATACAGCAGCTAATTATCTCAATATTCCTCTTTATCGCTACATCGGCGGTACGAATACTTATGTACTTCCCGTTCCGATGATGAACATTATCAATGGTGGTGCTCATAGTGATGCTCCTATTGCTTTCCAAGAGTTTATGATTCGCCCTGTTGGCGCGCCTTCTGAGAAAGAGGCTATCCGTATGGGTGCAGAAGTATTCCACGCTCTTCAAAAATTATTGAAGAAACGTGGACTTAGTACCGCTGTTGGTGATGAAGGCGGCTTTGCTCCAAAGCTTAATGGTATTGAGGATGCTTTAGATAGCATTATTCAGGCTATCAAAGATGCAGGCTATGAACCAGGTAAGGATATTAAGATCGCAATGGACTGCGCTGCTAGTGAGTTTGCATTTGTAGAAAACGGCAAGTATTTCTATGACTATAAGCAACTGAAGACTGGCATGCCGAAGGATCCCAACGGCAAGAAGCTTTCTGTTGATGAGCAAATTGCTTATTTGAAAGAACTCGTTGAGAAATATCCGATTGATTCCATTGAAGATGGCCTTGATGAAAACGACTGGGAAGGCTGGGTTAAATTGACTAAAGCTATTGGCGATAAAGTGCAGCTCGTGGGCGATGACTTGTTTGTTACCAACGTTCGTTTCTTGGAGAAAGGTATCGCAATGGGAGCCGGCAACGCTATTTTAATTAAAGTAAATCAAATTGGTTCGCTTTCTGAGACGCTTGATGCGATCGAAATGGCACATCGTCATGGTTATAACACTGTCACTTCACATCGTTCAGGTGAAACTGAAGATACAACAATTTCTGATATTGCCGTTGCAACTAACTCTGGTCAGATTAAGACTGGTAGCTTGAGTCGTACAGATCGTATGGCGAAGTATAATCAGCTTATCCGCATCGAAGAGGAGCTCGGTGAGCAGGCTGTGTATGGCTATAAGAAAATCAGATAATCATATTTGATTCAAAGATCATCATAAGAGCAGGGCGGAAAGGTCTTTTTATAGATACTTCTGCCTTGCTCTTTATCGTTTCTTCTAGTCTTAAATCTCATAGCTCTTTTTTAAGCTCCTATAGTAAGATGGCCTCAAGTGAGGCAAGTTTTAATGAGTTGGTTCGCGTGCTTTTGGATAGTTTTTCCAAGCAGGAACGCTCCCTCTTTCTCGCGGAACATAATGGTGAACAAGCCAATGGTTTCCGTCCCCGTCGTTGGCGGGGCCATGGTTGGAGTTTCCAACTTCGCATCCCTCGTACGCACTCCAATACTTTTCAACCAATCTTTATGAGGCCTTTGCACAATAAAGTAGTCTATTTTACCATTTATTTTGTAGTGCTAATATACGAAATAATACGTTAATAAACAATAGGATAAGTGGTAAAATAGACTGTTTTATTGTGCAAAGGTCTCATATTGTGAATAAGCGTGTTATCTCATTGAATCTGAAGTGAAACTCATGAAATATAAAAAGTAAAGCTGATTATCAAGCCTTACTCTTTTCTTCTTCCTGTTCTTGAAGCTCAACATCTTTTACTTTACGAAATAGGTCTGAAGCAAATATAAAACTATTCAGCTTCTCATTCTTGGCGTTGATTACTTCATCTTTCGTTCCTTCCCATTCTGGATAACCATGATAGATATATAGAATGTGTTCTCCGATACCCATTACAGAATTCATATCATGTGTATTGATGATTGTTGTGATTTTAAACTCCTCTGTAATCCCATGGATTAAGGCGTCAATTACGAGTGATGTCTTCGGATCGAGCCCGGAGTTTGGTTCATCGCAAAACAGATATTTAGGATTCAAAGAAAAAGCTCTCGCAATGGCTACACGTTTTTGCATACCACCGGAAATTTCTCCTGGGAATTTTGCTGTAGCTTCAAGTAGTTTTACTCGGTCCAAACATTCCTCAGCCCGCTTCTTTCTTCTTAAATAAGTATCATCAGAAAACATATCTAATGGGAACATGACATTTTCTAAGACACTCATAGAGTCGAAAAGCGCTGCATTTTGGAAAATCATGCCCATTTCTCGTCGTAATAACTTGCGTTCTTTCGTTTTCATCCTAACAAAATCTCGCTGATCATAGAGAATCTCTCCACTTGTCGGGTCCAATAAACCGACAAGGCATTTCATAAATACGGTCTTTCCCGAGCCACTCTGACCAATGATAAGATTCGTTTTACCCTCTTCAAAAGTAGTTGTTATATTTTTAAGTACTTCTTTGTCTCCAAAAGCCTTAAAGAGTTGCTTTACTTCTATCATGATAAGATGTTTGTCAAGAATAGGTCTGAAAAAAGAATAAGCATAGAGCAAGAAACAACAGCATTAGTCGATGCTTTCCCAACTTCAATTGATCCGCCTTCAACGGTATAGCCATAAAAAGATGAAACACTTGCTATAATAAAGGCGAAAAAGAGCGATTTGATTGTGCCCATCCAAAAGAACCAAGGCGCAAAATCGTGTTGCATACCGGCTGTCAGATCAGTTGCTGTAATGATATGGCCGATATAAGCCGTTGCATATGCACCTACAATACCGCTGGCTGTGCTAAAAATGACAAGCAGAGGAATCATTGTCACTAATCCGAGAATTTTAGGTAGAATGAGAAAACTTGCAGAGTTTACACCCATTATTTCTAATGCATCTATTTGCTGCGTAGTACGCATTGTGCCTAACTCAGAGGCTATGTTAGAGCCAACCTTACCTGATAGAATCAAACACATAATAGAGGAGGAGAACTCCAATAACATAATTTCTCGGGTAACGTAGCCGGAAACCCAAGTAGGCATCCAGGCACTCTGTATGTTGAGCTTTATTTGAATACAAATGACTGCACCAATAAAAAACGATATCAGCAGGACAATACCTATGGAGTTGACACCTAATTGCGCCATTTCCTTCAAGTATTGCTTGCCAAACATCCTCCAACGTTCGGGGCGCTGAAAGGTGCGCCCAAGCAATTCGATGTAGCGTCCAAATGAATTCAAAAAATTGAGTATAAACATAGTCAACAATGCGTTATTGTTTAGAATAATCCCAAATGCAGACAGTGTCTTCTTGTCGCTAATTGAGCTTTTGCATACAAATGTACGCAAAAACACAATGATGCAAGGATATATAATGCGTTTTTCTCAAGAGGACCATTGAAAGTATTTCCATCATAGTGAGCTTTTGCGCTGTATAAGCTTATAGTGAATCATCCATTTTGAAGTTAGATAGACTAATTTAACGTGAGTTCGACGAATTATAAGTGTCTATAAATTTGGTGATTAGCGAAATTTGTTGTAACTTTAAGGTGTTGATATACATAGAAATACAAACAAAAATCGCTATGATCACCGAAGCCAAAGTTTTTCACTTCGTTCAAGGAAACTCCTGAAATATTTTGTATGGCAGACGACTTCTGCAAGTTTTTTGATGCTATGACGGCAAAATATGCGCTAAAACCTACCGGAAAAAGAAAATATCATCGAAGTTCCACGATGTCAAAGGCCGAAGTCATGCTGATAATGATTCTTTTCCACGACTCCGGTTATCGCTGCTTTAAACATTTCTATCTTGAAAAAGTATGCAAGCATCTTCGCCATCTGTTTCCCAATGTTGTTTCTTATAACCGTTTAGTAGAATTGGAAAGGGAGGTAGCCGTACCCTTAACCTTGTTTATCAAGAAGGTCCTCTTGGGCAAATGCACGGGCATAAGCTTCGTTGACAGTACATCATTGCGTGTCTGCAAAAACCAGAGAATACATATTCACAAAGTTTTCAAAGGCATAGCCCAAAGAGGAAAATGCTCTATGGGTTGGTTCTTCGGTTTCAAATTGCATTTGATTTGCAATGAGAAAGGAGAACTTCTCAACTTTATGATAACGCCGGGAGATGTTGATGACCGTAAGCCTTTGGAGTACAAAGCTTTTATAGAGTTCATACAAGGTAAGCTGTTCGGTGACAAGGGGTACATCAGCAAGAACCTCTTTCAAAGGCTTTTCGTTGACGGAATACAACTTATTACCAAATTGAAAAGTAACATGAAAGGAGCTTTAATGAGTGTCTCAGACAGACTTTTACTCAGAAAAAGAGCCATTATAGAAACGGTGAATGATGAACTTAAGAACATTGCACAAGTGGAACACTCCGGACATAGATGCTTTGACAATTTCATCGTCAACTTATTAGGGGCTATTGCTGCTTATTGCCTGTTTCCAAAGAGGCTGTGTATCAATGTACAAAGGACCATTGATACACAACTTGCTTTGTTCTGAATTCGTAGAACTCACGTTAATTTAGTTTGGAATTCATAGATTTGTATGAAATGGTTTACAATAAAAGTCTCTTTTACACGTTTTGAAAAGTATGAAAAAGATCCTCCCGTGCTTAATAATCTTGTTGGCGCTAACTGCTTGTATGAAAGATGATGCTTATATCGTTTCTCCTACAGCTGAATTAACCTTTTCTACAGATACTGTTTCCTTGGATACTGTACTAGCTGGACAAGGTTCAAATACGTATACTTTCGAGGTTTATAATAAACAGAATAAAGCTATTCGCATAGCGCGCGTCTGGTTAGAAAATGGGGTTACCTCGGATTTTAAAGTGAATGTTGATGGAGAAGCTCTAACTGCAGGGGAGGCAAATGATTTGGAAATAGCGGCAAAAGACAGTATTCGTGTCTTTCTTTTCGTTAAAACCAAAGACTTGGATAAAGATAAACCACAAGCAACTTCAGATAAACTATATTTTCAGACTGAGGGGGGCTTTGTGGGGGCTGTTATCTTGAATGCTTTTGGTCAGAGTGTAACAACATTAAAAGGGAAAGTAATAACAAGAGACACGATTCTTTCTTCGAGACGCCCATATCAAATATATGATAGTTTGGTGATAGCAAAAGATGCGACGTTGAGTGTAAGTCCTGGTGTACGCTTTTATTTCCATCGTGGTGCTCAATTGATTGTGCACGGAAAACTCTTAGCACAAGGAGCATTGAATAACCCTATCATTATGCGAGGTGATCGTTTGGGAAATATGTTTTCGCAACAAGCGTACGATAATATACCAGGACAATGGGGGGGAGTAGTTTTTACATATGAAAGCTTTAATAATGAGATGGACTTTGTGGATATCCATAGTGGGAATTTTGGTATTCGCTGTGATAGTTCGGCTGTTGGGCAACTTAAACTAAAACTCACTAATAGCATTGTTCATAATACGAAAGGAGATGGACTATTTGCTAAGGTCTGTAATTTGAAAATCAATAATAGTCAGTTGACAAATTCTGGCGGAAATTGTCTAACGCTTTTAGGTGGTTCTTATGATTTCATTCATTGTACAATCGGAAATTTCTATATGTTTGCTGGTGGACGAGGTGTAGCTCTTTCTTTTGCAAATGCTGAAGGAGATGTGCGTTTACCATTAGAGCGTTTGGACTTTATCAATTGTATTTTGACGGGCTATGGTTCGGATGAGATTGTGGGGAGTAAGAGTAAGCGTTATGAGAATGATCCATTTAACTTCTCATTCCGAAGCTGCCTTATAGATATGCCGAAACCTATCCAGCAAGAAGATTTAGGTCACTTCATCAATTGCTTTTGGGATAATAACGAGGGTGGTAAGGTTTCTAGAGAAGATAACTTTTCACCTAAATTTGATTTGAAAAAGTTGATCTTTTCTTTTCAATTAGATAGTCTCTCACAAGCCGTGGGTAATGCTGATATAGAGCAGGCACGCTTGTTTGCACCTGTTGACAGATTAGGACGTTCACGGCTGCACGGACGAGGAGCTGATATTGGGTGTTATCAGCGACAATAGAGAGAAAAAGTTTAAAATTCCGTGATGGTTTTAGGATGTAGAAAGACTCTATCTGGATACTTTATATCTACTAAAAATAGTGCTTCACCTGGAACTGACTCAGCTGCAGCGCATCTGTCCTTTTGTTGAATAACTTGGCTGAATTCTTCTAAACTCATACGGCCTTTTCCAACTTCTATAAGAGTACCAACAATTGCACGGACCATATTTCGCAAGAATCTATCTGCTGTAATTTCAAAACGCCATAGGTCTTCTTTTTCGTGTACCCATTTGGCATTTGTTACGTGACAGATATTTGTTCGAGTATCAGTATGTAGTTTGCTAAAACTAGTAAAATCGTCTACTTGTAAAAGATGTTCGGCCGCTTTGTTCATCGCGGAAAAATCTAAATCTGCAAGGCAACGGGTTGCATAATGACGCTTGAAGGGGTCTTTTATCTTGTAGATATAATAATGGTATGTCCTAGATAATGCGTCAAAGCGAGCGTGTGCGTTAGGATTTACCGGCATTACATCTTGTACTGCAATATCAGGTGGCAAAAGTCGATTTAGACGAAAGGTAAACTTATCTGGTAAGGGATTATTTGCATCAAAGTGTGCAACCATTCTTGTAGCATTTACACCCGTATCAGTTCTTCCAGCTCCAACTAGACTGATTGTTGATTGAAAAAGGGTAGAAACAGCTTTGTTCAGAACTTCCTGCACGCTTAAGGCGTTGGGTTGGAGCTGCCAGCCGTGGTAATTACCTCCATCATAAGAGATATAAAGAAAATAGCGCATATAACTCAAAAGCTTCTCTTTTGTCCGAAATATAAAAATGCCCTGCCAAAAGGCAGGGCTGACCGTATCGTATTGGGAAATATTCGTATTGTTATGCTTCTACGTCAGCTGATTCTACGGTATTGTCAGCTTCCTTTTCAGCTTCTGGTTCTACTTCAGTCGAAGCCTTCTCTCCTTTCTCTGCAGCTACACCGCCTTCTGCAATAACAGAAAATGGAATTTCAGCAGAAACGTCTTTATGAAGTCTTACGATTGCCGTATACTCACCAACTTGCTTTACATCTTTAAGGACAATAGCTTTACGTTCAATTTCAAAGCCTTGTTCTTTAAGTGCATCTGCAATATGAATGTTGTTAACTGAACCATAGATTACACCGTTACCACTTACTTTTACTTCAATAGTGATGGGCTTAATCTTACTCAATTTATCTGCCAACTCTTGCGCTTCAGCTTTAATCTTTTCAAGCTTGTGTGCACGTTGCTTTAAATCCTCTTCAAGAGAGCGAAGAGCAGATTTGCTTGCGATGACAGCCTTACCAGTAGGAATAAGAAAATTGCGACCGTATCCGTCACGAATGTTTACAACGTCATCCTTAAAACCAAGGCCATGGACGTTTTCTTTGAGAATAATCTTCATAATCTAAATTCCTCCTATTATTTCATCAAATCTGTTACAAAAGGCAGAAGAGCCAATTGGCGTGCACGCTTCACTGCTTGTGCAACGCGGCGTTGATATTTCAAAGAAGTACCAGTTAAGCGGCGCGGTAAAATCTTGCCTTGTTCGTTCAAGAACTTCTTCAAGAACTCGGGATCTTTATAATCAATGTATTTGATGCCGCTTTTCTTGAAACGGCAGTACTTTTTACGCTTAACATCAATAGTTGGAGCGGTCAAGTAGCGAATTTCTGATTGCTGTGCCATAATTAAGCCTCCTTTTGATTTTTCCGGTTACGACGCTTTTCTGCATATTGGATAGCGTATTTATCCAATTTTGTCGTAAGATCACGAATAACACGCTCATCACGGCGATAAGCAATTTCTAGTTTTTTGATAACCGTTGGCTCTGCTTTAAATTCAATTAAAACATAGAAACCGGTTGATTTCTTCTGAATAGGATAAGCTAAATGCTTCAAGCCCCATTCTTCTTCATTGATGATCTCTGCGCCTTCAGCGGTAAGAACACCTTTGAACTTTTCGACCGTCTCCTTCATCTGCTGGTCAGATAAAACGGGAGTTAGGATGAAGACGGTCTCGTACTGATTCATCATACGTTTGTCTGTTAATGATTAAATAATTTTGCTCATAAAGCGGTGCAAAATTACGATAAACTCCTTGATTGTCCAAGTAATACGCCAACTTTTCAGCCTTGTTTGCTGATGAAATCACTGTATCCCGATCATTTTGTGTGTTTGAAGCGAAAGTCGCCAGCGAGGATTATCCTTTACATAGGAGATGCAAGATGCTAAAATACGATTATTTTTGATAGAATCGCCCATGTCACATGGTTGAATAAAGTAATGAGATGCTTTAATTTCGTCGTGAGGATTAAAAGTCTCTTCTGTATAAACTACTTTTAGCTCATTACAAGTCTTAAGCATTGTTTGTGCCGTTTTGGGCGACAAAGTTACCCAATCAATTCCTTCAGGTAGTGCGTGTAAGCCATTTGTTTCTATACATACATATTTCCCCGCTGCGTGAAGGCCATCTATCAGTTCTTTTGTGACGAATAATGATGGTTCCCCACCAGTTAATACTACATGTTTAGCTGGAAAACGAGTCACCTGATCCAAAATTTGTTCTTGTGTCATAAGCTCTCCTGTTTCATGTCGAGTATCACAAAAACTACAAGATAAGTTACAACCGGAGAAGCGTATAAAAATAGAAGCTATACCACTATAAAAACCCTCTCCTTGTAGTGAGTAGAAGATCTCATTTATCTTAAAGCACGGCATCGTCTTCTTTCATATATACAGCAATGTTACCTTCTGACTCTTGAAAGGATACTTTGTAGCAATGAGGCACTTGATCACAGATCCATTTTGCTAAGTTTTCAGCAGTTGTATTGAAATTCACGACATCATTAGCAAAGCGGTGATCTAATTTTCCTTGCACGATATCTTTTACCTTTTTAAAATCGACGACCATTCCGTTATGGTCTAATTCTTTCGCCTTGCAATAAACGGTGACAACCGCATTATGTCCGTGCAGATGCGTGCATTTACTTTCGTAGTCTAATTTCAGTTGATGTGCGTAAGCGATTTCTATCCTTTTGGAAACGTAAAACATTTCTGATATACTTCTTTGTGAATGGTTCTAACAATAGTATGATAATTCTCTTCTAAAAAAACAGAGTCTGTAGCCATTAATTGCAGAGGTATGCTTTTACCATGTTCTTGATAAGGCGGCTGTAGGTAACGGCGATTAGAGAGTTTGAGCCCATGGCGTATATAAAAGTCAATCCTTCTATTAGCCATAGGATTACTTCCTTTTGGCTCCACTTCAATAATAAGCGGTTTGTTTAAAACCTTAATAATGCCTTCTAGAGCTTGGCCACCAATGTTTTTTCTTCTCAATAGAGGATCTATAGCAAAGTGCTCGCCATAAACGAAATTATGAAAATCCCAGAAAGTAAAGAACCCGGCAAACGACTCCTTATATAATATTGTGTAGGTTGTCATATGAGGAAGCTTACAAACCATCTTTTGCCATAGCGTTGTCTCGCGCCTTTCGTCTTCTGGGAAAGATGTTAAGTAGAGCATCGTAGCCTGGTCTAAATCTTCTTGAGGTGCAAATTTTCTTATCATTTTAAGAATTTGATCGTGTAAATCGCACTTAGCTTTTTCTTTAACTCTGCTATTTTCCCTGATCGTATGTTTACTTTTAATTTTACGCTTTGATCTGCGTATGTCTGTGATACGATCTTACCCCCCAAGTCACGTGCTATACGCATCGCCCGATCTATTTCTGTATAAGGCGATTCGAATACAAGCGAGTCCATAATGACTATTTCTTTGATTTGTGCCTTTGTTAGAGCATCTGCAGCTGCTGTTTTATATGCACGTCCTAAATTGGCTGCCCCTAATTCTGTGCCACCAAAATACCTGACGACAATTAAAAGGATGTTAGTCAAATTTTGGCTACGCAATTGTCCTAATATTGGACGACCTGCTGTGCCGGATGGTTCGCGATCATCACTTGAGCGACTTGTTTCACCATCATTACCTAAAATATAAGCATAACAGACGTGACGTGCATCAAAATACTTTTTCTGATAAGTCTTAAGTTCGCACTGTACATCTTCTATCGTATTTACAGGAATAGCGAAGCTAATAAATTTGCTCCGCTTTTCCGTATAAAGTCCTTCAGCAACTTTTTCTATAGTCAAAAAGGAATCTTCCAATGTTGATGTGGTTGCTTACTTTTAGTTGAAATAATAAAGGAAAGTCGCAACACCGCTCAATGCTGGCTTTCGTTCATTCTCTATTTCTATTTTAAAATCTACTTGAGCTTTGCAAATTCCCCTGATATCTTCAATGTCTTGGAGCTTTGCCCGTAAGCGAATTCGTCTACCCGAGAGTACTGCTTGCCCAAATTTCATTTTATCTAGCCCATAGTTCACCATCATCTTCAAGTTGTTCACTTCTATGATTTGTTGCCATAGATGAGGTAAAAGCGAAAGTGTCAGATAGCCGTGTGCAATCGTTTGTCCGAAAGTACTTTCTTTGGCTGCTCTTTCTTTATCAACGTGTATCCACTGATGATCTAACGTCGCATCAGCAAACAGGTCTATACGCTCTTGTGGAACTTCCAACCAATCGCTTACGCCAATTTCTTGTCCTTTGAGCACTGCAAAGGATTGAAAAGAATCAATAATAGTTTTATTCATGATCATTACTGTTTTTTCTCTGAGATTTGCTTCATTGTGAGCGCACTCAAGACAAAATTTGAATTGATCTCTGCATGTGCTTTGTAGGAGCCAAAAGTTTTACCTGGATTATCTCTTTCAATATATTGATCTACAGAGAAGTCAACGGAGTATATCGTACCATTATTTGAGGCTTTCTTGGTTATGTTTATTCCGCTACCGACATTGAACCGACAATCTTCTATATGTTCATTAAACATGTCTGCAATAGTGGACATAACGACAGCTTTAGTAGCATTTTTCTTACCTAAGAATACTGTCATAACAGGGGTTATGTTCGCAGCAATCTCACTTTGGTTGTTCTCACTAAAAGCGCTAAAGAACTGGTTGAGTACTTCTGAAACTTGACTCCGTTCATCAGGCGTAACGGCCAATGCTTCTGCAGTGTTTTGTGCAGCTTGTGCTTCAGCTGTGTAACGACCCTCTGGGTGCTTCAGCAAATAATTGGCAAAAGCTGCTGGTGTACCCGTAGTTTGTGCCTTAGAAAAATCTAAGGAGTCAATCTTATTATCTGCCAATTTCGCATAGAAATCGTCATTATATTTTGACTTGAAATTTGCAAAATCATCTGGGTTACTTGAATTGACAATAGTATTCCACGCGCCTTCTAACTCCAACAACTTAGTCATGCGTTCGCGTACATCTGCCGCAAATTTACTATTGGGAAACTGATCTAAAAAGGCCTGATAATCCTTACTGCTATGACTCTCGCTGAGTGCTGTGTATGCAGTGACTTCATCCACTTGCTTATTTTCTGAGTTCGCGATAATATAACCTCCCACAGCAATAGCTAAAATCAGAAATGCTGCTGCAATACCTATCCAAAGCGCAGTGTTCTTCTTTTTAGGCTCTATCGGTGGTTGCCCGTTATTATATGAGGACTGAACACTGTTATACTGAGGCTGACCATTACTATATTGTGGCTGCCCGTTGTTGTATTGAGGTTGACTATTGTTATATTGCGGTTGCCCGTTGTTATACTGGGGCTGACCATTATTGTATTGATGTT
>JABZGR010000057.1 GCA_015259125.1 Alloprevotella tannerae | reverse complement strand
TTACAGGATAATGTACTATGAATCAGCAGAATATTAGGTTTATAAGGGAGGACTAAATAGAGTATTTAACGTGAGTTCGATGAATTCAGAACAATGCAAGCATGCATTATAATCTCCCCAAGAAAGGAGAGCGTACCGTTCGGAGAAAGGTGCGCTCCTTTTTCGTAAAAAGTACGTACTAAAATCTGAAAGCTTTAGTTAACGTGAGTTCAAGGAATACTATCAGTCAATGATTCTTCTCCATTGACCTATGTACTCACAAGAACTCCAATACTCATTTAATTTTGAAGGGGGCATTGTTTTAGGATGTTTTGCAAAACTCCCAAACTCTTCGGGATGTTGTTCTAAGTCTTTCAATGCTCGCCAAAAAACATCTGAAGTCCTAATTTTAATTCCTGTCTTTTTATTATTGTGTATGCGCCATTTTGAAGCGAAATTAGTTTCCCAACTTTCTTTATCCCCAACAATAAGAATAAATTGAAATCGTGCAACCGCTCCAAATATGTGCTTTTTCTCGGATGGATGTTCATCAAAATATCGTTCCCATGACTTTACTTGTTCTATAGCATGATTTAATTCAGATGTTGGTTCATTCTTCTGTGTGAAAAGTTTCATCTTAGGTTTTTCAACTTCAACTAAAACCCATTCAGGTCCATCTGAGTTATCATTTAACCAAGCAAAATCACAGCGTAGTTCTCCTCCAAAGTTTATTTCACGAAAAACAGGCTGTATTCCATATTTACGGCTATAAAGTTCGTAAAATAAAAATGAGTTATCCTTTAGTACTGATAACAACTTTTGTTCTGAATTCTCTTCAAATGCAGTTGTAAGTTCGGCACGAACTACTGCTATATCCCAACGTGAAGGCTGTATCTCTTTTCTCTCTTTTTCCATTTTTCTTATTATGTGCTTATATCTTTTCTTATACTGAAATGATATTTAGGATGCAAAGGTAAGGATTATCACTCGTTATAAAAAGATATACATAACGAAAAAAGCATCTTGCTCTTTTTCGGGATACAATAAATAACGCCCCAGCGCGTCTTGTGCATATCTTTATTTATACTGATTGAAAAGTTGTTCGGTCTCTGCTGCTGTCAGGAAATGATCTGGGGTGGGAAACCAATGAATCGTTATACCGCGCCGCTCCATTCCGCGAAACCAAGTCATCTGCCGTTTCGCAAATTGATGGATGGCTATTTCTAAGACGTGGAATAGTTCTTCTTTGGAGATTCGACCTTGCAAGTGTTGGGTCACATACTTGTATTCCAGGCCATAGTAAATTAAATCTTCAGGGGAAACCCCACTAGCCAAAAGCGCTTGAACTTCCTCTATCATTCCTGCGGATAGGCGTTGCTTTAAACGCTTGGTAATGCGCTTGCGGCGCGCTTCGCGCTCTATAGATAGGCCTAAAGTCAAACAAGACAGGGTTGGGAAGGGACGTTCTGTTTCAGGATGTTGGCGATAATGTTCTTCTATTTCGATGGCACGTATAGCGCGTTGTGCCGTATCTACGTCTGTCGTATTATGTAAGGCTTTATAGCTTTTAAGTAGGGCAGTTAATTCTTCCAAAGATTTGCTTGCCAATGTCTTTCGTAAAGCCAAATTTTGAGGAACTGTGCTTAAGCGATAGCCGCGAAGAATACTTTCAAGGTAAAGTCCTGTTCCTCCGCATAGAATTATACGCTTTCCTCTCGAACGAATCGCTTCATAAGCCCTGAGGAAATCACGCTGATATTCGTAAACATTGTATTTGTAGCCTGGCTCTGCAATATCAATGAGGTGATAAGGAATTTGCTTTCCTTGAACTATATATTCTGACAAGTCTTTGCCTGTTCCTATATCCATGCGTCGGTAGACTTGCCTGCTGTCGGCACTAATAATTTCTGCATCTAAATGGTAGGCGAGATTCGTAGCGAAAGTTGTTTTTCCGCAAGCAGTGGGGCCTAAAATGGCGATCAGATCGTAATTATTCATTGTAGGTGCAAAGTTATAAAAACTGCCTCAGGCTGATACAACCTGAGGCAGTTCTATTGTTTGTGTACTTGTGAAAAAATTAGCCGTTATGCTTTTTCATAATCTTGATGAGATCTACAACCTTATTAGAGTAGCCAATCTCATTGTCATACCAAGAAACAACCTTTACGAAGTTATCCGTGAGGTATACACCGGCGTTAGCGTCGAAGATAGAAGTCAACTTGCAGCCAAGGAAGTCAGATGAGACAACTGCATCTTCAGTATATCCAAGAATTCCTTTCAATTCGTTTTCTGAAGCCTTCTTCATGGCAGCGCAGATTTGCTCTTTTGTAGCACCCTTCTTCAAGTTAACCGTTAAGTCTACTACAGAAACATCGAGCGTCGGAACGCGCATTGAGATTCCTGTCAGTTTGCCATTGAGTTCAGGGATAACCTTACCTACAGCCTTAGCAGCACCGGTAGAAGAAGGAATGATATTACCTGCAGCAGCACGACCGCCGCGCCAATCCTTGATTGAAGGACCATCAACCGTACGCTGAGTAGCAGTTGTAGCGTGTACTGTCGTCATCAAGCCGTTTTCGATTCCAAAGTTGTCGTTGAGCACTTTAGCAATAGGAGCCAAACAGTTGGTTGTACAAGAAGCATTAGAAACAATCTTTTGACCTGCATACTTGTCTGTATTAACGCCGCATACGAACATATCAGCTTGTGTGCCGTCTGCGCCTTGTTTAGAAGGAGCGGAAAGTACAACATATTTAGCGCCGGCTTCAATGTGTTTTTGTGCCAACTCCGGTGTTAAGAAGCGGCCCGTAGATTCTACGATGTATTCAGCTCCAACTTCATTCCACTTTAAGTTTGCGGGATCCATTTCTGCGGTGATACGGATTTTATTGCCATTGACAATAAGGATATTATTTTCTACGTCAGCTTCTATTTGACCTTCAAAACGTCCGTGCATTGTATCGTAACGAAGCATGTATGCCATATAATCGACCGGCAACAAGTCGTTAATACCTACGACTACAACATCGTTCTTATTAGCCTCGCTCAAAGTAGAGCGGAATACGAAGCGGCCGATACGACCAAAACCATTAATACCAATCTTAATCATAATCTTTGGGATTTATGTGAGTTTAATTATCTCGTTATTTTTACTCTAATATGCTGAAGAATTAATCTTATCGTTAGGATTTTTCCTTCCGTGCACCGCAAAAATACAAAATAGTTTTTATTTTTGCATCGTAAGAAAGAAAATATCTTTTTAGTTATGCGAAATTCTAAGTTTTTACAGGAGTTCAAAGCCTTTGCAGTTAAAGGCAATGCTGTAGATATGGCTGTCGGCGTTATTATCGGTGGCGCTTTTGGCAAGATTGTGACATCGATCGTAGAAGATCTAATTATGCCCCCTATCGGATGGTTGATAGGCGGGGTTAATTTCTCGGATTTAAAGGTGACTTTACCGGCTACGGAAGTTGCCGGGCAAGTACTGTCGCCTGCAACGATTAATTATGGCAACTTTCTGCAGACCTTATTGAACTTTATCATCATAACGCTCTGCGTATTCTTGATGGTTAAAATGATGATGCGCCTTTCCAAATCAAAGAAGGAGGAGGATCCTGCTGCCTCGGAACCTTCAAATGAAGAAAAGTTGCTTGCAGAGATTAGAGATTTGATGAAAGAAAAGAAGTAATTAGTGATAGTGCTCAGGTGGGGTAGTTTTTTGTGGTGATAAACTCATCTGTTTAAGGTTTTACCCTACTTGTGCTTATTGCTTAAAGTATTTTTTATCTTTTGCCGTCTTTGTAGAAGGTAAAATGACAGAAAAGGCTAGAACCTCTTTTAGGATTCCAGCCTTCATTTTTTTCTTGTAATCATAGTGATATATAATTAACGTGAGTTCGACGAATTCAGAACAAAGCAAGCTGTGTATCAAAGGTTCTTTGTACATTGATGCACGGATTCTTTGGAAACAGGCAATAGGCAGCAATAGCCCCTAATAAGTTGACGATGAAATTGTCAAAGCATCTAT
>JABZGR010000031.1 GCA_015259125.1 Alloprevotella tannerae | reverse complement strand
TTCGGGAGCGTTTGTTTTATTTTAATCTTTCTTTGATTGACGACCAACTTGATAAGCTAGCCTAAAGCTTCCGGCTTCGCCACGTAAGCCAATGGACACACACAGAAAATAACAGGATTTTTAGACCATAGCTTTATTATTCTCCGCTACAACAAAATAAGCATCGAAGAAGGCGGATTTACCTAATTCTTTTGTCGAATCTATGCTATTTCTGTGAAGCAAGAAGAGTCGTTTGGCCCGAGCAAACTATCGTTTGATGCCAGCAAACCATCGTTTGGCCCGAGCAAACCATCGTTTGGTGCCGGCAAACAATGGAAGAATGAAAAAGAAAACATAAAATATCGCTATATACCAAGTGAACAACAGACATTATATCATTAATTATATTGATATTGTAAGAGAAATCACAGTCTCATAAAGATGAAAATAGGAAGTCAGGATTTCGACCCTATATTTTATGATCCTCAATCTTTGTCATTGAAGAGACCATAAACATTGGCAGCTAAACCGGATTTGCAGAAAGCGATGCCAAGGCTTTTATTGTCCGCAAGATTTACCTTACCTACTACCCTCCTGCAGACTTTCCGTTTGTCTGATACCTACTAAAGCAGACGCAGTAAAGACGGCGCAGCGGCAAAAGGCTTTGCAGAACTTTGTGCTTAGCATCTATTCTATTAACTTTGCGCTATCTATATGTAAAAATTCGATGGAAGATTTCATAAAAGTGGCCGCTGCTACCCCGAAAGTAAAAGTAGCCGACTGCACCTATAATCAAGAGCAACTGATAGCCGTCGTTCGCCGCGCCGAGGCAGAAGGCTGCGATGCTGTGTGCTGTCCAGAACTTTGCTTAACGGCTTATACTTGCCAAGATCTTTTTCAGCAAGATTTGCTACTCAAACAATCATTGCAAGCATTAGCTGATTTGCGGGCTGCAACCAAAGGCCTACGCGTCATTGTTTTAGTCGGGCTTCCTCTGCAACTACGCGGCCGATTGTTTAATTGCGCCGCCGTTATCTGCGATGGCCATATTTATGGTATCGTACCCAAATCTTATATCCCCAACTATCGGGAATTTTATGAAGCACGCTGGTTCTCCTCTGCTTTTATTTTGGAGAAGGACGCCACAATAACGCTTGAAGGAGAGACGATTCCGGTCAGTGCCGGCCTCATTTTCCAAACGCCGCGCTTCTCATTTGGCGTGGAGATCTGCGAAGATCTGTGGGCGCCTCAACCACCTTCGACTTACTTGGCACAACAAGGCGCAGAGATTATCTTTAACTTAAGTGCCAGCAACGAATTAACAGGCAAACACGCCTATCGCCGCGCTTTAGTGGCCGGACAAAGTGCCCGCTGCCATTGTGGTTACATCTATGCCGGCGCAGGATTTGGCGAGAGTACGCAAGACCTTGTCTTTAGCGGTGCTGACTTAATTGCTGAAAACGGAAACATTCTTGCTGAAAGTCAACGCTACACGTTAGATGCGCAGTTCATTTTCAGCGATATTGATGTCGTGCAACTAAGGCATGAAAGAATGGTCAACACATCATTCCACACAAGCCCCCAACCACACACCTTAGCTCCAACCATCATCGCTCTGCCACAAAGAAATTCGGAGACAAAAGCTGCGCTACTGCGCTCCGTAAATCCGCTTCCGTTTGTGCCTGAAGGCGACGAATTGGCCGACAGATGTGAAGAAATTCTGCACATTCAAAGCCTCAGCTTGGCACAACGCTTGCAGCATACCAATGCAAAAACTGCCGTAGTAGGCATCAGTGGTGGATTAGACTCAACATTGGCGCTGCTTGTCTGCACACGCACCTTTGATTTGTTGGGGCGGGATCGTGCGGACATAGTCGGGATTACCATGCCGGGCTTTGGTACAACTGATCGCACGTATAATAATGCGTTAAAACTGATGAAAGGCTTGGGCATTACCATACGCGAGATCAGCATTCGCGCTGCTTGCGAACAGCATTTCAAAGATTTGGGCGCAGATATGGCTTCGCACGATGTCGTCTATGAGAACGGGCAGGCGCGCGAACGAACGCAGATTCTGATGGATGCGGCCAACCAAATGAGTGGATTAGTTATCGGGACGGGCGACTTGAGCGAATTGGCTTTAGGCTGGGCTACCTACAACGGCGACCATATGTCGATGTATGGTGTTAATGCTTCTATTCCCAAAACTTTAGTGCGCCATCTTGTAGCTTACGTGGCTCGACATACAGCAGACGATGAAATAAGCGCTACCTTGATAGATGTGCTCGACACACCGATAAGTCCGGAACTAATTCCTGCAGATAAAGACGGGCAGATCGTGCAAAAGACTGAAGATCTCGTAGGCCCATATGAATTACACGACTTCTTCTTATATCATTTCTTACACAATGGCTCTCGCCCTTCAAAGGTTTTCAACTTAGCCTGCGCTGCCTTTGATGGCAATAACCCACGCGTAGCACAATTTCAACCCGCGGTTATTCTAAAATGGCTCCGCACATTCCTGCACCGCTTCTTTACACAGCAATTTAAGCGTAGTTGTTTGCCCGATGGTCCGATGGTCGGCAGTTGTTCTTTGAGTCCGCGCGGACTTTGGCGAATGCCCTCTGATGCAACAGCGACAGACTGGCTGAAAGAGTGCGACTCACTTACTCCAAACCCAGCAACGCGATGACACATATAAATATAAGATACATACTCCCTTTGTTCTGTTGGTTTCTGTTTACGACAATGGCCGCAGAAAAAGCACCGGAAACATTCATTCGTACACAGTCAGAACCAAAAGAACTTGTCGCCGGACAAAAAATTTTAATATCAATCTATCTCTATACAACCCAAGATGTAGAACGCGTCAGACAAGCAGGACCGGAATTAACTCTGAAAGGATACAATATTGAGAGACTTACCGGCGGAAAGGTATATTACATCAACCGTACACAAGAGAACGGGAAATTATATAATGTTTTCCTTTTGGATCAATACGCCTTTCTTCCAGAAAAACCAAACAAGGTGCTCATTCCTCCAATGAAATATACCATCAGTGTGCGAAAGTATGAAAGAGAAGCTGACCCTTTTGAAGAATTCTTCGGCTATGAGCGCCCTTATAAAGAACAAACAATGACGCTAAGCAGTGAAAAGCTGACTTTAACTGTGAACGAGAAGCCGCAGCGGACAACCATAGAGATGCAAAAGAGCGGAAATGTAATCTAAAAAAGCGATCTTTCAAGTGCCACTAAAGTTCATTTTTCAGCAATTAAGGGCCTAAGAAGATTTAAAGATGATAGGAAACCTGCATTTTCCGCTTTGCGCGAAATACGATTGGGGATCAGCCACGCTATTTTTGTACTTCAGCAACAAATGAGGGGTTCTCAATACTATTTCCTGCAACTTCTCGTTTTATAGAAAAGACAAAAAAGACGAAAGAAAAAAGATCACAGTATGAAAAAAGTATTTTTGATTGCAGCTACTGCGTTTGCCTTGAACTTTGCTCCGATGCAGATGACTGTAGCTTCGGCACAAACACCTGTAGATTTGACCTATGCGGCAGAAAAGTCCGTCAATTCGGTCGTATTCATCAAAGTCACTATTAACAGTAAGACACAAACGATAGAGGGTTCTGATCCTTTTGAAGACTTTTTCAACTTCGGACCGTTTAGTTTTGGAGACCCGAGCAGCAGAGGCCAACGCAGACAATACCAAACTCCGAAACGACAAGGCGCAGGATCAGGCGTTATCCTCAGCAAAGACGGCTATATCGTCACCAATAATCACGTCGTGGACGGGGCAGATGAGCTGATGGTAAAACTAAACGATAATCGCGAATATAAAGCTCGCATTATCGGCGCGGATAAAAAGACCGACTTGGCACTCATCAAGATTGAAGCAAAGGATCTTCAACCCATAATAGTCGGCAATTCGGACAACTTGAAGTTAGGTGAATGGGTATTGGCCATTGGTAATCCTTTCAGTTTAACTTCTACGGTTACAGCCGGCATTGTTAGTGCTAAAGCGCGCACAGTAGGCGGTGAAGGCATCGAATCATTTATCCAAACTGACGCAGCTATTAACCCCGGAAACTCCGGTGGCGCTTTAGTCAATACGCGTGGGGAACTGGTGGGTATAAATGCCCAGATTTATTCTCAAACAGGCTCTTACACGGGCTATGGATTTGCTATTCCGACGAGCATTATGAATAAAGTCGTCGCAGATTTGAAGAAATACGGAACTGTGCAACGCGCGCTGCTCGGCTTTACCGGACAAGACGTTTCGACCTATATAGATTTGCAGAAAGAAAAAGGGAAAGATGCAGACTTAGGTACAACCAAAGGCGTCTATCTCGCAGAGGTAAGTTCTGATGGTGCAGCTCAAGAAGGCGGATTAAAGGCCGGCGACGTCATTACTGCGATGGATGGAAGAAACGTAACGAAATTTGGCGAGCTGCAAGAGATTATGGCGAGCCACAAACCCGGAGATAAAGTTACAATCACTTATATTCGTGACAAGCGCACACACACCGCAACGCTCACTTTGCGTAATGCGCAAGGCACGACAAGCCTTTTGGAAAGCGTAGACGTGGATCAGTTGGGCGTAGCTCTTAGACCGCTCACCACAAATGAGAAAGAGGAGCTAGCACTAAACAACGGTTTAGTCGTAACGGCTGTACGCGACGGAAAAATGAAGGATGTCGGCGTCACCAAGGGTCTTATTCTTTTGCAGATAAACGATAAAGTGCTCAACACGCCTGAAGATTTCAACGAGGCAGTCAAAACTACAAATATGAGTAACGACCGTGTGCTTTGGATTCGTGCAAAAACACAGAGCGGAATCAATAAGAGTTTCACCATAGAATTAGATAGCAACAAAGCAAAGCGTACGGAAAGACGGCGCTAAAGCTATTTCGCGCAATAGAGAGGCAAAAGAAGAATTCATTCTTTTGCCTTTCTTTGTTTTTATCGTACCTTCGCACACATAATATCAAAGATAACGCATACCCAATGAAAGAATTTGAACTGAAATACGGTTGTAATCCTAACCAAAAACCGGCAAAATTACTAATAGAGGGCGAAGAGCTCCCCATAACTGTATTGAACGGGCGACCGGGATACATTAATTTCTTAGATGCGCTGAATGGTTGGCAACTTGTAAAGGAATTAAAGGAGGCAACGGGGCTTCCGGCAGCTACTTCTTTCAAGCATGTTTCGCCGGCAGGCGCAGCCATCGGTCTTCCGCTTTCAGATATACTCAAGAAAATCTACTTTGTTGATGATTTAAAAGTAGAATTATCGCCTATTGCTTGCGCTTATGCTCGAGCACGTGGCGCAGATCGCATGTCTTCTTATGGTGATTTTATTGCGCTCTCCGATACTTGCGACCTCGCGACCGCATTACTGATCAAGCGAGAAGTATCTGACGGCGTCATTGCGCCAAGCTACACGGAAGAAGCTTTGGAAATACTTCGCGAAAAGCGTAAAGGCACTTATAATGTCTTGCAAATTGATACCACGTATACACCGGCTCCGATGGAGCGCAAACAGGTTTACGGTATCACGTTTGAACAATTGCGCAACGAAGTCAATCTTAACGACGACAACCTATTTGCTAATATCCCGACAAAGAACCAAACCTTCCCTGCAGAAGCTATCAGAGATTTGAAAATAGCGCTCATTACGCTGAAATATACACAGAGCAACTCCGTATGCTACGTAAAAGACGGGCAGGCCATCGGAATTGGTGCCGGACAACAAAGCCGCATCCACTGCACACGTCTGGCCGGCAATAAAGCAGATATATGGTGGTTACGCCAGCATCCGAAAGTGCTCAACCTACCTTGGGTTAATGGCATCAGAAGAGCTGATAGAGACAACACCATCGACTTGTATATCTCCGACGACTACGAAGATGTATTGAAAGAAGGAGAATGGCAACGCTTTTTTACTACGCGTCCCGAGCCTCTGAGTAGAGAAGAAAAGCATACTTGGATCAGTCAAAATACCGGCGTCAGCCTGGGTTCAGATGCTTTCTTCCCCTTCGGCGACAATATAGAGCGCGCTCACCGCAGCGGCGTTGCTTATGTGGCGCAAGCAGGAGGCAGTGTGCGTGATGATAATGTTATCGAAACCTGCGACAAATACAATATTGCCATGGCCTTTACCGGCGTGCGCTTATTCCATCACTAAATTAGATTTTGAGATTATGAGAGAAGCCGACAAGACCGAAATAGAGCAAGCCCTCTTGAATGGTTTCGTCTTCCGAGGAAGCGGAAGCGGCCGGCAAGACAAAGGTAAAGTAAAGACTAAGGCTAAGCGAAAAGGATATATCACCGGCGCTCACGGCAGCGGATCTGCAAAAAAGAAGGCCGATATCCGACAACGCCGCGCCAACAGGCACAAGAAATAATCCGATAGTTGCAAGCATTGATAAGCATAACAAGTTGATCGCTCCCCAAATGCGTAAGAGATTTGACGTCACACTATTTATAAAGGACACCATCCGATTATCGCGGCGAAATGTCTGCGCACAGCGGCAACTTTTCCTCTAAAAAGAATAATTTCATCGTGAATGCTTATACTTACAAATATCCTCGGCCGGCCGTAACGACAGATTGCGTCATCTTCAGTCAGCTATCGATTGATGCCAGCGTGTTGTTAATTCGGCGCAAGCACCCTCCCTTTCAAGGGCAGTGGGCTTTTCCAGGTGGATTTCTCAATATAGATGAAGACGCCCCAACGGGCGCTTTGCGAGAATTGAGCGAAGAGACGACAATTTCCGGTATTACACTCCATCAGATTGGAGCATTTACCAAGGTGGACAGAGATCCACGCGGTCGCACAATATCTATTGCCTTTTGGGGCGTAGCAGATCCTCAGCAGCACCGGCCGCAAGCTGCAGATGATGCAGCTGAAGCCGCTTGGTTCCCATTAAAGGACCTGCCACCCTTAGCTTTTGATCATCAAGACATACTCAACGAAGCCATTAAGCAAGCTGCCCTATTATAGGCAGCTTGCTTTTTATGCCTACCGCTCGACTTCACGTTAGAAGGTCCGGGAAAAAGAATCAGCGGCTTCAAGTTTTAAGTTGCCACGATAAGACATTGCAGCTTGTTATCGTGAGCGTACAAACGTCCTCTCACGAGCGTAGAGCTGTACCATCGTGAGCGCACGAACGTTCTTTCACGACAGTACAAGCAAAACCGTTGCGCTCCTACAATTATCTTAAGGTTTTCAGCATCTCTTTTGGCATAAAAAAATCGGATTCTTAACTGTTCGTTTTTACGCGAAAACTCTTTTCGTTTTATATAGAAGCATAATTGAGGATTAACAACATATACTTTTAATCTACTGCACGATAGGAGAAAAAATCCTCTACATGTAAAGTTAGGCATTTAAGATCCGAATTTTTAGGCTACACGTACGCTTTCACCGCAGCCAACCGATAAAGAGTTTTTAAATCCAACGAGACCAAAATTAAGCGTGCAAAATGAAACAATCTAACGCCAAAAACAGGCGTCCCACCCTGCTTGAAAAAACATTTGTTTAATAAAGGAGAACTTCGCTTGGAAGATTCAATGTTTTATCCTATTTTTGCTCGTGAATCAAAAGGATGTCTATGGATAACGCACAAAAAATATTTCCGGCTTGCTTCGTCGAGTTTCCGCCTGAGGCGGAAAGGCAACGTTGTGCGTTCTATCTTGCCGCCGAAGAATACATTGCTCAAAATTTTCCGGAGGATTACTACGTCTTTTCTTGGCAGATAGGCCCGACAGCCCTGTTAGGGCGCAATCAGACCTTGCACAAAGAAATTAATTTTGACTTCTGCAAGCAACACGGCATTGACGTACTGCGAAGAAAAAGCGGAGGCGGAACAGTATATGCCGATTGGGGCAACCTAATGACCAGCCTTATAACGCCGGCAGGAAGTGTAGAACCTATTTTTACGGCTTATGTCCACCAAATATCTGATGGTCTGAACCGTATAGGCGCGCCTACGGAAGTTTCGGGGCGTAATGATATCACCTTAAAAGGGGGTGGAAAAATATGCGGCAATGCTTTTTACCATTTAGCCCGGCACAACATTGTACACGGCACGATGCTACACGATACGCAAATGGACCTTATGATTGGCGCACTAAATCCTGATCCTGACAAGTTGGAGTCGCAAGGCGTCAAGAGCGTTCGTAGCAGAATAGCCTTGCTCAAAGATTACCTGCCGTTTGGCGTTGATGTCTTGAGACAAAAGATGCGCTTGATTCTTACGGACCGCAGCGTTAAATTAACTGTCGACGACTTAGCGGAAATCAGAAAGATTGAGGCTACTTATTATACACAGGAAATGATTTTCGGGCAAACATCGAAGGCTACGACCGTTTGCTCCGATCGCATTGAAGGTTGCGGACGCGTAGAATTTAGCATTACGCTGCGCGGTTCAATCATAGATGATCTCCGCTTGGGCGGCGATTTCTTCGAAGTGGGAGAAAAGCCGGCCGAAGCAAGTTTCCAAGAAGCTCTTATCGGACTACCATTTTCGCGAGAAGAGATCACGGATAGGCTAAATGAACTAAAGCCGCAAGCCAACATACGCAGACTTGAAGCAAAAGAAGTCTTGCACATCTTATTTCACAATATAAACGAGAAAAATACGTAATCAATAAACTAATTATACTATGGATAAAATCACTTGTTTACACGATCGCCACGTCGCATTAGGCGCTAATATGGTGCCTTTTGGAGGTTTTGACATGCCGCTCTACTATTCGGACATCACTACAGAACACAACGCTGTCCGCCAAAAGGTGGGCGTGTTTGATGTTTCGCATATGGGCGAAGTAAGCGTGACCGGCGAAGAAGCAGAACGCTACGTTCAGCACATATTTACGAATGACATTAAAGGCGCTACGATTGGCAGCGTTTTCTATGGCATGATGCTCTACCCGAACGGGGGAACGGTCGATGACTTGCTGGTCTACAAGAAAGGCGAGCAAGATTTCTTGTTGGTCATCAACGCCGCGAACATTGACAAGGACTATGCTTGGATCGAAGAACAAGCAGAAGGATTCAATGTAACGACAAAGAATTTGAGCGAAAGCTATGGTCAATTGGCAATACAAGGACCTGAGGCAGAGAAAACCGTAGAAAGCGTACTCGGTTTAGAGTGTAAAGACCTTGCATTCTATACTTTCAAAACTTTAGACAACAATGAGGTGCCCGCAATCCTTTCTCGCACCGGCTACACCGGCGAGGACGGCTTCGAGCTTTACGGCAGCCATGATTTTATCATTGAATGCTGGGACAAACTGATTGCTGCCGGTGTTCAACCTTGCGGCTTAGGCTGTCGCGACACGCTTCGTTTTGAAGTTGGCTTACCGCTTTATGGTGATGAATTGTCACCCGAAATTTCTCCGGTTATGTCCGGCTTGAGCATGTTTGTGAAGTTGGATAAAGAAGAATTTATCGGCAAGGAGGCTTGCGCAAAGCAAAAAGCAGAAGGCGTAGAGAAAAAAGTCGTAGGTATTGAGTTAGCTTCTCGCGCAATACCTCGCCACGGCTACGAAGTCGAGAAAGACGGAAAGGTTGTCGGAGAAATCACAACTGGCTACCGCTCTATTTCAACAGGCAAAAGCATCTGTATGGCTTTAGTTGACATCAGCGCAGCTAAACTTGGAACAGAATTGCAAGTAAAAATACACAACCGCCTCCACAATGGAACGGTCGTGAAGAAACGCTTCTATCAAAAGAGTTATAAAAAATAATCAATAAGCAATTAATCATTATGGCAAAATTTATTGACGGACTGTATTACAGTGAATCACACGAATACGTCAAAGTAGACGGAGAATTCGCATACTTAGGTATAACGGACTATGCACAAAGCCAATTGGGCAGCGTTGTATATGTAGATATGCCGAGTGAAGGAGACGAAATCAGCGCCGGAGAAAACTTCGGAGCCGTAGAAAGCGTAAAAGCTGCGAGCGATTTAACCTCTCCTGTTTCAGGTGAAGTAGTCGCTATCAATGAACAACTCGAAGATAATCCGGAATTGTTAAATGAGGATGCTTTCGAAAATTGGATTGTAAAAGTAAAACTCACAAATCCGCAAGAGCTTAACGACCTGATGAGCGTGAGCGATTACAAAGAAATTTGCAAATAACCCACAACACATTAGGCCAATTATCACCATCCTGTTAATTGGCCTAATTCTTTATCACAACTATGTTTAAGTTTTTTCCTCATACAGACAATGACATTCAGGAAATGCTTAAAGTGATCGGCGTCAATTCGCTCGATGAACTTTACGCGGAAGTGCCTGAAGAATTAAAACTAAAACGCGAGCTTGACATTCCCGAAGCACAATCGGAATTAGAAGTTCGCAAAGAGTTCCAAAGACTGGCAAACAAAAATCAGCAATTGATTTGCTTCGCCGGCGCCGGAGCTTATGATCACTACCAACCGAGCTTGATTCCTTATATTGCATCTCGCTCCGAATTTGCGACATCTTACACGCCGTACCAAGCGGAAATCTCACAAGGAACTCTACAATACATTTTCGAGTATCAGACAATGATGGCTGAACTTACGGGAATGGATGTGTCAAACGCTTCTATGTATGACGGCGCCACAGCAACAGCTGAAGCAATGCTGATGTGTGTAAATTCTGCAAAGAAGAAAAATACTGTTCTCATCAGTGAAACATTTGATCCAAGGACGATTGCTGTCGTTAGAACCTACGCAAAGTATCACGGAATTAACTTAGAAATTATTCCCGCCAAGGATGGAGTTACTGACAAAGAAGCCATCGCAGCACGCTTTGAGAAAGAGAAAGATGTAGCCGGAGTTATTGTTGCGCAACCTAACTACTATGGTATCGTAGAAGACTTCAGCGGACTCGCAGACTTGTGCCATTCAAACAAGGCCTTGTTCGTAATCAACACCATCGCATCCACGCTTTCAGTCTTAAAGACTCCGGGCGAATGGGGAGCAGACATCGCTTGTGGCGAAGCGCAAAGCTTAGGCTTACCTTTAAACTTTGGTGGCCCCTATATAGGATACCTCTGCACAACAAAAGCACACGTAAGAAAAATGCCGGGACGCCTTGTCGGTGCAACAACCGACGCTAACGGAGAACGCTGCTTCGTTTTAACGCTTCAAGCCCGCGAACAACACATCCGCCGCGAGCACGCCACATCAAATATATGCACAGCTCAAGGCGTTATGTGTCTTTACGTAGCAATGTATCTTAGCATGATGAGTGCAAAGGGCCTAAAAGAAGTAAACGAAACAGGCTTTGCCGGCGCACATTATCTATATGACAAACTACTTGAGACAGGTAAGTTTGAAAAAGTATATGACCAGCCTTTCTTAAATGAGTTTATCGTACGCTACAAAGGTGACCTGCAAGCTCTTCAGGCAAAGATGATCGAAGCAGGCATCCTTCCCGGCGTTCCCGTGGGCGAAGATAAATTGCTCATAGCTGTAACAGAAAAGCGCAGCAAGGAAGAACTGGATACATTCATTCAATTAGCTCTCTAAACCTTTCGTTATGAACAACACATATTACGGAAAACTAATATTCGAACTGTCCAATCCAGGCAGGCAAGGCTATTCACTTCCGAAAAACAACATACAAGGCTATTCCTTGGACCAACTTCCGCAACAAATATTACGTGGAAGCCAACCGGCTCTTCCTGAAGTTGACGAACTAACAGTGACGCGCCATTACACAAATGCGAGCAATAACAATTTCGGTGTTGATACAGGCTTCTATCCATTAGGAAGTTGTACAATGAAGTACAATCCTAAAATCAACGATGAAGTGGCAGCACTCCCCGGATTTACCAATTTGCACCCACTTCAGCCTGATTATACGGTTCAAGGAGCTTTAGAACTCTACGACAAAACGCAAAAGATCCTCTCCGAAGTAACGGGTATGGAGCGCTTCACGCTTAACCCATACGCCGGAGCTCACGGAGAATTAACGGGCTTAATGGTTATTCGTGCTTATCACGAAAAGCGTGGAGACACAAAGCGCACAAAGATCATCGTACCTGACTCTGCGCACGGAACAAATCCCGCCAGCGCTGCTGTTTGTGGCTTGGAGGTGATCACCGTGAAAAGTACGGCACAAGGCACTGTCGACGTAGAGGATCTGAAGCCTCTTTTGGGAGACGACATTGCCGGTATGATGATGACTAACCCCAACACTTTAGGTATCTTTGAGACGCAAATTCCGCAGATTGCTCAATTGGTACACGAGTGTGGCGGCTTAATGTATTATGATGGTGCAAACTTCAACCCCATCTTAGGCGTTTGCCGCCCAGGAGATATGGGTTTTGACGTACTACACCTCAATTTACATAAGACATTCTCCACGCCTCACGGCGGTGGTGGTCCTGGTGCAGGCCCTGTAGGTGTTGGAAAAGGATTAGAAGAATTCCTCCCCAACCCCGTTGTATGCGAAGAAAAAGGCGGAACGTACAAGCAAACCATAGAAGAATCTGCTCTCGGAAGCATTTCTTCCACATTAGGCAATTATGGCATTTTGATTCGCGCTTGCGCTTATCTGCTTACGATCGGACGAGATCACATTGCTATGGCCGGTAAGCTCTCTGTTTTAAATGCAAACTACATTAAAGAGAGCCTCAAGTCGCATTATAATTTGCCGATTGAGGGAATTTGCAAGCATGAGTTTGTTTTCGACGGAATGAAAGAGGAATATGCAGGTCCGCGCGACTCAGCTGATTATGTTAAGACCTTAGATGTAGCTAAGCGTTTGCTTGATTACGGCTATCATGCTCCTACGATTTACTTCCCTCTCCTTTTCCACGAGGCAATGATGATTGAACCTACAGAAGACGAAAGCAAAGAAACACTCGATGGCTTCATTGCTACGCTTAAAAAGATCGCCGAAGAGGCTAGGGAAAACAAGGAATTGGTCAAGAGTGCACCGCATAATACGCCGATTCGTCGCTTAGATGACGTTAAGGCTGTCAAGGCTTCACTATTTACCTACAAAGACTTAAAGGCCCAACAATGAAAGTCGATTTAACCATCATCGGAGCCGGCCCCGGCGGTTATGAAGCAGCTGTCAAAGCGGCTCATTCCGGACTGACGGTAGCCGTCATTGAAGAGCACGCCTGCGGAGGTACGTGTCTTAACGTTGGCTGTATTCCGACCAAAGCCCTCTGCCACAGCGCAGAAGTTTTGGAAGAAGCTCGTGAAGCGGAAAAGAGTGGCATCAGCTTTGATACACTCCACTTCGACATCCAAAAGGCCGTAGCTCGCAAGAATGAAATCGTCGGCAAATTAGTAAGTTCTGTAGAGGCATTAATGAAAACGCCGGGCATCACACTTATCAATGGTCGTGCACAATTCAAAGATGCCCACACGATTCTTGTTGGCGAAGAAGAAATTCAAGCTGACAACATCATTATAGCTACAGGTTCAGTCACCAAGTTCCTACCTATTGAAGGCGCACACTGCGAAGGCGTTGTCACGTCTACAGAAATGCTCGACCTGACTCAAGTCCCGAAGCGCCTTTGCGTCATAGGTGGTGGCGTTATCGGCTTAGAGTTTGCCTCCATCTTCAATGCTTTCGGTAGTGAAGTTACGGTTGTCGAGTTCTGCAAAGAGGTTCTCCCCTTCTTTGATCAAGACATTGCCAAACGCCTACGCACCAGCTTGAAGAAAAAAGGTATCAATTTCAAAGTAGGAGCAGCAGCAACGGGCATAAAACCTACGCAAGATGGCTACACTGTCGCGTTTGAAGAAAAAGGAAAGCCGGCTGCTGTAGATTGCGACTTGGTTTTGATGGCCGTAGGTCGTGGTGCAAACGTGGACTCTCTGAATTTCAGCGATATTGGCATTGAATATACCAAGAGAGGCGTGACTGTCAACGAGCACTTCCAGACTAACATCGCCAACATCTATGCTGTTGGCGACATCAATGGTCTGATGCAATTGGCCCACGCAGCTACGTTCCAGAGTTTCCACGCTTTGAACCACATTCTGGGCAAGAAGGACGACATTCGCCTTGATTTAGTTCCGGCAGCAGTGTTTACGGTACCGGAGTTGGCTATGGTTGGAAAGACCGAGGAGCAACTTAAGGCAGAGCAGGTCGAATATAAAGCTTACAAAGCTTTCTATCGCGCCAACGGAAAAGCAATGACGATGGACGCGGAAGACGGCACGGTAAAATTGCTCGCAGATATGGAAGGTCACATTTTGGGCGCACACATTTTGGGCGCACATGCCGCTGACCTCATCCACGAAGTGACAATGCTAATGCGCTATAATGGCACTATCGAACAATTAAAGGACACGATTCATGCCCACCCCTCGCTCAGCGAGATTGTTCTCAATGTGCAATAAACTTACTATCATCTATAAATATCGGGAAAATGCAAGGTCGTTTTCCCGATTTTTATTTTCTACGTCCGCTCCATTCCACTGAAGTTTCCGGATTTATGAGCCATTTGTTTAAAAGCTACGCTTGAGCATAAGGAAACCTCTAACGTAAGTACTTTCATTCATCACGTCCTACAAACTCTAAAGCAAAATGATAGCTTTATCCATCGTCTGAGCGCTATTGCTTCTTTCTTTTCAATTTGCTATTAAGAAAATAAGGCTGGGTTGTACTCACGGAGATCTTTAGGATTGTATCGTTTGCTGCCGCCAAACGATAGTTTGCTGAGACCAAACGATAGTTTGCTGCCGCCAAACAATGGTTTGCTGGGAGCAAACAATGATCAATCAAAGAACATTTCATTTTAAGAAAGTCAAGACAACTCAAAAACATTTCAGAACACACAAATAATATTGATGTAATTGGGCGCAACTTTTCATTACGCAACCGTATGCATATCTCTATCAAACGAATATGTGAACTTTTCGACGGTATAATGGCAAAATCTTTAGCTATTATATACAGAAGTACAATTATAAAGCACACTAAAAGCGAGAAATCAGCCCCAACTCCACCCCATTTCCTATACGTCTTTGATACCTAAAAGACATTATCTTTCGCTGCAAAGCGTTCGTTTTATTTTGCCCTTCCTTTACTTTACATTAACTTTGCACAAGAAAATGATATTATGAGTTTTTTAGCTAAAATCTTTAAGCGAAAAGCCACCGCTCAAGATGAAGGGTGGCGTCTCGGCGGTCTGGAAGATTTCATGACGCTGATTCGCGTATATTATCAAGCCGTATTGGCTGGCAATTTGGGCATTAGCAACTTAGCAGCTTTGCCCGACTTACGCGTTTTTAAGCAAACCTTGCACGTTCCTACAGCAAACAACAAACTGGGTTTGGCCGAAAAGAATCGTTGCAAAAAGATGCTGATGGAAATTTACGATATGCCGGAATATTTCTTTAAAGAAATTGACCAGTCCGTCAAGCGCAATTGTAAGAACATCAATCAAATGCAAGGATTCCTCTTCAATTTTCAGGGCTTTACTCAAGAGCTGATGATGCTTGCAGGCAACATGATGAAATGGAAAGTTCGCGTTCCCGGCTTTATGCGAAAGGCACTTTACGCTATGACGCAAAAAACCGTGCGAGACATTCTTGAAAAAGACGATTGGAAAGATCCAAGCGCATACAAAGCAGCCCTTACAGTTCGCCGCTACCAACACACGTTGGGTTATTCGCAACAGTGGGTAACTGACTATGTCTTTCATCTCCTCGTATTGGTAAAGAAGGAGAAAAAACCGAAAGACGTCGAAGAAAAATAAGCCTACTTCTCCTATATAAACTTTGCATGAGCTGAAGATAGGTAAGTTGCATACAATAAAATATTTACGTATCTTCGCGCTATACAAGTTAGTGAGTAATGACAAAAGAAGAGGAAGAAAAACTTAGAGTGTTTGAGACGAGAGTAAGACAGCTCATCTTGCAATATAACGCGCTCACGGAGAAAAATGCTGAACTACAGTTGGCCCTAACTGAAGGTGAAAAAGAAATAGCAGCTGCAAAAGAGGAAATTAGGCAGCTTCAGGATGACTATAACAACCTAAAACTGGCTAAAATGATTGAAATAAG
Organism: Alloprevotella tannerae; assembly: GCA_015259125.1. Taxonomy (GTDB): domain Bacteria; phylum Bacteroidota; class Bacteroidia; order Bacteroidales; family Bacteroidaceae; genus Alloprevotella; species Alloprevotella tannerae_A. The sequence continues at coordinate 7,129 of JABZGR010000031.1, read as the reverse complement.
CAACTCGGATCTTCAAGGAGCAAAGACAAAAATGGCTTCGCTCATTAGAAGAATAGACAAATGCATCGCACTGCTAAATGGATAATTCGCAAACACACATGGCAGACAGCAACAAATTAGTTATCCAGCTCAGAATTGGGAGTCAAATGCACACCATCTCAGTCCAAAGGAGTCAAGAAGAAATCTACCGAAAAGCGGCAAAGCTGATTAATGATAAGTTGGGCAGATATGCACAAACCTATCCTAATCAAACAATCGAAAAATATATGTCTATCTCCATTCTAGATTTTGCGGTGCAAGCGCTACAACTTGAACAAGTACAAAACACAGCACCCTTCGTAGCCAGCATGGAAACATTGACATCTGAAATAGAAGATGCGCTAAAAAAAGAGGACGACTAAAAGCACATTTTCTCTTTCATTCAGCACCCTTCTTCAACATAACAACAATAACAAATCAAAAATAACAAAATATCAAAAGGACAAAATCTATATGGAATCTATTCTTATTATATCCACAGTTTTAGCTTTACTGATTGGCAGCGGACTTGGTTATGCCTGCTTCCGCTATATGCTTACAGGGAAGTATCGTCGTACAATCAAAGCGGCAGAAAAGCAATCAGAAGTACTGAAAGAGAAAAAGCTACTTGAAGTACGCGAGAAATTCTTAAATAAGAAGAATGAACTTGAAAGAGAAACACAACAGCGCAATCAAAAGCTACAACAAGTAGAAAGCAAGCTAAAACAACGGGAGCAAACGCTCACGCAGCGCCAAGAGGAAGTCAATAAGCGCAAGAGCGACTTAGAAGAAGAAATCCAACGCTTGCAGAATCAACAGAAAGCATTAGCTAATCGCGAAGCTGACTTAGAGAAAATCCAACGCCAAGAGCAGCAAAAATTAGAAGAACTCAGCGGCCTCTCTGCTGAAGATGCAAAAATGAGATTGGTAGAATCGTTGAAAGATGAGGCGCGTACCAATGCGCAATCCTATATTAACGACATTATGGATGACGCCAAACTGACTGCAAATAAAGAGGCAAAGCGAATCGTTATCCAAACTATTCAGCGCGTAGCCACAGAAACGGCTATAGAAAATAGTACAACGGTCTTCCACATCGATAACGATGAGGTAAAAGGCCGTATTATCGGCCGTGAAGGACGCAACATTCGCGCTCTGGAAGCCGCTACAGGCGTAGAAGTTGTTGTTGATGACACTCCGGAAGCAATTGTCATCTCTGCCTTTGACCCCGTGCGCCGAGAAGTTGCGCGCTTAGCTTTGCACCAATTGATCGCAGACGGACGTATTCACCCCGCACGCATCGAAGAAGTTGTTGCAAAAGTGCAGAAGCAAGTTGAGGAAGAAGTTATTGAGACGGGAAAGCGCACAGCAATTGACTTAGGAATCCACGGCCTGCATCCGGAACTCATTCGCATTGTTGGTAAAATGAAATATCGCTCTTCTTACGGACAAAACTTACTACAACATGCTCGCGAAACGGCAAACTTGTGCGCCGTTATGGCTTCTGAATTAGGCTTAAATCCGAAGAAGGCGAAGCGAGCAGGTTTACTACACGATATAGGTAAAGTGCCTGATGAAGAAAGCGAACTCCCACACGCATTATATGGTGCTAAATTGGCGGAAAAGTTTAAGGAAAAACCAGAAATTGTTAATGCTATCGCCGCCCACCACGACGAAGTTGAAATGTCTTCTTTGATTGCGCCGATTGTACAAGTGTGTGACGCGATTAGTGGCGCTCGTCCGGGCGCTCGCCGCGAGATTATTGAAGCTTACATTAAGCGCTTGAATGATTTGGAAAACATTGCGATGAGCTATCCCGGTGTTACGAAGACCTATGCTATACAAGCCGGTCGCGAACTACGTGTCATAGTTGGCGCAGATAAGATTGACGATAAGCAGACGGAGCAATTATCGTTCGAAATCGCAAAAAAGATCCAAGATGAAATGACTTATCCGGGTCAAGTTAAAATTACGGTCATTCGAGAAACACGCTCAATCAATTATGCTAAGTAAGCAAAGTTTAGGAACTCTATTCGTATCCTTTTTCTATTGTGTTGCGGTTACCGCCCAATCGGAACAGAATCCTTGGGTCTATGAGGCCTCCACGCAAGTTTCGTTTGCAAGCAACCGTAATCCATTTTGGCTAAACGCCAACAAGCATGGCCTTTCGTCTGTACGCGCACAGAGTGCCTATATCAGAGCTAAAATCACTCGCCAAGATGAAATTGGAAATTGGCATTTAGATTACGGGGCAGATATTGCAGGCGCAATAGACCACACAAGCGGGCTTATTATTCAGCAACTCTATGGTGAGGCCCAATACAAAAAGGTTCGCTTCGCGATAGGTAGCAAAGAGCGCCCCTTGGAGTTGAAGAACGACGAACTGAGTAGCGGCTCAATGACCTTAGGCATCAATAGTCGTCCCATTCCTCAAGCCCGCATCGAACTTCCGGACTATTGGCAAGTAACGCCGTGGCTTGGTTTGAAAGGCCACGTTGCTTATGGCTGGTTCACGGATGGAAAATGGCAGAAGAACTATCAACCTACAGGAAGCAGATATGTACGTAAAGCACTCTATCATAGCAAATCCGGCTATCTACACTTTGGAAACGAAGAAAGATTTCCTTTAAGCGGAACCCTTGGCTTAGAGATGGCGACGCAGTTTGGCGGAACTATCTACAACTTGGACGCAACTCATCCAAAAGTTAAGTTGGATCACGGCCTAAAAGCTTTTTGGAATGCATTCTTCTCTGGCGGAAATGACCCAACAGACGGCGTATATGCGAACAACTCCGGCAATATGCTGGGTAGTTGGATCGCAGATATTTCCTATAAGTTTCCCACGTGGAAAGTCAGAGCCTATTACGATCATTTTTTTGAAGACCATTCAGGCCTATTTATGTTAGGAAGCGGAGGATGGAATGCAGACAACACGAAGCAAAGTAGGCATTTTACCGGCTACAAACTCAAAGATGGGCTGTGGGGAGTTGAAGTTACTTTGCCGAAAAACAGATTTGTCTCCGACATAGTCTATGAATATCTATACACGAAATACCAAAGCGGCCCTCTATATCACGATCACACGGCTCAAATCCCTGATGAGGTTGGCGGAAAAGACGGATACTACAGTCACAATCTTTATTTAGCGTGGGCGCATTGGGGGCAAGTAATTGGCAACCCCTTAATCACCTCTCCAATTTACAATAAGGATCGCGTACTTCAAATTCGCAACAATCGTTTGTTTGCGCACCATATAGGCTTTCGTGGAAACCCAACTGACCGCTTGCATTATCGTTTCCTTCTGACTTATTCCGAAAATTGGGGCTCATACTTTGCACCCTTCAAGGACAAGAAATACAACACGTCAATCCTATGTGAAATCAGCTATAGCTTACCTAAAGATTGGCAGATCACATCATCGTTCGGCATAGATCGAGGTAATTTGTTAGATAATAATGTTGGTCTGCAAATAGGTCTTAGCAAGCGGGGACTATTTTAAGCAAACGTTTTTTAAAACTTAATGATACGATAAGAAAGATGAGAAACTTTTCTCTGATCGCTATATTTCTTCTGCTCTTGACCGGATGTTCTATTGAGACATCCGACAATGGAAAGTTAGATGGCCGCTGGCAATTAATGGAGCTAAGCTATTTAGATGGCAGCAACAGAAAAGTAGAAATGAAAGAGCAACTAATCTTCTGGGATATACAATATAAGTTGATCAGCATACATAGTATGACCGGCAAATTCCACGATTCATTGACAGAAGAGTCGTTATGTCGATTCAATTTTACGGGAGATTCTTTAAAACTATTCGATTTCTATCGCCACTATCGCGAAGCTGATCAAAAGATTGACGACCCTTTGACGACTTACTTCCAAAAAACAGGGATCAATGGCATAAAAGCCAACTTTGCAGTACTACATTTGGACAGCAAAACGATGTTATTGCAATCAGATTATGCAAAACTATCTTTTAGAAAATTCTAAAATGGAGCATAGATAACAGAAGGCTACAATAGCGCTTCAAGATAAGCGCTTACTATAACCACCCTACTCTCACTTATGCCGCAGACAAGTTCTCAACATAAGTGTTTTTTGTTTCAAATGGTAGTAGATAAGCTAATTTATGAACACTTCCCCAACTATTAACCCCAATTCCAATTATACCGCTCTGCCATCTCGTCAAATTTTCTTGCCGTCACGGATATTTATCACCATCAACAAACAAACTCTTTCTGAGGCTTTTCAGATACATCTGGCTGCCTTTATGTGCTGGCTACACTCCTGCGAGGATGGAGCATAAAATCATTATTCTTGAGTATTTTTCAGCAATAAAGAACACCATATCTTTGCAGTCAAAAAATACACAGGATAGACCTATCTTGTTTAATACTTGAATTTATTTACAAATCAAAGATCCTATGAATAAGAAAATAGTACTTTTTCTGCTATTCTTTTCACTGTTACAAGTCGGGATAGCAGATAATGTAAACGTAACAGAAGCTGTTGTGCAAGGTCGCGTAATCAATGGAAAAAGCAAGGAGAATTTGCCCTTCGTGCATATTTCTATAAAGGGAACAACCATCGAAACCACAACAGATGCTGCGGGATGTTATCATTTGAAGAACCTGCCTATAGGCAATTTTACGTTGGAAGTGAAATTGTTGGGGTACCATATCCAACGACAGAAAATAAAAACTCGCCCGCACGAAGTACAAGAATTGGATTTCGAACTGAGCGAAGACGCCTTTGATCTTGACGAGGTTGTGCTTACGGCTAATCGCGTGCAGACCTTACGTAGAGAAGCACCAGCTTTGGTCAACGTGTTAGATAAGAAGACTTTTGAAGTTACAAACATTGCTTGTTTGGCTCAAGGGCTTAATTTCCAACCCGGGGTACGTACAGAAACGAATTGCCAAAATTGTGGTTTCTCACAGGTAAGAATGAATGGATTAGACGGTCACTATTCGCAAATTCTAATTGATTCTAGACCTGTATTCTCGGCCCTGAATGGTGTGTATGGGCTTGAGCAATTGCCCACGAATATGATAGATCGCGTTGAAATAGTGCGCGGTGGTGGATCATCGCTCTATGGTGCTTCTGCCGTTGGCGGAACTATCAACATTATTACAAAGTATCCAACTTACAATACCGGTTCTTTCAGTCATACGATTACCTCTTTATATGGCCGTTCAAGTTATGATAATACGACGACAGCCAACGCTTCACTCGTCACGCCTGATGGCCGTGCCGGTTTGTCTATTTTTGGTCAATACCATTATCGACCGGGATTTGATTACGATGGAGATAAATATACTGAGCTACCCAATTTGCGCAACTCAATGTTCGGATTCAGCTCTTTTATCAAGTTAACTCCTTATTCGAAACTTTCTATGCGTTACAATAACATCAGCGAGTTTCGACGCGGAGGAAATAATCTGCATCTTCCACCTCACAAAGCCAATATTACAGAGCAGATAGAACATTCTATTAATGGGGGAGATTTAACTTATGATCTTGATACACCTAATCTATTGCATCACCTGAAGGCTTATTTCTCTTTTACGACGACTAATCGAAAAAGTTATTACGGCGGTATCGCATCTGGTTCAACAGAAGATATAGAAACTGCAGAAAAGGCCTATGGTCGCACAACTGATTTTACTTATATCGTAGGCGCACAATACTCCTACTATTTCGACAAGCTATGGTTCTTGCCGGCGACCTTAACATTGGGTGGGGAGTATAACAACGATAACTTGAATGATGAAATAATCGACTATAATCATTTCCTGCATCAGCAGATTCATATAGGTAGTTTCTTCGCACAAAACGAATGGAAAGACGAGCGCTGGAGCTTTGTATTGGGAGCCAGAATGGATAAGCATAATCTTATCTCCAATCCGATTTTCAGTCCACGTGTAAATTTACGCTACAATCCGAATGAAAAGGTAAATCTGCGCTTCAGTTACGGACAAGGTTTCAGAGCTCCACAGACATTTGACGAAGATCTACACGTAGGCTACGTTGGTGGCGAACGCGTTGTTACCATAAATGCACCTGGATTAAAAGTTGAGCGCTCACATAGCTTTAGTTTATCGGCCGATCTAGCCTATAATTTAGGAAAAATCCAGACAGATCTAATCATCGAAGGGTTTTATACACGTCTTAATAATGTATTTGGACTGCGCCTGCTAAATAGAACAGATGATCAAGGCAACGCTATCCAAGAACGTTATAATGCACTTGGTGCAAGCGTCATGGGAGTAAATATTGAGGGGCGAGCTTTACTCACTAAGTGGCTAACGGTGGAGGCCGGTATCACTTTGCAGCAAAGTCGCTACTGCGAACCAGTAGAATGGAATGAGGATGCTGCACCTGTCAGAAAGATGCTGCGTACCCCGAATGCGTATGGCTATTTCACGGCTAAGATTACTCCAATCAAGCGGCTTGCTTTCTTATTATCGGGCAACTATACAGGCAGTATGTTAGTTGGGCATTCCGGTGGCGATAAAATCACAAAACCGATAGCGGTAGAGACGCCTCGATTTATGGTGATCAATGCCAAGGCCAGCTATGATATTTCGCTCCCAGGTTCCTTGACTTTGCAGTTGAATGCCGGAGTTCAAAACTTAAGTAATGCTTATCAAAAAGATTTTGATCAAGGATGGAATAGGGATTCTGCCTATATTTATGGGCCAGGATTACCAAGAACCTTTTTCTTAGGTGCTAAATTTGAATTTTAATTTTATCTGTTATTCCAACCATCCTAATAGGTTTTCAAAAACTTCTAAGCGAATATTCTACAAGTGGATCTTAAAGTATCGTCTTGCTATCCTCCCTATTCTTGTATGAGATTTTGTTCCACTAGTTTTGAATAATACTCAAAAAGAATAGAAGCTGCTAAGCTACGAAGCTAATGGTACTAATGTCCTTTCGTGGTGGCACAAGTCTCCTTACACGAAAGGACATTTCTACCATCGTGGAAGTACTTTGAGTGATCTAGACAAAAAGAGGTGGAGAGGCCAATTGACCCCAATTCGGTTTAAGGTTACCTCCTTTTTACTCAGGTTATAGCCCACAACGATTCTTTCGACCTGGCTGTAGG
>JABZGR010000030.1 GCA_015259125.1 Alloprevotella tannerae | reverse complement strand
GCCCTTGAACGTCCTTATTGCGTTTACACGTCCTCTCATTACTGAATTTGCAGATGATTTGAACTGAAACAACCGCTTCTGCCTACAATATCCCCTTACCCCACAATTTGACTTGAGGCAATACACAATATCATTCCCATAAGTTGTAGGCATTTCCAAAATCAGTCTGGAAAACATCTGCGTAAGCATTATTATAGGTATAGATATTCAGCACATACCGCCTTGATGTCCTGATCCACTTGGCTGGTACAGAGATAAACCTGAAGACAAACGCTTTTATGCGACTTGTTGCATTGAGTCCGAACTTCTTTACGTCAGGTCTTTGAATAATGGCCTTGTAAAAGTTACGGATAAGTGCTGTGAGAAGAAGGAACACTGTGTTCTCTGCCATGAAGGATTTGGGCAATCTATCCCACCCGAAACCATTGTTCATATCATCGAAGATACGTTCCTTTCCTCCACGAAGGTTATAGAACTCGACAATTTCTCTTGCGGAAGATTCATAGTCGTTAGTCAGGATACAACGGTATGTGTATTCTCCTTCCCAAAAATCCTGCACACCATCCATCCGTTTCTGTCTTTGAATCACAAGTCGATATGCCTTACCTTTCCACTTCTCAACAAGGATAGAGTTCAATTCAAACTCAATGCCATTGATTTCTTCAGTTTTCCAGCCTTTGAGAGCAAAGGTGTCATTGTAGATCGAACTGCAGCGGTTAGCACGGATATAGAAGGACTTGCAGTGTTTTTCTATTTCCTCCACGATTTCCTCGGAAAATACAGCGTAGAGATCATTGACTTTGTGAGTATTATTTGCCTTATGGTCTTTCTCTTCCACAACATTCCCCAGTTCAATTATAGAAGCTTTAAGTTTTAGTTCTAAGCTATGCCGTAATAAGAATAGCAAAGGTAAATATATATCGTTGATCGAGATTGTCCTTTCTTGTATTGTTAGTAAAATATCTTTAATTGCAAAATCATATTGAGTTCCTATAATCCCTAAAGAATGATAGTCTGATGTATGAAATGTTAGTTCCCATTGGGGTTTCTTATCTTCACTCGCATTAGTAAATGAAGCATCATTATCCGGAAACGAGCAATAGTAATTGCAAGCATTAAATGCATGTATTTCTTTTCTTTCTTTAAAGTAGGAAGACCCATTTCTATCTGAAACATACCTCCAACAATCACCTTCAGAATTACAATTGAGACAATCAAGATGTATTAAGAATTCTTGATCGTTAATGTTGGCAAATTGGTACAATTTTTCCAGATTGTGTGTTGTGCCAAACTGCTCCCATGTGGTCATTGTCTTGGATATTTTCTCTGTCAAAAACAACTCAAGAGAATGCCGCATTATAAACATGAAAGGCATAAATTTACGATTAGTTTGATAACGTTTTTGCTTAGCTATTTCAAGAAATACAAGAAACGCTTTGTGGTATTGTTCATAGTAGTACTCCCAAGTCCGTTTGTGACTTTGGTTATTAATTGTAAGAAGATCATTTTGAAGTAGCAACTTATCATCAAAAATCATATTTTGTAAGTTTAAAGTGTTTACAAGGAGCTAAATATATGGCTTACGTGAATTCAACAAATTATAAACAATAAGGAAAATTAATTGGCAAAACTCAATATTTAATTATACTCCCAAGAAATAACAATTTCACAGATCATCGAAAACAAAATTATGAAAATATTTTGATTGGTCTATTTATTCGGGAGTTTTTTTGATGAGATAACAGCATTAGCGTCGATATATAAGATTAGAGAAAGAGATTACCGCATCATTGGCGTTGTATCAAGTCATCAAAAATTTCGAATTGATCAAGTAAAAATGTTCCAAAAGGATAAACAAAAAATCCCCACTATCTCACGATAGCGGGGATTTGCAATAAGTTGTTGGTTTTTACTTTTCTGCTTGAGCGGCTTCCTCTGCGGGAGCTTCAGTTGCGGGAGCTTCCGGAGCTACTTGTTCTGCTGCGGGAGCTGCTTTCTTTGAACGACGAGTGCGAGTGGCCTTCTTCTTGGTCTTAGCCATATTCTCATCGTAATCAACCAATTCTATAAAGCACATATCGGTACCATCGCTCTGACGGAAACCGGTCTTGATAATACGTGTGTAACCACCGGGACGATCTGCTACTTTCTCGGAAATGTTCTTGAACAACTCCGTTACAGCATACTTATCGCGCAGATAGCTGAACACGACACGGCGAGAGTTTGTCGTATCCTCTTTACTACGGGTAATCAGAGGCTCAACATACTTCTTGAGCGCCTTTGCTTTAGCGAGAGTCGTAGTGATTCTTTTGTGCATGATCAGAGAAACTGACATGTTAGCCAGCATCAACGCTCTGTGGGATGCAGTACGACTCAGATGGTTGAATTTTTTATTGTGTCTCATTTTCTTTTAAGTTGTTTGAGGATGCTTTTAGCGTATTCTTTGAGCTAAATAGGCTCTGCAACCGAACACGCACTTTATTCGCGATCCAATTTGTATTTTGAAATATCAGTTCCAAACTGTAGATTCAGACCCGCGAGCAAATCATCAAGCTCTGTGAGCGATTTCTTACCAAAGTTGCGGAACTTGAGCAGATCGTTCTTATTGAACTGTACCAAATCGCCCAATGTCTCGACGTCGGCAGCCTTAAGACAATTCAGCGCACGAACGGAAAGGTTCATATCGGAAAGCTTCTGCTTCAGAACCTGACGCATATGAAGCACTTCCTCATCAAACTCTTCGTTGTCTTCTTGCGTTGCATCTTCCATCGTGATCTTCTCATCAGAGAAAAGCATAAAATGGTAGATTAAAATCTTGGCTGCTTCTTTCAAAGCGTCCTTCGGTTGTATGGAACCGTCCGTCGTAACTTCAAGCACGAGCTTATCATAGTCGGTCTTCTGCTCTACGCGGAAAGGCTCAACAACGTATTTGACGTTACGAATCGGGGTGTAAATAGAATCGATAGGGATTTGCGTTACCTCCACACAAGCATCGCGGTTTTCTTCTGCGGGAACATAACCGCGTCCCTTGTTGATGGTAAGCTCTATCGAAATCGTGGCTTTGGAATCAAGGTGAGCAATCACCAATTCCGGATTTAACACTTCAAATCCACTGAGATGCTTGCCAATGTCACCGGCTCTAAATTCGGTAGCGTTGGAGATGGTCAAGCTGACTTTTTCATTCTCAAGCTCCTCGACTATGTGCTTGAAGCGTACCTGCTTCAGATTGAGAATAATGTTGGTTACGTCCTCGCGCACTCCAGGGATAGAGGCGAACTCGTGTTCGACGCCGGCTATCTTTATTGTATTGATGGCAAAGCCTTCAAGGGAGGAGAGCAGGATGCGACGTAAGGCATTTCCAATCGTGACGCCGAAACCAGACTCCAAGGGACGGAACTCAAACTTTCCGAACTTGTCGTCGTTTTCCAACATTATCACTTTATCAGGTTTTTGAAATGCTAATATCGCCATGAATGTAAATTTTGAAAATTGATGGACTCGTAAGGTAGGATGCAGAAAGGATAAAGGTCAGTTCTGCACTCGCTACCTCCGTTTCCTTTACTTAGTTCTTAGAGTACAACTCGACAATCAGCTGTTCCTTGATGTTCTCCGGGATATCTGCACGCTCAGGCTTGTGCAACAACTTGCCTGCCTTAGCACTTTCGTCCCACTCCATCCAAGGATACTTGCTGTGGTTGAAACCAGCGAGTGAATCTGCAATCACTTCGAGCGACTTAGACTTCTCGCGAACGGCCACGATCTGACCGGGTTTCACGCTATAAGAAGCGATGCCGGTTACTTTACCATCAACGGTAATGTGGCGGTGGTTAACCAATTGGCGTGCTGCAGCACGAGTAGGAGCAATACCTAAACGGTATACTACATTGTCTAAACGACATTCGAGGTTCTGTAAAAGAATTTCACCAGTAATGCCATTAGACGCAGATGCTTTCTCAAACATATTGCGGAATTGCTTTTCTAGCACTCCGTAAGTGTACTTTGCTTTTTGCTTCTCAGCCAACATCACACCATACTCGGACGTCTTGCGACGACGGCCATTGCCATGCTGTCCGGGAGGAAAATTGCGACGTGAGAGTACTTTATCTGCTCCAAAGATGGCCTCGCCGAAACGACGGGCAATACGAGACTTTGGTCCAATATATCTTGCCATAAATCGTATGTTTTATCTAATTGATAAGTTTAAGAAGTATGCTACACACGAAGAGAGCTTAACAAAATAAGAATGTACGTAAGTTGATTCTCTTAAAATTGTGCAGCTTAAAGATTATTATACTCTTCTTCTCTTTGGAGGACGACAACCATTGTGAGGTAACGGAGTAACGTCGATGATCTCGGTTACTTCAATACCGGCACCATGCACAGCACGAATAGCTGACTCACGACCATTGCCGGGACCCTTGACGTATGCCTTTACTTTACGAAGGCCTAAATCGAACGCGGTCTTAGCGCAATCCTGGGCAGCCATCTGTGCTGCGTAAGGGGTGTTCTTCTTAGAACCGCGGAAGCCCATCTTACCTGCTGAAGACCAAGAGATAATTTGTCCTTCAGAGTTTGTAAGGGATACAATTATATTGTTGAAAGAGCTGTGTACGTGAAGCTGGCCATTGGCATCTACCTTCACTACTCTTTTCTTAGTTGCGACTGTTTTCTTTGCCATAACTTATCTATTATTTAGTAGCCTTTTTCTTATTTGCAACAGTCTTCTTGCGACCCTTGCGAGTACGTGCATTATTCTTCGTGCTTTGACCACGAACGGGGAGGCCTAAGCGATGACGGATACCACGGTAGCAACCTATATCCATCAGGCGCTTAATGTTCATCTGGATTTCACCACGCAAGTCACCTTCAACTTTATATTCATTGGAGATAATCTCACGAATCTTACCTGCCTGGTCATCCGTCCAGTCGGATACTTTGATTCCTCTGTCAACTCCGGCTTTGTCCAAGATTTTTGCGGAGCTACTACGACCTATACCGTAGATGTAGGTCAAGGCAATCTCTCCTCGCTTATTCTGAGGAAGATCGACACCAACAATTCTTATTGCCATATAGTAATTTAATTATTTGCGATAAATGGATTAACCCTGACGCATTTTAAACTTAGGGTTCTTCTTGTTGATCACAAAGAGACGGCCTTTGCGCCGAACGATCTTGCAATCAGGAGTACGCTTTTTCAAGGATGCTCTTGTCTTCATATCTTGTTTCTTTTTATTTGTATCTAAATACGATTCTGCCCTTAGTTAGATCATAAGGACTCATTTCTACCTTAACCTTGTCGCCGGGGAGAATTTTGATATAGTGCATACGCATCTTTCCGGAAATATGAGCGGTAATCTCATGCCCATTTTCTAACTCTACCCGAAACATTGCATTGCTTAAAGCTTCTACAATTGTGCCGTCTTGTTCTATTGCTAACTGCTTAGACATATTGTAACTTATCTGTTCTGACTTTCTATAGATTCTATTTCTGTAAATGACGAAAGAATCTCAGGCTTTCCATTATGGAGTGCAATTGTATGCTCAAAATGGGCTGCTGGCTTTCCGTCGCGGGTTTTGACTCCCCAACGATCGGGAAGCATAAAGAACTCTCTTGTGCCCATAGTAATCATAGGTTCTATGGCAATACAGAGACCATTCTTTAGTTGTTTTCCGGTTCCAGGTTTACCATAATTAGGGACCATTGGCTCTTCATGCATCTCGCGTCCGATTCCGTGACCGACAAACTCGCGCACGACACCATAACCATAAGGTTGCACGTGAGATTGCACTGCATAACCAATATCACCAATTCGCTTTCCTGGCAAAGCAGCCGTAATAGCTTTATAAAGACTCTCTTTCGTCACGCGGAGTAGTTCATCTACCTCTGAAGAAACTTCACCTACGCGAAATGTATAGCAAGAATCTCCATTGAAACCTTCGAGTAGAGCGCCACAATCTACAGAAACAATATCACCATCACGTAGAGGTTCATCATTTGGAACACCATGCACTATGACATCATTGACCGACGTGCAAATAGATGCAGGGAAAGATGGCCCATAAGGGTTGGGAACGCCTTTGAAAGTAGGAACTCCACCGTTATCGCAAATATACTGCTCTGCTACGGCATCTAACTGATTAGTTGTTGCGCCGGGCTTAACATGTTTCGCTACTTCTGAAAGAGCAGATGCGACAAGGCGATTTGCCTTGCGCATAAGCTCAATTTCGTCTTCGGTTTTAAGATAAATCATCCGCTGAGAACAAGACTTATAGATTACCTCCTGAATTAGATCTAGTATGACCTGCACTCAAAAGACCATCATAATGTCTAACCAACATATAGCTCTCGATCTGCTGGAGTGTATCAATAACAACTCCAACAAGAATCAACAGAGATGTTCCGCCAAAGAATTGGGCAAAGCCTTGCTTAACACCAATCAAGACAGCAAATGACGGTAATACAGCAATCAAGGCGATGAAGAGAGAACCAGGAAATGTGATTCTCGTCATCACGCGGTCAATATAATCACCAGTGGGGCGTCCTGGTTTTACACCAGGAATGAATCCGCTGTTGCGTTTCATATCCTCTGCCATCTGTTGCGGGTTCATCGTAATAGCTGTATAGAAATACGTAAACATCACGATAAGTACCACATAGATGACATTATAGGGGAGACTGAACTGATCAGACAAAAGATGTCCTAAGCCATTTCCACCGGTTTTGGAGAAAGCATTCAGCACACTAGCCGGAATAAACATAATCGCTTGCGCAAAAATAATAGGCATTACATTCGCAGCGAAAAGTTTGAGCGGGATATACTGACGAGCTCCGCCAAATTGGCGATTACCTTCTATACGCTTTGCATATTGTACAGGCACTTTACGAGTGGCTTTTACCAAAATAATGGAGAGAGCCATAACGAAAAGGAGTGCAATAATTTCAAACAGCAACTTAATCAAGCCGCCACCTTCAGCTCCAGATAGAGCACTGGTAAATTCCTCCATCAAAGCACTCGGGAAACGAGCAATGATACCAATCATAATGATCAAGGAAACACCATTACCAACACCTTTATCTGTGATACGTTCGCCCAACCACAAAATAAACATACTTCCGGCTGAGAGAATAAGGGTAGAAGTCAGCATGAATCCAAACCCTTGTCCTACAGTAAAAGCTCCACCTTCACCACCTACTTGGGCGCTAAGGTTAATCATGTACATGGGAGCCTGGAATAGAAGGATTGCAACAGTCAACCAGCGTGTGTATTGATTCAACTTACGCACACCGCTTTCCCCCTCTTTCTGCATCTTTTGGAAGTAAGGCACTGCTACTGCTAACAGCTGTATAACAATTGAAGCAGAGATATAAGGCATAATACCTAACGCAAAGACAGATGCGTGAGAGAAAGCTCCACCAGAGAACATGTTTAATAGTGACATCAAACCTTCACTGGTCTGTGCCTGCAACTGATTGAGGCGAGCAGGATCGATGCCGGGTAAAACAACAAATGATCCAAACCGGTAAATCGCGACAAAGAGAAACGTGATAAGTAAACGCTGGCGAAGATCTTCGATCCTCCAAATATTCTTTAGTGTCTCGATTACTTTTTTCATAACTAGATTTTTGTCGCCGTTCCCCCAGCAGATAGAATTGCAGCTTCTGCACTCTTAGAGAATGCATTCGCTTCTACGTCTAGCTTAATCTTAAGCTCGCCATTGCCAAGAACTTTAACAAGATCTTTGGCAGAAATAAGGCGTGCAGAAATCAACTCTTCGCGGCCGATCTTTTGCAAAGTCAACTTTTCAGCTAATTCTTGAAGAGTATCGATGTTAACAACACGATATTCAACCCTGTTGATGTTTTTGAAGCCAAACTTGGGTAAGCGACGCTGTAATGGCATCTGGCCACCTTCAAAGCCAATTTTCTTGGAATAACCAGAACGAGACTTTGCACCTTTATGACCACGCGTTGAAGTTCCTCCTAAACCAGAGCCAGGACCACGACCGATGCGTTTTCGAGAATGTGTTGAAGCAATCGCGGGTTTTAATGTATGTAATTTCATAACTTAAGCTTATTATATGAGGTTATTCAACAATCGTCACAAGATGTTGTACTTTGCGAATCATCCCGCGAATACAAGGATTGTCCTCAACTTCAACCGTATTTGAAATCTTGCGGAGTCCTAATGAATCAAGCGTGCGCTTTTGATCGATAGGTGCTCCAATACGGCTCTTAATCTGTTTGATTTTAATCGTTGCCATATCTATTAACCTCTGAAAACTTTATCTATTGAAATACCACGCTCACGCGCTACTGTATGAGCATCACGCATACCCTTAAGAGCCTCGATTGTGGCTTTCACTAAATTGTGAGGGTTAGAAGAACCTTTTGACTTTGCCAAAACGTCCTTAACACCAACACTATCGAGTACGGCACGCATTGCACCGCCGGCTACAACTCCAGTACCCTCAGAAGCAGGGAGGATCGTAACCTCAGCTCCGCCAAAGCGAGCATTCATGCCGTGAGGAACAGTTCCTTTCAAAACTGGAACCTTTACCAAGTTCTTCTTGGCAGCCTCAATACCTTTTGCAATGGCAGTAGTGACTTCACCAGCTTTACCAAGACCGTGGCCAATTACTCCTTTTCCGTCACCTACAACAACGATTGCTGCAAATGTAAAAGTACGACCACCTTTAGTAACCTTAGTAGTACGATTGATAGCAACCAGTCTATCTTTTAAATCTTCACTATTTACAATAACTCTGTTTGCCATAACCATTAAAATTTAAGTCCGCCATTACGAGCTCCATCAGCCACGTTCTTAACACGTCCATGATAAAGATAGCCGTTACGATCGAACACGACTTCACTAATTCCTGCAGCAATTGCCTTTTGTGCTACGAGCTCCCCAACCTTAGAAGCTTGCTCAAGCTTAGGCATCTTATCTAAGCCCAAAGATGAAGCGCTAACCAAGGTACGCGCTGTTTCATCATTGATAATCTGGGCATAAATCTGTTTGTTGCTTCTGAACACGGTCAAACGGGGACGCTCAGCAGTTCCAGAAACACGTTTGCGTACACGGTATTTTATCTTAATACGACGTAGTTCTTTCTTCGTTGTCATAATACTCTCATTTTAAAATTACTTCGCACCTGCAGCCTTGCCACTCTTACGACGAATCTGCTCACCAACGAACAATATACCTTTACCTTTATAAGGTTCAGGCATACGGAACGAACGAATCTTTGCACATACTTGACCTAACAATTGCTTGTCGCAAGACTCAAGGCAAATATAAGGATTCTTGTTGCGTTCAGTTTTGGTTTCTACCTTCACTTCGCTGGGAAGTTGAAGGAAGATATTGTGCGTATAACCTAAAGAAAACTCCATCAAGTTTCCTTGATTAGAAACACGATAACCTACGCCGACTAATTCTAATTCTTTTTTATAACCCTCATTTACACCAACAACCATGTTGTTAATCAAAGAACGATACAAGCCATGAAATGCTTGCTTCTGCTTTGCAGAAACAGTATCGTTTTCTTGATTGATAGTGAAAGTAATGACATTAGCGTCAATAACGACATTAATAGAAGGATGTACTGTCTGTGAGAGTTCACCCTTCGGACCTTTAACGGTCACTACATTATCCTTTTGAGTAACGTTTACCCCTGCAGGAATGTTAATTGGCAATTTTCCTATTCGAGACATAGTATACTTCTATTAATAGACAAAGCATAATACTTCACCACCAATTTTTTCTTGTGAAGCTTCTTTATTTGTCATAACACCTCTGGACGTAGATACAATTGCTATACCTAGACCATTAATTACTCTCGGCATATCACGATATCCAGTATATTTACGCATACCTGGACGTGAAATTCTCGTAAGATTTTTGATTGCATTAGCTTTTGTCTGAGGATCATACTTTAATGCAATCTTGATCAATCCTTGAGGGTTATCCTCAGTATCCTCAAACTTGTAGTTGAGGATATATCCTTTTTCAAAAAGGATCTTTGTAATGTTCTTTTTAAGATTTGACGCGGGAATCTCTACAACTCTATGCTTCGCATGAATTGCATTGCGTAAACGCGTCAGAAAATCTGCTATTGGATCAGTCATATTTGTATTTGATTAATTGATCGGGAAGTCCCGACAATATTAATTAGCAAATTACCAACTTGCTTTCTTGACTCCCGGGATCAAACCACTAGAAGCCATTTCGCGAAATTGAATTCTTGAAAGGCCAAACATTCTAATATAGCCTTTGGGGCGACCTGTAATTTTGCAGCGATTGTGAAGACGGATCGGATTTGCATTCTTGGGAATACTCTGCAATTTGCGCGCAGCTTCATAAGCCTCTACAGGATCAGAAGATTTATTTACAATCTCCTTCAAAGCAGCACGTTTGGCTGCATATTTTGCAACTAACTTTGCACGCTTTACTTCACGTGCTTTCATTGATTCTTTTGCCATACTACTAAAATCAGTTATTGCTATTTTTTTTGAAAGGAAGACCAAATTCTTTCAGAAGTGCATATCCCTCCTCATCAGTTTGCGCTGTAGTAACAAAGGTAATATTCATACCTGTCATACGCTCTACTGAGTCGATGTTAATTTCCGGGAAGATAATCTGCTCAGTAATACCAAGCGTATAATTTCCGCGGCCATCTAACTTGCTTTCGATACCTTTAAAGTCGCGAATACGAGGAAGAGCTACACGAATTAATTTCTCGAGAAATTCGTACATCTGCTCGCGGCGTAAGGTAACTGTCGCACCAATAGGCATCTTTTTACGGACTTTAAAGTTTGCTATATCTTTACGAGACAATGTTACGACAGCCTTCTGACCGGTAATTGTACTAAGTTCGTTAACAGCTACATCAACAATTTTTTTGTCTGCTGAAGCGATACCTAAACCTTCATTGATAACAATCTTCGTTAGACGAGGAACTTGCATTGAAGATTTGTAGTTAAATTGCTTCATCAACGCGGGAGCTATACGCTCACGATACTCTTTTTTTAGACTAGCAGTGGTACTCATTATTTAATTTCCTCCCCAGACTTTTTTGCATAACGTATAGTCTTTCCATCTTCATTCTTCCTACGACCAATACGAGTAGGCTTTCCAGAAGCTGGGTCTACAACATTAAGATTAGAGATATGAATAGGAGCCTCCATCTTAATAATACCGCCTTGGGGGTATTTTGCGTTAGGCTTTTGATTCTTTGAAACGATATTCAAACCTTCAACGACTGCACGTTTCTTGTCGGCGATGACACGAATAACTTTACCAGTCTTTCCCTTATCTTCGCCAGCGTTGACAAAGACAGTATCACCTTTTCTAATATGAAATTTGTTCATTATATACTACAGTTATAACCGGTTAAAGAACTTCAGGGGCTAAAGAAACGACCTTCATATTAACACTACGCAACTCGCGGGCTACCGGACCAAAAATGCGGCTACCACGTAATTCACCAGCGTTATTAAGAAGCACACAAGCATTGTCGTCAAAACGTATATAAGAGCCGTCTGCACGACGAATCTCCTTCTTAGTTCTTACGATCAAGGCTTTAGATACAGCACCTTTTTTCAAATCACTTGAAGGAATAATGTTGTTGACTGCAACAACAATGATGTCACCAACACTTGCATAGCGTCTGCGAGTACCACCAAGTACACGAATGCACTTGGCTTCTCTTGCTCCGCTATTATCAGCGACATTGAGTTTAGTTTCAACTTGTATCATATTACTTTGCTCTTTCTACAATTTTAACAACTCTCCATCTCTTGAGCTTACTCAAAGGGCGAGTCTCCATAATTTGGACAATGTCTCCAAGATTAACCTCATTCTTTTCATCATGAGCGTAATACTTCTTCGTCTTAGAGATGAACTTCCCATAAATGGGATGCTTTTCTTTAAACTTAGCCGCAACAATTATAGTTTTGTCCATTTTATTGCTAAGTACAATACCCTGTCTGGTTTTTCTCAATTTTCTAGCTTCCATTGGACAATTATTTACTGTTGTTAAGTTCATTCTCGCGAATGAATGTTTTCAGTCTCGCGATGGTACGACGAGCCTCTTTAATCTGAGATGAATTTTCAAGAGGTGAAACGCTATGAGTTAAAATCAATTGTCCGTACTTGTCAACCTCTGAAGCAAGGCGCTCTTGTAGTTCACCTTGTGGAATCTGACGAATCTCCTTAATTTTCATTGTTAAGCGTTTTTATCAAAATCATGACGTACCACGAATTTTGTTGTTATTGGTAATTTTTGAGCGGCAAGACGAAGAGCCTCCTTTGCTACCTCAAAAGGCACGCCCTCAACTTCAAAAATAATGCGTCCTGGAGTGATAGGGAAGACGTATCCTACTGGATCACCCTTTCCTTTACCCATACGTACATCCGCAGGTTTCTTAGTAATTGGTTTGTCCGGGAAAATACGAATCCAACTTTGCCCTTCACGCTGCATGTAACGTGTCATAGCAACACGTGCAGCCTCTATCTGACGACCTGTCAGCCAATGAGTCTGTAAGCTCTTAATACCAAAGCTTCCAAACGCCAACTGATTTCCACGTTGGGCATTACCTTTGCAACGCCCTTTCTGAGGCCTTCTGTATTTTGTTCTTTTTGGTTGTAACATTTGGCTCTACTCTTTTAACGATTACCACCCCTGTTTCTACGATCACGTCTTCTGTCGCGACGTTCGCCATCTTGTCGACGGAAATCTCTCTCAGGCGTAAAATTAGGAGCTAAGTCTTTTTTTCCATAAACCTCACCACGGCAGATCCACACCTTAATACCGATAAGGCCTACCTTTGTTAATGCTGTGGTTTGGCAATAATCAATATCAGCACGGAATGTATGCAGAGGCGTACGACCCTCTTTAAACATCTCTTTTCGAGCCATTTCCGCGCCATTCAGACGACCAGAAATTTGCACCTTAATGCCTTCGGCCCCCATTCTCATCGCATTTTGAATAGCCATCTTAGCTGCACGACGATAGGCTATTTTACCTTCTATTTGGCGCGCAATGCTCTGACCAACAATGTTGGCATCTAAATCTGGGCGTTTTACCTCAAAGATATTAATCTGAACGTCTTTGTCGGTAATCTTATGAAGCTCCTCCTTAAGCTTATCAACTTCTTGACCGCCTTTACCAATAATGATACCCGGACGTGAAGTACAGATAGTAATTGTAATTAGCTTAAGAGTTCTTTCAATTATGATTCTTGATACACTAGCCTTAGCAAGGCGGGCATTCAAATATCTACGCAACTTACTATCTTCAAGCAAAGTGTCCCCATAATTGGAGCCACCATACCAGTTTGACTCCCAACCACGAATAATACCTAAACGGTTACTAATCGGATTAACTTTTTGTCCCATGTTTCTATCGATTAATCGTTATTCTTGGTTCCTACATACAATGTAACGTGGTTGGAACGTTTGCGAATTCTATAGCCTCGCCCTTGTGGTGCAGGACGCATTCTCTTAAGAGTTACACCCTCGTCTACAAAAGCTGTCAGAATAAACAATTCTCCGTCATCTGCCTTACGTTCGTTTTTAGTTTCCCAATTTGCAATTGCAGAACGAAGCAACTTTTCAACTGCCAATGAAGCCTGTTTCTTAGAAAAGCGTAATGTTCCTAATGCGCGATTGACCTCCATACCACGGATCAAATCTACGACATAACGCATTTTTCGAGGGGAAGAGGGGATATTTCGGAGCTCAGCATAATACTGAGTTTTTTTGGCCTCTTTACGTTTTACGGCCGCTAATCTTTTTCTTGCTCCCATTATAATCTTTTGTTGTTTTAATTACAATACGCTTAATTAGCGTTTGTTGTTACCCGCATGACCACCAAACTTACGCGTTGGTGCAAATTCCCCCAACTTATGGCCTACCATATTTTCCGTAATATACACGGGAATAAACTTATTGCCATTGTGTACGGCAACAGTATGACCAACAAAATCAGGAGAAATCATAGATGCTCTAGCCCAAGTCTTTACGACATTCTTTTTACCACTTTCATTCATGGCAAGAATCTTTTTCTCGAGAGAGACAGCTATATAAGGGCCTTTTTTTAGTGAACGACTCATAAAAATTCAATTAGTGCTTGTTACTTTTTAGACCTTTCCAGGATATACTTATTAGACTGCTTCTTCGGCGCTCTTGTCTTAAGACCCTTAGCATAAAGACCTGTACGAGAACGTGGATGTCCACCAGACTGACGGCCTTCACCACCACCCATCGGGTGATCAACAGGGTTCATAACAACACCACGGTTGTGAGGACGACGGCCTAACCAGCGAGAACGTCCGGCTTTACCAGAAGATTCAAGTGCGTGATCAGAATTACCTACGCTACCTACAGTCGCTTTACAAGCACTCAGCACTTTGCGAGTTTCTCCTGAGGGCAATTTAATAACACAATAAGTACCCTCACGTGACGTCAGCTGTGCAAAGTTGCCTGCACTTCTTACCAGAAGTGCTCCTTGTCCAGGACGAAGCTCTATGTTGTGAACTACTGTACCGACAGGAATATTCTGTAAGGGAAGAGCATTTCCGACTTCAGGAGATGCTTCTGCACCTGACATCAAGCGATCACCAACTTTCAAACCATTAGGCGCGATGATGTAACGCTTTTCACCGTCAGCATAAAACAGCAATGCTATACGAGCCGAACGATTCGGATCATACTCTATTGTTTTAACAATTGCGGGAACACCGTCTTTCTCTCTACGGAAGTCAATCAAGCGGAATTTACGCTTGTGACCGCCACCACGATAACGCGTAGCTCGGTGGCCGTCATTATTACGGCCGCCGGTCGAACGCTTACCATAAACGAGAGATTTTTCTGGTACGGACGCAGTAATTTCATTAAACGTACCAATAATCTTGTGTCTCTGCCCCGGTGTTGTGGGCTTAAATTTACGTACTGCCATTTAATTAGATATTACTATAGAAGTCTATCGTTTCGCCCTCCTTAAGAGTAACAATCGCCTTTTTAAATGCGTTTGAACGACCCTTAATTAATCCAGAGCGCGTATAACGAGACTTATTTTTACCAGCATAGCGCGATGTATTAACGTCAACAACAGTAACGTCATACAACGCCTCTACTTCTTTCTTAATTTGAAGCTTGTTCGCTTCAGGACGAACAATAAAACCGAATTTGTTTTGTTTGTCCGTCAAGCTAGTCATCTTCTCAGTGACTAAAGGTTTTACGATATATGCCATAGTCTCTTAGCCGTTATCTATTCAAAACAGCGTCGATATCCTCTAGCGAACGCTCAGTTATAACCAATGCACCGGCATCAAGTACGCTATACGTATTGATATCCTTTGCAATAGCCAACTTAGCACCCTCTAAATTACGAGCTGACAAAAATACGTTTTTATTAGCTTCAGGCAAAACAAGTAGCACCTTTTTTTCTGAGATCTTAAGATTATTTAGGATCTCAACAAAAGCCTTGGTCTTAGGAGTATCCATCGTGAAGTCTTCGAGGACAACGATTGAGTTCTCTTTAGCCTTGTAGCTCAATGCACTGCGGCGAGCCAAAGTTTTAAGCTTCTTATTCAGTTTAAAAGCATAATTGCGAGGTCTTGGGCCGAACACGCGAGCACCACCGACTAATACAGGCGAGTTAATATCACCACGGCGAGCGCCGCCGCCACCCTTCTGGCGACCAAGCTTACGAGTAGAACCACTCATCTCGCTTCTTTCCTTTGACTTAGCTGTGCCTTGTCGTTGAGCTGCGAGATATTGTTTTACATCAAGGTAAATTGCGTGATCGTTAGGTTCAATGCCAAAGACTGTCTCATTAAGGACAGCTTTACGACCGGTGTCTTCACCTTTTATATTGAATACACTGATTTCCATTATTTCTCAATTATTACGATTGAACCTTTACAGCCGGGGACAGATCCTTTAAGAAGGAGAAGATTGTGCTCCGGTATTACTTTGATTACTTTCAGATTTTGATTGGTCGCGCGACGATTACCCATCTGACCGGCCATACGCATACCCTTAAAAACCTTTGCGGGATAAGAGCAAGCACCGATGGCGCCCGGCTTTCTTGCGCGGTCGTCCTGACCGTGAGTACTCTGGCCTACACCACCAAATCCGTGACGCTTCATAACGCCTTGGAAACCGTGACCCTTAGATGTACCAACAACGTCAACATATTCAACGCCCTCAAATACATCGGCAACGGTAACCGTGTCGCCTAAGTTAAACTCTTTGTCAAAACCTGTGAACTCAGCCAAGTGGCGCTTGGGAGTGGTACCAGCTTTCTTAAAGTGACCAAGAAGAGGAGCTGTTGTATTCTTTTCCTTTACCTCTTGGAAGCCAAGTTGAACAGCATTGTAGCCTTCTTTCTCTACACTTTTAATCTGAGTAACCACGCAAGGACCTACTTCGACAACAGTGCATGGTATGTTTTTACCATCAGCACTGAAAACGGATGTCATTCCGATTTTTTTTCCTAATAATCCTGGCATTTCAGTAGTTTTATATACGGAAGAATTGACGCCCACAAAATTTTGACGTCGCAACTCCCACTAAATAATATATTATATACTATACTTTGATTTCCACTTCAACCCCACAAGGCAATTCAAGCTTCATAAGCGCATCAACAGTTTTAGCCGTAGAGCTATAAATGTCAATCAAGCGCTTGTAAGTTGATACCTCAAACTGCTCGCGTGATTTTTTGTTTACGAACGTACTTCTATTAACCGTAATAATACGCTTACGGGTAGGAAGTGGAATAGGGCCGCTAACAATAGCGCCCGTAGCCTTTGCGTTCTTTACGATCTTTTCAGCTGATTTCTCAACTAAAGTGTGATCATAACTCTTCAATTTAATTCTAATCTTTTGACTCATATTGCTTTGTATTTATCAAGGGGTACGGTTTAAGAGTCATATTCTAAACCGCCCCTTGATACTATTTTTAATTTTACTTTACCAAGTCTACGCGACCATTGATTTCCTCAAGCACTTGACGAGCAATTGAAGCCGACAAGGGTGAGTGGTGATGATATTGCATAGAGCTTGTTGCGCGACCAGAAGTAATGGTACGCAATGCAGTCACATAGCCAAACATCTCAGACAGCGGAACGAGTGCTTTCACGACACGAGCACCAGAGCGCGTGCTTTCCATACCCTCAACCTGACCGCGACGCTTATTCAAGTCACCAATCACATCACCCATATTCTCTTCGGGCGTAACTACCTCGAGGCTCATAATAGGCTCCAACAACACAGGACCCGCTTTTGAGCAAGCATTCTTGTAAGCGTTCAATGCAGCTAGCTCGAACGACAACTGGTCAGAGTCCACCGGGTGGAAAGAACCGTCAAGCAACTCAACCTTAAGGCTGTTCATCGGGAAACCGCCAAGAACACCACTCTTCATAGCATTCTCGAAGCCCTTTTGTACAGAAGGAATAAATTCCTTAGGAATGTTACCACCGGTTACCTTGTTAACGAATTGCAGACTACCCTCTGTGAAGTCCTCATCAACAGGACTAACATCAACGATAATGTCTGCAAACTTACCACGACCACCGGTTTGCTTCTTGTAAACTTCGCGGAGGTTAACCGTCTGTGTAATGGCCTCTTTGTAGTTAACCTGAGGCTTACCTTGATTACATTCTACTTTAAACTCACGACGAAGGCGGTCCAAGATAATATCAAGGTGAAGCTCACCCATACCTGAAATAACCGTCTGGCCACTCTGCTCTTCTGTGTGCACAGTGAAGGTAGGATCTTCCTCCGCCAATTTCTGCAAGCCCATAGAAAGCTTATCCATATCTTTCTGTGTCTTAGGCTCAACAGCGATACCAATAACGGGATCGGGAAAATCCATAGATTCAAGAACGATCGGTGCAGCTTCGTCGCAGAGTGTATCACCCGTGCGGATATCTTTAAAGCCTACACCCGCACCAATATCGCCGGCGCCGATAACTTCTTCCGGGTTTTGGTGATTAGAGTGCATTTGGAAGAGGCGAGATACGCGCTCTTTCTTGCGG
Organism: Alloprevotella tannerae; assembly: GCA_015259125.1. Lineage (GTDB taxonomy): Bacteria > Bacteroidota > Bacteroidia > Bacteroidales > Bacteroidaceae > Alloprevotella > Alloprevotella tannerae_A. The sequence continues at coordinate 5,242 of JABZGR010000030.1, read as the reverse complement.
CTACGCGGATTATAGATATATGAACCTGCTTCAATCTTACCGGAGTAAACACGGAAGAAAGTCAATCGACCCACATAAGGATCTGTTGCGATCTTGAAGGCCAAAGCTGAAGTGCGTTCATCTTCCGAGGGCTTACGATCTTCCTCTTCACCTGTCTCAGGATTTACTCCGACGATATTCGGCGTATCCATAGGTGCAGGCAAGAACATACACACGTAGTCCAACAAATATTGTACACCCTTATTCTTAAATGAAGAACCCGGCGTCATCGGCACAATCTCCATTGCGATTGTACCTTTACGGATAGCTGCCACGATTTCTTCGTTCGTCAAGCTCGTAGGATCTTCGAAATATTTCTCCATGAGCTTTTCGTCACACTCAGCAGCTTGCTCGAGCATCTTGCCGCGCCATTCCTCTGCTTCGTCTTGAAGTTCAGCCGGAATATCTTCCACCTCGTATTCTGCACCAAGCGACTCATCGTGCCATATGATAGCCTTCATACGAATAAGATCAACGATACCCTTAAAATTTTCTTCAGCACCGATAGGAATTGCAACGACACAAGGATTTGCACCAAGCACCGCCTTCATCTGACGCACAACCTCGAAGAAGTCTGCGCCGGAGCGGTCCATCTTATTTACGTATCCAATACGTGGAACGCTATACTTATCAGCTTGACGCCACACCGTTTCCGATTGCGGCTGCACGCCACCTACTGCACAATAAGTTGCCACGGCGCCGTCCAACACACGAAGCGAACGTTCTACCTCAGCCGTGAAGTCAACGTGCCCCGGAGTATCAATCAAGTTAATCTTAAATTTCTGATTATTCCACTCCCAATAACAAGTTGTAGCGGCAGACGTAATCGTAATACCGCGTTCCTGCTCCTGAGCCATCCAGTCCATCGTAGCCGCACCGTCATGAACTTCGCCAATCTTATGCGTCTTACCCGTATAAAACAAGATGCGTTCTGACGTCGTCGTTTTACCGGCGTCGATGTGCGCCATGATGCCGATATTACGCGTTAAATGCAGGTCATGTTTTGCCATCTTCTTAAATCTTTCGTTTTAATGCAAATCTTCAGAGCGATTCTCTTCGTATCTCACACGCCGATATGGTATGTATCACGATCGAAGCTCCTCGCCCCAACAAGTTAAAATCTGAAGTGAGCGAACGCACGGTTAGCTTCAGCCATACGGTGCATATCTTCCTTACGTTTGTAAGCTCCGCCCTGTTCGTTAAAGGCGTCCATAATCTCAGCAGCCAGCTTATCAGCCATGGTCTTGCCACCGCGCTTACGAGCGTAGCCAATCAGATTCTTCATAGAGACACTCTCTTTGCGCTCCGGGCGAATTTCAGTGGGCACTTGAAACGTAGCACCACCGATACGACGAGATTTAACTTCGACTTGGGGTGTTATCTTATCCAAAGCCGCTTTCCAGATTTCCAGCGGAGAAAGCTCATTGTCTTTCATTTTTTCACCTACGATTTCGAGCGACTTGTAGAAAATTTCATAAGAAACATTCTTCTTACCGTCGAACATCAAGTGATTTACAAACTTAGAAACCTTTTGGTCTCCATAAACGGGATCCGGGAGGATAACCCGCTTCTTTGGTTTTGCTTTTCTCATTACAATTGGTCTTATTTAGGCTGCATTGAGTTCTTCAATTCTCCTTCGAAAATTTACTCAACCTTTTTGCAAACCAAATTAACTACTTATTTCTTTGCTGCTTTAGGACGCTTTGCGCCATACTTTGAACGACGTTGCGTACGGTTAGCCACACCTGCAGTATCAAGCGTACCGCGAACGATGTGATAACGCACACCAGGAAGGTCCTTTACACGGCCGCCGCGCACAAGCACGATAGAGTGCTCCTGCAAGTTGTGGCCCTCACCCGGAATATAAGAGTTGACCTCCTTAGCGTTAGTCAAGCGCACACGCGCAACCTTACGCATAGCCGAGTTAGGCTTCTTAGGCGTGGTGGTATATACACGCACGCACACTCCACGACGCTGGGGGCAAGAGTCCAGTGCCGGAGATTTGCTCGTTCCGGTCACGACTTTTCTGCCCTTTCTCACTAATTGTTGAATCGTAGGCATTTGTTTGATCTTTAATTTGTTATATATTTTATTTTCTTATTTTCTGCACTAAACGCTTTAGTGGTATACACTGTAGCGGCTGCAAAATTACGAAGATTTGATTGAACAAACAAGATTTCAAGCACTTAATAGTTCATCGTCAAATGTTAAAATCAAGAATTAGTCATCTTTTTGAAGGATAGCAAAAGATTTGAGAGACGCTTGCCAGACTTCATTGACAAACTTTAGACTAACAAAAAAACAAGAAACAATGATGCTACTAGTCAACTAAATCTATACCAATCCGGACGATAAAAGGTGGTCTCGGCCTTTTTACAAAAGTCTTTTGTAGCGAATGTCATTGCGAAAACACTGCCCTCTCATAAAGAAGGTGTGAAATATAAATATTTGTAAAGCAATAAACTACAAGCATAAAACACATTTTACGACATAAGGATGAAAGGGGAAACATGCGCAAGCTACGCTGCTTTGTGGCCAAGCGATATAAAGTCTTCAAGAGCCCACCTGGTGTAGCAACGCACTGTAAAGAAACGCATCAGAGTGCAAGGTCTTCGCGCGAAAGCCAATCAAGGAGCAGCACAAAACGCAAACAAACAGCTTACGTTCACGTAAAAAAGCGTTTACGCTCACGAGCGCAAAGCTTTATCATCACGAGCGCAAGACCTTTTTGTCGTGAGCGTAAAGGTAGAGAGTTGGCCTCAAATCGCGACATCTTCTAAGTTTGCACTTATAAAACAGCGGCTAAAGCGCTTCAGAAACCGCACAAAAAGAAATTGGCTCAGCCGCAAGCGTGCCAAGACAATACAGAAAAAAAAGCCGAACGAGAGGTGATCGTCCGGCTTTTACATTTATATTTGAATCAAAAATTACTTCTGATCGAGCGTACAGATACTTACGCGGTTCCAATCCGGCTCAGAGAACATGTTGCCAATACCTTGGCCTTCAGCCGTGATGCGAGAAGCTGCGATTCTATAACGCTTAACGAGGATAGTCTTCACTGCGTTTGCACGAGCAGCAGCCAACTTCTCGTTGAACTCTAATGAGCCTTCCGGAGAAGCATAACCCTTAATAACCACTGTTGCTTCCTTATGGTTAGCCAAGTATGTTGCTACGCGCTCTACGTTAGGCATTTGAGAAGGATCTACAACTGACTTGCCTTGACGGAACGTCACAGCTGAGGTCATCAAGTTGTTAGTCGTTTCTTTCACCCTCACTTCCGGCTTGCGGTTGCGGCAGTCGTTCAATTGATTCTGGAGGTCGTTAATTCTGCGGTTTGCATCTGAAAGTTGGCCATCCTTGTCAGCCAATTGGCCACGGAGGTCGTTGATGCGGCCGTTCAGACCGTCGATTTCGCCTTGGTCGTATGCGCGAACCTTAGTGAAGTAGTGCTCACCATTGCTGGTCTTGAAGTGATAAGTAAGACCTGCGCGAAGTTCAACAGCTGCAGTGTTGAGATCATAGTTAGCACCGCGAGCGCGAGCCATACCACGGAAACCTTGGTGATCGAGGTTGTAAACGATAGCCGGCTTCAACGCGATAGTCCAAGCACGATTAGCGCCTAAGTTGAAGTTGAAGTTAAGGCCGAACTTAGAAGTCCAGAAGTCTGTGCCATCGATGTTAGGATCGCTATCATACATATAGCCCCAGCCGAGACCACCTATTGCTTCGAGCTCGAAAGGACGCGGAGTGCCTTTGTAGCCGCAGAACCAGTTTGTCAGGTTAACCTTAGCCAATACAGATGCATTAACTTGGTCGATAGCTGTCAAAGAAGGAGTTGTATTTACGTTAGCTTCACCTTCAAAGCCAAGACCGAAGACCGGAGTAATTTGCTTCGTCAACTCCAAGCCGAAGTTAGCGCGATTGTGTTTCCAGAAAGCTGGACCTTTAACCGGAGCAATAGAACCTGCATTGAGGCCTAATGACCAGTTGTCAAAAAAGCGATGGTTTACAAAAGCGCCTTGTGCGTTTGCACCGAGTGCTACGAATGCACCAATTGCAAAAACTGAAATAATTTTACGCATGATTTTTTTGGTTTAGTTGAAGTAATTAATTGTTCACCTCTTAATTTTATACCGCAAAGGTACAGTAAACTCCACTTACCCTGCAAATTTTTCAGTAAAAAAAATCGTTTTCCTTGCTTTTTGGAGTGCAAAACTCGAAAATTCTTTGGGATATTCGAGTTTTCAGCTTATATTTGTATGCTAAATTTGGCAAAATACCTCAAGAATAACACTTACAAAAGATATAAACAATGGAGAATCAAAACAATCCTGAAGAGAATCAACTGCAAATTGAGCTTACTCCGGAAGTAGCGCAAGGCACTTACACGAATTTGGCGATACTTTCTCACTCGCATGCTGAGTTTATCGCTGACTTTGTACGTATCGTGCCAGGTATGAATAAAGCACCAGTAGTAAGTCGTCTAATTATTGCCCCGGAACATGCAAAACGTTTGCTTTTTGCGCTGCAAGACAACATTTCTAAATACGAAAAGCAATTTGGCTCGATTGAATTGCCTGAGCAAAAACAGCAAGGCAGCCGCACAGCTACGCCATTCGGCGTGCCTGAAGGCAATGCGTAAAATTATTTAAGCGTATAGTACGACACATTATATAATAAGGACGGCGATTTCAAATGAGAAATCGCCGCCCTTATTATATAATGTGTACAAAAATCTTATCTAGTAAAAGCTTCCAAACTCAACTCGCCTTTTAGGAGTTGTGATAATTGGGGGATAATGCGCGTGAAATGCGCCGTTTGTTTATGCTTTTCCAAAACAGCTTCGTTCTCCCAGCTTTCGCAGAAGAGATAAACGCGAGGATTGGTCGTGCTCACGAAGAGATCATAACCTTTATTACCTTCTTCCTTACGTGACTTCTCAACCAATTCGTCAGTAAGGGCTTTTACTTGTTCTGCTGTAATACCATCTTTGATTTCAAAGAATGCATTTAATCTGATCATATGTTTTTTCTTTAGAAAGTTAATATCTTCTTGCTGCATCTGTGACGGCCCCTTTTGCGAAAAAGGAGTACAACCTATGCAGTTAGGGGCAAAGATATGGAAAATTTCAGAAAGAATTCTCCGCTTGAGACCTTTGCACAATAAAGCAATCTATTTTGTTACTTATCCAATTGTTTTTTAG
>JABZGR010000029.1 GCA_015259125.1 Alloprevotella tannerae | reverse complement strand
CGATTGAGGCGGTCTTTCCTACTCTTTTTGACGTTTATCGGACAGCAATAATATATTTAGCAGACAACTGCTCACGAGAGGCGCATCGTTTGGGTGCGCCTCTGTTTGTTTGCGTTTGGCTTGACTCGCTTACAAATATAAAGAAGAAGAGCAATGCATGCAAGCACGAAGCACCGAGCGTGGCGCGCGAAAGTCGTAAAGGTTAAATGTCCTCTCGTGAGCGTAGACCTTTTTCATCACGAGCGCACAGTCGTACCCTCACGAGCGTACAACTTTACGCTCACGATAAAAAAACATCGGAGAGCATTTTTGTGCCGGCAAATGCTTATTGTTCAGCTTTAAGTTTGCAAACTTATTTTCTTTCAAACAGGAAGCGGAGCATTGCTTTCATAGCTTGCTGCCGAATCGTGGCAGACGTGATGCATTCGAAAGGGACGGTCATCATAATAGCTCGACGCTGTTTGCCTTGAAAAGCAACGCCGCAGGGGGTGCGGTCAGAGAAAGTAAACGCCGTAAAAGCGCTGTCGTCTGTCGGAAGGATCAAATCGCAGTTTTGAATGGCGTAATGGTCCTCGTTAAGTTGGTTGTAGATGGGTAAAGTTAGGTTTAAACCGATCAAACTATCGGTATTCTCAATCGTCTTTGAACCGATCAACTTTGCTTTAAAAACTTTACTCAAGAAATGCTTTGTCGCAGAGGTTTGCTCATCAGAGGCAATGTAAGCGCCGCTTACCAATAAGTTGCCTCCATTGCGTGCATATTCTTCCATTTTATACCGAATATTGGTCGGAAAGGCTTCATAGAGGCGCAGATTGTAAGAGGTGTTTTTTTCTAAGCCGGCTATGTAATCTACGGCATCAAAGTGTTTCCAGTCGATAGCCGGAGCTGCTGCTTTAGAACAGGATACGAAAGATACATCGCCCATAGCTTGTATGGCCGCGCCGTGCGTTTCGGGGTAATTAAATGTGTTGCCGGCAATTTGTTTCCCCATCAACTCTTGTCCACAATAGCCCAAACCGCTCGGGCCTTCAAGCCCTTCAGCCGCACGATCAAAGTTTTTTTGATAACCGGCAAAGGCTGTGGTGTACAAATAGGGCACGCCTATGTCTTGGCGCAGATCAAAGCCTAAACTATCGGGCGTCTCTATCGGACAAGGGCCACTTAGGCGTGTAAAACCATTGACGATTAGGACCGTATGCTTTGATTCTTTGGCTTTATATAGGGTCAGCGCTTCGCTTGGAAAGCTCTCTCCGCCACTGTTGACGGCTGTTACTTGGAAACTATAACGCACGCCGGGCGTAATATTTAGACGAACGGATGTGCTATTTACGATTTGGCCGTTGTCAAATTCGTTGTCGCCTTGCTTTATATACAATACATATTTGTCGGGAACGGCACTTGGTTCTAACGAATCGGGCGTAGCTTGCCAATTTAATAAGGCCGCATCGCCCTCGGGTGAGAGTAGGGCAGAGAAATTGCGGATCGGGAGCGGCGCTACTACGGGCTGATCGATTTTGTGCGAGGCGGATACGTAGCGAAGTATGGCCTTGTAAATCGCACGCGCCATCGTGAATTTGAAATTTGGGTCGTGGCCGAACTTCATGTCAGAGAAATTCTGATGAGACATTGTCTCCAAGATCGCGGAGGGGACGTTTGGCATCCTTGTTTCGGCATAATTGCGGTCCCAAAGTTCGCGCCGCGTCCACGCCACGTTGTACGTCTTGCTCAAATCTCGGACTATGCCCGTCAAAAGTATGTCGGCGAAATCGGTTGACGCTTTGCGCGAAAGTCCGGATGGGTATATCGTCGATCCGTTCCCATCTTGCGTCGTGCAAATGCCTAACGTGCCGAAAATACTTCCATCTTTCCTGTAGCCGGCATCGCTGTGGATTGCCAAAGATAGCTCGAAAGGAACGCGCTTTCCTGACTGTGTCGGCAAATAGTCGCTTCCGCCTGCGAAATAGTTTAATAGATTTGGCCTGCAACGTAGATCGTCTTTATAATCATCAAATCCTGCTTCCGTATTAAAAAGAGAGTCGGGCAGACCGGCCCACTGCGCTTGATAGCGGGCTGCTTCTAAAAAGCGCGGAAGGCCACTTGTGAACGCCGTGCCGCGTTCGTCTTGCGCGAAGCCGCCCCCAAAGCGAACGCCGTCCGCAGTAACGACGCCGCGATAGCTACTTTGATTGCTTAAAACCACACGTCCGGAGTGGTTTTCCCCTTCGTCGAAAGGGAAAGTTCCAAGATAGACCCACGTACTCCCGCCCATCTGTTGGTTAACGTTGATTTGCGTGCGCCCGCCCTTATGATAAACCGTGTAGTGTGCGTCCGGGATGCTATTGGGCAAGGATGTGTAAGACACATACACAGCATAGTTTCCTTTGCGTGGGATGCGGGGCGACCAAGTTGCGGTTGAGAGAGTTGTATGTCCTTGCACGGCGGCTATTTGTCGAGCTGTACCCAAACGAAACGGGAAAATGCTGTCGTTAATCAAGCCTTCAGGGCGCGCAAAGCCGATGGAGTCGGCCACGGTTTGCCACTTTGCGTTCGCAACATACGTTTCCGTATACGTTCCTCCTAAATTTCTGCTGTCATTATCAACAATCGTCTCGCGAAATTGCACATCTCGCTCCCTCGGACTATAAACTACAGCCCCCGCTTTCTCAAGCATTGGAAACAAGAATGGGAATACGAAAGATTGGGTAAAGATATCTTCAGTCGTACAATAGATATAGGGCCGCTGCCATTGCCATCTGTCGTTTTTATAATAACGTCCGTGACTCGGCCATACCATTAAATGTCGCCCTTGTAGGCCTGCCGAAACCGTATATGGGGCCGACACGTTTTTTGTCCAAGGATAGCCCTTGTAATTGATTGATCCCCAGCTGCGCGAGTCATCGATTTGTCCTTCTCGGTAAAGGTTGGGGATCAGTTGCTCTATGTTTTCTCCCTTCGCGTTAAAGATAAAAATGCTGTAAGTATTGTATGGCTGATACAACTTCCGCTGTAGGCGGCTGTAAATGTTGCGTACGGAAGCCGGTGTAAAAGGTTGCGCGCAAAAAGCTTCGTTGGCGTAGATGCTAATTTCCTTTTTAGCGTCGTCGATTCTTGCGCTATCCATTCTGTAAAACGCAGACGGTTGATAGCCGCTCAAGTGATAAGACGTGAAGAACTCGTTTAGGAGCTTGCTAACATCTTGTGCTTGTGCGGAAGTGGCGCAAAGAAGTAGGGAGATAAGAAGCGTGCGCAAGCGAAGCATATTTCCAATTTATAGAGGTTTGTGATAAAGTTTTCTTAAATGGACTCTACTTGAAAATTCTCAGGATGTCGGCCCTTATAGGGGCGAAAATAATCCATAATCTCTTTTAAATCTTTCTGTTCGTCAGAGCCGGGGCGAATCTCTTTATGGCAAACGATTCGCTTGTTCTGATAATCTACGGCGAAAAGCAAGATTGGCACATCGGCCTTTTGGGCAATATAATAAAAACCTCTTTTCCAATGCTCTACTTTTGAGCGTGTGCCTTCCGGCGTGACTGCAATGCGACAATGAGGGCGGCGCTTAAACTCTGCCGCCAATTGATCTGTGAGGCTCGTACGCTTGCTTCGATTTACGGGGATGCCGCCGATGGCTTTGAGTAGCAGGCCTAAAGGCCAGAAGAACCAATCTTTTTTCATCAAAAACGACGCTTTTTTTTCGGTAGTTCGGATATACAGCTCGCCAATGATAAAATCGAGGTTACTCGTATGCGGAGCTACGGCAAAGATGCACTTGTCCGGTATCGGCAAAGTTACATCTGCTGTCCAGCCCAACCATTTATAGAGGATAGTTCGGCAAATCTGCTTGATCATAGCTATGAATCGTGAGTTGGTTTATCGCGTGCAAAATTACAAAAAACAAGATGTTTCGCTTAAAACTTCCTGAGGATGTTGCACGAAAATATGCTTTTGCAGCGCTATTTCCTATAAAATAGGGCTGCAAGTAAGCGATTGACTTCAAAAAGGCTTAAATCAAGTGGTTCGCGGCCGACTCAGGGCCGCATAAAGCGTATATTAATTGAGCGATAAGCCTGACTTTGTTGTGGTCTCTATGGGTTCTGGTCTGAAGCGGCGAGCAAATTGGCGAAGAAATTCTAACGTTTCCTCCTTAGGAGTTGTTCGCAAAGGTAGAGGTTCTATCATAGACGATAACTTTATAGCGTGATTACTTAATTATGAAACGAATTTTTTTCGCTTTTAGTGTGATTCAAACGATTATTTTCTGTTTCCCTTACTGATTTTTTCAAATTATGTCCCAAGGAGCAAGCACGCAGCTAAGTTTCATTTAATAATGAGTGAGATAGATAAGACGAGGTGCGCTCGGCGTTGTTTGCTGTTTGAGATGGTGGCCCGCGATGTTGTGCAGCGCGAGGATTCGAAGCTATTCAAACGCGATAAAAAGTGCGAAAAATCAGGTTTTTCGTTGCCTCTTTCTCATTTGTGAGGCTTTTCATCGTGAGCGTAAGCCTTTTTTATCACGAGCGTAAAGACGTACCATCACGATGGGAGAAGCTTGCGCTCACGAGCGTAAATGAGCGAGCTGCGCTCTTCGTTCGTGAAAAGTAGGTTGACCGTTGTCATTTTCTGTGTTTGTGATGCTACATTTTCCTTTGCAGCACTCTTCCTTTCACGCGCTTTTCCTCAGTTTATAACGCAGAAAAAGTTTAGACTACACGCTTTATATCGCTCACTTGAGATGGAAAAGAAGTTTTATGCCCTTTAGGTCCAAAACATCCCTTAATCCTTTTGTGAAGTCGGGGCTTTGGCGTAACTTCGCCGACATGAATGCTGTAGATATTATATTTAAGTATTTCCCATCTTTGACCGCGGAACAAAGAGCGCAGTTTGAGCAGCTCGATGCTTTGTATCAAGATTGGAATAGCAAGATCAACGTTATTTCCAGAAAGGACATTGACAATCTCTACGAGCACCACGTGCTCCATTCGCTGGGCATTGCGAAGGCCCTGCGCTTTCGTCCGGAAACGGAAGTGATGGATTTGGGTACGGGAGGCGGATTTCCCGGTATCCCTTTGGCCATTCTTTTTCCGGAAGTGCGATTTACGCTATTGGATAGTATCGGTAAGAAAATCAAAGTGGCATCGGCCATCATCGAAGCTCTGAATTTGCAGAACGTAAAAGCCTTCCACAGAAACGTCATCGAAGAAAAGCAAAAATTTGACTTTATCGTCAGTCGAGCAGTGATGCCTTTGCCGGATATGGAGAAGTTGGTGCGCAAAAATATCAGTAAGACGCAGCGCAATGCCTTGCCCAACGGCCTTGTTTGCTTGAAGGGTGGAGAATTGACCGAAGAGTTGCAGCACTATAAAAAGAAATCAGAGGTGTGGGACTTGAGTAATTATTTTGAAGAACCTTTCTTTGCCACCAAAAAGGTGGTTTATGTCACGCTATGTTAAAGATCAAACGCTTTATATATAATATGGTGCAAGAAAATTGCTACGTCTTGCACGATGAAACGTTGGAAGGCATCATCATAGATTGCGGTGCACTGATGCCGGAAGAGGAGGAAGCTCTGCGCGATTACATTGCCGCTGAAGGCATACAGGTGAAACACCTCTTGCATACGCACAGTCATTTTGATCATGTCTTTGGTGATCAATTTGTATACAGCACCTACGGCATAAAACCGGAGATGCATGAACTGGAAGTAGCACTCTATGGTGATGTGAGCGGGCAAGTGGCGATGTTTTTGCATCGCAATATTTCGGTAGTTGTACCTCCGCTTGGCAAAGTCTTTTCCGGACGAGATGAGATAAAGTTTGGCAACCACACGCTTGAGATTATCGAGACGCCCGGCCACTCTCCGGGCGGCGTATGCTTCTATTGTCGGGCTGAAAAAGCCTTGTTTAGTGGTGATAGCTTATTTAAGCGTGAAATAGGCCGATTCGATTTTCCCTATGGCGATGGGGCCGCCCTCATAGATAACTTAAAGACAAAAATACTTACGCTTCCTGCGGATGTAAACGTGTATCCCGGTCACGGCAGTGCAACAAGTATCGAAGAAGAACGGGCGCATAACCCTTATTTGCGGTGAAAACCGCTTTAAATAGGTAGGTTTGCACAGCGAAAAGAAGATTTCAGTCAGTTCAAATCATTATTATTAGGTATTGCAGAAGGATAGCCTCGACTATAACTTTGCAACGTTTAAAAATAATAGATACAACAATGAAGAAGATTGGAATTTTTTACGGCTCAACAACAGGTAATACAGAAACTGTTGCAAAAACGATCGCTGAAAAATTAGGCCTTGCTGACGGCGATGTACACGAAGTAAGCGAATTGAACGCAGATGCTGTTGCAGCTTACGATGTGTTGCTACTCGGAAGCTCTACTTGGGGCGCTGGCGACTTGCAAGATGATTGGTATGATGGAGTAGACGTGCTGAAAGGTTTAGACTTGTCGGGTAAACAAGTGGCATTCTTCGGATGTGGCGACTCTGCATCTTATCCTGATACGTTCTGCGGTGCGTTGGGCGATATTTATAATGATATACAAGGAACCGGTGCTTCGTTTATCGGAATGGTTGCTACTGATGGCTATACTTTCGATGAGTCAGCTTCAGTCGTAGATGGCAAATTCGTAGGTTTGGCGATCGACGAAGACAACGAAAGCGATAAAACTGAAGAGCGCATCAACGCCTGGGTTGAACAACTCAAGGGCGAGATGGGCGCTTAATCGCTCCGGTTTAGACTTACATAGACAATAACGAATAAGCGATAGCGGAAATCCATTGCTCCGTTGTCGCTTATTTGTATATTTGGACGGCTTATTCAGAGATAGGAAAATGCAAACAGATAAGATAAAGCCACAAAATCAATCAGCCGCTTCGCAAAATTCACCGGCAGAATCATCATCTCAACCGCCACGAAAAAAAGAATCGTGGGGCGGCTTGGATATCTTTCGCTATATCGGCCCGGGCTTGTTGGTTACTGTCGGATTTATTGATCCCGGCAACTGGGCGAGCAATTTTGCGGCCGGATCTACTTTCGGCTATGCTTTATTGTGGGTCGTTACGCTCTCTACGATTATGTTGATCGCCTTGCAGCACAATGTGGCACACTTGGGGATCGTAACCGGATTGTGCTTAAGCGAATCTGCTGAAAAATATGCCCCAAAATGGATCGGAAGACCTATAATAATGAGTGCTATTTTAGCCAGTATTTCGACTTCTTTGGCTGAGATTCTGGGCAGCGCGATAGCCTTGCAGATGCTTTTTGGCATTCCGATTATTATAGGATCTCTTATGGTGACCGTAGCCGTGGTCATTATGCTGTTTACAAACTCCTATCGGCGTGTAGAACGTGTGATTATTACTTTCGTTTCGATCATTGGTTTGTCGTTTATCTATGAATTGTTTTTGGTAAAGATAGATTGGCCGGCTGCTATCGTTGGTTGGACGGTTCCTTCTGTGCCGCAGGGCTCGCTTTTAATTATCATGAGTGTGCTGGGAGCCGTAGTTATGCCGCACAATCTCTTTTTGCATTCAGAGGTAATACAAAGTCGCGAGATCCATCTCAAAGGAGAGGCACGCATTAAGAAGGCTTTGAAATACGAGTTCTTCGATACATTATTTTCTATGATAATCGGGTGGGCGATCAATAGCGCTATGATTCTTTTGGCCGCGACAACGTTTTACAACAATGGGACGGTCGTCGAGGAACTCTCGCAAGCGCAGGCCTTACTGCATCCATTGTTGGGTTCAAACGCGGCTACCATCTTTGCCATCGCACTCTTGCTGGCCGGCATCGCAAGTACGATTACGAGCGGTATGGCAGCGGGCAGTATTTTTTCCGGATTGTTTGGCGAAGCCTATGATTCTACTTCTAAGTACTCAATGTATGGCATTTTTATTTCGCTCGTGGCCGCCCTCGTAATGATCTATTTTATCGGTAATCCTTTTCAAGGATTGCTTATTTCCCAAATGATATTAAGCATACAGCTCCCCTTCACGGTCTTTCTTCAAGTTAGCCTGACTTCTTCAAAACGGGTGATGGGCAAATACGCCAATAAACCTTGGAATACAGTGTTCCTCTATTCCTTGGCCGTGATTGTGACGATTTTAAATGTATGGTTGTTGATCGAAAGTCTATAAACGACTTTCGCAGTTGGATTTATGCAATGGTAAATAAGGCACGCTATCTCGGCGTGCTTTATTTTACTACGGGCATTCCCACTTCTACCCAATGCAGATAGCCGCCTTTCAAGTCAATTACCTGGAAGCCCTCAGCTTTGAGTTTGCCGGCTGCCGCCTGACTCCGACGTCCGCTCCGACAGTAGACGTAATAGGTCTTTTGCTTATTGAGTTTGGCTAAGCCATTTATGAAAACTGTTTGATTCAACCAATCCAAATTGATCGCTTGTGCCAAATGGCCTTCGGCAAATTCTTCCGGTTGGCGAACGTCTAAAATAATAGCGCTCGTATCAGCCTTAACGCGTTCGATGAACGCTTGTGGTTCTAAAACTTCCACTTCGCTTTGTGATTGGGCATTTGCGAAAAAGCCTAAGGCGGCTAAGATTGAGAAAAGCAATTTCTTCATAAGAACAATTGTTGAGTGTATTTGCGTCGACGCCGTTTTTACATTACACATTACGCAGTGCCGGTTAGGCTTGCTTACCTGCGTTGTTGAGCCTACAATATTATATATGCGGGGCGATTATAACTTGGCTTCCGCTTAGGAAATCGACAAATTTATATCATAATCCTTGGCCATCTTTCGCATATTCAAGACAGCATAGCGCATACGTCCCAAGGCCGTGTTAATACTTACGCCAATTTGATCCGCAATTTCCTTGAAGGAAAGGTTTTGATAGTAACGCATATACACGACCTCCCTTTGTGTGTCGGGTAGGTGATTCATTAAGCGGCAAACGTCTGTAAAAGTCTGCTCATTGGCCAATTGGTGCTCAATGGAAGCGTCAGAAAGGTGTGCGTTGTTGAAGATATTGTTACTTTGTTCTTCATCATAAACGAGCCCTTCGCTGCGTTCGGTGCGAAACTGGTCGATAATCAAATTATGAGCTATGCGCGTCAGCCAAGCATAAAACTTTCCTGTAGCTTTATATCTGTGTTGACGGATCGTCATAATTACTCTGACGAACGTTTCTTGAAAGAGATCGTCCGCGATGTCTGAATTTTTGACGATAAATAGAATGTACGTGTAAAGCCTATCTTTGTAGCGTGCCAATAAGACATCGAAAGCTTCATCCTCGCCGGCCTCATATAATTTTATGAGTTCATCGTCCGCGCAGGAGCGTAGTTGTATCATTACTTAATACTGTTGGTTTGTGTAATGTTACTTCAATAGGCGCTTTCTTTTAATTGGTTTACGCGGCAAAGATATAAATTCTCATTTTATATGACAAAATAAATGGAAGCTTTTAACGTTGCAGAAGTCTGTAAGTGGCAGAATGTCTCGTAGATGACCTGAAAACAAGGCTTTTCTTCTCCCATAATGGTCTTCCATAATCAAACGTCTCTATTGTTTGCTGGCACCAAACCATCGTTTGCCGGGAGCAAACTATCGTTTGCCGGGACCAAACTATCGTTTGCCGGCAGCAAACGATAGGGGTTGTAGACAAAAGATCTTGCTTGGCAGATTTGACGAGGGGAAAATCAGTTGATTTCTGTTAAGAAAAAACATGATGATGAGTACATTTGAGCGTGCAGCGATTCTTATTCTTTCGCTCTGAATGATTTGTAGGTTACTTAGGTAATGAGCGCAGGGATTACCGGTTCTGAATAAAGCGCTTATTTTGCCTATTTGCACGTGATGAAGTGCGTTGTACATTATTGTTGGGAAGATTATGGGAAAGAATGTTTGGAAAAAGCGCGTTAGGCGATTAATTTTGCGGCTTGTTATGGAGACTCATCAAGATACATTTTTGCGTAGCAGGTTGCTGCTGGGGCGTGATTTTATGCAGTTGCTTGCCCAAAAACGCTTGATCGTTTTTGGGATAGGTGGAGTAGGGAGTTGGTGCGTAGAAAGTCTTGTGCGCACGGGTCTAAGCCACATTACCTTGGTTGATTTTGACCGTATTAACCATTCCAATATAAATAGACAGGCTATGGCTACGTCAATTACTGTGGGACGTAACAAAGTAGACGTCTTAAAGGAGCGCTTGTTGGAGATCAATCCTGCGGCGCACATCGAAACCTTTTGTGAAACCTACTCGAAGGCGAACGCTCATTTGTTTGATTTGAATCAATATGACTTCGTCGTAGATGCTATTGATAGTTTGTCGGATAAAGCTGAACTGATCTTGCAAGCCAGCCGCTCGAAGGCCTATTTAATCTCGTCAATGGGCGCAGCCAGAAAGTTGGATCCCGGTAAAATCAAAGTGGCCGAATTTTGGAAAGTGTTTGGTTGCCCACTGGCTGCAGCTTTGCGTAGAAAATTTCGCCATGAAAAAGATTTCCCCGCTGTGAAATTTCCTTGCGTTT
Organism: Alloprevotella tannerae; assembly: GCA_015259125.1. GTDB lineage: Bacteria > Bacteroidota > Bacteroidia > Bacteroidales > Bacteroidaceae > Alloprevotella > Alloprevotella tannerae_A. The sequence goes on along the minus strand of JABZGR010000029.1, from coordinate 13,324 downwards.
TTAGCGATGAGGTGTTGGAAAACAAAGAAACGCTGCTCAATGAGGAACGTACGAACGGCTCATTGATGCATATTACAGCCGGCTTCGGACTAAGAATAGCCTATTTGGTGATTGAGCGCCTGCGTCAAGAGTTGTCAGCAGAAAAATAAGCCTCCTTATCTTTGCAAAAGGTTAGTAATTGGCGGAAAACTTTATCTCGCGCTAAAAGTTGTGGGTTGCCCACAAGGAAAAGTTGCTCTTTAGCCCGCGTCAAAGCTACGTTGAGCTTTCGATCTATCAAAGCTCCGTTTTCTTCAAACCGATTTGCGGTCAGAAAGTTTAGTTGCGCTTGGCTATGCACCGTAAATCCGTAGATAATAATGGGGCGTTCGCTGCCCTGATAACGCTCTACCGTGTCGACCGTATGATCATCTTCCAGTTGCGCCTTAATTAAAGCAATCTGATTGCGATAAGGGACGATGATTCCTATCGTATCCTTGCTGAAAGGCAAGTTGTTTTTATGATATAACTGCTTAATCGTTTTTACCAAGTGTATGATAAACGAAGCCTCCGTCTGATTTGTTTTTTCCGAAACGCTTTGTGCTTTAGGCGAAGCGGCAAAAAAGGCGACCCGATGTTGGGCTATGATGGTCTCTAATGGATCTTCATAAACGCAATAAGGGAGGCTTTGCTCCTGATGAGGGCAGGGGACGGGTGAAAGCAGATTGGCATAAAAGAAGCTGTCGGGGAAGTCGGCTATGGCCGGATGCATACGCCCCTGCTTTTTGAGATGGAAAACGAGATTAGGGTCATTTTCATACGCTCGATAAAGGCGAGAGAAGAGCGAATCGCGACAATCTTTCAGACCGATGGATCTTAAAGATTGCTCATAGACAGCTGATTGCCGCTCTGTTTGCTTAACGATGGCCGGTAGTTGTTTGTGGTCGCCGATAAATACGAATCGACGGATGCCCCATTGGCCTTGGCGCGTTTGAGCAGCTAACAAGGGGAGCAACTGAGGCTCCAAGAATTGCGAAGCCTCGTCGACGATCGCAAGCGAAAAGCTGCGGAGCAAGAATAGTTGGTTGTTGGCAATTAGGGTAGAGGTAGTGCCAACAAATATGCGATGACGCCCGATGATCGTAGAGACATCCGTAAGATTGTTTGCCGCCTGCAATTGTTCCTCTAATAGATAAGGGCGATAAGCAGGTTCGCAGGTGATGGACTTTCCGATTCGGACAAAATCTAAGTTGGCTTTCACTAATTTATTGCAGATCTCATCGACTGCCCGATTAGTATAAGCTGTCAAAAGAACAAGTGCTGAGGGATTCAAAAGCTCCTCTTGCAATATATTCATCAGTCCGAAGGAGGTTTTTCCCGTTCCCGGAGGGCCCACAATCAAGAAGAAATCTTCTGCAGACAAGGCTCGCTCGACCAACTCATTAAAGGACCCGTATTCACCCTTGCGTTGGTAAGTGCGCACGGCCGGCTTTTGCTGTAGAAGCAGGACATCTCTGCGAGAGCTGGGCATTTGAAGAAAGGAGAATAAGCCTTGATATAGCGAGCGCGAGGCATCAGTAAGATCATGTTCAATCGCCCATGCGTAACCTTTGGGTGTGGAAAATACGGATTGATTCTTCTGCGGCGCATTTAGCCTCAGCGTAATCTTCGTATCCGTAATTTCTTCTATGGCAGCGCGTATGACAATCGTCTTTCTTACGTCGGGCGTAGTTTCTCGTTTATACTTATAGACTACAACCTTGTCTCCCTTTCTGAAATTGGGAAGATAGTTGTCGTTCACCGCAGTAACAGATAAAATTAGTTGGTCAAAACCTTTGTGGGGGTTGAGTTTATGACCATATTCCAGCTTCAACTGCTCCAGGATATTGCCATTCTCCCTTTTCTCTTCAAGCGTCGCATTCCATAAAGAAGAGAAGCCATCTCCCGCTTGTGACGAAGAACCCAGATGAGAGAGCAATTGTTCGCGCTCTATGAAACGGAAGAAGCGGAAGAAGTAGTCTTTCGCAAGTGTTGGCGCGTTTTGGATCGTTTGCAGTGTAGTTTGAAAGCTCGGTGCCAAGTAGTTTTGCCAGAATTTTTCGTTGATACCTACTTTTTCTCGGAGTTGTTCGACCTGAAGTTGCTCAATCATTGTGCGACCGCCTTCTTGCGCAAAAAGAAATTCGTTGGCGACGATTTGATTGCGCAACTTGATGGCCCTTTCTAACAAACGCGGTGCCGGGCCTTCACGACGTAGGCCCTCAGAATATTTAGAATAGAGTAGATAACAAGAGACGTCCGCGTTTTTAATATTGAAGTTGAAGTGAAGCAAAGCCAAATAAAGCAGCATTTGTACGTAATGAGCCTCTTGGTGAGTTTGTCTCCATTCGTCCCACTTACCGGCTTTTTGCTCGATAAGCAGTCGAAAATCCTCCTGCAATAAGTCCATACGCCCTTGTAAGCCTAACATTTCGCAAAAGAAAGAGGGCTCCAGTATCGCCTGATCCGTGCGAGCGAACGGGTCATCTTTCTTTATCGCTTGAATAGCTTTGTCGATATTCGCCTTTTGCTGCTTAGCTTCCTTATGAAAGCTGCTTAAGTCTTCAGCAGCCAAGAGACTTAAGGCATTTTCTCGGAAAAAATTCAGCGCACTATTGGCATAATCTACCTCTTCCGCTTGATTGATGGCCTCATCAAGCAATTGGCCCGCGAAATTACCTAATAAGATGTAAGGTTTATGGCTTATAGAAGGCTCAAACTTGGATAATAGGTATTGTAAGGGCGAATAGGTGCTTATGCAAGCAGCCACGGCAGAGATATTTAATAGGCAATCCGGCTCTAATATAACGAGTTCGCAAGTGATATGCTCACCATTAAATTGTGGATGGATGAGGTTTAATTGGGCATTTGGGAACAAGAGTTGTTCTAAATACGCCCAATCTCCATTATTATAGCTACCTTGATAAGCCAGTTTAAAGACCTTATCACCGTATGATTTGAGGTGGACTTGTATCGTTGCTTCATTCCAATCTAAAACAAAGGCCCGCACGTAAGTTTGCTTAATCTCCCTGCGCTTTTGATGTAATAAGAACGTTGTTTCCGGGGCTATACCCCAACAATCCGGGAGTTTGACCTGAAAAAGTTCTTCAATAAGGAAAGCAATAGCAGCAGTTGACTCCTCTCTTCTTTGCTTTAATTCCGGTAAAGACAACTGTTCTACTCTTGCTCTAAAGGCATTGGCTAACAAAAAGGTCGCCTTACTTATTTTTCGCTTGATGTATAAATAATGTAGTTGGGGATAGGGGCCGGAAAACTTTAAGTCGGATGACTCCAAAGCTTTTTCTAAAATATCTCTAAGCAAATGACGCAAGCCGATATGAAACTCTATGGGATCTTCTACCGTCCTTAAAATGTTGAGTTCGTCTAATGGTTCACAGCTATTCATTCTGAGTGTATTTTGATTGAAGTGGAGAAGAAATGATCAATGAAATAGCTTGTGGAAAGAGCGGTAGAGCCACCAGGCGCCTTTATGTACTGTCTTTGTATACAGATACAACCATTTCAGTTGCCCTTTATATAATTGTGTAGCCTCGTCTTGCTTCTCTTCTCTGGCGAGTTCGGCAGCCAATATTACTTTTCGAGCTTCTAAGGCTTGCTGCTCTTTCGGTGATAATGGCAGTTGGTTAACCGCGTTTATTGCCGGCATAATCTGCCGGATAGTCTTTGCGAGCGAAGGGCCGGTCAAACTATCTTCGTGCTGGTATATCTTGTGGTAAGACTTGGACAACCAATGAATGCGAGGGCGATGAAGCAGTAGGCGAACGCCTAATTCCCAATCATTCCATTTAGGTAAGTCTTCATTCCAGCCTCCGGCATCGATAAAGAACGCCCTTCGAATGATCATACCTTGTGTCGAAAGCATTCCGGTTAGGATTTGATCAGTTACCGAAGCGTTTGGATAAATCTTTCTGCAGCGTGAAGCCCCATTTGCAAAAATCATCTTTGTTGGCGCCGCGACAATATCATTACCTTCTAAGAATGGAAGCGCATCAGAAAGGAAGTCTTCGCTCATCTCATCGTCCGAATCAAAGAAGAATAAATACTTGCCTTGCGCTAATTTTACCCCTTCGTTCCTTGCAGCGGAAGCCCCTTGTTTGGATGCTTTAGTTATTTTGGTAGGAAATGGAGCAGCACTAATCAAAGATTCGCTAACAACCATAGAATCATCGGTAGAGTTGTTGTCGATTAAAATAAGCTCTACCGGATGATAGGCCTGCTTAAATATAGAAAGGAGCGTCCTTCGTAAGTAAGCAGCCCTGTTATGAAAGGGAACGATTATCGAAATGAGAGGATGGTTAGGAGGTCGCTTTGACATAGTGAATACCGGTAAACATATCTTTCAGAAAAGAGTAGCGTTGCTTTAAAGGGAGTCGCCGTAGAGACAGAATGTATTTGAAACTACGTAAATAAGCGCCCATAGATCCGTGAATACAATAAAGAATAGCTCCTTTAGATCTTCTGATGCCGACTTCCTCGTGAAATTTTGAGCCAGATGTCTCCGCTGGTGTTTTTACAATGACACAGGGATAATAGATGATCTCCAGCCCGGCTTTAGCGGCATCTTCAATAAATTTCTCTTCCTCCCCGCAAGTCAGAAATTCTGTTCCTAAACCAAACCGCTCATCAAAGAATGGTAAATCTGCTTCTTTCTTCAAGGCGATTTCAACCGAACTTACGTAAAAACCTTTTGGTCGATTATGATAAAGGAACGAAGTTGGCGGATAGCGCTTGAGCGGGCGATTGCCCATATCTACCGCCTGAAAGGTAATGATGTCGGCCGCAGAGAAGCGGTCAAAGGCTTTTAAAACTTGGTTCAAGTAATCGAGCGTATAGCGATTGTCATCATCGGCAATTAACAAAATATCTCCCGATGCATTGCGCAGTGCCACATTTCTATTTTTGGCTAAGCCCTTTCCCTGACTTTTGATAATGCTAAGATCTTCTCTTTCCGGTATAGCAATCTCCGGGAGCACGGCCTCTGAGCTCTGTTGCCAAGCGATCAGGTATCGAATGTGCGGCTGTGGTTCTAAAAGTACGCGCAACGCATGCTCAATACGATGATCTATCGTACAGATTAAGACTTCTAAAATCTTTGACGGCATTATTTCGTCCTCTTCATATAGCGGATGCCTTCTGAAAAATGCCTCATCAATGGCCAGAAATGACAATAGCCATCTTTTGCTGCCTGCAATGCAAAGTTAAAGCAAATCAGCCAAGCTTTCTTTCCATATTTATAATAGGTGACGGCACCGAAACTACGTTGCACGCCGGCGTCGATATATAGCAGCGATTTCTTTAGCAACGTTGAAGTTTCAACCGTCTTGATGGGGAAATAGCGCATCTTTAGTCCCGCCTTCACCGCATCTTCCATCCAGATTTCTTCTTCTCCACACGTCAGAAATTTTGTGCCGAGCCCAAAACGTTCGTCGAAGCGCAGCCTATTTTGGACGCACTCCCGCTTGGCCGCAATCTCAATGGCTGATATCGTATAGCCCTGTGGCATTCCGGTCAGCCACATCTCTTCTTTAGGGTACTTCTTAAGGGGTTTGCCCGTATAAGTGCTGGCGTTGAAGAACGCTATATCTAAATCCGGATATTTCTCAAATACTTTCCGCACCTCTTCAAAAGCATTTGGCAACAAGTGGGTATCATCATCGGCAAACATGATGAGGTCTGCCGAAGCCTTTTCTACGGCTAAGTTTCGATTAACGGACAAGCCTTGACCCTTATATTTGAAGATGGTCACATCTGTGCGCGTTGAGAGCAACTTAGGGATTAAATCTAAGTAGCGCTCATCAGAATACTGATAAGAAACAATGTAATGAATCCCCTCTTGAGGTGGAAGTAAGACATCATCCATACGTACGATGCCTTTGTTGTAAGAGCAGATTAAGATATCGATGGTCATGATGCTGAGTATGTTAAGTGAATTGATTTATACAATTAGCTACGTATCGAGCTTCTTCGGTTGTCATCACAGGGCTTATCGGAAGGCTGAGTTCTTCTTTTGCAATGCGCTCCGCAATAGGCAGATGTAGATCCTTATAAGCTGAAAAAACTTTTTGTTGATGCAGTGGGAGAGGGTAGTGGATAAGCGTTTCTACGCCCGACTGTCTTAAATGGTCTTGTAGCCTTTCTCTTTCGTGGCAAAGTATAGGATATATATGAAACACACTATCCTTGACCTCACCCTTATAAGGCGTTTTAACCTTCGGGTTGCTAATCTCCCGATTGTAAGTCTCGGCTATCCGGCGGCGCTTTTCGTTGTCTTGTTCCAAACGCTCTAATTTCAGACTCAGAACGGCTGCCTGTATCTCATCTAACCTACTGTTTACGCCCATCACTTCGTGAAAATATTTCTCCTTAGCTCCATAATTGGCCAAAGTTCTAATGAGATTGGCTAAATCATCATCGTTCGTAACGACGGCTCCGCCATCTCCTAAAGCACCTAAATTCTTACCCGGATAAAAGCTAAAGCCGGCAGCGTCGCCTAATGTGCCTACTTTTTGCCCACCAACTACTGCTCCGTGACTCTGTGCGGCGTCTTCTATCACTTTTAGCCCCATACTTTTAAATGATGAAACATCACAAGCGTGTCCATATAAATGCACCGGCAGGATAGCACGTGTATGTTGGGTGAGCTGTTGTCGGACTGATGCGGGATCTAACGTGTAAGTTGTCTCTGTTATGTCGCAAAAGCGTGGTTTTAAGCCAGCCCGTACGACCGCTTCGGCTGTAGCTATAAAGGTAAAGGCCGGCACGATTACTTCCGTTTCGCTGTCCCAGCCCTCTATGTGCTTCATAGCAGTCAAGATGAGCGTCAAAGCATCTAACCCGTTGCCCACACCGATGCAATGGCGTGCACCCAGGAAAGAGGCGAAGCGCGTTTCAAATTGTCGCACTGCCTCGCCATTCAAATAACGACCGGAAAGGACGACTTCTCTGACGCTTGCCGAGAGTGCCGGTTCAAAACTTTCCGTGATGGCTTTTACATTTAAGAAAGGTATGTGCATAAATTCTCTAATTCGACGCTGTAAGCATCATAACAAACCCCTCGGCCGCCGAAGCCTTCTTTTTGAAAGAGCAGGCCTTGATTCAGTATTGCGCCCTGCTGCTCCGTAGAAATGCCGAAGTCGAAGTAAGTTTTTCCTTCGTTTCTATACTTTTCAATCAATTGATCAAAGAGAAAGTCTAAAGCACCCTCCATACGACCGCGCTCATTGGCTGCAATATATTGGGCGTGCACCGTCTTTCCGGCGATGTAGAGTAGGGTGCCGGCCACAAGCTGCTCGCCTTCATATAAGCAGAAAGCAGATATTTCTTTGGGAAATAGACTTTTTAAACGTAAGATCTCATCAACGTTGTGTACGGGGGATACTTGATGATAGGACTTCAAAGTTGCAGTCAGCAAAGTCCAAAAATCGACAAGCATTTGCTCGTTTCCCTCACGCATTGCTAAGGCATTTTTATGCGCCTTCTTCACTTTTCGGCGCCGAAGTTCGCTAAATGCTAACGGTTCGGTTAGGCTTATCGTAGAGGATAACGCACGACTGATCAATTGCCCTTTTGCACGAAACAACCAATACAGATCTTCTTGCGTCGAATAACGGTGATAGATGTACGGAATTGGCTTGTAAATAAACTGCTTATAGCCTTTTTCGATGTAGTAGTCTGCCGTCGATTTGAGCATATCTCGCACTTCTTCAGCCGAGGTTTTCTTCGTTAAAAGTAGGCCGCCATAGGTCAAGCCGCCGTGTGAGACGATGGTCGCCTCGTGTGGAAGCAAGTTGCAGGGCAGTAAGCCGCAACACGTGCCGCGCTCATTTAGAAAGAGCAAAGAACCATCTTCAAATCTACTTTGGTGGTATTCCATATAATCGCGATAAAAAAGGAACGTAGCATTGCGAGATTGTTTGATAAAACAATCCCACATCGTTTTCCTTTCAGTCGTATATGGAATCAGTTGCATCGTTATAGGCCCAACTCTTTTTTGAATTGAGAAAAGTCATTAATATATCCGGCTGTATCGTACGCTTCTGAAGCGAGACAAACACAGACGCAGTTGTCTGAAAAATCCTCTAATTGACACCAAACCATCGGCGGGATAAAGAGTCCCTCCGTCGGATTGTTGAGTATGTACGCTTTTTGCTCACCCCGATCTATGGTTATGATTTTTACGCTCCCGTTTACGGCAAAGACAAGCTCTGCACAAGTGCGATGAGCGTGGCAACCTCGCTGCTGACCTTCGGGTACGCCATAAATCCAAAAGACTCTTTTCGGATCAAATGGGAGTGGGGGCGCCCCGGATTGCACGAAGCACAACTCTCCTCTGCTATCTTTGAAAGCAGGGAAAGAAATTAATTGCACCGTATCTTTCTTTGTGGTAGCTGACATAGGGGTTAAACATCTTGGAATAAGTACAAAGATATATATTAATTAAGTTACAAACAAAGGGTAGGCTTTATTTCTTGTCGGAGTTGCCGGATTGGACTCCTGCCTGCCGACGAATAGCCGCTGAGAACGCTAATTGCCAATCATTGTGCGCTTTTGCCAATGATCACAACTGATCTATCGCTGCTCGGCAATGCTTTCTGCATTAAGAAACTCCCACTTCCGTGTAAGATAGACAAGACGCTGTCCATCCGCAACTTGATTTCGTACGCTGAAAGATCGCTTTTGTGCTTGTACCATCGTGATGGTACGAATGTACGCTCACGAGCGTACGTCTTTTCTCTCGTGAGCGTACACCTTTTTTCTCGTGAGAAGAATGCTAAAAAAATACGCCGTAGGGCACAGGTGATTAAACTTTTGGCTTATTTCTCAAGGCATATAGCTAGCTTATGACTACTTCATTGATTATAGCTGGTGCTCAGCGTGCAAATTATATGTTTATTTTGAGGACTTGACGATTGGATGCGTAGCGATGTGGGAGAAAAACTTAAAGGGACTTTACTATATGACTATAAAACAATTGAGCGCATAACCCGTAAAGGATTATACGCTCAATAATGGCTTTTATGAAAATTTATTTCACTTTCTCTACAATAGCTTTGAATGCTTGTGGATTATTGACTGCTAAGTCTGCAAGCACTTTGCGGTTGATTTCGATACCGGCCTTGTGCAAGTTGCCCATCAATTGAGAATAAGAGAGGCCCTCAAGGCGAGCTGCGGCATTGATACGTTGAATCCACAAAGCGCGGAAATTGCGCTTCTTGTTACGACGATCACGGAAAGCGTAAGTTAAACCTTTCTCCCACGTATTTTTTGCAACGGTCCAAACATTCTTGCGAGCGCCGTAATAACCGCGGGTTAACTTGAGGATTCTTTTTCTTTTAGCTCTCGATGCTACGTGATTTACTGATCTTGGCATTTTCTTTCTTGTTTTGCGATGCTAGCGCCGCTCGTAGGCGGACTTTGGGGCTAAACATCCGATTTGAAACTCTGGTGAATTAGCGGAGGCAAAGAAGTTCGCGTACCTGCTTAACGTTTGACTTGTGGGCAATGGCTGTGTGAACCAAATTGCGCTTTTGCTTCTTCGTCTTCTTGGTCAGGATGTGGCTGTGATAGGCATGGCGTCTAACAACTTTGCCTGATCCGGTAAGAACGAATCTTTTTTTCGCACTGGAGTTTGTCTTTACTTTTGGCATTTTCTTTATTATTTATGATTAAAGGCGGCTGCGTGAGATACCAAACACAGCGCGCACAACTTTTTCTTGAACTTAAAAATCCTCTCCCTCTACTTTGGGCCCGGCATACTCTTTCTTCGCTTTTTGCTGCGGAGCTTTCCGCTCTTCTTTGAAAGATACAGATGCTTCAGCTTTTTCTGCCGGCTTTGGAGTTGCAGTCTTTTTGGGGGTTAAGAAGATAATCATTCTCTTACCCTCTAATACCGGCATCTGCTCGACCTTTCCGTATTCTTCCAAGTCGTTGGCAAAGCGCAGCAAAAGAACTTCTCCTTGCTCTTTAAACAAAATGCTGCGACCGCGAAAGAAGACATAGGCCTTCACTTTGTTGCCGTCGGATAAAAACTCCTTGGCATGCTTGAGCTTGAAATCGTAGTCGTGCTCATCAGTCTGAGGACCGAAACGAATCTCTTTGACTTCAATCTTAACCTGTTTGGCCTTAAGCTCCTTCTGGTGCTTCTTCTGTTGATAGAGGAACTTACTATAATCTATAATACGACATACCGGTGGCTGAGCGTTCGGAGATATTTCAACCAAGTCGAGACCTTTTTGCTCCGCAAGTTGCAGGGCTTGACGGGTCGCAATTACCTGTGACTCTATATCATCACCCACGATGCGTACTTCCGGCACTCGGATTTGCCGGTTGATGCGATATTGCAACTTTTTCTTGTCGTTCTTCACTGATTCCTTTTATAAATTCGGCGGCAAAAGTAGTAAAAGATTAGTGAAGTACAAAGTAGATTCTATGTTTTTACCTTGTACTTCACTGAATTGTCCTTATTGTGATTAATATTTTTCAGTCAATTCGGCCACTTCTTTGAGCACTTTTTCGGCAAACATTGGGATCGTCATCGTCTCTTGCGTTCCTTCGCCTTGTTTTCTAACATTTACGCTGCTATCAGCTTGCTCTTTTTCGCCGACAACCAAAAGATATGGGATGTGCTTCATTTCGTTGTCGCGAATCTTGCGCCCAATCTTCTCATTACGTTCGTCTATGTTGGCGCGAATCCCGGCAGCCTCTAATTGTTCTTTGACTTTGTGCGCATAATCATTGAATCGCTCTGAAATAGGCAAGATTACGCATTGATCAGGCATCAACCAGAGCGGGAAATGTCCGCCGGTATGCTCTATGAGTACAGCCGTAAATCGCTCTAAACTACCAAACGGCGCGCGGTGAATCATAACCGGACGATGCTTTTTGCTGTCTTCGCCCGTATATTCCAATTGGAAACGCTCCGGAAGGTTGTAATCGACTTGGATCGTGCCCAATTGCCAACGCCGTCCTAAAGCATCTTTAACCATAAAGTCAAGTTTCGGGCCGTAGAAAGCCGCTTCTCCATATTCTATCTTCGCCTGAAGTCCTTTCTCTTCGCAGGCTTCAATGATTGCTTGTTCGGCTTTGTCCCACACATCGTCTGAACCGATATATTTTTCGCGCTTTACTTTGTCGCGCAAAGAGATCTGTGCTTCAAATTCCTCAAAGTTGAGCGCGCGGAATACAATCATAATAATATCCATAACGCGGAGAAACTCCTGCTTAACCTGATCCGGACGACAGAAAATGTGGGCATCATCTTGCGTAAATCCACGCACCCTAGTCAATCCGTGCAACTCGCCACTCTGCTCGTAGCGATACACAGTTCCAAACTCTGCAATACGCAGCGGCAGATCTTTATAGGAATGAGGCTGCCAAGAATAAACGGCACAATGGTGGGGGCAGTTCATCGGCTTGAGCATATACTCTTCGCCCTCTTCCGGTGTATGAATTGCTTGGAAGCTGTCTTTGCCGTATTTAGCGTAGTGTCCAGACGTGACATAAAGATTTTTAGAGCCGATGTGCGGCGTTATTACCTCCATATACCCGAAACGCTTTTGAATCTTGCGCAAGAAACTCATCAACTGCTGGCGCAAAACAGTCCCCTTCGGCAACCATATCGGCAAGCCTTTACCTACCAGTTCCGAGAACATAAAGAGTTCCATTTCACGGCCTATTTTGCGATGGTCGCGGCGTTTTGCTTCCTCAAGAAGTTGCAGATACTCGTCAAGCATCTTCTTTTTCGGGAAAGATATGCCATAGACACGCGTCATCTGAGGCCGTTTTTCATCACCCCTCCAATAAGCACTGGAGACGGCCATAACCTTGATAGCCTTGATTGAAGCCGTATTTAGAAGGTGAGGACCGCGGCAAAGGTCCGTATAGTTGCCTTGTGTGTAGGTCGTAATCGTACCATCAGCCAAATCAGCTATTAATTCATTTTTATAATGTTGACCATGCTGCTCGAAAAAGTTTAGCGCATCTGTCTTAGAAATGCTTTTGCGCACGAGAGGTTCTTTTTTCTGAACCAATTCGTGCATCTTATTTTCTATTTTAGCAAAGTCTGCTTCAGTGATAGTCACGCCTTCAGGTGGCATAACATCATAATAAAAACCTTTTTCTATGGCTGGTCCGATACCAAACTGTGTGCCCGGCCACAATTCCTGCATTGCTTCTGCCATGAGGTGGGCACTCGTGTGCCAGAAAGCGTGTTTGCCTTCTTCATCATCCCATTTTAGAAGCTTTAGAGTGCAATCTTCGGTGAGCGGACGATTAAGTTCCACTATATTTCCATTGACACTGCATGCAAGAACTTCGCGCGCTAATTGCGCAGATAGGCGTTCAGCTATTTGTAGACCGGTAATTCCATCTTCAAACTCGCGGACAGAACCATCCGGGAAAGTAACTTTAATCATATGACCTCCTTGAATTTGATGCAAAGTTACAAAATATCGCCGTAATACTTGAGATAATTTGAGAGATTAAGGAGCTTTGTTTGCTTATTACACAGATACGGCACTCAACAATAAGTATAATCGCTCCCAATCTCTAAAAAATCCAACTCTTGAACACATTAAAATATAATGATCCTTTGATGTCTTATATCGTTTGAGGCACAATCTTTATTTATTCTCGTGATGAAAATGGTTTATGCTCGTGATGCGAAGCAATTTTTATCGTGATATGAAGCAATTTTTATCAAGAGAGAAAACCTTCGAATTTCGTCGAAAACTCTTTGAGGTCTTGTCTTTTTTGCTTTTTCTCCTGCTCTCTTTATTTCTATAATTTGTTCGCTTCATTTATATTTCCTTTTTCATTTCTTTCGACTTGCGCCTCTTTAACCGTTATTCGTTTTCTCTCTCTTATTGCCTACATCTCCTCTCTCATTATCCTTTGCGCCTCTTCTTATAGCTTTTCCTTTTTTTGCTGCCTCTTGCTTCTATTATATATAATGTGTACCTTTGGCTTCTGATCCTTTCTGTTTCAGATAATCGCTATTGTGCTTTTCTTTGTTTTTGCGGTCTTCCGTAAAGTGGCTCTTGTGTAAGGTGGAATAGCCTGGTTAGTCGAAAAAAAGAAAAAGCGTATGAAGTGGCAAATAGGAGAGCGGGGAGGGTGCCTCTCAATTAAACTTTCTTTATTCTGCCATTTCCACATGTCAAATTTTGCTATCTCCGGATTTATTTTCGTTTTTGCGAGAAAAAAGTTTGTTGCGGGCTTGGTGGTAATGAGATTTTGTTCTACTTTTGCACTCGCTTTCCGACGCTGAGGCGTTAGGTTGAGCATC
>JABZGR010000006.1 GCA_015259125.1 Alloprevotella tannerae | reverse complement strand
GCTCAGTTGAATAGAGCATCAGATTCCGGTTCTGAGTGTCGCGGGTTTGAGTCCCACCGGGGTCACATTGAGAGAAAGGCGGTCTTGTCTTTCTCTTTTTTATGCCCTTATGTGGTCGTGTAAGGCTTGATTTTGCACGACGCCGGTTTGTTCTCGTTCACCTTTGCTGCAAACTGGTTTAAGTCGTAAAGGCTTAATCTTCTTCCTTATTTCGTTTTTTCGTGTAATGTGCGAAAATAGGAGTTTTTTTGGGTTTCTTCTTTAATTCTTCTCCGCCCGTTTGATATCGCTTTGATTTTGATCGTTTATGGTTTGCCCCGACCAAACCATAGTTTGGGCCCACCAAACCATCGTTTGCTCCCACCAAACCATAGTTTGGGCCGAGCAAATAATGGGCGTTTGGGCTTGGAGTGGAACTTTATTGATTAGTTGGCGCTTTTCGTGCGTGCTTCTTATCGTGAGATTTTGAATTGTGGCTTCCGATTCCGATAGGACTTTTACCCGCTTGTGGGCTGCCGTAGTTTCTTCCAAAAACGATGCGCGAGTGGGTGGGGCTGAGAATGCCGCAACGGGAAGGGGATAGCTCGTGATCAGGTGAAAATGGGTGCCCCCCCCGTCCCGATTGGGGCGAGGGTGGATATAGGGAAGCGGAAAGGCCGCTAAAGGATGCAATATCGCGGCGTTGCGAGCTTGTCAGACGGCTAAGAAGGCCAGGACGATAAACTGCGCGCACAGGACGCGGAGGAAGGTGATGAGCGGATAGACCGTAGAGTAGGCTACGAGTGCCGCGTCGTTGTTGCCTTCGCTGTCGGCATAGGCCAAAGCGGGAGCATCGGTGTAAGCTCCGCAGATGAAGCCGAGAATAGTAAAGTAGTTGATCTTATATTTTATGCGCGCGAATGTGGCTACTACGACTAAGGGAATGGTCGTGATGAGGAAGCCCCAGAAAACCCATTGTGCACCGTTGGCGCTAAAGACTGACTCGACAAACTTCGGGCCGGCGGCGAAGCCTACTGAGGCTAAGAAAATGCACATACCAAATTCGCGAATCATCAATGCGGCCGAGGTGGAAGTGTAGGAAACCAACTTGAGTTTGTAACCATAGCGGCTGATTAGGATTGCAATGATCAGTGGGCCGCCGGAGAGCCCCAGGCGCAGCGGCATGGACATTCCCGGAAAAGCAATGGGTACGCTGCCAAGCAAAATGCCGAGGAGTATGCCGAAGAAGAAGGTAAACATGTTGGGTTGCCGCAGGTGTTTCTGCGAATTTCCCAAGCGGCCGGCCAAATGATCGACGTCGGCTTCGCGACCTACGACCGTCAGTTTGTCTCCGACCTGCAAAGTGAGGTGGCGAGAAGCCAAAAGCGAGACGCCGGCCCGCGTTACGCGCGTAGCATTCAGTCCGTAACCGTTGCGAATGCGCAGTGCGCCCAGCTGTTTCCCGTTAATCTTCGGGTTGGATATGAGAATGTTGCGCGAAACGACCTTTCCCGGCTCTTTATCCCAGTTGCGCTCCACCACAGGCCCAACAATCTGTCGGAAAGCTTCGACATCTTCGGGCGACATTACGACTAAAAGTAAGTCATTGACGCCTATTTGTGTGTCGTAACCGGGAATTAAGATTTGCCCGTCCGGTTTTAGTATGCGCGAAACTACATAATCGTGGTCGTAAACATTGTGCAACTTAGAGACTGTTATGCCATCGATCAGCGAATTGGTTAACTTAAACGTGCCGATAAAAGGCTCTACGTGAGCATCAGCCTCTTCTTTTTCTACGGCAGCTTGCTCGTCTGCCGGATTGATGCGGAAGATGAGCTTGATAAATGCCATCACGAGGACCGAAGCGATGATCGTGACGGGATAAGATGCGGCATAGCCCATCGTCATCTGCGAAATGGTCAGCGCATAGTCGCCCGGTGCTTCCTGCAAAACCTGCTGCGCGGCACCCAATCCGGGCGTACACGTCACGGCGCCCGACATAATGCCGACCAATTGGTAGATGCTCGTCTTATCGCTATTGAAAAAATAGATCGTAAACAAGACGACGAGGTTCAGCAGTACGACAAAGATGGCCAAGACGTTGAGGCGAATACCGGATTGCCGGAAAGAGGAGAAGAAGCTCGAACCCATCTGTAAGCCTACCGTGTAGACAAAAATCAGAAGTCCGAAGTCGCGCATAAAGAGCAAGACCTGCTGATTGATGCGAAAGTCTAAGTGGCCCATCAATATGGCAATGAAAAGCACGATCGTCATCCCAAAAGAAAAACCTCGGATCTTGATCTTACCCAGCAAAATGCCTAAAGAAATGACAACTGCATAAAGACCGATAGTATGCGCCACCGAATCTTGGTTATAAAGTATGTCGTTAATCCATCCCATTGTAGAATTGTGATAGTCTTGAATGTGTTAAACAATAAGTCAATTATAGATTGCGGTGCAAAAGTACGCCCTTCTCCGTATACAAACAATTAAAAAGGAGAGAATCAGCTATTATTGGCCATAATTTAGATAAAGATGCCAAGTCGGGTGTAGAAAAGCCAAGATAGGAAAGCTTCGCCTAATTTTCTTTAAATTCTTGACGTATGCCAAACGGAATGCGTATTTTTGCAGCGTGGAGTAATATTGCTCCATATAATTCAAACTTGAATAAGACAACAATGAAAAAGACATTTATCTTGGCTGCAGCGCTCGTAATCGGTTTGGGCTTTACGGCTTGCAAGCAACAGACGAAAGAAGCCACACCCGCAACAAACGACTCTATGCAGGTTGCAGCTGATTCTGCAACAACAGACGGCGTGAAGGCGCTCTTTACTACCAATGACGGTAAAACGCCGACAGAAATCAACCTCTTAGACAATGCAGACCTCAAGGCTCGTTTGCAGAAGTTAGTTGGCGGCGAATTTGATAACGTAGTGAAGTATTTCAATACGGTTACGCCAATCGTTTCTGAGAATGGTATTTACAAGACGACGGGTGGTAAGGCGCACGAAGTACCGGCTTATCAGACGACAATCTATTATGATGCAAACAACGACAACTTGAATGTGGTTATTTCTCAAAACGATAAGGATAAGACTTACGTTGAGAAGGATACAATCAAGGTGACGGACGCGCTGAAGTCAAAATAAGCTGATCGTTAGTTTAGCGATATAAATGCTCCGAAAGCCAAAAGGCTTTCGGAGCATTTGCATTTTATGGAAATGGTTCGTGTTTTGCGGCGTACGATTATAATTCTGTGAAGCAGTGGTGACGCTGATTCTTTTCGCTTCCTGCTTCTATAAAGCAACGCCCCGCTATCGTTGAAGATAGCGGGGCGCCGTTTATAAAGCGGACAACGTCCGGCTATTTTTAGAAGTTGTATACGAAACCAAATTGGAGCGTAGAAGCGTCCAGGCGGAAACCAAAGCCGTCTTCGCCCAATACGTTGTCTTTGAATACTGAACCGCCGCCATTCTTGTAGTCGGAATCACGATAGCCCAAGAAGCCAAAGTGAGTAATGAATGAAATGCGCTTATTCAAATCTACTGAAAGGCCCGGCGTGATGCCAACTTGCCAAGTAGAGTATTTGGGATCGTGGCTACCAGAAGCGTCTGCCGTTGAAGAAAAGAAAGCGAAACCGCCGTCAGCAAAGAACTTAACGGGACCAAGCTTTGCGAAAGTGTAACGAGCGTAAGGCGCAACGTTAACCGTGTGCACGTCTGTGCCACTTACGTAGTCGTATTGGTAACCTACTTGCATACCCAGTGACCAATCGCTATCGAGTTTGTAACCGATTTCCGGTCTCAAAGAGAACTGAGTGTGATTGTCGTTCGGATTACGCCAAAAACCGCCTTCACCACCAAGGTAAACTTGTGCGCTAGCTGCGATAGTAACTACTGCGAATGCAAATGTTAGGAATAACTTTTTCATTGTCTAAATAATTTAGTTAAACATACGGAGGCTTATGCCTACCGATTCCTTTTTATAAATGATTTGTTCTTCTCTTATTTGTATTTATCGTCTCTGATAGTTGCTTCTTCATTCTTCTTATCTTCAAAGCCTCGAGGCGAAGGGCGGAGGTGACTCACCGAAGTGGTGCGTTTCTCGCGCCGTTTCCTTAATGACGGGGCAAAGATACAGATGTTACAGACGATAATGATTATTTTCTGCACAAAAAAGCTAAAAGTAGGCTTCATAGCCTTTAATGCGGTGCATTTTACCTGTATTTTCGCCTAATTAGACCAATTTTTTTTTGAAGAATGTCCCGAAAAGAGTCCACAAAATCGCCTTAAAGCGGCAACATTGTGACCTCAATTCGCCGCTTTTGAGCGATTATTTCCGCACAAAGTTGCTGCACGTCGTGCGCAGAGACTGCCTCTGTTATTTTTTCATAGTCGGTGTCAAAATCCGCTCCGCGATACACCATATTATATAAGATGTGTAGCCAATAATGATTGGATTGAGCTTGCTGCCGGTGCGCTTTCAGCAAGAATTCCTTTGATTTTTGTAATAACTCCTGCGTAGGTCCGTGTTCCGTCAAGCGAAGTAATTGTTCGTAGACCAAGGGAATCAACTCCTCATAGCGCTGCGGATCTGTGCGAAAGGCGATTTTCAAAAGCGCATTAGGCATTTTCAAGCCATCTAACTCCGTATTTACGCTGACGTGATAAGCGCCGCCTGATTCTTCGCGAATAGTATCTGTATACATCATTTGAAGAATGAGCTTGAAAGTTTTGAGCATCACGTCACTCTTCGGCTCATAGGGCAGTTCAAAGTCGTAGAAGATTGAAACAGAAGCGTAGGGCGTATCTTGCCGACGTCGATAAATGAGCGTTTCGTCCACCTTCCTCACTGCCGGTAAAGCGGCCGTCCGCTGCGAGTTGACGCTATTTTTCGCCGGTAAAGAAGCCACGTAACGACAAAGCAAGGGGCGCAAACTCTGCAAGTCAATATTCCCCACAAGAATCACGTTGCAGTCATTCATCCCGCAGAAAAGTTGGCGATAGATTGCCTGAATCCGCTCGTAGTCTGCTTTTGCTAACGTCTCCATCGTGGTTGGTGCGGTACGCGGGTTGTTTCCGTAGCGTGCGGCCGCAATTGCGTCGTTGTAAGTCACATTTGGGTTTGCCTCGCGATTGATCAAAAACGATTGCATCCGCTCTTTGAAACTTTCGTAAGCCGCCGGATCTTTTCGAGGTTGCGTTACATATAAATAAGTCAACTCAAAAAGTGCCCTCAAGTCATTTGTCGAAGCCGTACCCTCAACGCCCTGCGTTCTTTCATTGATAAAAGGTGCGACCCGCATCGACTTTCCGGCCATCCAACTACGTAAATCCGCCGCTGATAGCTCTCCCCATCCGCCGGCCTCCATAGCCCCTTTGAGAAAGGCCAAGTTAGGCGTATCTTCATCGGCAAAGAGTTGCTTCCCGCCTTTGCCAAAGAGTTTGAAACTCACTTGATCTGCGCCGAAAGTCGTATGCTTTACGTAGACGTTTATGCCATTGCTCAACTTAAATACGCGCACGCCCGCTTTCGTATGATCATATTCCGCCAAGATCTTTCCCGGTCGCGGAAAGGCGGTGAGTAGCATCTTCGGGCGTACACATTCTTGGTAAGCCGGATAGCTTTTCTTTTGCGCCCCACGCACACAGCGCTCAAGTTGCTCGGTTGAAGGCACGCGGAAGTCCGCCTTTTTGGGTGCATAAAGCAGCAATACTTGATTGCGGTCCGTTACCAACTCTTTAATCGCTTTATTTACATCCGACAAGGTCAGTTCCGCATCAAACTTACGCCTTACGTGCAATTCTTCCTCCGTAGAAAGAATCGGCTCACCATAAAGATAATGATCCAGACATTGCTTTACGTAATGATGATTGGCCAATTGTCCGCGCTGATTATTGCAGCGCTCGGCCTTGTTGCGCAAGATCGCTTTAGCTCGCGTCAGTTCTCCGGTCGTGAATCCCCATTGGCGCGCCTGCTCCAGCAAGCCTACAGCTGCCGACAATCCGGCTTCGATCTGATCTCCCTTACACGAGACGCTCAGCGAAAAGGCTTTTTTCGTCTGAACAATCAAAAATTTTCCATCTTTCACCGATGCCGCCGTAAAAGGCGCCTTCGCCCCGCTTTGTTGTTTCGACAAGCGCTCGTTAAGCATCAAGCAAATCAAGTCGTGCTCATAGATTTCTTGCTGATAGCGCTCGCTTGATCGCACCGAAGTTGGCTTCACATCGCGCTTCATATAGAGATGCGCCAGAGCGATCGGTTGCTCTGCATCGCGCATCACGTGCGTAATCATACGCTTGTTGTCTGCTACGGGATAGTATCGGCGCTGGGGCGCATTTGGCGGGAGCGATAGGCCGCCAAACTGCCGTTTGATTTGGCTTTCTATGACATTGACGTCCACATCTCCCACAATGACGACCGCTTGCAAGTCCGGCCGGTACCATTTGTTGTAATAATCTCTCAACGCATCGGGCGAAAAATTGTTGATGACGTCCAAATGGCCGATCGGCATCGCATCTTCATATTTTGAGCCTTTGAAAATGACCGGAAAAGCATCTTCCATCATTCGCGCCACGGCCATCCCTGTGCGCCTCGTGCGCCACTCTTCACGCACGACGCACCGCTCTTTGTCGATCGCTTTCTCTTTGAGCAAAAGCCCATCGCACCAATCGCGCAGAATCAGCAAGCATGAATCGACCACCCCCTGTCGCCGCACGGGAGCGGCTGAGATATGATAGACCGTGCGATCAACGCCGGTGCACGCATTTAGGTTTGTGCCAAACTTAATCCCGACGCTTTCGCACCAAGATATCAAGCCGGGCGATGCACCTTCGCCGCGAAAATGGGTCGACCCATTAAAAGCCATATGCTCGAGGAAGTGCGCCAAACCGCGCTGATGTGGCATTTCCAAGATCGAGCCTACGTGCTGTGCCAAATAAAAGCTGGCCAAACCCGGCTCAGCTGCGTTGTGGCGGATATAGTAAGTTAATCCGTTCGACAAGCGTCCTTGCCGGAGAGTCGCCTCCTGTTGTGACGACTGTGCTGGTAGGGTTAATGGCTGTAGGCTCATATAGTAGGATATCCTTTTAGGGTACTTAAGACGTGTGCTGTTGCGGTCTTGGGCGTTCGATAGGAAAGGCTGCCCCCTCGATCTTTCTTTGTCGCATTGGAGATAGCGTGGATCCGCTTTCCCTTTTTCGTAGCATACGCCAGATTTTCAGAAGTTTGTTGTAAGGAAAAGAAACAAATCGTCCGGCTTTTTGTCGCCTTCACCTTGGCATAGGCTTGGTGTTGAGCCCCTTTCGGCAGACTTCTGTCGATGTTGCGTAGCGGGAAATCGAAAGCGTGTGGACGTAGTTTCATTTTTGCTTGATAAGGGTTTGCAAATGTAGAGGTGCAGTAGCTTTGCGACAATACCTAAAAGAGGGGATTTTGCCTGAGGGCCGACTTTCAGGCTACGAATTTTAGGATATTAAAACCCCTTATCGCAAGATCGAAGTAGCAAATTGGTGTCCATTGATGCTTCTTCCCCTTCTTCGAGGCCGTAGCATTGAATCATGTGGGGCGCTCGTTGCAAAGCCGCCATCCATACTCCGCCAAGGGGTTGCTTATCTGCTTTTAGCTTGCCCTAAGGAGCTACCTGCGATGCGTAGGTGAGCCCCTTCGTCTGTCGACTTCACCTTATGATTGATGCCCTTTTTGTTGGTCTAAAGGCGATCGCCTTCTGCGCCCTTATCGTCTTTTCTGTGCGAGTTGTAGCGTAGCGTTTCGATTGCTTTTCACGTATCAAATGAGTCGGCAAATTGATGAAAAACAGTCTGTTGTTCGTTTTGCATCGCACATACAGCGGCCTTTCCTTCTATTGTCGCTGTCGGCGTGTTGCGCCTTCGCCGCATTTTATGGTTTGGTGGTAGCAAACGATGGTTTGACGGCAGCAAACGATGGTTTGGCGGCAGCAAACAATGGTTTGGCGGCAGCAAACGAAAAGCCAACCGGCACTGACGAAGAGAAACGCCCATTTGCACGTGATGCAATGAGTGCTGCAACCCCAAAAAATGCGTGCGTTTGGTGCAAAAACTTTTTGGTGGTGATGCCAAATAAGACAAATGTAAGGGTAGGAGCGATAGAATAAAGGGAAAGAAAGCTGTATAAATAGAAAGATGAAAGCTACGTATTCAAAATACCCTAAAATTGGTATTGTGGCGGAGCGAAAGCCCCTCTAACTTTGCACTCGGTTTCACGACCACATACAACAACAATCTATAATTAAGTTTTTCACAATGAAAAAGACAAGCTTTATGCTCACAGCATGGGTTACATGCTGTTTGCCTTTGGTCGCCAAGGCGGACATTCCGCCTGCGCCCAATTTGTTTAGAGCCTCGCCTGCACAATATGACTTTCGTATCGCTGAAGTGCGAGGCGACTATGGGCAAGACTTCCAATTTCAGTATGACAACTTCGGCTGTCTTCTGCGCCAAGTAGGACTTTCAGAAGACGGCGTGGAGATTGAGCAGAATGTGTATACATACGACGCCAATCATTACTTGAAGCAGCATGAAGAATGCGTAGGCCTGAAAGACGATGGCACACCCGTCGTAGACCTGCGCCAAATCTATACGCGCGATGCCAATGGCTATATCATCGGATATAATCGCTGGAAGCGTAGGGCACAGGAGGAGACCGACTACGAAATGATCGAAGACATTCGCGGAAGCTATACTTATAATGACAAACAGCAGCCTACGCACGCCGTTTATATGTATTATGATGGCGAGAAGGAGGAATGGTATGAAGGACTTGTCGTCGATTTGACTTATACCGAAGATGGTAAACTTGAATCGCAGACGAAGACCGTGAACAACGCCTTGTTTGAAAAAGAAGAGTTGACCTACAACGAACAAGGTAAGATTATTGGTTTGACACTTACCAAGCCGGGTGCAAACGATGTCGTTTGGATGTACACCTACAATGCTGCAGGCGACATAACCCAATCGGGCCGACCCGGATACTATTTCACTTACTCATATTACGAAGACAAGACGCTTGATAAGACTTTTATTCCGCGCAAAAACATTGTCGACAAAACGCTTTTTGGCTTGCGCAATGCCATCACGTGGTATGCCGCGCCTACAGAAAACAGCTACGTGCATGCTATCAGGCAGGAAGATACGACCGGAGCAGGCATGGTCTACGAACCGATTGACAAAACGAGCATAGACAACGTGATGCTTGGTAATAAAGCTGATCGAGACGCCCTTGTCGTCGAAGGCAGCTGGTTGCGCATAAAGCTGGGTGCTTCCGAAGTGGGCAGTACGTTGCGTATCTTCGACTTATCCGGGCGCTGCGTCAAGATGCAGCAAGTGGATAAAGCCATCGAGCGCATCGATCTGACGACTTTGCCCTCTGGAAACTACATCGTAAAAATCGCTCAGCACCAAGCTAAAATCGTGCGCTGAGCTTGTTTCAACATATACCTTTTTCTCAATGTGGCGGCCGGGGGTTATCGGAGATGATTCTCCGCCCCCCCGCCTCTGCCGTCGCAACACGAGAGTACATAAAACACACGACACGCCGACCCCGGACGAAAGGGGCGCGTAAAAAATCGAATAAAAACACTATGAAAAAGACCATACTTCTACTACCGCTAATGATACTTAGCGGTTTTTGTCTCAAAGCCCTCGCACAATCAACCATGGCTGAACGACAATTTTGCGCTGATCCTGCTCGCTACCAATATCGCTTGACTGATATTAAGAATCTCTATGGGCAGGATATGCACTACGATTATGATGCGGCCAACTGCTTGGTTAAAGAATCAGTCTATGAATCTGAAAATGACTTGGCCGAGGAAACGCTTTACACGTATGATGAGCGCCATTATTTGATCAAGATGGAGATACGTGAGTATCCGAGAGGCGGCGGTGATCCTATTGTGAGCTATCGTCATATCTATACGCGCGATGATCAAGGCTATATCGTAAAATATACGCGCTTTCGCCGCCGCGCTTTGACGCCGGATGACTTGGAACTGATCGAAGATGTGGAGGGGACGTACTTTTATGATGAGCAACACAGACCTATCCGCGCGGAATATGACTTTTGGGATGAGCAAGCCGGCGATTGGTATAAGGGAAAAACATGCGAGCTCGCTTATAACGGTAAAGGGCTGCTCGAAAAGGTGACGATGATGGCTGATGGGTCGACTTTGGAAACAGAGCGCTTGACATACAACGCACAAGGTAAGATTACGAGTTTGACGCTTTCGGTTCCGGGTAATAACGATGTGACGGAAGTTTATACGTATGATGGCCACGGCGATATCATTAAAGCCGGCCGCAAAGATTTTATGTTTGAATATGAATATGATCAGGATATGTTGGCCGAAAAGACCTTCATACCGCGCCATACAGTGCGCGACTTGACTTATTTCGGGAAGCGCAACTGCGCCGTCTTTGCCGGCCTGCCGGAAAACGATAGTTTTACGCACGCTGTGGCAAGCATAAAACTACCGACACCGGACGATGATAGCGAAGAGGGTGAGGAGGAAAGCGAAAAGACGACCATGAAGTATGAAAAAATCGAAACTACCGGCGTGAACAACGTAGCAACGCAAGCTGATGCACAAGCGGCTAAGGTTGAGATCAAAGCCGGCCAACTCATACTTAATGTGGGCAGTGAGCTTGTGGGGAAACCTTGGCAACTCTTCACAACGAGTGGACAACTGCTGCAATGCGGAAGCGCGGTAAAGGCAACAACAACGCTTGATATCGCTCCGCTCACACCAGGAACTTATGTTATCAGACTTGGCCGTGTGGCTTTCACGTTTACCAAATAAGGCATTCTGCTATTGTCTTGTGATGGGTGCGACCTCCGTGCGGATCGGAGGCCGCCCTTCACGCTTTTCGCTATTCGACTAAGAAGAGGTGGGCGTTCCGAGATCGCTCGCGGCGAATAGCAAGCCTATTATATAATGTATAATTACTCCAGCACGATGAAAAATATAGCTTTACTTCTGCTTTTACTTGTCGTAGCGGCTTTGCCTAAAGAAGTCGTGGCCGATAACATAGCTGAAGTCGGACGTCATACGATTCGCGGCATCGTTGTCGACGAAGATCAGAAACCCATAGCCGCTGCTTCAGTGCGCTTGGTCAACACAACGCTTGCCAGCGGTACGAACGCGAAGGGCGAATTTGTGCTCCAAGTGAAGCAAAGGCCGAAGTATACGCTCGTTGTTCAGGCCTTAGGCTACACGCCAAAGACCATCGACCTCGAGGGAACAAAAGATACACTGCTGAAAGTGGTACTCGAATTGACCACAGGCAGACTTAATGAAGTCGTCGTAACAGGTTCGCGCATAGAAAAACCGCTGAAGGACGTACCAATCATAACCCGCGTGATCGGAAAAGATGAGATAGCCGCGGTGAACCCCATTGATGTGATCAGTTTGCTCGAATATACGCTGCCCGGCATACAGTTTTTTTACAATTCTATGAGTCAGACGCAGGAGATTAGTTATCAAGGAATGGACAGTAAGTCGGTGCTGTTTCTCGTAGATGGCGAGCGCCTTAGCGGCGAAGGCGCCGATCACAACATCGACTTTAATCGCCTAAACGTGGACAACATAGAGCGCGTAGAAATCGTGCGCGGCGCTGCTTCTACGCTGTATGACAGTAGAGCTATCGGGGGTGTAATCAACATTATAACAAAGCGAGCTGAGCGTCCAATAAACGCAAACGTCACGGCACGCTATGCCGGTGTGAATGGACAAAAATATGGTGCAGAATTTGGATGCCGTAGTGAGCGTTTCTCTTCTTTCACGACCCTTGGATATAGACATAGAAGTACTTATAAAATAAAAGATGGTACCGGAAAACGTGTGGAGATTCTTAATCCGGATGGTACGACCGATACGCGAGAACTGACGCCTTCGCAAACGGCGATCTACGGCTACCGCATTTGGGATGCGTCGCAGCGTTTTAATTACGCCTTTACCGAACATTTGAGTGCGCAGCTGTCGGGCTCATATTACGGCAATCGTCGTCCGCCCAAGAGTGGCCGGAAGTTTTATGATAAATACGAAGATTGGGTCATAGGTAGTAAAATCAAGTATATCTTCGACGATAATCATACTCTCGATTTCAACTATAGCTTTGACAACTATATAAAACGCGCCGTATATTTCCAAGCAGGTAGAAGTGTGCGCAGCTATGGCAATGCTAATAGTACGGGACGCCTTAATTATACGGGCAACTATGGAGCGCATACGCTCAGCTTTGGCGGAGAATGGCAATATGAGCGACTGAGACATTATATGATGAAGGATACGGGGACGGTTTCCGGCTCACACTATGCCGCTTATTTGCAAGAAGATTGGCGAATTACGCCACAGTTGAATATTGTAGCCGGCGTGCGAGGCGATAAAGCCTTTCAATACAAATTTCATCTGACACCGAAGGTTTCTCTCCTTTATCGCCCGTCAGCAAATCTAACCTTGCGCGGTGGATATGCGCAGGGCTACCGCATACCTACGCTGAAAGAACTATATCAGGAGTTTAATATGGCCGGAATCCTTACGCTTTATGGCAATAAAGACCTCAAACCGGAGAAAAGTCAGCAATATTCTTTGTCCGCAGAGTATAATAAGGGTGGTCTAAACTTGACGGTGTCGGCCTATCATAATCGCTTCAAGAATAAAATCTCGTATGAGTATCTCGAACCCGGGGTTTCTTATGATATGCATTACGTCAATGCAGAAAATGTGAAGACTACGGGCATCGAAGCTACGGCAGATTATCGGTTGCCTTGGGGATTGAAGGTTACCACGGCTTATGCTTATGTAAATAACTATGAGAAAGTGAATGGTTATAACGCGTCGTGGGTTCGTCCGCATAGCGCCAAACTCAATTTACAATACAAGCACACTTTTCATAAAGTGCAGGGAACCGTAGCCTTTAATAGCCAATGGGCGTCGCGCATTACAAGATATTCTTATGACGCCAAGTTGAAAGGCTATCGCCAATACGTCTTTGATGCTCGTGCTATCTGCTCGCTTAATTTAGGCGTGCAATTTTTGCGGGGCGTAAAACTGGGCTTGATGGTGGATAATTTGTTTAATTATAAAGATAAAGCCGCTGATTCTACCGTGCAAGCGCCACTGAATGGCGTCAGTTATGTAGCTACGTTGGCGCTTAACATCTCTGATCTTGTGAAATTCTAATCGTAACCCTCTATGAAAAAGAAAAAGTTAATCTTGGGCGGGTTGGCCGTTGTGCTTGTCGCAGTTCTGCTCGCTTTTGTGTGGATAAAATGGTGTAGTGCGACGAGGATAGGCTTCCTCCATTACCAAGCTATAGAACTTGGACAAATAGCCAAGGCCAATGATAACGGATTTGTGAAACTGGAAGAGGTAAGTCTTGAGCAGCTCGGCGACTTAGACGACTACGACATGGTTTTTGTGAATGGCATGGGCCTACGACTTACGCAAGAACAACGCGAACAAATCCAAAAAGCCGCCGATAAAGGCTTGCCAATGCTGACGACGATGTCCACAAACCCGGACAACAATTTTAATACGCTCGATTCCTTGCAAACGGATACGCTTCAAAAGTATTTGGGAGAGGGAGGTTATGAAAACTATCGCAGTGTATTGAATTACGTGCGTCGGTATATTGACCAGAAACTCCTATCTAATCCTGAGCCGAAACCTCTTGTGGCTCACGCAATGGGCGTATTGTATCACCCGAATTTGAATGATAAGGACGGAGAAGATTTAGAATTCAAGACGGTTGCCGAATACAGGCAATTCTTACAAAAATACAAACTTTGGAAGCCCAATGCGCCAGCAGTTGTTCTCACAGGTGTAATGGGAGATCCCAGAGATTTGATTGCGAAATTAGAAGAATCGGGAAAAGTTGTTTATCCTTTGCACAATCTGCCTAAATTCTTGCAGAGTGAAGCCGCCGATAGCATCTCGCCGGCCGCAGTCGTGAATATGGCCCATGGACGTTTGGGCGATGCTGTCGTAGATTATCTTACGCAAGCCAATATTCCTCTCTTCTCGCCCTTGAATGTTAGTCGTCCGGTCGAAGACTGGGAACAGGACAAGATGGGAATGAGTGGCGGCTTTTTGTCGCAGAGTGTTGTGACGCCGGAGATTGATGGCGCCCTTCGCCCTTTTGCTCTTTTTGCTCATTATAAAGGGAAAGATGGTGTTCCTTACGTGGCTGCAATTCCTGAGCGCTTGGAAACTTTCGTTGAAACCATTACGCGTTATATTGATCTAAAGCGCAAAGCAAACCACGATAAGCGCGTAGCCATTTATTATTATAAAGGTCCGGGTCAGAACGCCCTCACCGCCGCTGGTATGGAAGTCGTACCATCTCTATATAATTTGCTGAAGCGTCTACAGCAAGAGGGCTATAACGTATCCGGCCTTCCCGCCTCTTCGCAAATACTTGGTCAGATGTTGCAAGCGCAAGGCGCAGCCTTTGGTTTGTACGCCAAAGGTGCGTTTACCAACTTTATGCGTACGGGTAAGCCCGAACTAATCAATAAAACACAGTACGAAAGTTGGGTTAAGCAAGCTTTGCGCCCCGAAAAGTATGCTGAAGTCGTCAAAGCCAATGGCGATTTTCCCGGAGCGTATATGTCTACCGCCGATGGGCGCCTTGGCGTGGCTCGTTTGCGTTTTGGCAACGTCGTCTTATTGCCACAAAATGCGGCAGGAAAAGGCGACAACGCTTTCAAAATCGTTCACGGAACGGATGCCGCTCCGCCGCATACCTATATCGCCTCCTATCTTTGGACGCGCTTTGGCTTCAAAGCAGATGTACTCATTCATTTCGGTACTCACGGCAGCCTCGAGTTTACGCCTCACAAACAAGTTGCTTTGAGCTCGCTTGATTGGCCCGATCGCTTAGTCGGTCCTTTGCCGCATTTTTATATTTACTCTATAGGCAATGTCGGGGAGTCGCTTATTGCTAAGCGCCGTTCTTACGCCGGACTCATCTCCTACTTGACGCCGCCTTTCTTGGAGAGTAATACGCGCAGCATCTATCAAAGCTTGGAAGAGAAAATCAAGATTTTCAATGCACGAGTGGCTGATGGCAATAAAGCAGCTATTGATCGCGCCTCACTTGACGTAAAAGCGCTTGCGATTAAGTTAGGCATACAGCGCGAATTGGAGTTGGATGCCGATATGAAAAAGCCCTATACGGAAGATGAAATCTTGCGTATAGACAATTATGCTGAAGAAATTGCTACGTCCAAGATTATTGGCCAGCCCTATACTTTAGGCGTCCCTTACGAGCCTCAACGTATTCAGAGTAGTATCTTTGCGATGTGCACCGATCCTATTGCTTATTCCCTTTTAGCCTTGGATAAGATGCGTGGTAAAGCCGATGATTCCACATTAAAGCATAATGCGCTTTTCACACAACGCTATTTGAATCCGGCTCGTGCTCTTGTCGGCCGTATTTTGACCAATCCGGCTGCGGCTACTGACGCACTCATCTGCAACGTAGCTCATATTACGCCCGCTGAGTTGCAGCGTGCCCACACTATATATAATGTATTGTCTGCCCCCAACGATCGTATGGCGATGATGATGGGCGGTGGAGGCGGTGGTAAGCCAAATGCGAAGATGATGCAGGCTATGCAAGCTATGATGAAGCAAGCACAGCAGTCGGCGACTCAATCATCAAAGCGTCCGGCTCAATCTTCGTCAGCACGTGGTAAGCAAAAGCCATCTTCTAAAGCTCACCAAATGATGGAAAAAATGGCAAAGGATGGCGGAAAGCCCGATGCTGAAGCCATGAAGGCAATGCATGAAATGGCGGCAAAAGGCGAAAAACCAAGTCCGGAAGCTCTTGCGATGATGAGAGCAATGGCAGCAAAAGGCGGGAAGCCAGATCCCGAGGCAATGAAAGCGATGAAGGCGATGATGTCCGGTGGAGATGCGGCCGAAGCAAAAGATGCGTCTGCACAGCATTCACCAGCGTCAACGCCGACTAAATCACAGCGCGCGAAAAACGGCAAATCTAACCGTAAGCCTCAAGCCGCTGCTGCCAAAGTTCATCCTATGGCAACCAATAAGCAAAAGTCGAAGACTGCGACTTCCTCACAGAGTTCCAGTGCGATGATGGCAGCGATGATGAAAGCATCGCAGCGCCCGAAATTCACGAAGCAGGAGAAAGACTTCGCCTATGCCGTGATGGAAGTCGAGCGTACGATCAAAAATATTCAGCGTTATAAGCAAGCCCTGTTTGATTCTCCTCAAATGGAGTTGAATGCGCTCCTCAATGCAATGAGCGGCGGCTATACGAAACCTTCTCCCGGTGGCGATCCTATCGTGAATCCCAATACCTTGCCCACGGGGCGCAATCTTTTCGGCATCAATGCTGAGAATACACCTTCGGAATCTGCTTGGGAGAAAGGAAAAGAGTTGGCCGAGAATACAATTTCGCTTTATCGCAAGCGTCATAAAGGGGAATATCCACGCAAAGTCAGCTACACGCTGTGGAGCGGCGAGTTTATAGAGACCGAAGGCGCCACGATAGCTCAAGTGCTTTATATGCTGGGTGTCGAACCTATTCGCGATAGTTTTGGCCGCGTTACAGACTTACGCCTGATTCCTTCGCGCCAATTGGGTCGTCCGCGTATAGATGTCGTTGTGCAGACCTCTGGTCAGTTGCGTGATTTGGCTGCGTCCCGTCTCTTCCTTATCAATCGGGCTGTGGAGATGGCCGCTGCCGCTAAAGACGAAGCCTATACCAATCAGGTCGCAGCTGGTGTCGTTGAGGCCGAACGCACGCTGACGAAGAAAGGCGTTTCGCCAAAAGCGGCGCGAGCAATGGCCACTCGCCGCGTATTTGGAGGCGTAAATGGTGGCTACGGAACGGGCATTCAAGCGATGGTGATGAGCAGCGACCGCTGGGAGAAGCGCTCTGAGATCGCCGATACTTATATTAATAATATGGGCGCTTTCTATGGCGATGAAAAAGAGTGGGAAGCCTTCGATCAGTTTGCCTTTGAGGCTGCCCTAACGCGGACTGACGTCGTTATTCAGCCGCGCCAGAGCAACACGTGGGGCGCTTTGAGTCTCGACCACGTATATGAGTTTATGGGTGGCTTGAACCTTGCCGTAAAGCAAGTGACGGGCAAAGAGCCCGACGCTTATCTGAGCGACTACCGCAACCATAATCGTATGCGAATGCAGGAAGTGAAAGAGGCCATCGGCGTAGAGAGTCGCACGACGCTGTTCAATCCTACCTATATCAAGGAGCAGATGAAAGGGGAGGCGAGTGCGGCCAACGGCTTTGCAGAATTGGTGCAGAACACCTTTGGCTGGGAAGTGATGAAGCCGGGCGCCATCGACGAGGAAATGTGGACGGAGATCTACGAGGTATATGCGAAAGACAAGCTCAATTTAGGTTTGCGCAAGTACTTTGAAGATCGCAACCCTGCCGCCTTGGAGGAGATCTCAGCCGTGATGCTTGAGGCGGCGCGCAAGGGGATGTGGAAAGCCAATGCAACGCAGGTGCGCGAATTGGCCAAACTTCATACTGATCTCGTGAACAAATATAAGCCGTCCTGCTCCGGATTCGTCTGCGACAATGCTAAGTTGCGCAATTATATAGCCTCCAAAACCGATGCCGCAACGGCTAAGGCCTACAAAGCAAATATTGACGATATACGTGCAGCCAAAGGCAAAGACGGCAAAGTCTTAAAGAAGGAGGAGTTAACTCCGGAAGAGCACAAGCGTAGTCAGTGGATCAACGGTGCACTGATGGTGGGCTTGATCATAGTTATCTTCGGCGGACTCCTATGGATTGTGCGCCGCAATCGGAAGCGTCGTCAATAAACGCTTGCTACGATGGAACAATTGTTCATCTTATTGCTACTATTGGTTTGCTTCAATTTCGTATTGAAGCAAACCTTCGTTTCCGTGCGTGCTATGCTCTTTACGACGGTTGCAGTTTGTAGTTTTACTTACGCAATGTGGCCTTACGCCATCGAGCAATCGAGCACCCAGATCGCTGCTTGGTTGGCCACACCCACGCTGATGCGCGATCTGGCTGTAGTCTTGAGTCTCGACGTCTTGATTCAGGC
Source organism: Alloprevotella tannerae (assembly GCA_015259125.1). Taxonomy (GTDB): domain Bacteria; phylum Bacteroidota; class Bacteroidia; order Bacteroidales; family Bacteroidaceae; genus Alloprevotella; species Alloprevotella tannerae_A. Next base: position 82,513 of record JABZGR010000006.1, on the reverse strand, counting down.
AGCTTTCTGCTTGCGCATCGCCCGGAGAGACAGTTCGCGTGCTCGCGACAGCCGATGGCAACGTTATTTAGATGTTTTTCTGCGTTTCTATCCCGGCTTTTTTATCTTCCCCGCCGCGTTTAGTCTGCTCACGGCTTGCATTTTTGCCTTTCCCGGTGTCGACTTCACGCTCGTTGCTGCGGGGGTGAGCGGCACGCTGCTGATGTTGCTTATCGCAGCATCCTTTGGCTTGCGACGCATGCCGATTGATCGCGACACGCGATTGGAATTGCTCTTCCTGGCCAACGTCTTAGTGGCGCTTATCGGTGTAATCGTAACGGTCAATGGCGCCACCGGTACCGACTCGACCAACAATGTCGATTGGCGAGCTTCGCTGCTCGTTCTCTCAATCGCTGCCGGAGGCGCCGTAGTCGGATGCTTGTTGCGCCGATTTAAGATTAAATATGATCATAATAAATTTACTCGAAAATAACTCGTTATATGAATTACATTTCAGACATACTTTTTTGGATTTCCACCGGTCTGCTTATTCCGGTTATCGTCTTACTCATTCTTTTGTTTGGGCGAGCACTCCTGCTCATCGGGAGCTTTTTCGGTCAATACTTGAGTGTGCGCAAAGCGCAGGCCACGGTCAATGCTGCCCTGAAAGATTTAACGCCGGAGGGCTTGGATGCCGTAGCCGAAAAGCTTCCACACAATTCTACCGCTCCGGTCATCTGCTCCCTCTTGGCCATCTTGGAGCATCGCGATCAGCCTGCCGAAGTGCAGCGGCTGATTTCCGACTACGAACTGCTCATGGAGAAGGAACTCAATGCGCCTAAGACGCTGGCTAAGATGGGCCCTATGCTCGGTTTGATGGGCACGCTCATTCCGATGGGGCCGGCTTTGGTCGGCTTGTCCAAGGGCGACATCGCCTCAATGGCTTATAATATGCAGGTGGCCTTTGCCACGACCGTCGTCGGCCTGTTTGCCGCCGCCATCGGCGTCATTACGCAACAGGCAAAGCGGAGATGGTTTCTGTACGACTTGACCCGACTCGAATATGTCGCCGATCTCATTCATCAAAAGTCTGCAAAATGAGACGCCGAAGAAGATTAATGGATACGGAGGAAGAGATTAACCCGATGAACGTTGTCGGCAATCTCTTCGACGTTGCCATGGTGTTCGCCGTGGCCCTGATGGTAGCCCTTGTCACGCGATTTAATATGACCGAAGTCTTTAGTCAGTCCGACTATACTATGGTAAAAAATCCGGGCAAGGATAATATGGAAATCATAACCAAGAAAGGCGATAAGATAGAGCGCTATACGCCTTCGCAGGATCAGACGAACAAAGACGGAGCGCGAGGAAAGAAAGTGGGCGTGGCTTATCAGTTGGAGAATGGAGAGGTAATTTATGTGCCTGAATAGGCTTTGTCGGTTCCTTATGTCCCATTGATGAGCGGCCATTATTTGTTGAGGTTAGGTAACGAGGGGGAAGCGATGCGTTTGCTTCTCCCTCGTTGTTTGTTGGCACTTTTTTCGTTCGCGCCGGTCTGCCGCGCCGCGCTTTAATGCTTCCGATCGTCTTATAAGTATTTGATTGTTTGTTGTTTTAAGTGTAATAAATAAGGGCGTCCTACTGATTGCCTGATGCATCGATCCTTTGTCGTCCATTGTTTGCCGGCAGCAAACGATAGTTTGCTAGCGCCAAACGATGGTTTGCCGGGACCAAACGATGGTTTGGTGGGGCCAAACAATCATCAAATCGACTTTGGAGTTTCAAAAACGCTTCTTTTTGCCTGCTGTTTTCAGTTTTGCGATTCATAATTGGCGAGAGCCTTTACCTGAGTTTGCTGCGAGCTAAGCCTGAATGCAATATGCTCAGTCGGTTTTGGATCTTCTGTCATAATTTTTCGTGCACTTTTGCCTTCAATCATCACTCGCTCAGTTTGTAGCCTGATCTTTATTCCTACATACCGAGGACGTCGAATCTTTACATAAGGTTTTCCCAAAATAAGATGCGCAAATGGTGCTGTGCGGCTTTAGCATTCTTTATATTTTGTAAGCTCAGAGTGAAAAGACTACTAAACAAAAGCGCATTCAAAGCGTTTGGGAGAAAATATTTACAGAACTACTTGCGAAAAAAAAAGAGAAGCTATATCTTTGCGCTAATCCAACTTACACAATAGTAATATCATGAAGGATTCAAATACTTCAAAGTCGAAAGAGAGAGCTTCCTACGCAAGGATACGTGACGAATTATCTGACAAGCTTTTTGTCCAAATCGTTGAAAAATTAGGCGTCGAAAAACGCTATTTGGATCCGAATTATTCTGCGAAGAAACTGGCGATTGATTTGCACACGAATCCGCGCTACATCTCTGTGGTCGTAGGGCTGCACACGGGAGATAACTACAATGCACTGGTAAACGGCTATCGCCTGCGCGATGCTTGCCGAATGCTACGCAGCCCAAGATATAGTGAATATACAATTGAGGAAATCGGCCTGATGTGCGGCTTCTCCTCGCGCCAAGCCTTTTATCTGGCTTTCCATCGCGAGCGGGAAGTGACGCCCAAGCAATACAGAATGGACGAAGACGTCGAACAATGGGAGGAAGAGAAAGTTTGATCTCAATCAAAGTCGAGCGGCGATAATCGCACTGCAGGGCCTACAACAAAGCAACTTGTTAAAACCATTTATGATCAATAAAGAAGAACGCGAAGCGATTATTCGCATAATTAAAAAAGGAGTAGTTCCGGCCATAGGCTGTACGGAGCCGGTCTGCGTGGCGCTGGCCACGGCTAAGGCCACAGAGCTGCTGGGGCAAAGACCGGAGTGCGTAGAGGTAAGGCTTAGTGCCAATATTCTGAAAAACGCGATGGGCGTAGGTATACCCGGGACGGGAATGGTCGGACTGCCGATAGCCATAGCCTTAGGTGCTCTTATCGGAAAGTCGAGCTACGGACTCGAGGTTTTGAAAGACTGCACGCCGGAAGCGGTGGCAGAAGGAAAGGCTTATGATGAGGCGGGGCATATCCAAATCTCCTTGGCTGAAGATGCGCCCGACAAACTTTTTGTCGAAGTAAAGGCCATCGCCGGTGAACACAGCGGGACGGCAGCCATCGCGCGCCAACACACTAACTTCATCTTGGAGAAAAAAGGGGAGGAGGTCTTGCTTGAAAAGCAGTTGGGTGCTGTGGAAGCAAAAGCCGACGACGATGATACGCCCGAACTTACGCTGCGCAAAATCCACGAATTTGCCACGACAACTCCGATAGAAGAACTCGAATTCATCAACGAGGCGGGTAAAATGAACCTTCAGGCAGCCCAAAAGTCTTTGGAGGGCAACTATGGACACAAGCTCGGCAAAATTCTTTCGCGCCCGATGGGCCGGGGAATAATGGGGGATAGCATCTTTTCGCATATCCTTTCGAGCACAACTTGTGCTTGCGATGCGAGAATGGCGGGCGCGATGATTCCTGTTATGAGCAACTCGGGCAGTGGTAACCAGGGAATCTGTGCAACTAACCCCGTAGTTGTCTTCGCACGGGAAAACCATAATACGAACGAAGAGTTGACACGCGCCTTAACGCTTTCTCATCTTACGGCAATCTATATAAAGATGCGTCTGGGTGCGCTTTCAGCGCTCTGCGGATGCGTTGTGGCTGCCACGGGATCAAGCTGCGGTATTACATATTTAATGGGTGGTGAATACAGACATATGACTTATGCCATCCAAAATATGATTGCGAACCTTACAGGTATGATTTGCGATGGCGCAAAACCAAGTTGCGCACTTAAACTCACGACCGGCGTCAGCACAGCCGTATTGTCGGCGATGATGGCAATGCAGGAAGAATTCGTAACCTCAGCCGAAGGAATCATCGACAAAGATGTGGAGAAGAGTATCCTGAATCTCGTCTCCATCGGATCGGGCTCAATGAACGAAACAGACCGCTGCGTGCTAGATATAATGACTAGTAAGTCGTAAATAACAAGCCCACGCCGGCGGCCGGCAAGCCGGCCGGCCGCGCAGGCTTATCATAAGTAGGCAAAACTTAAATCTCATCGCTTCGAGGCGGAAATAGACGAAAAAAACACGTATTCTCGAATATTATTGTCACATTCTTGTGGGTCATTCAAGAAAAGTTTTTCTATCTTTGTACCCATTTATAATCCAAAAAGAAAAAATGAAAGCTAATTATCTCCTTACCGGGGCCTTTCTTTTGTTTGCAGCAGCAGCGCAAGCTCAAGTGCCCAAATTCAATACTGGTAAGAAAATGAGTGGTGTATTGGAGCAGCTTGTTTCTAATGGCACTACCGTCGTGGTAAATAAAGAAGGTAAGCACATTCTTACAAAGCAAACGGGCGAATCTCCCGTAGCTGTGATCATCAGTGCTTCAGATGCGAAGAGCGTAGCAGACAAGATTGAAGCTGAAGGCTATGTTTCTACCGTGATTAGCAATACGCTGTTGACGGCAAGTGTGCCTGCCGCTTACTTAACTCAGTTGGCAGCAGACGAAAATGTGCTTTACATCAACCCGACACGCGTTTTTAAGCCCACAATGGACAACACTCGTAAGGTTACGGGTGTAGATAGTGTTCACCAAGGCATAGATTTGGAGACGCCCTTCAAAGGTGCCAACGTTTTAGTCGCAGTTATCGACCAAGGCTTTGAGTATAAGCATATCGCATTCAGTGATGCGGAAGGTAAAACTCGTGTTAAGCAGTTGTGGAATCGTACAAATTACTACTCAAATCCTAACGGAACGGTTCCGACAGAAACCATTCCTTCAGGCGGCGACGGAATGGCGGCGAATGGTCACGCAACTCACGTGACGAATATCGCAGCCGGAACCGACGTAGGTAATGGCTTGTATGGCAATGCTCCGATGGCTGATCTCTACCTCATACCTTCCAGCTTTATGGATGGCGAGTTGGTAGAAGACGTTAAGAAAATTAAGGAATTTGCTAAGAGCAAAAACATGCCTTATGTTATTAATATGAGTTTTGGCTCGCAACTTGGCCCGCACGATGGTACGCAGCCGACCGACCAGGCTATCAATAACATTTTGAAGGAAGGAAAAGGTTTCGTTTGTGCCGCAATGGGTAACGAGGGCGACTTGGCTATCCACGCGACTCACACGTTTACGAGCGACGGCGAAACAAAAAGCATTCTCGTGAAGACGCCTACGAACAACATGGGTGCATATTCGCAGATTATGGGTCAGCTTTGGGCGCAGAATACCGATGGTACGAAGCACATAACCTTTAAGCCGTTCTACTACTTAAAGGGACAGAAGACTTATCTCACGTCTGCACAGCTCAAGCAAATGCAAAATGCAGGCTATGCCGTCTTCTCTGACGAAGTAAACCCCTATAACGGTAAGCACCACTTCGATTTCCGCCTGGTTGTAGAAAGCATGGGGCGCCTTTTAGGCGCAACCGGTGCTGAGTTTGGTGTGGAAATGGTTGGTGATAATGGTGATGTAGTTCATGGATGGTTGAACGACAGCTACGGAACATTCAAGCGCCCGGCCGGAGCAGTTGCAGAATTTATCAATCCTGACCACGATTATTTGGTTGGTGAAGGAGCTGCATCCATCCCCCACGCATTTGGCGTTGCTGCTTTCGCGGCTACCAACAAGTATAAGTCAGCTATCACCAACCAGACTTATTCGCAAGGCGGTCAAGATGTAGGTGACATCACTTTCTTCTCAAGTCCGGGTCCTTGGCTCGGCCCGATCGATAAGCCAACTATTGCTGCGCCCGGTTTCTTGATTAAATCTGCGATTTCTAAGTACGACAAGGCGTTCTCTCAGACTGATGCCAGCATCGTTGACATTCAGAAAAAAGGCCTCTACAAGTACTATTACGGCCAAATGAGTGGTACTTCTATGGCTTCTCCTGCAGCTACGGGTGTCGTAGCCCTTTGGTTGTCCGCCAACCCTGATTTGACGTACGATCAGATGATAGAAATTTTCAAGGAGACCGCAAATCACGACAGATATGCTAAGCCCGGATGGAACAAGAAGTTTGGTTATGGTAAGATCAATGCTTACAAAGGTTTGAAGAAGGCTTTGCAAATCAAGACCGGTGTTGGTATTCTTGACATCCCGACCAACTCTACGACGCCGATCTCCATCTCTATGCAGCCGGATGCTTGGCAGTTGCTCTTCAACAACAATGAAACTTACGCTAACATTGCCGTATATACGATCGATGGTAAGCAAGTGCTTCGCCGCACGCTGAATGACGTTCGTTGCGGTCAGGAAGAGACGATTAACCTCAATGAGTTGAATGCTGGTGTTTACGTATTGCGTGTTAACACTTCAAACGCCAACATCACACGTAAAATTTCTGTTCGCTAATCTTCGTCCATAGGATTAGAATATATTTATCATGCCGCCTCGATATCCTCGAGGCGGCTTTTTTTTGCAGGTTGCGGCCGGCTACTGTCCTTATAGCCGATCCCGCCATCTTCCCCCAAGCCGACTCCGACTACCCCTAATTTTCTACATGCCTCTACCCGGAAGCGGCGCATCACGAAGGCGGCCATACAGGTTGATATTTTCACTCCGTTAGGCAAATTTTATTTCTGTAAATTGCTGTTTTTCTGTTTCTTGCTCTCTTCATCTTGCTTGGTGCGTCAAGTCTGTTTTCGTCTGCATCTTATAAGATAAAGAGAAACGACGAATATTAAACGCTTCGTTGCCAATGCTTCCTTCCTTTTGCTCCATCGCTCTGTTGCGAGCACCCATTTGTCGCTGATCATTTCTTGCTAATTTATGGTTTGGCGGCAGCAAACCATCGTTTGCCGCGACCAAACCATCGTTTGCCGGCAGCATACTATCGTTTGGTGGGAGCAAACGATACGTGGGTAGGATTAAATGAGGAAATAAAACGCTTCTTGCTTTGAAAATGAATTGGAAAAGAGTTAGTTAATGTGTCCTGTAATCTTTATGGCGAATGTTTAAAATTTGCAGATGGTGTATGTTTTTGCGTTTACCCTTATAAGTAGGCCAAGCGCACGTTTTTTTTGTGCTTTATTACGAAGTTTCGACATAAAATCTGCCTCCTCTTGCAGTATATGCCGATTCAGCCGGTTGGCCGCCAAACTTATGTGAAGTCAATAAGTAATCACAGAGAAAAATAATACACGTTGCTTAATCGCATAATCGCCTTTTGGTCGCTTTAAGCCTACAATGAAATTATGATTTAGAGACTGAAGGCTGCTAAAAGACCACCTGCAGATGCCGCTTTTTGCTTTGCTCAATACAGCAAGAAAGAGAATGATAAAGACTTGGTATATAGATAGAAACGAATAAAGAAAAGGCCAACGAGCACGCAAGTTCGTTAGCCTTGTTGTATGCTAAATGTGTATTTTTCTAATACTAATGGCCCGCCATCGCAGGCGCATCTGCAGCATAGGGTAGAAGGGCGCTCAGAGTTGGCGAATCGCGTCGCGACATGCCTCCATCAGCCATTTCGGGGTAGACGTTGCGCCGCAGATACCTACACTTTCTGCTCCCTGAAACCAATCTGCTTGGATCGCAGCGGGCGTGTCGACCATGTATGTGCGGGGATTAACTTGCCGAGAAGCCTCGTAGAGCATTCGCCCGTTGGAGCTTTTCTGCCCGCTTACGAAGATGATCACGTCGTGGCGCGCTGCAAACGTGCGAATGTTGGGTAGGCGATTGGCCACTTGGCGACAAATCGTGTCGACAAATTGAAATTGAGCCGGTGCTTCTATGTGTTGCTGTATGTAATCAATCACTTCGTGGAAACCATCCAGTGACATGGTCGTTTGCGAAAAGAGGTGAATGTCGCGCTTAAAGTCCAACTGTTTAGCCTCTTCAAGGCTTGTGATGACGATGGCGCGCCCGGCCGTTTGCCCGACCAGACCTATTACCTCAGCGTGGCCACGTTTGCCATAAATAACCAGTTGCGCATCGGGTGATTCCTTGTCGATCGCTTTCACGCGTTTTTGCAACTGTAAGACAACGGGGCACGTCGCGTCGACAAGCTTGACCCCATTGGCTGCCGCCTGCCTGTAGGTCTCCGGCGGCTCGCCGTGGGCCCTCAAGAGTACTTTTGCATCGCGCAATTGTGCGAACGAAGCGTGGTCGATCGTCTTCATCCCAAGCGTTTGCAAGCGCTCCACCTCTCTTTCATTGTGGACGATGTCGCCCAAACAAAAGAGCGCCGGATCGTTTTCCAATTCGCTTTCAGCCTTCTTGATGGCCGTGGTCACGCCGTGGCAGAAGCCCGATCGAATATCTATTTCTATCTTCATAAAAGTAGTCTTTCTTAGCGTGTAGCCTGCTCAAACCGCTCCATCAACCAAGCATCTTGCTCCGCAATGGAGAGTTGCCCGTTGTCAAGTTCGAACGCGTCGGGCGCTTTTCGTAGCGGGTCGACTTCGCGGTGCGTATCGATATAATCTCTTTCAGATACGTTTTTGAGAATCTCGTCATAATTGGCCGCTAAACCCTTGTTTCGCATTTCATCGTAGCGCCGGCGAGCACGCACTTCAGGCGATGCCGTGACAAAAATCTTTAGTTCGGCTTGTGGAAATACAGCTGTGCCGATGTCGCGCCCGTCCATTACGATTCCTTTTTCGGCACCCATCGCTTGCTGCAAAGCCACGAGCGCTTTGCGAACAAACGGTAGTGCGGCCACTTGGCTGACGCGCGAGGAAACTTCCATCGTGCGGATCTCCTCTTCGACATCGGCGCCGTTGAGGAGTGTATGCGGCTGCTGCGTGGCCGGATCGAGGCGAAACGAGATGCTGACTTCCGGCAGCATAGCTTGCAGGCCTTCTGCATCTATCGACTTGTCGCTGAAAAGTCCTTGACGCAAGGCGAAGAGCGTCACAGCGCGATACATCGCACCCGTATCTACGTAGATGTAACCCACACGTCGGGCTAAGGATTTAGCCATTGTGCTCTTTCCACACGAAGAATAGCCGTCGATAGCCACTATAATCTTTTTCATAATTGAGAACTATATCATTTGATTTGAAAATGGACGGTCACGGAAACTTGAACGATGGTTACCTTTCCGCCGCTTCGGCCCGGTTTCCAATGGGGCATCTCGCGCACAGCTTTGAGCGCGATTTGCTCTAATGCGGGGTGGAGCTTGCGAGATATGAACGCCTCGCGCACCTGCCCTTCCTTATCAACCAGAAATGAGACCTCCAGATCGCCCTGTACACCATACTCCACGCAGGCCTTGGGGTAGTCGATATGAGCATCAAGATATTGCATCAGCGCTTTGATGCCACCCGGAAATTCCGGCATTTGTTCGACCACTTGCGTGGGCGTTAGCGTTTTTCCTTCTTCCGGAAGATCTTTGCGATCAGCGTTGTGGGCCGAATCGTCGCGAACTTCTGTGCTTGTGGCCTTATCGTCATTTTCTGTATTGGGCGCATTCATCCCAAAATCCTTCTCCTCAATCGGCGCATCTACAATATCGGGTACGTTAAGCTTGCCCCCCGGCAGTGCACGCACCTTCGGGACGTGGCGGCCTGCGGCCAAAGCCTTAAATTCGTGGCCCTCCTTAGCCTGATCCGGATGCAACTTGGAAAATTCGTTGTTAAGTTCAGCCGTAAACTGCTTCAGACGGTGATTAATATACAAGCCGATAGATAAAGGAATGGATATAGTTAAGAATAAACCAATCAAAAGCGCCCACAAAGCGCGAGCGTAACGACGTCCGGCAGTCCTCCGGAGCTCGTACGCCCCATAATCTTTGTTTCTTCCCTCGAATATAAGATTACACCAGGCTCTTGATAATAATTTGTCCTTACTCACGTTTACCCTAATAAGGCAAGAAGTGGGCCAAGCCGCACCAAGGTAGTGGTCGTCCGCTTCCCGGCGGCGATTATCCGCTCCTTAGCGGCTGCCAGCCGCTTTGCCATATAAAAAATCAAGGCGCTGAAGGGCCTTATTTAAGTTGCAAAAGTACGCCCAAAATCTAAAATTAGGCGTACCTTTGGCGAGAATTTTACACAACGTAATGAAAAAAGCTTTATACGCAGTCATAGTTTTATTCCTCTCGGTCTTAGCATTTCCCGCTTTAGCCCAAGAAGGCACGACAACATATCAAGTTCTTAAGCTCCCCGCATCTGCTCATGCGGCGGCTTTGGGCGGAGAGAATATTTCGGCCATCGATGACTCGCCGGCGGCGGGTTGGAGTAATCCGGCTTTGTTCGCAAATGTGAGTGATAAGTCCTTAGGACTCGATTTCATGACCTTCAATTCCGGCAGCTTGTATTTGGGGGCGCAATACGTCCAAGCCTTTGGCGAGCGCCACACTGCCGCTGCCGGACTAAGCATATTGAACTACGGTAAAATGGATGAGACCGACGAAACAGGACAACGCATCGGCAGTTTTTCGCCTAAGGATATGATGCTCTCTTTGGCTTATAGTTACCTGCTTTCGGAGCGATGGACAGGCGGCGCGTCCCTACATTTCATCAATCGCAACTATGCCGGCTACACCAGCTTCGCAATGGGCGTCGATTTGGGCTTGAATTATTTTAATGAGGAGACGGATTTTTCTTTTTCCATCGCGCTACGTAACATCGGAATGGAGGTAAAATCGTTTTATGAGACCAGTCGCGACAAACTACCTTTTGATATGCAACTTGGTTTGACAAAAGGACTCGCCCACTTTCCCGCACGTCTTAACTTTACGCTCACAGATTTGACTCATTGGAAGTCGTCAGATTTCTACTTGCCCCCGGGCAAAACCAGTTTGAGCGCTACTCAGAAACTCTTGAACCACGTAGTCGTCGGCGTGGACATCTTGCCGACCGACAATACCTATATCGCGCTGGGTTACAACTTCCGCCGCGGCTACGAACTCAAAGTGGGCGACGCGCAGAAACTTGCCGGCTTCACGCTCGGAGCCGGTTTGCAACTCAAGCGCTTCAAGTTTGGCGCCTCCTACGCAAAATATCGTGTCGGCGCAGGAAGTTTGCTTTTTAATCTCGCTTATACGCTCTAAATACAATGGAAAATTTCTTAGCACAAATAGAAAACGCCTTATCGCAGCAGGCATACCCCACACGCCCCGCCGGACTTTACGAACCCATTGCCTACGCCCTTTCGGGAGGGGGCAAACGCGTGCGACCGCACCTGACTTTGCTGGCCTGTTCGCTTTATTCTGACGAGCCCGAGAAGGCTATACCCGCTGCGTTGAGCGTAGAAACCTATCATAACCATACGCTGCTCCACGACGATCTTATGGATGGGGCCGACTTGCGCCGAGGGCGCCCAACCGTGTTCCGAAAATGGGATGCGAATACTGCGATTCTTTCAGGCGATACGATGCTTATTTTAGCCTTTAATCACCTCTTGGAAGGCGACTATCCCAATGCGACCCAACTCCTTCAACTCTTGGCTCGGACAGCGCGTGAAGTTTGTGAAGGACAACAATATGATATGAACTTTGAGCAGCGCAACGATGTCACCGAAGCGGAGTATATCGAAATGATTCGCTTGAAAACGTCCGTCCTCCTCGCTTGTGCGCTCAAGATGGGTGCACTCGTGGCCGGCGCACCTGCGGATCAGGCTGATTTGCTCTATCGTTTTGGCGAGCAGATCGGATTAGCCTTTCAGTTGCAAGACGATTATTTAGACTGCTACGGAGATCCGGCCGTTTTCGGCAAGCAAATTGGTGGCGACATCGCATCAGCGAAGAAAACCTATCTGTTTATCAACGCTTTTGAGTCTGCCGACGAAAAGCAACGTGCCGACTTGAACCGCCTTTTGTCCGATGAAGCGATGCCGCGTGCTGAGAAAGTAGCCGCCGTCATACAGGTATATAATGCCTTAGACATACCCGCTCGCTGCCAAGCCCGCATTTCAGCCTATTACGAAGCGGCGCGCGAAGTCTTCAATCAGCTGAACGTAGCCCCTGAGCGTAAACAGCCGCTATGGGACTTTGCAGAGAAGATGCTGCATCGCAATAAATAATCTCTGCCATTCCCCAAACGAAGTACAAGCAAGCAATGTTTATAGACACCCACGCACATCTTTATGGTGAGGAGTTTGATGCCGATCGCGACGACGTGATCCGGCGCGCCCGGGCCGCCGGTGCGGAGCAGATTGTCCTGCCCAATGTAGACGAAGCCTCGATCGAGCCGATGCTGCGCCTCTGCGATGCCTACCCCGACTTGTGTTTGCCTACGATGGGCTTACAGCCGGAAGAGTTGCCCGCAGATCCTCGCCCCCTGCTCGACAAAATGGAGCAACTCTTAGCCACGGGCCGTTATGCAGCTGTGGGCGAAGTCGGCGTAGATCTGTATTGGGACACCGGTCGGCGCGAAGAGCAATTGGCCGTATTCGATAGAGAAATCCGTTGGGCCGTTCGCTTCGACCTGCCCCTGCTGATTCACGCCCGTGCGGCCCATCGCGAGATTGTAGATGCCCTGACGCCTTATGCGGCGTCCCTCTGCGGCGGCATCTTCCATTGCTTTGCCGGAACGGCCGATGAGGCTTGCGAACTCCTTGGCTTCTCTCGCTTCTATTTGGGTATAGGTGGCATCGTTACGTTCAAGAAATCCACACTCCCCGATGTGCTTCGCGCTGTCGTGCCCTTAGATCGCATCGTCGTAGAAACCGATGCGCCCTATATGGCTCCCGTTCCGCAACGCGGCAAACGCAACGAGAGTGCCTTTATTCCCCACATCATTGCCAAACTGGCTGAAGTTTACGAAACTACGCCCGAGCGCGTGGCCGCTATCACCACCGCTAATGCCCGTCGCCTCTTTCGCTTAGCCTCGCCGGCTTGATCCTGCTGCGCTGAGCGCTTATTTCATCATCGCCCTTGCCCATAAAGTGCAGTTCTTGTAGGCCGCTTTTTATCTTTAGGGCGAAAAATAAAGTTGGCCGGCCGTCCTTTGACGATACAAATGCTTAATGAGCAGCGATAAAAGCTTATAAATTTGTTGCTTAATCCCTATTTTCAGACCGATCCGCATCGGTCTTTTTTTGTATCCCATTGCACCGTTCATCGTTTGCTGCCGGCAAACCATCGTTTGGTGGGAGCAAACTATCGTTTGGCGGCAGCAAACCATTGTTTGGTGGCAGCAAACGAAGGTTATGCCGCGCTCGCGTTCGCTTTGATGCGGAATAGGGCGGCGCAAACTACTTACTTTTAGATGCTACATCGCAGCGTAAGTCTTAAAATAAGCCCTAGAAGGCTTAATAGCCACGTATTTCTTACCATTATCAATGGAACTGCGGGGTGCGCTTTGGGCTGTTCGACTCCCCAAAAGCCTACTCCTCTTTGCCAATTCAAATTTCTCCAACCTCACTTTTAGCCACTTTGTCGGATAGTGCGGATGTGCCGTTTTATAGTCCGTTTTTAGTGCCACATTTTTTTACATTTACACGCTGTAATTTGCTGCAATTTTTCTGTAAGTCGACCTTTTTCGTGCCGATATGCGAGAAATGTAGCTGAAAAGCCTAACAAACCCGACTGAAATTTTGTCGAATGAAAATAAAATCCCAACTTGCAGCTGTAAAACACGTAAGTCTGTCGGCGCCGCACGCGTCGTAGCCTACTGAAAGCCGATGAGAAACGACTTAAAGTAGTATGATATTGAATCAACTTATAAACCTATTAACCATCATTGTGAAGTTTAGCATCAGTAGAGAGGAGATGCTACTTCGCCAATTGACATTTAACAAACCCATTTACCATGGTATTAAAACTCATTACTATTCGACGGAGCGTCGTTTTGTGTACGCTTCTTGTTATGGCCGGTTTGCAGTCGCTCAAAGCGCAATCTGTAGAAAACTATGGCGTGTTTATTGCCGGCAAAGAAATCACTAGTGCCGACGAACTCAGCGATTTGCGCCCCGAAGGTTGGGTGAGCGGGACGATTAGTTACGATCCCGGCTCTCGCAAGCTAACGCTTGACAACGCCGTATTTAATGTGCCAAATGATGAAGTGGCCTTCCGCTTTGCAGAAACTGACGAAGAGTTTAACATAGAGGTATATGGCTCGCATACAGTCATCACTTCAAAGGGCGCTACTTTGTCCTCGGCCGCTCCCTTAGCGATCTTCGGCGAAGGAGCGCTCACCTTCATTAGTGAAAACGACGCTGCTATCGTGATGGAAAACGCTTCGCAACTCACGATTAAAGATGCTTGCCGCCTCGATTTGCGCGGAAAGACTTACGGCATCGGAGGTGCTGCCGACGTATCGACACCTTTGATGATCGAAGATGCGACGGTGAAGGCGCAGGGCGCAACGGCCTCCATCGGACGCTTGGCCGATTTTGGGATGGATCGGTGCCATTTCGCCGAGCCTGAGGGCGTCGAATTCAAGGATGGCAACGTGATGTCAGGCGATGAGATCTGCACCGCACAGATCAAGATCGAGCCGGACGAAGAACGCTTCGGCATCAATATTTGCGATAAGCCGTTGACGTCAGAAGACGATTTTAGCGACATTAAGCGCGACCAAATCACGAGCGGAAAGGTTAGTTATGACCCCAAAACGCGTACTTTGACGCTCGAAGAGGCGGTGATTCAGATGACAGGCCCGCTGGAGAATGCCATAGACTTTGACGAGACTTCAGAACCCTATACTTTGGTACTCAAAGGTACGAACAACGAGATTTCATCCGGACGCAGCGCGGCCCTAAGTTCAGGCTCACCGCTTACGATCAAAGGCGAGGGGGCAGCTGTATTTACCGGCGAGGAAAATTGCGGTATCTACATTTATAATTGTAGTACGCTGACTTTCAGAGATGGATGCACCGTAACGTCAAATGGGAAGTGGGCCGTCAGCGGCAACTCCTACAACTTGCAAGAAACTTTGCTGATCGACAATGCTACGCTCAAAGCGAAGAGTACGTCGAACGATGGCGGCGGCGTGATTGGCTTTAAGGAGATTACGCTCAAAGATTGTGAGATCTTAAAGCCTACGGGTGCGAAAATAGCGAAACTGACCGATGACGAAGGTTTGACCTACATGGGCATTGCATTGGACGGAAAAGCCGTAAAGGGCGAGGTCGTGATTGCGCCGCGCAGTGTTGGTGTCGCTCAAGTGGAAACTTCGCCGCGCGCAACGACAACTATTTACACGCTAAGCGGCTTGAAAGTCAACGAAAGTTTGGACCGCTTGCCTAAAGGGCTGTATATCGTCAACGGGCAAAAGGTCGTCAAATACTAAAAATCGATTTTAATCATTTTATCCCGGCAGAAATCCTCTCCTTCTGTCGGGATTACTTTTGCGTATTTGCGAATGCGGGCGCCGAAAATCAGTTGCCGGCGCTGCTCGTTTTGTTGCTGTAGAGGTAAAATGGCACCTAAAGCGCTCAATATAAGAAAAAGTAAATATAGGTTGCGTTTTTTTTTGCGAAATATACGGTTGTTGAGAGTAAATTACTATATTTGCGCATCGTTAATCCTAATATGAAGACTGTATAACCTATGAAAATCCGCCTTATATCCCTTTTGCTGATTTTTTCGGCCTGCTTTAGTAGCGCCCTTGCCGATATTGTCGTCGGCAGAGTCGTAGATGCGCAAACGAAAGCCCCACTGCCTGATGCGCAAATCGAAGTTCAACAACACTTTATGGGAGCTTTAATCTCCTCTTCCTACACTACGGACAGCCTGGGCGTATTTGAGCTGCAGGCTTTCTCACGTCAGTGCGTGCTGAGCGTAGAATATTTGGGCTATTATAGAGTTAGGCGCAACTTTCTCGCAAGCGAGGGCGAGGATACCATACGCTTGGGCGACATAGCCTTGAAGCCGTCGGATGCATATTTGAAGATGGCGACCGTAACCGGGAAAATGCGCCGCTTTGTCGTGCATGGAGATACCGTACTCTTTAACCCGCGCGCTTTTAAGTTGGACGAAGGCGCACGGCTTGAGGAATTGCTTAAACAACTTCCAGGTGTGACGTCCAAAGATGGTAAACTTTATTGGATGAACAAGCCATTGCGCATCGTGATGAATGGGAGCGAAATTTTCTCTAATGGGGAGGCGTTGATGGGGCGCTTGCCTGTGGAAGCCGTAGATCAGATTAAAGCTTACAACAAGCAGTCTGAGTTTGCCCGGCACACGGGCCGCGACGACGGGAAAGAGGATCGGGTCCTCGATATTACGATTAAGAAAGGCTGGCTCGATAAATGGTACGGCACGCTCGGGGCTTCGTGGCAGACGCTCAAACGCTACGCGCTCAATGTCGATGCAATGCGGCTCAGTAAGCAAGATCCCTTGCTAGCATATACCAATATTAACGATATAAATTCTTATTGTTCGCGCAAAGATTTCGATGATAGTTACAACCACGACATAGATAATTTCGGCCGCGAAAAGGCCGCCGCTTTCGGCTACAAACATAGTTGGCAACAAGCCCATAAACCGGAAGGACAAGTTGATAACTTTTTTGCAGTAACCGGCAATTTAGGGCGCGAACATGGCTATGGGACGGACTATTCGACGCAAGAAAATTTCCTCAGCTCCGGTGCGCATTCGTTTGGAGCGGGAGAGGAATCGCGCTATAAGCGAATGCTGCGGCCGCAACTTAATTTTTCGCTCTTTGCAAACATAGATTCGCTCACGACACTCAATATGACTGCCGATGTAGACTTTAATCGCACGCAGTCGAGTCGCATTAACCGCAACATTACCACAGATATCGACCCCTACGGCTTTAGTCGGCAGCCGATAGATCGGATTTTCGATGCTTTGCCCGGAGATACGCTGCTTCGCCACACGATTGCCACGCAGCGGGCCGCTACTTCCGCTCTTTCCGAAGCGTTTACAACCAACGTTTTCGCATATATGAATCACGTCTTCCCGGATAAGAGCGAAATAGCCTTACACGCCGAGGTTAATTATAGCCATACGCGCAATGATCTCAATACGCTGCGCCGCTTGCGCTACTTCCGCACAGCCGGCAGCAACGCCTATGAGAATCAGTATTTACGCTCGCCCGAGCGGAGTTTGAAAACGTCTGCGACGCTCTATTATAATAAATGGTTGAGCAAGCAAGCGCTATTTACCTTCGAATATGGCTTTGAGTATAAGCGAGGTCTGCGTCGGCGCGACTTATTTCGACTTGATCGCCTGCCGGAATATGCCAACCCCGACGCCGTACAAATCGATTACCACGCCCCTGAAGAGCAGCGACTCCTATCTGTGTTGGATCCGATCAGTAGCTATCGCCACCATTTCCGCGAAACGAACAACTCAGCTGAAGCTTCCATTCTCTTGAAGTGGGGAAAGTTCAGCTTTAAGCCCGAACTGGGTTGGGAATATGCGAATGAGCGCATCGAATATCGCCAAGGCAGCATCGATACTATGGCTGTGCGCCACCAGCATCTGTTCTTTCCTCATCTGAAAGTCGAGTATAAATTCTCGCCGACTTCAATTCTTGAAGCTAACTATGGTTATAAGACCACTCCGCCCGAATTGGTCAACACAATAGCTTATGTAGACAAGAGCGATCCGCTCTTTATACGTCGCGGTAACCCATTTTTGCTCAACACACACGAGTATGGAGCAGAGCTGGCTTATTATGGCAATTTTACGAACCACGAGCAGAGCGTCATGGTTTTATTGCAGTTTAATAAGTATAAGAATCCGGTGCAGACGACTTTCTTCTACGATCCCGCAACGGGCGTTATGCAGACGAGCTTCGCCAATGTGCGTGGTGGCTATGATTTTATACTGCGAACCAATTACTCGCGCGCACTGAACGACCAACTGACGCTTACCAATTCCTTAGATGTTTATTCCTTACGTCGTTATGCCTATCTCACCGGTACGAATCCGAGCCTGCCGCTCCTGCTCAACAAGCGCCATCAATGGATTTGGAGCGATAGAATCGACCTCCAATACCAGCAAGATGCTTGGAATATTAATGGACACGCACTCTTTTCCTACTCCCGCAATATAGATGATCAGGCCATCAACGCCTATCCTCACTACCTCTTCTATACATATGGCGTCACTGCAAAATATCATTTGCGGGCTTGGACTTTCTATACGCAGCTCAATGTGATCAATCGCCATGGTTATAATCTCAGTGCGAACAGACGCCATATGTTTATCTGGGGCGCAGGTGCAACTCTGAAAACCTTGAAAGGAAGAGGTCGGATACGGCTTGATGTAGACGACATCTTGAATCAACAAACGTATTACGAAACTTCGCTTAATGCCTATCAACGTACAGAGCAGTGGCACAACGGAATGCATCACTATGTGCGACTTTCGTTTAGCTATGACCTTGATCCCAAAGGCCAAAAGTAGGCTGCCGATTTCGCGGCATCCGCTTGTGCGCGCTTGGTGTTGAATATCTGTTTACAACAAGCCCGATTATCCGCCGATAGTCGGGCTTTATTGTGGCCTTGCATCAAGTTGCCCCCTGCTTCGTCTTATGATTCTCCGGAGATGATTGCATACGAAGATCCTACCGTCCGCAGCGCTTACAGCAGGTCTGCATCGACGCGAAACAAACGCTTTACTTCTCATAACGAGCGTTGATTGCTGTTAGTCGTTTGCTCCTTTTCGTTTCATCGCTACTTGTTGTTGTTCGCTAAAATATTGATTCTTAGTGTTTCCTCTCTTCTTCTGACTTCTCTGTGGCGCATACTTTTATTGTTTGGCGGCAGCAAACTATCGTATGCTAGTACCAAACTATCGTTTGCCGCCACCAAACAATGGTTTGCTGCCGGCAAACCATCGACTGATGCGTGATGCGCAAACAAAGGCGAGGAGAGAATAAAGGAGAATGAGCTTCGGCTATGAAGATTCAAGCTCCGGTCGTCAACGAAAAGCGGCGGTCTGAGGCGCTATCCGGTTTTCAGCTTTCGCCCATCCGGCAAAAGCAAGATGAGAAGGGCCGGCGGTGAGAGTAACGAGGCGCAAAGTGCAAAAAATAAGGACAACAGATCTCGAAAGACTGTTGTCCTTAGTGCGTAGGCCTGACCTGCTGACTCGCATATAAGGCGGCCGCAAGCCGAGTTGAGGCTTAGTTGATGTCGGGCAAAGTGTTGTAGTCGCGACTATAACGCAGCATCTGATCGTCGTAAGACTCCGTGTAAGAGATCTTTACGTCCGTCACGCGTCCTTGCGCATCTTTCACGGCCGTATAAACCGGATTGATGAAGCCTTTGTAGGGAGCGATGTTCAATTTCGCATAGCGTGCCAGAATTTCTTTGTGCAACTGCGGGTCAACTTTGACGCCGTAATCTTCAACCAAGCGGCGCGCGCCGGCGTAGTCGCCTTCGCTCTTCACGCGCTGAATCTCAGCAAGCAGTTTTCCGAAGAGTTCGCGCAAAGCCGGATAGTCGTTGATCTTCACATAAGTCTTACCGCCTTTTTTCACGAGTTCGACCACTTTATTCGCCTTACCCTTCTCGTAAGCCCAGTGAGCGATGAGTGAACGATTGCGCATGTGCGCTTCTTCCAAGTTGTTGCCCGGTTGAATGCGGACCAACTGCGTCATAAGTCCGTTCATCATATACGTATAATACTGCGCCTTGTAAGCATCTGCGTCGGGCGTGAGTCCCAGCTCGACCAGTTTGGCGTCAGCTAAGTAGTAGAGACCGAAAAGATCGGCGCGTGCTTCTTCAATTGGCGATGCGTAGACCTTCAAAGAGTCGGGATTTGTGCCGTCGAGCAACTTTCCGCTGCCGTGACCCAGACATTCGTGAAGGTCCGTATGAAGATCTTCGTCGTTGTCGCCATATTTGTTGATCAAATCCTGCGTGGCCTTGTCGATAACAAACTCCGTTTGGAAGCCATTACCGTGTGCGGCCTTGTTGTATGCGTCGGTAAGATTTCCGATCGTGACGCTCTTAGAGCCAACCTCTTTGCGAACCCAGTCAGAGTTGGGCAGGTTGATGCCGATTGCCGTCGAAGGATACAAATCGCCGCCCAAGATGGCTGCTGTAATAACCTTTGCCGTAATACCTTTTACCTTTTCTTTCTTGAAACGTGGATCTACGGGCGAATGATCCTCAAACCATTGCGCGTTTTTACTGAGTTTCTCCGTGCGCTTTGTGGCTGCGATGTTCTTAAAGTTGACAATAGCCTCCCAAGATGCCTTCAAGCCGAGCGGGTCTCCGTACGTCTCCGTGAAACCATTGACAAAGTCGACCAAATCCTCGGTAGCGTGAACCCAAAGCGTAGAGTATTCGTCGAAAGTGCGGAGGTCGCCCGTGCGATAAAACTCGATGAGCTTATCGATTACGGCCTGCTGCGCCGGTGTGTCGCAATAGGGGCGCGCTTGCTGGAGATTGTAGATGATTTTCGTGATCGCACTGCCGTAAAGTCCGTGTTCGCGCCATACGAGTTCGGTTAAGCGGCCGTCTTTTTTGACCAAACGGCTGTTTAAACCCGTCATGATGGGGAAAGGATCATTAGGCGCTTTGCGCTGTTCGTAAAAGAGTTCCGCCTCAGCTTGCGTTACGCCCTCGCCATAGTAGTTGCCGGCCGACGTAAGTATGAGGTCCTGCCCGTCAGCTTGGTTGGTACGCATCTTCATAATGTTCGGGTCGAACATAATGGGGAAGATCTCATCGCAGAGTGCGTCGACCGTTTGCCCTTGTCGGAGCGGAAGCTTGCTTGCTGCTACTTCGTGGAGCGCTTTGCGGAAAAAGTCTTGCGAGAATGCGGGCTGAAACTTCTCATTGCCGTAGTGGTGGTGTATGCCACTGCTGAACCAAACCCGCTTCAAGTAGTCGTGGAGCGCCAGGAAGTCCTTCGACTTGCGGTTGCCTTTATAATCCGTGAAAACCGTCTCCAGCATACGGCGGATGCGGAGGTTGTAGCGCCCATTCTGATCGAAGAGGATGTCGCGCCCCTGCAAGGCGGCCTCTGATAGATAGTAGATGAGCGTCTTCTGACGGAGCGTGAGCTGTTCAAAGCCTTCGACTTTGTAGCGAAGCATTTGAATGTCTGCAAACTTCTCGTCAGTGTACTTAAACTTGTCGGACTGGGCCGAGGCGATTGTAGAAAGCGCAAAAAACATAATCAGTAAGTGTTTCATATTATTGTTTTGATGAGGAAACTTGATCCCCTCGGGTTATTCTCTTGTGTTTGGTGGGTGAAGGAAGGAGCGCGTAGAACAGAAATGGCTCGAAGCGTAGCTGCCGGCTGCCTTAGTTGTCGCGCCAGAAGCCCGGCATAAACGGCAGCAGGATAGAGTAGATCTCCAAACGGCCGGCCAACATTAAAAATGAGTCTATCCAAAGCATAGCATCAGGAAATACGTCCCACGAATCCAGCGGCCCGACGACGTAACCATAGCCCGGCCCGACGCTGCTCAAACACGTGATGCAGCAAGATACGGAGTCGAGCATCGTAAGTCCCATCGCCATCATTGCTGTTGTGCCTAAAGCCGTCAGAATAATGTAGAGCGCGATGAAAACAAAAATGTTTCGTACGACGCCGTTGCTTATCAGTGTGCCGCTAATGCGGATGGGAAAGACGGCATGCGGGTGCAACATGCGCTTAAACTCGCGCACGATTACTTTATATATGGTCAGGATGCGGATACATTTGATACCGCCCGACGTACTGCCTGCACAGCCGCCGACAATCGTGATAAAGGCGACGAAAATCCACGTGGAAGGGTCCCAATTCATAAAGTTTTCTGTCGTAAAGCCCGTGGTCGATTGTATAGATATAGTGTGGAAAAACGAGAGACGGGCAGCATCGGCCAGCGTGCGGTGATCTCGAAAGTAAAGTACCAACATCCCGATGAGGGCAATGGTAAGGACAATGCCAAGAAATACGCGCAGTTCGTCGTCTTTCCACATATCTTTCCAATGCTTTTTGAACAAGCCGAGGTATAAAACGGTAAAGTTGAGGCTGGCTAAGACCATAAAGACCATCAGAATGTTTTCGATGCGCGCCGAATGGAAAAAGGCAATGCTATCCTGGTGCGTTGAGAAACCGCCCGTAGCCAATGTGGAGAATCCGTGGTTGATAGCGTCGAAAGTATCCATTCCGCCGAGATATAAAGCAAGGATACAAGCCAGCGTAAGGAATACATAAAGGCCGCCAATCCAGCGCGCCGTGGAGCGAACGCGTGGGTGCAGTTTGCCGATCTTAAGGCCGGTAGATTCTGCTGTGAACATCTTCTGTTCGCTTGCGTCGGCGTTGGGCATAATTGCGATTGTGAAGAAGACAATTCCCACACCGCCTACCCAATGGGTGAGGCTGCGCCAAAATAAAATAGAGTGGGGCAGTGCATCTATGCCGTTGAGTGCCGTTGCGCCGGTTGTTGTAAAACCGGACATCGTCTCAAAGAAGGCTACGGATGGCCGCGTGACGACACCGCTTAACAGGAAGGGAAGCATACCTATGATGGAGAAGAGCAGCCACGTAGTAGATACAATTAAAAAGGCATCGCGGCGGCCCATCCCTTGGTTCTTTGAGCGTCCTAAAAAATGGAAGAGCAAGCCGAGCGAGATGCAGATAAACGTGGGAATGCCAAAGTCAACCAGTGTGTTTTCATCATAGATAAAGCCTACGCCGCAGCAGGCGGCCAGCATTATAGCCTCAAGAAAAAGCAATTGTCCGAGGACAAAAAGTATAACTTTATAATTCAGCATACACGTATTTTCTGCAAAAATACGCCAAACAACGCGAAAGGCAAAGCGTTTTTATAGGCATTTTGCTTGGCGTGTAGGGCACTGCTCTTGCGGGGAAATATTACATAATGATGCTTTTTAAGCGGAAAACTTGCGGAGACCGTAAAAACTCCCTAACTTCGCCGACCATATTCCTTTTTACACAGAAAAGATGCAAAAGTTTGAGAGTGAAATAAAGCAACTAAGTGCTCCGCAAGTGCGCGTTTATGAGAAATTTAGTGATTTGCGCAATCTGCAAGCGCTGCGCGAACGACTGAACGACCCGCTTGTGCAAGAGAAGATGCAAGCGGCCTTGTCCGACGAGCAAGTGGCCGAAGCTAAAAAGCAACTGGAGACGCTTACTTTCGATGCTGACAACGTGACGATTCAATCGCCCGTGGGGCAAGTCACGCTTACGGTCGTTGAGCGCGATGAGCCGAAGTTGATCAAGTTTGAAAGTGCAGGCAGTCCTGTGCCCTTGAACCTTTGGATTCAGATTATGCCCTCGGGAGAAGGCTCAAAGCTGAAGGTGACGATAGGTGCAGAGGTTAATATGTTTATGCGGGCGATGGTGGCTAAGCCTTTGAAGAAAGCTGCCGACGGACTGGCCAATATGCTGTCTGCCGTTGCCATCGACTAATTCCTTTCCCCTTTTTATGCTTTTTAAGCAGTCAGACGGCAATAAGTCGCTGCTCTATGCGTATATATAGCGTATGAAGCGCTTGTTTTGCTTGTTATTTGTAAGTTTGTTTCTTTCCGGCTGCTTAGAGGTGTCTCAAAGCGAGTATGCGAAAGTGCATGCTTTCTTGCGCTTGTCGCCCGTTTCAGCCGTTCCCCCGCTTTTTCAGGCGCTGAATAGTCCGGGTCTTTTCTGCACGATTTCTCGTGAACCAAGTCATTACCTCGTTCGTAGCGCGGATGGCAAGGAGGCTACATTGTCGGTTACGGCTTTGGAAGCCTATAACCGACCGGAGATGATCGCCGGCTTTATCGTGGGTACGTCTGATACGCCTGATCTAAACGGCGCTTTGCAGCCTGTGGCTTACGACTTGGTTTGTCCCAATTGCTATGTGAAAGACGATGTTGACCGCCAACTTGTTTTTCGAGACAGACTGACGATGCATTGCACGCGCTGCAATAGATCTTATAGTTTGCGCAACGGCGGCATTGTCGTGGCGGGCGAGACGGGCTTAAAGCTGTTTAAGTATCGCATACAAGGCTATAGCCGGGCCAGTGATGTCTTGATTATTAATAATTAGTAGGCTTAATCAAAACAAACTTGCCCAAAGTCTGCGCTATTTGAAAAATAACTTTTATCTTTGCGCTCGCAATCTGCTCAAATGGTGGAATGGTAGACACGAAGGACTTAAAATCCTTTGGCCAGAAATGGCTGTGCGGGTTCGAGTCCCGCTTTGAGCACGGAGGCAGGCGATTGCCACGGACAATGCTATAAAAGTATTGTTCGTGGCAATCTTTTTTTCTACTACCGCTCTGGTTACAACTTTGCAGTCTTCTTTTTCTTTGCTGTCGGCAGCAGGTTTCCCCATTCCTCAAGATGTTTCGTACATAACCGAAGTGTTATTTTGTATAATAATTAAAGTCTGTGTGGAAGATAAGTATTCTATTTTAGCATTAGTTTACAAAAAAAACTTCTATTTGTTGTCGGTATGCCAACAACTTTATACTTTTGCCGGTGTTAAGATAATCAGTGCGCGCAGATTCTTAAGAGCTTGGTACAGCTCTATATTTTGAGCATATGTTCAGAATAGACAATTGTGGATGCTTAAAGCTCCATGCAATACAAGGTTAGCAATCCCTTTGTACCCCCAAATTGCTATAGACCAAACTATATAAAAGGAGAGTGTAAGCTGAAAAACTCTGAACAAAGAGTAGGCATTTGTTAACTATCAACTATATGAAAAAGATTTTATTGTTATTTGCGATGCTGCTATCTGCAGCGTTAATGCAAACACAAGCGGCGTATGCACAGAACGCTTCATTGAAGTGGAAAGTTTCAGTAGGGTTAGGCCTTTCAAGTAGCGAATCAATGAATTTAGGATTTGCAAAAGGAGTTCAAGTAAGCTATGATGCAAACATATTCGAGTTCGGTCTCTCACTGCACCATGCTTCCTCACAGACGCTCTCCACATCAAAAACACATGGGTTAGGATTTTACAATAATGCGCAAGGCCCTTCAGTACAAATATCTCAAGGAGACGATCGTAATGAACACAATTCTGCCAACACCTCATCTATCAATCTCTTTGCAGGTGTAGATCTATTTAAAGCCTTTAAAGTACAGGGGAGGAACCGCTTAATACTCGGTGCTTTGGCGGGTATAGGGCAATATGATAGGTCTTTCATAATCAACAATCCGGAAGGGATGACCATTGACGTGCGTTATGGTAGTTTATGGAGTTACGGCCTCAAGGGCTCTTACGAATATATGATCACGAAGAGAGTGGGTGCCGGATTTTCTGCCACGTACGACTTTAGACAAGATAATTTTTACGGGCTCGCCAATTTGATTGTGCAGTTCTAAGCTCAAACGATTTTTTTTGAGATAGGGGAGGGATTATCGTAGTTTCTCCCCTAAATATATTGCTCTTGTTCCAAGTCTCTATTCCTTGACGCGAGGATGTGAAGAAATGCGTGAAATCCTTTTCATACCTTACTGTTCGCTATAAGTTGGCTTTCCTGCATATAAATAGACTTAAGCCTATCCCTGACTGCAACCATTTAGAGTACCTTTATTTATACCATAAAACAACGCATCCCTGAATCAGGGTACGTTTTCTTTCGGGCAGTAGATGTTAGCTTAAGTCATGAGTTCGCTTCATCAATTAAAAAAAGCGGCCTATTCGTAGTAAGAAGAATAAGAGACAGGGAAGAAAAATACTATTGATTATCAACGTTATAAAGCGTCGTCAAACTTTCCTATAAGAAAAGAAAAATTGTCTTATAAGACAATTTTTTCGATCATAGGAGACAATTTTTCCGATCACCTATGAAAGTTTTTCCGATCACCTAAGAGAATTTTGGCACTGCCTATTTGTGCTTCGAAAGCTAAGTTTTAGACCTATTTTTCAGCCTTTTTGTGCGTGTGGTGTTATGTAGTCCTCTGTTTTGGATAAGCCATGTCTGTTTTTTCTTAGGGTTGTTTCAATCAAACCCCAAAGAGGAGATAAAGAGTGCAATTGTTCTTTCCGGAAAGTTAATGTCAAGCTAAAAGAATTGTCCTATTTTGATAAGACAAAAGCAGTATTGCTCTCTGTAGATGCAAGGTGTTTTTCTTACCTTTGTGGCAGCTATTTGGATGAAAGCGTTCTGTGAAAAGTGCTGGTAGCTCTGCCCTTGAAGTCTGTAAGCTTATCATAATCAATTATTATCAATAAGACAGATAATACGGCTCATTTTTTTTAGGAATAGTTGACAGATTTGCCGTGTGGTTGCGGGTAAGTTACTTCTTTTTGCGCGATATAAAGTACCATTTATCAGATTGCCAATATTTGTGGCGGTCTATATCCTGACTATCTATCATCAGAGTTCCCGTATCAGTTACCTTTGCTTTCCCGTTTGTGAAAGGGTATGCAAATTTGTATCTTGGAGGAATGACGAGGTTTCCTTTAGTGTCTGCAAACCCGATAAGACCATCTTTGCCTACAATCCTGAAAAGTCCTTCACTGGGATAGTCCGGGCCGTTATCATACTTAAAGACCTCAAAGAGATATTTACCTGTCTGATCGAAACATTTAATATGCCCCGTGCTGTCTGCTACAAACCCAATGTGCGTAATTATGTCCGTATAGACTAATGGGTACACACAGTCAATGACCGTATCACCTTTTGCATTAGTATATCCATATAGTCCATCTTTTTCTACGGCGAATAGTCTGCTGTGTTCTCTTCCAAAACAGGAAAACAAAAGGGAGAGTACAAGAATGGTTGTAACCAGGTTGATTGAACTTCTCATTTAATTTTATTTCATTGCATACAACATCGCAGTATAGCCGTTTGCGAAGAATCCGCTTTATTCTGTCTTTTCACACAAATGCTTTTATCGCTCCATTGTACTTGTGTTCATATTGCGTTTGTTGTTGCAAAGTTACTTTTTTCATCAATATCAAGCAGGAAATAGGGGCAGTCATATAGCTGCATCGCTGCACTTCTGATATTGCCCGCTCTCTATGAAGAAAAAGTGTTGTGCTTTCTTTCGAGAAGCTTTAGCAAGGAATAAACAAAAAGAGAGGTGCACAAATGAATCATTGTGCACCTCTCTTGATTCTCATATTACGAGAAGCTAAAAGAGAAGTGTGAGGCACTAAGCCTAGATATCCTACTTACTTCCCGTTGTATATTACTTTATTTGCCTATATAAACCGGCCGAATGCTATACATATTTCTTTTGGGAGTTATAGCACTTTTGAGATATCCGGGATAGGCCTCACCATTTGTATGGATATAGACTGTAAATGCTGCAGCCTGTTTGTCATTACTAGTATTACCTGTTGAAGTCCAATAAGAACCCTGGTTGCCCATCTTATCAAACTGCCCGGTATATTCGTATGTACCTGCCATCGGGAAGAAGATACCTTTATTGAAATCAGATCTTGTAAGCTTTCGCATCTTGTCAAAACCGATACCAACCGGTGTGGGGATAAAGTTAGATTTTCTAATTTTGTTGCCATTTTTATCCAAAATGAAGCCTTTCTTTTCTTTTTCTACTGAAGGATCAAAGAATGCACCATAGATAATATTATGGCTATTATCTTCGTAGTAAGCAATGTATTCACCAGTGGCTTTCATCAGGCTGCTATAATCAGAAGCCGCAGGTATAGCCCATTTTCCCTTTGAAGCATAGGTTGCAATGTCGCCAAAAATACTATCAGGTTCTATTTTGCCTTTTATCTCTCCCTTGGCATGCCAAAAATTCTCTGCCATTTCATCATTATAATTGTGGGCATTCTTAATATCGCCCCAGCGGAAGTGGTCAAATGCGGTAGCGTTTCTATCGCCATTGGGCAAGTTAATGCGCAGATCATCTTCCTGGAGCGGGAAGGAGCATCGGGCGGTGTAGAGGTAAATCCAAGGTTGCTCGGCGAGGTGATAACCTTCTTTCCAGCCCTCTTGGTGAACGCCGGGCGTATATTGCAGATTAAATTTGCCCCAATTAATGTTATCTATTGGAACGTAGGGATTTTCTTCTTCTAAATTGATTTTGATGGGTTGATACGCTGCTGCCTCAATGTTTATTCCTTTCTCCAAGATGTAAGTGTAGGTCTTGTTGTCAGTCGTCGTGGCTATAAACTTGGCTCTGAATGCCGTATCCGGGAGTATAGCTACAAAAAAAGAGTCGGCTAGCGTATCTGTCTTGATGGTAATAGCGCCCATCGTGCGCTCTTTGAATTCGCCTTTAATGGCATCAAACTTTGCCTCTTCAACCACATCTTCGAGTCTCAACTGCTTGATCTTCTTGAGATCCGCATTCTTGTGTCTAAACTTCAGGCGCAAAATGGTATAGAGCTTGTGCATCTGCACATTGCCTGAGGCACTCTTGCCATCAGCTGAGGCTTTAACTTTAGTTTTCCCGTAGCTGTAATCGAAAAACCGAAGGGTTTCAATCGTGCCATCTTGATCTTTCTCTATGACTTGTCCTCTCTCTGATGCAGAACTCCGCTGCATACTAATATGCACGGTCTTCTGATCTTGACCATAGCTAAGCTTAAAAGGATAAAAGACCCCTATGAAGTCGTTATCATCACAAGCGATCTCTCCCTTCAGTTCGGACGTCTTACCACCACCAAACGCCCTAAAAGCCTCTACGCCGTCGTAGTTTGTAATGTTGCAAGCAAGGAAGATGTCGCCATCTTTCCATTGATTGCCGTCTGTGATGCTCACTTGGGAGCGACGCTCAACATTGTCTCCAAAAGACAGACTCAATGTGCGTTTGGCTTTCTTGTTTGGTTGTGTTAGCTCATTATTCTCGCTTAGATCGTTGGTGCACGATGCTAAGCTCACAGCAAGAACTCCAATAAGCAGGCTGTAAAATTTCTTGTATGTCATATCTACTTCTGTTTTTCTTCCCTTTTCGTTAGTCCTCTTCCTCCTCGATAGGGGCCATATCGGGAAAATTATGAAACGAATTAGTCTTTGTCGTTGGTGGAGCCCCAAATGTTATCTCCGGCTTCTTCTCGTGGTCCTCGTTAGAGGCACCAATACTCCCTGCTAATATAGCAGTAGTTACAGCTACGCATACGCTACTTGGCTTGATATACGTCTTTTTCATCTTACTCTTTATTTTGTAGTCTTAATTTGTTTTGTGTCATATACATCTATGTAATGTAAAAGTGGCGCAAAATTAACTGTTTTTGTAGAAAAGACAATACAAGCCGATGTTAAAGTCTGTTTTATTGTCCTTTTTGCTTACAGGTTTCTTCGCTAGTTTTTATCCTTGGACCGAGCTGACATGTTAGTTCAGACTTTCTTCATAACGTATGGCTTTTCCGGCAAAAGAAGTAGATATATCGTTAGCCGCCCATCGCTTGAGAGAAATCGTTTATATGTATTAAATTGTAAGCCTATATCTTTAAATATGATGTAGAACTTCTTTGGATTGATGAAAAACGAACTCCTATACGTGAACGACTTTGACTCTGTTGATAGCTTTGAAACGGAGCTTAGAAAATATATACTGTGGTACAATAAGAAAAGAATCAAACTAAGATTAAAAGGAATGAGCCCGGCACAATACCGAGCTCAATACTATAGAGAATTTAATAATTAACGTCTAATTTAACGTCCAACTTTGCGGGGGGCACTTCAAAACTGATACACCCTTATTCGTTAAAGCATAAGCGAACATTCTATCGGTTATTGCCGAATAGAAGTTGGATCTTATTTCAATAGGATCTTTTTGACGATTGTCTTATTACCACTCGTGTACTTGATGATATAGAAGCCGCTTTGGATGTCGTGGTTAGGTATTTCCCTGCCGTTGGCATCATAAATGCGTACCTTACCTTCGAAGCCTTCAATGTTGAGATGCCCATTGGAGAAGGTAAATTCAGGAGCAAGGAGAGCGACATCTTCAGAAATAGAAAGGGCCGGATCAACCTTTACGTGTGTTGAAGCTGCATTTTCAATTTGTCCCTTGCTGTTGATAAGGAGGGCAATGAGGTGCAGACTGTCAGCATGCTGTATGTTACCAGGAACTTCCAATTCAGCCGGATATTCTACGATCTGATCTGCCTCTACGGTAGTAGGAATACTTCCCTTTATGCCATCGAAACTGTAGTTCATACGCGCTACGTGATCCATCTTGATAGAGGCATAGCCTGGCAGATCTTCGAAGCCACCCATTTTGCCTTGTCCACCACCACTGAAGTTGTTAGCTTGGTAGTAGCCCTCGATACCATTCTCTACAAGAACGAATGAAATCTTATAGTCAACACTGGTTTGAGCGGCGAAGAAGCTTGCAGATGCGACAGCTTTGATCTTGTTCTTGCTATTGCCAACAAAGTTTGCTTTGATCTCCATACCTACGCGGGGAGACTTTTTGATCGCTTTATTGTGCGAAGCCTCTAATGATGCGAATTCCGGCTTAGCAACGATGCTGAGATCACGATTGATATAGCAAGATGGATAACCTGAGAATGAAAGTTTTGAGTATGAACTGGTCTCCAACTTATCTTGTTTATGAACAGCTATACCAATGAACGTTTCAGGATATTTCTTGGCCATTCCATTCAAGCCGACGATGCCTAAAGGACACCATCCACACCAAGTTCCCGTGCCTTCCTCTACGACAAAACGCTGTTGAGGGACAGCATCCATTACTTTTATGTTAGTGCTGGTTGTATCATTTCCGGCAAATGCATCGTTTTCTCCATCAACACTGATGAGTCTGAGCTTCACAGAATGAATACCATTCTCGCTGAATCCCGGATATTTAATTGCGAATTCTTTCTCAGCGCCAGAACCCATAGTCGTTTTGAACTCTTCCGTTTGCTCTGCGCCACCATCAACGGTATAGCCCACCAATAAGGTTCTTGCAATACGCGGACTCATATTGATCACACCAAATCCGAACTCGCAGGGTGCGTTCTTTTTTACAATGGCGTCGCGACTGCTATAGAGCCACAAGTCTTTAGGCATATTCTCGCCAGCGATTTTTGCCTGTATTGTCAGTGCTAGAGCCTTGTACGCTTTGTCTGCCGCATAGTTCTTCCAGCCGTCGCCGAGGTCTGCCCAACAGCCATTTTCAGAATACATATCTGAACGCCCCATTGATAGGTTGTCGCCCTCATAGCTATAACCGATGTAGAAGGGTTCTCCATCAATCGTATAGGTGGAACTAAGTTTCACTTCGTTCCAACCGTTGTAGAGTATTCCGGCCGTCTTTGTTACGGCATTCTCGCCGTTTAAGTCTTTCGTGATAAAGACCTTTACGTTCTTGGCCATTGCAGCCAGTCCGACCTTGACCTCTGAGATCGTCTTTCCCTCGTAGAGCTTAGCAATATCAGCAGGGATGTATATGGCGCCTTTAGCACTCTTCTTAGAGCCAAACTCGCCGGTTACTTTCCCACCGGAATATCCCCAGAAACAATACGTTGAGGCTGCTCTTGCCTCAAAGGAAATGAGGCCGAGCAACAACGCGATGAATAATATTGTTTTCTTCATGATGATTGTTATTAGTGTTTGATACTAACTTTTTGTGTAATCATATTTTGACCATCTGTCGCATTTACGATATAGAGACCATGCCCCAGTTGATTGGTGCTGATGCGGCGTCCTGCCATATCATAGATACCAACAAGATGATAGCCTTGTGGCAGAATTACGCTGCCATTCACAACGCTGATCGTTTTGTTGTCGGCTGAATTTGCTTGTGAATTGATGCCGGAAGTGCCTGCTACTGCAGCTTGTGTCGAATTGTAGAGGCCGCGCTTCAAAACGTTTGCCTCATAATTGCTAACAAACGAAACAACACGCATATTGGCTACATTCCATTTGGGGTCTACGTCTACCGTGTAGTTTTTCTCAAAGTCGTAGTTAGAGATATCTAAGTTATCACCCCACGCGCTGCCGCTGAGTACAGCCCGCAAGACGCCATTCTGCGTGAAGCTTGCTTTTCCGGCTTGTTGTGTGCTCTTAATACTGTCTTCTACAAGCCAAGTAGTCAGACGCAAGTCAGTTTGCAAAGGCATCTCATTAGTGCCGGCATGACCTGTAACCTTAACATTGATCTGTTTGCCATCCGCACTAAGTTCGGGAGCGGCAGCCAACGTAATGAAAGAGTATTCGGACTTAGCGATACCTATCAGATTAGAAACAACCGTGTCGTTGGCTATGAAGTATGCCGGTCCCGGATCTTCAAGTCCGCTGATTGCAAGGCGGTCGATACAGATTGCAGGCACAAAGGTCTTCGACTCACCATAGAGCGCTTCGTAATCCTTATCTGCTGCAATGCGGAACTGATCCTGATGCGATTTGTAGTCTAAGTGGTGCTTTACGCGAATCACATTGTTACACTGGGCTAAGGCCTTGGTGTATACGCTGTCTGCAACAGTACATTCTTTGTAGCCTTCAGAAGTAAATTCTTCAAAGAGTACGTTACGCTCAACCGGTTCTGTTCCTTCCTTCATCGCGTAACCTCTGAGACTTACTGCGTTGTCGTTCATATCTGGATCCGTCGTGTCATTGACTTTCGTTACCGTAAAAGTGCCGACAAAGTTACCCTCAACCGGTACGGAAACATCCTCAAGTACGATCTTTTGTGGCACATTATTAGGAATATTGTATCCGTTGAGCGTTACTTCTTTGCTTTGTACGCCCTTGGCAGTAACCGAAAGTGAAAGAGATGTGATCGGGGTTGTACCATTATTTTGCACATAAGCAATGTAAGACTTAGGCTTATTTTGCTCAATATAATATCCGCCATCCTCGGGAGCTAAGCGAATCAAGGAAATGTCATTGTTGGGAACATTTGATCCCGAAATGACGGCACGAATACAGATGTTCTTACCGATAGCAGCGGTGTTGCTGAACCAGTTGCCATCATAGCCGTACCAATTCTTTTTCGTTAGTGAGTAAGGACTCTCATCAAACAATAGGCAATCGTACATCTCATCGGCATTTAAGTATAGAATATAGCCAATGTAGAGATTCATTCCTTTTGTGATGGTCAGCGATTTGGGAAACTTCTTCTTATTCCAACCTTCCGAGTAGGACGTAGATGAACCTTGTGCCAAGGTACTTTCTCTCGGGTTCTTCAAGTCTGTACAAATGAAGTATTCTACCATACGCCCACGTTTAGGCTTTATGGCAAACTCGATAGAATCGATCTTATTTCCTACGTACTTGTCCAATAGCTCTGCCGGGAAATAGACCGCAGCGTGATAAGTGTGTTCTCCTGTTATCTGCGCAATGAGTCCACGACTAGGCTCAATAGTGCAGTAGCCGATATGCATATTCTCACTGCCTGAAGCCGGCGCTGCCATTTCGCGTTCCGAAGGGTTCAAAGGAGCTAAACGGAACAAATTGTCGCTCTCTGTTTGAGCAAACAAGTCTCCCCCAATCATGGAGAGACTTGTAAGCGATAACAGAAAAAATAATTTTCTGATAGAATTCATATGTTACTTTACATTAAGTTTCATACTAGTAGCCTTACCATTTGCTGCTACTGTACGTACGATATACAGACCAGTCGGCATATCCAGTCTTACTTGCTTATTGCTTACGTTATTGAACGTCTTCACAAGTTTACCGTCAACTGTATATATGTTAGCGACCTTAACATCCTTACCAAAGTTCATCATGCCGTTGTTAGCATTGTAGAAGAATGTTTCGCCTGCAACGAATGCATTGTTAACGTTGTCATTAATTCCAAATCCGAGATAGAGAACCGGAACTGAGTTGTATGCGTGTGATTTAGTCGCACTGAATGGTGATGCCTCAGCAAATTCCAACTTACGATAGATGGCGTTTGACGTGTCGTGGAAGACCTTGTACAATGCACAGAACATCAAATTAGATGGTACTGCACCTTCCTTATCAAAGACAACCATAAGGTTCTTTGTCTTGTCATACTTGAACGGAGTATCAAGGTCAAAGGCCATAATATTGTCAACGCCAGGTTCAAGTGTGAATGTGCCATCATATACAAGTGTCATATCCTCAGGCGCCAGCCATTGAGAGTAAGCTGACGTGAATTGGTCCTTATCTGTCAGAGCAAGATAAATTTTAGCCTTGAATGGTTCTGTTCTATCTGTCAAGTTGCTATTTGAAGTGTAGAGGTAACCCAAACGAGAGATGAAGCCATCCTTATCAGCATTGATTTCAGATGCCAAATAGATAGATTGCGTTCTTTCGTAAGTGTCGCTGTTGGTGCAAGGTCCGTGCGTATCTTCGCCTTTGTCGTCACCATTTACGATATTTGTCCAAGGCGTGGTACCTTTCGGGCTTACTCTGATACGTGCAACAGTGGTTGTATCGTTGCTATGCTCTTGGTCGCCATCGAGTGCTACAACAGCAAAGAAGTTGAATACGCCATCCTTCGTGGGATTGAATGTAACGGGAACGTCTGCCATCTTACCAGCAGCCAATTCAGGAACATTCGTTGTTTCGCCAACAAGCGTCTTCGTTCCTTCATCATCGCAGTATACTTTGATGCTGTATTTGCTCTGCGTCTTAGAACCTACGTTGCGGACCTTAACCGTGCACTTGTTGTCATAACCAACAACTGCTTCTTGGATACCATCAAGTGTGAAAGCCTTCAAGTCGTTTTCTGCAACATAATCTACGTTAATACCATAGAGACGGAAGCTATTGTATTGGTTGTGCGTAGCAATAGACATGCCGAAATAATATGTACCATCTTCAGGTGCAGTAAACATATCCTCGAGTTTCTCGCGAGTATACATGTCAGGATAAGAGAAATCTTTCTCTTCACGGAGAACCGTAGCATTCGTTAGATCTTCACTATTTGTGCCCATAGTAAGTTTCAAATCGAATGGAGTAGCTCTTTGATGTGCATAGAAGTCAGTGGTAATGCGATATGTCTTACCCTTTTCGAGTTTGAGCGGGGGAGAAGTGAGGAAGCCTTCAGCCTCTTGGTAGTTGCTATAGCCAATCATACACTTCGAGTCTTCATCGTATCCACCACAATAGTAGAAGAAGATAGCGTGGTTGTTGGGGCTGTACCAGCGATTTGCATCATCTTGCGTATTGAACTTCAAGTCGATCGGCGTAGTGAGCGCACTTCCGGCCATAATTCCTTCAGACTCTGCAATGGCACCTTCACCGGCTTGGCTCTTAGCCTGAATTCTGTAAGAGTATTTTTGCTGCTCACCAAGCGTGTTGTCCTCGTAAGTTGTTGCATTAAGATCTTTAACAACCACGACATTGTCGGGCAAACGTGTCAATGTATAGGTCAGCTCGTTTTCCTTGATATAACCATTGTTTAAACCTTTGGTCGGAGCCTTCCAGGTCAATTCAAGGCCTGTGCCTTTTCTCTTCAGTTGGATATCTTGAGCTGCTCCGGGAACGTCTACACCCATAAAGCAGCGGATACTATCAGGTACACCTTTCTCACCGGTAACGCGTGATGGAACTACATAATAGGTGTTGATTCCAGCGTGGGGGTTCGTGTCTACGAATTGCATAGCTTGGCCCATCTTGCCCGTAGCTTCTACTGTTCCAATAAGATCTGCATTTTCAGCAGAAAGCAGCGTTGAAGTCGGTGTGAGTTCGGTCGTCGCTACATTTTGTTTCTTACGATAAACCAATACTTCTTTGAATTCAGTAAGCTCGCTCTTGTTCCAAGCCTTAGTCGGGTTAACCCACTTAACGGTATCTACCATAGCACCATTAACATCAGCCTGTACGTCAATCTGAGATACTTGAGCTGCTGCCAAACGTGAATCTGCTATCATATAAGGAATGGTAAGACCAACAAATGAGTTGCCAAGGCTAAACCATGACTTGCCCTCATAAATACCGGTTGTTGCATTTACGTTATAAAGCGTTGTTGCGCCATGATCGCCGACCGGAATCCACCAAAGATCGCCAGTGGTATAGTCAAAGCTCATAGTACCAAAGTATCTTTGGATATATGTCTCTCCCCATTGGCTCTTACATTCTACCACAGAAACGATATTGAAGTCTGAGTCGAACTTAACGAGTTCTGTACCTACCACGGTTTGGTCAGAAGCACTCTTTGCTTTCGGACGAAGCATGTAACAGTTGCCATCATAGTCGAAGCAGAAGTTGTAGTATACGAGGTCTAAGTCTTGAACTTTTGTAATTTCCCCGGTAGTTTTATTGAAAGTATAGATTGTGGAGTAACCTTTTACAACTTGTTCTTCTCCATCAATGATCTTCGTCTCATAATTTTTGCCAAGACCATACAATTCCTGAGTGTTAGGGTTGTTAGCCAAAGTGTAAATGTCATATCCCCTGTACCAAGAGCTTTGTTCAGTTTTATTAAAGGTGTAGATGGTTGTGGTATCGCCTGTAGCTACATTTAATTTTGCAAAGTACAGCGGCTCTACGCCATAAGTGTAAGACTGAGCAAAAACGGCATAACAATCTTTTCCGTCATATGCTGAGCAGTACATACCGTGAGATTGAACCTGATCATTTGGCGGCGTAAAGTTCTTTATTGTAGTATAGTCCGAAGCTTTCCCTGTAAGGAATTTCACCCATCCACGCTTTTTGTTTTGACTTACTAACTGACCAGCATACATTGTAATACCCTTCGATTTGTCATCGATCGC
Source organism: Alloprevotella tannerae (assembly GCA_015259125.1). Lineage (GTDB taxonomy): Bacteria > Bacteroidota > Bacteroidia > Bacteroidales > Bacteroidaceae > Alloprevotella > Alloprevotella tannerae_A. The sequence continues at coordinate 46,141 of JABZGR010000006.1, read as the reverse complement.
CTGTGGAGTCTGAAGTGGCATCTGTGGGGCAGATGCTACCATCGGTTTATCCCAGGCGGTGGGAAACTTTCTTGCATTCATCTGTCCGGATGCTGGTAAAGCGGACAGTGTTGCTAATGCAAGACTTGCTAAATAGAGGTGTTTCATATCTCTTAGGATTAAAAGTGATTAATTGTTATATTTGATGTTTCTTTTCCAACTAAAAGAGGTGACTCATTGTTGATGTTTGCATGGGCTGACTTTAGTCTGACTTTACCTAAATGTCATTTGGATATTGTTAGCTAAACAAATGAGAGCTGAGATTTTTCTCTTTCATCATTTCGTCAGAAGCGTTACGGCGCGTGATGTAATCATGCTAAAGTCGCCCCAATATCAAATAGATATGACTCTCTGCCTTGTCTCTTCTCAGACCGGCAGAGAGTCTTAATCTTTATCGTTTCAATACAATTTTTAGCGTTTGTACGTGGCCTTTCTTATTTACTTTCAATACATATACACCGGAGGAAAGCGAAGTCAGCTGGAGACGATCCGTATGGTTCGCTGTGCCTACGAGTGCACCGGAAGTGCTGAATAAGTCAATCTTATCACAGACTGATGAGAGGTAGAGTACGTTGCCGTTCTGATAAATGTTCAGTCCTTCTCCACCTATAGAGAGCATACCGGAAATGTTACCATCTTTATATTCCAACATCATGAAAGGAACATAGGGCGAAGGGAAGATTTCAGACTCTTTTATGTTGCTCGTTTGGCCATCATAGTGTGCCGTGCGCGGCTTGCCTACAATTTCTTTCAAGTGCCATTCCGGATGCTGATTAGGCATAAGGCGTTTTCCGCCTGCCAGCGCTTCGAACTTCATATTCAGATTGCCGCCAGTGTAGTAGAATGGCGTATCAAACTTAATCTGCAAGTCCTCGCCCTCCTTTTGACCAGAGATCGTAATGTTGCCATCAAAGACCTTTGTCCAATCACCTTCTTCAAAGACGCCGATGTAATCGTTATCGTCAGAGATCAAGTCGGTGCGGTTGGTCTTCTTCATATAGATTCTTGCCGGGAACGTAAATTCGTTCTTAGCCTTACCATTATACTTCACCTGCATCGCTACGAAGCTTATGTCTTTCTTTTGGATTTCGTCCTCCATATACAGACACTGTGCTTGTGAATAAGGCATAGAGACGAAGAAGGGAGAGTACCAACCATAAGACTCATCTGTGTTGATCGTCAGCCATTTGCTTGCACCCTTAGCCGCCACTTTAACCTTGATCGATGACGCAAAAGTGTTGTCTTTCGGGTAGGTGTCGCCTTCTAAAATGACGCGTGCTGACACATTTATATCACCTTCTGTCGCCGGTATCCATTTGATAAGCACTGTGCCCGTTGCATCGGGAGCAACAGCTACGCCGGCAGCAGAAGCAAGTTCTTCATTCGTGTCTGCGTTGATGAGTTGAACGGTATAGTTGCTTACCGCCTTAGAACCCTCATTGCTAATGGTTGCTACGAAAACTTGCTCTACGCCGCAGTTGGCTGTAGCAGAACCGGAAAGATCCTTAAGGCTCAAATCCTTTTCGCTATATTCGCGTAATGATACATCTTTAAGATATATCCGACCGTGCATAGCATCTGAACAAGCTTGGAATGCTACGTGTCCGTTGCCGCTTGCGTCTACACTGAAGGTGTTCTTACCATAGTAGTAAGTCTCAGAAGCAGTATGGAACTCCTTTAAATCTACGATCATCGTTGTAAGACCCGCTGCGGTTGGCGTTGTGCCGTAGAAGACTTTCATCTTCTCCATAACCGGCTTGTGATCATCGGGGTTAACCCAATTGGCGGTAGAGTAAGTATAACGCAACTGATATTTTTTCTCTTTATTGAATGAGAGTGGAGGTGATACCAACCAGTCGTCTGCATTCTTCTCGCTACGATCATAGAAAGCTGAGGACGTGGTAGGATCAAACTTCCAAGTCATACCGTCATTATTGTTGTCGAGGACTGTCCATCTGTCAACTTCGTCTTTGGTCTTCAAATCAGAGATGAAAGGAATGCTTCCCGATGAACCATAAGCTACAGTGTTGGAAGTAGCAGAGAGGCCTTTCCCTTTTTTGCTGTAGGCCGTAACAACATAGCTGTAGCCTGCGTGTACGGTTACTTGATCCTCAACGGAGCGTGTCGTCGTCTTGGCTGCAATCGTCACATTGTCCGGCATACGCACTACGTCGTAAGTGAGTGTCGCCTTGTCGTAATAGCCCTTATTAGCGCCCATAGCAGGCTCACTCCAAGTAATGGTGCCTTTTGTGTCGTTGGTAGTCAGTTGAACATTTACAGGTGCGCCCGGCACATCTTCACCTACGAAAGCTGATGCTTCCTTATATATACCATCGCCCTTTTGGTTGTAGGGCACTACCTTATATATATAGTTGCCTTCTGCAAGCCCCGTGTCAGTCCAGTCCATACTCTTGCCCTTTTCAGTCGTTGATACTGTCTGAACAAGTTGGTCATTGCGGTAGATTCTGATTCCGTCAATGCTTGCAAGAGACTTATTGCTATAGTCGGTGTTCGGGGTTGTCCAAGTCAACGTAGCATTGCTTGCACCAAATTCTCCCGCTTTTACGGTAAGATTCCTCACATAAGAGGGGGCTTCTTCAGCTACATACTGATAAGGGATAGCCATAGAGAGCAACTGCAAGTCGCCATCTATCTGCGTCTGCGTGATTGCCTTTCCTGTTTCAGGATTCAGCTCTATCAAATAGGCTTTGCCGTCGGCAGCTTGTGCCGTCCACCATAGGCGATGTGTCGTTTTGTCAAACTCCATCGATTGGCTATAATTGCCTATGCTGATTCCGGTGCCTTCCGCCGGACTTACATTGACCATTGTGCAAGTTTGCTTTCCGGCGTCAATGCTTTTTTCGTCTATTCTGACAAGGGTAGACTTGGTAAAAGCCTCATCAGATATGATCGCATATAAGTAGCCATTCTCCGCAGAGAGCGTAAAAAGGGCGTCGTTGATGACCGCAACCTTATTGATGGCATAAGTTGTTCGGTTCACTTCATATAAATCAGTCGTGAAGCGATCTGTATCGTAGTGTACGCCGAAGATTCTGTCCGTCTTCGGATCATAGGTCATCTCGTCCATAATAAGTATCGGCGCACCTTCGGGGAATACGCTCTTCCGCTCGCAAGCTCCTGTACTTGGGTCGATGACGCTAAAGGCGTAAGGCATAAGAACGTTTGCATACAATGTCGTTTCGTATGCAAGATAATCTTTCCCAACGTATGTTCCGGCAGTAAAAATTGGCGTTTTACCGGGAATATTGCCATAGTCTTTGATTAAGGAATAGGTGCTGGGTGTGTTCGTTCGGAATGTAGTCAAACCATTCGTGCGATACTTTGTGTCGTATCGAAGGTAGCCATAAACCGCTGCCTCTCCGTCTGCCACATCGTAAATCAAAGCCTTATGCTTATAAGTGCTTGTTTGCTGGGCTTGTGCACAGCTTGGACTACCTGCGCCTAATAACATAGGCAATAGTAGTAGTAATGTTCTTTTCATATATAGGTTATCCTTGGTTGCGTATTGCGGGGTAAATTTACGCACTTTACACAAATCAAAGCCAATTTTTTCCGAGAAAAAATACTTTTATTCAGAAAATGACAGGCCGATAAATTTTCAAAATTCGTCGTATATATAGAAATGTGCTAATAATTCTTCGCGATTGTACATGTTGTTTGCTGTTAAAGTTGAAGTTTTATTCAATTGTCAAAAGTATGAACGTTGTTTGCTGTAACAAGTCTTAATAACTCGTCTGCACTATACTGCCTTAAGAAGATACCATTCAAGGACAAGGATAATGCTCAACGCATTCTATTGCAAGCCTGAAAGATTCCGTTCAAAGTCGTTAGCTTCGCCTTTCAGTATGAATGGAAAACTCCTACTGTTGTGGGGCTTGTTTTCTATCTTTATCAAAAACCATCTCAGTAATATCTTCTCACTTCCCATGTTATAAAGTATTGTTCCTATAGGTTGGAAATTTCGTCCCCATAGGGCGGATTTTTTTCTCTATAGGTAGGAATTTTTGTCCGCACAAGTAGGGACTGTAATGTCCTAGAATTAGTTGACAACTAAGGTAAATATCCGGTTACCATTTCGGGGCATAAAAAGCATGTAGTTACCGATACAATCATTTGGGGTTATGGATTCGACTTTCAGCCCACGTCTGAATTTGTGGGTTATGAAGATCCGCCTGAAGACGATAACCATTCTTTCAATTTGGGACTGTAGACCTATCATACAATTGCCCAGACTTGCTGCGTGCGATACGCAAGATCAAGCTTAGGGATTGCCGTGTGTGTGAGTGGGGTTTCGCATCACCCATCTATTGACAGCGTGTGACTATCTCGCCTATTTTTGTGCGAAGTGGGGTGAACTTTTCGCAAATGAGCGTAGCTTACGTTTCTCGTGTATTTATTAGATGCTTTTTTTTATGATTATAACGCGACTAATGGTGAGACGGTTGTGGGAAAGGTTGTTTTGAGAGGTAGCATAGGCGACCGCTCTATTTATAAATAATTGTGAGTCAATTCGTGATGCTTTGCCTTGTGCGCAGGATGGTAGATGGGGCAATGACCATCTTACTTTTGCAAAGCAAGTTAGGTAAAAGGGTGCAAATGCGAGTGGAAAATGTTAAAATGGTGCAATATCTGTGGTGAAATCCTTGTTCGTTTAATTTATGTGGTGTATTTTTGCCGAAAATACACAAAGATTGTGGTTGGACAAGGCTTGATGAGCGGTACAAATCAATCAGAACATTTATTAATTTAGATAGAGAGTTTTATATGAGGAAGATGGAATATGTAAGTCCCGGCATAGAGGTGTTAAGTCTTTATACGGATGAAATGATGGGTGTGCCTATTCGCCCGGGAAGTACCTTTTCTGGTACGCTTGATCCCGGTGATGATGAGCCGGACCCCGAAGAGGGAAATGACTAATCGTTTAGAATCTCAGTGTAAACAGAACTGATAAAACCATAGGAGAAATCTCCTATATAGCCGTATTATAAAAAAAAGAATGAAACATTTACTTTATGCAAGTTTTGCGGTCTGCATAGCGCTCTTTAGTGGCTGTTCAGATCAAGAGGTTGTAGGGCCCGATGCCGGCCAAGAGGAGCAACCCGGTGTGAAGGTATCGCTGTCGATCGAAGGCGATATGGGCGGGCAGAGTGGCTCTCCGAAAGCTGAAGGGCCGAGCCGCCGCGCGATCGGTTATCAAACAATTGCTACGGATGGACACGCTGAAGGCTTCCCAACGCCGATTGGCATCTTTGATCAATCGGGTGACGACGGCAAGGAACTAGAAGACGGTACGAAAGTTCCTGTAGTCTTGATCTTTAGAAACTCTGACGATTCACAACCTATAACGAAAGTTGTGACGAATTGGACCTATAAGAAGGGCGGCAAATTGAGCCTGGAAACCAACGAACGCTTCGAGCTTAAAGCCGGCTCTAATTTGAGTGCCGGCACGTGGTATGTGTGCGGTATCTTAGGCGGCGAGCAGCTGCTTGGTACGGACCAAGTGAAATTTAATGGCTATTCAGAAGGCCATACGCCTCGCACATCAACCGGCGAGGTTGCCACGTGGGGCGCAAACGTTCCGTACATTTTCAGTTGGCGCAAGTTGGAAACCAATGCGGCGAATGGCACATTCGAGGCAAAGCTTCCGGTGCGCTTCAAGCAGTTTGGCACGATCGTTCGCTTGAAGGTCTCTAACGGTACGCACTTCGATTTTAAATATAATGGTGTGCGCATCATTACGAGCAACATTCTTTGCGGGCAGTTTGACTTAAGTGCGTTTGATGATAAGAACTTTGTTAAGTCGTCCGAGCTTCACGATGTGACGGATACGGAAATCGCTTCGGCTAAGTTGGACTCTTACAAGAGTGCTTTCAAGGCCTTCAAGTTCTATCAACGCCCATTGACTGACAATGCGATGACGGCTGCTGACGGACTCATTGTTAAGCGTCGCTTCCGCATAAAAGGCGATTATATCGCCAACTTTGCTGAAGAGAAGAGTAATAAGCTCAATACGGCACTCTACTATTATGACCACACTTTCTTGCCAAGGACCGGAGGCGACAACTTTGATAAGGTCGTAAAAGGCAAGGAAGCGTCCAGCTTCATCTATGTGTGGATGTGTCCGCAGGAGCAGGATGTGTTGATTTACAAAGGTAATAAAGAAGGTGAGGGGTCGGCCGATACGATGCACATTGCAAAGACCCAGTTCTTGTTGATGGCAGAGCCCGACGGCAATGGTACGAGCGGTATGGTCGTGCCTAAGTCTATCAATATGATTCCGGCTTATGGTACGCGCGCCAGCTACCTTTCCGGTGCTAACTATCCGGCTAAGGGTAAAGTCGTTTACGAGTTTCCGCCGCTGAGCTATATTGCTAAGCACGACAACTTCGGTACAGATGCACAGCTCTCCACGGATGTGAATCAAGACGTGGCCCATACTACACGCTATAAATATAGCGAGGTTGAGTCGAACCTCTCTACCATTCCTTCAGATTATATGATGGCCGGTCACGAGTATTGGCGAAGCATTATCCCGCAAGGTTATGGTTTTGCTGGCTTCCGCTCACAGTCTGGTGGTGCGCCTTACTATAACTTCTCCATGGGTGTTATTTCTCCGGCTCGCCTTCCCGGATGGCCGGCGACAAAGCTTGTCTATCAAAGCTCTTCTAAGCGCGTGGAAGCCAATGGCAAGAAAATCGCTTATATGCTGAATATGTCTAAGAAACCCGACTATATCACCAATGATGGCGAAGGTCAGGTTTATCAAGGATATGCCAAGCAATCTGTTGCCAGAGTAAGTTCCGGTATGACCGGTCTTTCTTGGATTGATACCAACAAGTATCGCTACGTAATGCGTTGGGAGGATGATCAAAGCAACAAGCTTGCTGTGATTACACAGCGCTATCTCGGTCCTCGCTTTGTACTCGATATGGACGATATCACTACTGAAGATTTCTGGGCAGCACCGGATAATTATGGGCATGTTTATCCTGCCGACGTAAAGCGCATTATTCCTTTGGGTGGTGGTTATATCTTTAAAACCTTTCAATCCAAAAGTTTAAATATGGGATTGTTCTATTGGTATCTTACTGATCCTGGACATAGTGCGCAGTACTGGACGCCTGATGATGCGATACCCGGAGGGCGATATGCATACAAAAGTACTATCGTTAGAGATAGTGATAATAACGTTCCTAAGCTGGTTGTCGGTTTTAGAATGCCTGATTTGGGTGGTGACGTGGGCAGCTTTTTCTACTATGGTTATAAGGGCGTTCCGCTGTATCAGGAAAGGCCTTTGTCGGATGTAGGTCGTAAAGATGGAGGAGAATACATCCAAAACCTTCGGATGCAAATCCCCGTTCGTTTGTGGAGAAAGACAACTCCTTACGCAGATTAAGACGAGACAATATATAATAGGAAAGAATCTGTAGCAGCCCTAAAAGGTTGTTGCAGATTCTTTGTTTGATAGGGTGATGTCGGTCGGGCTTTCTCCGGGAACTCTTGGCGAATAGGTTAGGAGCGTTTGAAAGGCGAGAACTAAAGTTCGGCGCGCAAAGGTTTTCACAACACGCGCAAACTGACAGCCGGCTACCTCCTATATATAATGGTATGTTTTGTACGGCGTTGGTCGGATTGTGTTTCAGACGTGTTTATCCCAAATCGGTCATTAGGATTTTTTTGTGTTGTATGGCATAGAGAAATCCTTTAGTTTTTACGATATATTTAGGAAAGCTTGCCTTGTTTTTAGCGACCTTGCCAAATAGAGTATATGCTAATCCTTTACCTTACCCAAATATGCAGGTGTGGCCAACAATTCATAGCGTATGGTCTTTAGAAACTGTCTCTTGTCAAAGCTTATCAATGCGTGCCTGAAGAGCAACATAAAGTTATACGCCATGATGATAAAGTTTCCGCATGCCTCTGTTGCCCAGAAGTTGTGTGACACAAAATCATCTAGCGAGAAGTCGTATTTAAGTTCCTTGATTCTGTTTTCAGAATCGGCTCTTCCTCTGTATGCATCATACACAACCTTGGCAGGTAGGGTTAGGTTGGTTACATAGCAGCTGTATCGGTATTTGCCAAATCCTCTTCATCTTCAAACAACTCCAACTGCTTAATCTGCTTTCCTGCCGCCATAGGATGTTTCTCTATTTCCTGCCTAACCATAATGATACGCCTTGGTTTCTCCCAACTATCTGACTTGTATGTTGTTTCAGATATATCTAGACCATCGGTTACTTCCACCCAGATTGTTTCATGGGTAAGACTATACTTTATACGGTTATTGAAGCGGCAGGCAATGATGTGTGTTAACTTATTGTTTTCCAAATAGTTTATGATATTTCCAGAGAAGAAACCGCTATCCATGCGAATTAAGCCAACCTTCTTATTCTGAAGCCTTGAGAGCGTATCTTCTAAGAATGAAAGGTAATTGGTGCTTGCAGAAGTATTGCCCGGACGCAACCAATAATTGGCAATCATCCTGACATCTGAAATGAAAGCCAATAAAAGGATGACGGGATGGTCTGCCGGGACGTTTGGGATTATACCCCTTAGCTGCACCTTCTTGATTTCCCTCACGCACTATGACCGTAGAATCGAAGTCAAGCGTGTAATTATCAAAGATCAACTCCGAAAAAAAACACCCGAACAGGTCGCTGAATACGCGTTGGTTGACGAATTGAGAAAATTTGTTGAGAAAGCGTTGATATGCCCGATGATCAGCACCACGTTCCCAACCAAGAAGCTTGCAAAGTGCAGCATCATAACGAACTACATCGAGATGACCAAAGCCGTTGGCACCACACCATACACCGGCGAACAGACCAAGAATAAGTTGTATGGGCTTATAGCCACGATTTGACCCTTGTTGTGGAAGAGGACACGATGCTAAATGCTCTTCAAAATGGCATTTTTCGAGCATCTTTAAGAATAAGGATAACCCACCAAATGGAGTTATTTTTTATTTAAGAACTTTATATCATAGTTATGCATCATAACACCTAACTTTTACGTAGTAAAGTTAGTAGATTGTTGATAAACAGCAGCATACAAACATCATTTTCTAATGATGGTCTTTAGAAAATATAAAGAATGACTTTCTAATGACCGATTTGGGTTAAAATTATGATGTTAACATGATCTTATGGCGAAGATAAATAAAATCATTATTCTTATCAACAGTCTTGAAGATTATATGTCGTGTTAACGTCGGTATAACACGAAGTTTTTGTGAAGTATAACAACTTTTTAAGTTTAGTTTGAGGTGTGCACAGTTTTATTTGGCTGTTGAGAAAGAAAGAGGTGTTGATGGCGGGGGCTAATTTTGAGGTCTAGCGTAAGTTTTTCGTCAGTCGATAAGAATTAAACAAAGAAGCACATCAGGATATAACCTGATGTGCTTGTGAGAAATTTATTAAGAAAGTTTGCCCGAAAAGGTGAATTCAGCAGTTGTCAGTTAATGGAAACCGAATCGGATCCTATCATTTGCCCATCACAGAAAAGATAGGCCGTGTAGGTTCCGCCATTAATAAATTCGCCTACCGGGACGAACATCGTCACGCGAGCCTCTTGGCCATCATATTCAATGGTTTTGGCTGCAGAATATTCTACACTTCGATTCTCATATGAAAAGCTGCCCGAGTTGTTTACAACGGTTTGATTAGGCTTCATCAATCGCAGATAGATGATTTTATTGCCCGTCTGTGCCGTAACATTTCGTGCGATAGAGAAAGAAACACTGAAACTCTTCACATCCTTTGATTTGTGTGTGGACTTTCCGTTCTTCTTCATCGGGGTGATGGATATGCCGGAAGCGTTTAGACGTGCGGCAATCTGTACTGTTGCATTCAGACTCGCATTGCGCGCACTAAGTCCCGAATTTTCTTCTCGTGTACGCTGTGCATCGGCTCTGGCTGCGTCGCGCTCATTCGTTAGTGTATGATTTGCGCGGGCTAAAGAGTCTACTTGGCGAACGTAATCGCGCAAGACAGCACGTACCGTAGCCAATTCGCGCTTGAGACGTAGTATCTCTGACGCATCTTTAGCCTTGGTTTGCCTAAGTTCCTGCAAGAGGCCTTCTGCACGCTTTTGCTCCGCGTCTAAGCGAGCGATAAGCGCATCGTCTTTGACGGCTTTCTTCATTTCGCCATATTGTTGCGCAAAGTCGGCATATTGATTTTCCATCTCCCGTCTGTCCAATTCGGCTAATTGGCGCAACTCGGAGAGTTCTTTATCCTTATCCGTCTTGTGTCCGCAAGATGTTATGCCGATCAAAAGAATGATTGAGACAATAAATAAGCGTGTCAGTTTCATATTAAAAATCGATTGGTTTGAAATAACGCGACGGTTCTTACTCTATAATTGTTGTCCAGCCGTGTTTGTCTTCCTCAATACCATATTGGATGTTCCGCAATGTCTGGTAGAGGCGCGTAGAAATCGGGCCTGGTTTGCCGTCTTTAGCAATCTTATATTCGTGATTGTTTTCTATATCAACGATTCTGTTAATCGGACTGATCACAGCTGCTGTACCGCAAGCTCCGGCTTCCTCAAAGGTCGCCAATTCTCCTTCTTCCACAGGGCGCACTTCAACATTGTAGCCCAGATCTTTAGCAATTTGCTGCAGGCTCTTGTTGGTAATAGAAGGAAGAATAGAGGGAGACTTCGGCGTAATATAAGTGTTGTTCTTGATACCAAAGAAGTTGGCAGCACCACATTCGTCGATATATTTCTTTTCTTTTGCGTCTAAGTAGAACTCGCCTGCAAATCCTGCCTCGTGGGCAATTTGATTTGCCTTCAAGCTAGCAGCATAGTTGCCAGCTACTTTGTAGCAACCTGTTCCGAGCGGAGCTGCACGATCGTGACTGCGAATAATAACATAGTCGCTTGCTGCAAAGCCTCCTTTGAAGTAAGGACCTACAGGCGTAACAAACATTACGCACAAGAAATCTTTAGCCGGCTTTACGCCAACCTCGGGCGTGATGCCGATAAAGAGCGGGCGGATGTAAAGAGCTGCACCACTCTCATAAGGAGGAATGAAGCGCTCATTGAGCTTAATGACCTTTTCTACCATCTCGCAGAATAACTCTGTCGATAGTTCGGGCATTACTAAACCGCGGCAAGTGAATTGTAAGCGCGCAGCATTTTCGTCCATACGGAATACGCGCACTTTGCCATCAGGGCAGCGGAAAGCTTTCAATCCTTCAAATGCTTCTTGGCCGTAGTGCAGACATTCTGCAGCCATGTGCAAGTTGATTGTCGTGTCAGAGGTGATTTCCATTTCACCCCACTTGCCGTTATGGTAATAACGGCGCACGTTGTAATCGGTCGGCATATAACCGAACCCGAGTTTAGACCATTCAATGTTGTTTTCCATAATAATTAATGTGTGGAGTACAAGTATTTGTCTGCGAAAATACAGTTATTTGCGCAAAACACGAAATAAAATTGCAAGTATTTTTTGTGAGTGCTTTTTAATCAGCTATCTTTTATCTAACATCATGCACTATTTATTGCTTTCTGCTACCAGCCTACACCATATATAATGTGTAGATGGGTAATCATTTATTGGTGCAACCACATCTGTGAGCGTAGTGCTAAGTGAGAATAAGAAGAAACGGCTTAATTTTCGACATTTTTTGTGCAGGGAGGATAAGAATAGCATATTGCTGGTCAAATGAAAGATATGCACGCTTGTTTACATTAATTTTCTTTTTGATCGCTTCCATAAAGATAGAAAAAGGCGCTTATTGAAAGGGGAGGGTATGGCGTAGTTTGTGTTTTTGGTAGCTTGATCTTTTTACACTAATTTCGTTTGCAGGCTTTTTTTGTGGGATTATTTTTTCTCTGTTTGGTTTTAATTTCTACCTTTGCCCTTGATACTTCCCGTATTTCGGGGTTTTTATAGACTCTATATATGAACAAATTATTGATAATCAAATAAATTAAAACCACAATTTAACTAAAAAACAAAACAATGGCAACTACAAATGCTAATGCACCTAAGAGTGCACCTAAAGCTCAGGCACAGTCCAAAGGCTTCACCGGCATCAAGTCCGGTTTTGCAGTAATCATTTGCTGCGCAGCTATAGCAGTTTGCATCTACCTCTTTGGCTTTGGTGCAATTTCTAACTTCAAGGGAACTGAAGGCGAAGCAGCTTCTTTCTCTTTCTTGGCGTCAGCTTCTTACGAGCCCGCTAACTTGATGGGTACAGTTTACAAAGGTGGTTTCGTCGTGCCTATTATCTGGACCTTGTTCTTCACTGTGTTGGCTTTAGCTATTGAGCGCTTCTTCGCGCTTCGCTCTGCTTATGGTCGCTCAAACTTGACGAAGTTTGTTGCTGAGATCAAAAAGGCATTGCGCGATAAAGACCTCGCTAAGGCTCAACAACTTTGCGACGCTCAACGCGGTTCTGTTGCTAACGTAGTAGGTGCAGCGCTTGCTTCTTACAAAGAAATGGATGCTAACACTGAATATACGAAGGAACAGAAGGTGCTTAACATTCAGAAGTCACTCGAAGAAGCTACTGCACTTGAAATGCCTATGCTTCAAGAGAACTTGCCAATTGTTGGTACTATCGTAACGCTCGGTACGTTGATGGGTCTTTTGGGTACGGTGCTTGGTATGATCCGTTCATTCTCTGCCATGGGTGCTGAAGGTGGCGCAGACTCTTCTGCTCTTTCTACTGGTATCTCTGAGGCTCTTGTAAATACGGCTTCTGGTATTGCTACTGGTGCTGTTGCCGTTATTTCATACAACTATTACACGAATAAGATCGACCGTCTTACTTTCGCTCTCGACGAAGTAGGCTTCTCTATTGTTCAAACTTTCAACGCTACGCACTAAAACATAAAGAGAACGATTAGATTTTAGGCGCAAGGACTCGAGTGTCCTTTGCCACAGCAGTCTTTCGTTCAAAAAGGATTAAACATGGGACGATTTAAAATCAAAAAACAAGATACGTTCATAGACATGACGCCTATGAGCGATGTCATGGTCCTGCTGCTTACCTTCTTTATGCTTACTGCAACGTTTGTAAAGGAAGAACCCATTAAGGTTCAAACGCCAGGTTCAGTTTCGCAAATTAAGATTCCGGATAAGAACCTATTGACCATCTTTGTCAATACCAAAGGTAAAGTCTATATGACTATGGACAATAAAAATACATTGGGCGCATTGGCAGATCAGATGGTTGCTGACGGAAAGCTTCCCAAGCTCTCCGACGCAGAAAAGAAAGCGTTTGAGCAGGCTCCAACTTTCGGAACTCCGCTTAATATGACAAAGAGTTGGCTGGATGCTCCGGAAGGAAAGCGCAATGACTTGTTGCGAGACGCACAAGCAGGTATTCCCTGTGATAGCATTAACGACGAGTTAAAAGTCTGGGTTAAAGCGGCACGAACAGTTGCCGGAGAAGAAATGTTGATCGCCGTTAAGGCTGATCAATCTACCTCCTACGCTGTAATTAAAAAAGTTATGGACTCCTTGCGGAGCATTGAAGAGAACCGTTACAACTTGATTACGGCGCTCAAAAATGCCAGCAAAGATTAAACGAAGTATGTTATGGCAAGTTTAGGTGGTAGTAAACAAAAGAAAATGAATTCACGCGTCGACTTTACGCCGATGGTGGATATGATCATGTTGCTCGTAACGTTCTTTATGTTGTGTACAACGCTTCAAAAGCCGCAGACGATGCAGATCACGATGCCTTCCAACAAGGAGAACATCAATGATGCCAATCGTAGTCAGGTAGCAGCTTCCAAAGCAATCACTATAATGATCACTGAGAATCGTACGCTTTACTATTTCAAGGGTAAACCGACAGATGATAATTTGGTGAAGACTACCTTTGGTAAAGATGGTATTCGTGCGGTCTTGATGGAGGCTAACTCTGCTGCCCAGCAAGAGAAAGCAAAGTTGGATGCAAAGTACGCTACGATGCAATCTTCTAATGTACAACAAGCTGAAAAGAACAAAGCTTGGTACATGGAACAATTGAAAGAGATCAGAAATGGCGCTAACACGCCTGATGTGATCATTAAGCCTTCCGATAAGGCCACTTACAAAGACCTTATTGACGTCCTCGACGAGATGAATATCTGTAGCATCGGTAGATATGTGATTGATAAGTTTGTACCTGCCGATCAAGCAAAGGTCGACAAGTTAAACGCTAAGAAATAACAACGATAAGTATAAGAAGCTATGTCTAAAATCAATTTAGCATCCGAGCAATGGTGCGATTTGGTCTTTGAAGGACGCAACAAAGCCTATGGTGCTTATCGTCTGCGTGCAGGCCAAGGTAATCGTCAATTACGTTCTGTCATCCTCGTACTCGTAGGTATCGCAGTTGTGCTGATTGGGCTAGCATTGAAGTCTACCATTGCAAATGCATTTGGTGGTAACGACGATGGTAGCCAAACTGAAACTGAATTCTCTCAGTTGCAGAAGGACAATAAGCCCAAAGATGAGCCGAAAAAGCCGAAGGAAGAACCGAAACCAGAGGAGAAGATTGAGCAAGTAAAAGTAAAAAACTCTATCTCTTTCACTGTGCCGAAGATCGTCGACGACGATAAGATCGACCACACGAAGGAGTTGAAGACGCAGGAGACGCTGACGAAGAGTAATTTCGCCGTTTCTTCTCAAGATTTCTCTCAAGGTTCAAGTAGCGGTATCAATATCGACGATATCAAGACGAATCAAACTGCAAGTAATCAAAACGTTCCTGCAGCACATCAGGAAGAGGAAGTAAAAGATAACGCTGAAGTACAGCAGCCCGCCAGCTTCCCCGGTGGTGATGCAGCTTTGCAAAGCTATATCTCTAAGAACCTCAAATATCCTGACATTGCACTTGAGCAAGAACTTCAAGGTGTTGTTAAGGTACGTTTTAAGATTAACAAGGATGGTTCAGTAGGTGAAGTCCAAGTCATCAAGCCTCTTTCTCGCGAATGTGACGCAGCCGCTGTAGCCGCAGTTAAGAAGCTTCCTCGCTTCATCCCTGCAAAGTCACAAGGCCATCCGATTCCCGTATGGTTTAAGTGGCCGATCCGCTTCCAGTTGCAGTAATCCCGAAGAACACGTTATGACTTCTGCGTCGTAATGTACATTCGAAATACTTTAATGAGAGTTTCAGGCTATCTTGAGACTCTCATTCTTTTTAATTCTTAAGCCCTATGAAGCGTACAACACAGATTTTCACGAGCGCCTGTCTTCTTGCCGTGTTCCTTCTCACAGCTTGTCATGGCGACAAAAAAGGAGCTGATCTCCTAAAGCAGAACGAAGTTACGATAGCCATTGATGCTACTTTTCGCCCTATTATGGAAATGGAGTTAGATCAGTTTGCAAAGACCCATTTAGACGCAATTTTAAAACCCGTCTATTGTTCTGAAGATTCTGCCATCCAGCTCTTATTGAATGATAGTGTCCGCACGATTGTCGTGACTCGCAAGCTTACAGCCAATGAGCAGGAACGTTTGCGCCAACACCGCCTTTCGGGAGCGCAATCGCTGATAGCGACAGATGCCTTTGCCCTAATTGTCAATAAGAACAATCCGGATACGCTGATTCGCGTAGACGAAATTCGTAAGATCGTTTCCGGCCAAATCACCCATTGGAATCAGTTAGAAAAAGGATCGAAGAAGAGTAAGATACATTTAGTCTTTGATGACTCCCGCTCCAGTACTGTGCGCTATATGCGTGATTCCCTATGCGGCGGAAAGCCGCTCAAGGGAAATCTCTTCGCCCAAGGTAGTAATGAGGCCGTGATTCAAGCCGTCAAAGATAATCCGGATGCCATCGGTGTCGTAGGAACAGATTGGTTACGCGGCGACAATGCTACCGTACTGGCCAATTTTGACCATCTTGATATAAAAGTGATGCTTGTTACGGCGAGCAAAGAGCAATATCCGCAGTATTATCGCCCCTATCAGTACAATATTGCGATGGATTATTACCCATTGACGCGTTCTGTGTACGTGATCTCTACAGATCCGCATACCAATTCGCAAGCCAAATATCTCTACTTCTTCTTGAAGGGACAAAAAGGACAGCTCATTTTTTGCAACAACTCCCAGCTCTTGCCCAGTATGCAGGTGCAAGTGCGCGATGTTTCCATCCATTGATGCGAACAGAGAAGCGTCTCTTGTGTAATGCCACTCCACAGTGGCAGGTCGCGTGTGACCGAAGCTTTGCTTGAGCTGACGTAATGCCTGCGCAGGATAGATTCGCTCCTGCCATCTCTGACCTAAGGCGGATAAGTAAGGCCAAAATATGCCTTGCTTGTCCGCCTTAGTTTGTTTTCCTTTGCCTCCTTTCGCCATCTGTTGGCCTTTGTCAATTCTGAAGTGAATCAGAACCAATTATTTATTAACCAAGCTTACGGCCTGCCTTTTAGTCTACACATTTTTGCGCACTTAGCTCGTGTTTTAGTTTCTCATTTTGTTCGTTGCTATTGTTTGCCGGCAGCAAACTATCGTTTGCTCGGGCCATATTATCGTTTGCCGGCACCAAACTATGGTTTGCTCGGGCCAAACCATAGAGAGATAGGTGCAGCAAGTCTGCCAAACTTTTAGGGTGCTAATATTCAAAGAGACCAAATGGCGCAGATTTGAACATGAGCAAGATTTTCAGTTGACTGCTAAACATAGACAGACTTTCACTGTCACTTGTAGTATCCTCCTTGAAGGCAATAATCCCTTCGAAGAATAATGCCGCTACAAAATAGCCAAAAGCGCAAAGCGCGTGTGCTCCAAAACAAAATGTTTCCTGCTCAAAAAGAAGCCCCATGTGCACACCGTGGCGAAAAAGAGCAATGAAGTCCTATTCTATGATCTCAAATAACAATAAAAGGCCATATTTTTAGTTTACTTGTTAGTTGGGATTAAAAGATTTCGCTAATTTTGCCCTTAATCAGCTTGCTGTAGTCTTGAATACCCTATACGAGATTAAGCAAACGGCCGCCGCAGAACCTGCACTTTAGGCTTAGTTGATGAACACTGGAAGAAAAAGAATAAAGAAAATAATAGATTATGAAACAAAAACTGCTTTACACGTTTGCTTTAGCCGCTATGCTCCTTTTCGGTGCAGGTGCTGCAAAGGCGCAAAACGACAAGGGCTATGAGGCAAAGCCTCTGTCCGGTGAGAATGCTGCTATGGCGCAGCAGGTCATGGAACAACAGTTGGAACAGCCGGACAAAGCTTACGCTGTGTTCCTTAAGATGTTTAAGAAAATCAAGAATGACAAGGACGAACTCATTGATGTTGGCGATTTCTTCTTGAACAAACGTGTATTCCCCTTGGCAAAAAAGTGTGCTGATCAGTTGTATACTATAGCTCCGACCTACATTCCGGGTTTGATGTTTGAAGGTCGTGTGGCTTTGTTGCGTCATGATTATGGTAATGCCGGTATGCGCTTTGATGAAGTTTTGCGTATTGACTCTACAAACATTTCTGCCCTTAAGCAAAATGCGCACGTTTACAAGAACGTGAACCCCGCAGTGGCAGTTGAAGCGCTCGAACGTATTCAAAAGATTGAGCCGGACAACTATAGTGTACAAAAAGAGTTGGGTGATATCAACTATAACTTGGACAAGTATAAGGCAGCTGTGAAGAACTATAAAGCATTCTTTGCCGCTGTGCCTCAAGATACAGACCATATTTACCAAACAACGGTAGAAAACTACGTGAATAGTTTGTATTCAACGGCAGATTTCTTTAAGTTGGCTGATGTTAGCCGCCAGTATCAGACGATGTTCCCGAAGTCGATCGCATTGAAGCGTATGGCGTTCTTTGCTGACGTGAACAACGAAGAGACAGAAAAGGCAAAAGAGTCTATTAAGTACTTGACGGAAAAAATGTTCCCGGATTCTTTCTACATCTACTTGGATTATGAGTATGCCGGCACCTTCACAGCTGACCAGTTGAACGATGTTCCTACAGCTATTTCTTACTATGAGCAGGCATTAGCTTTGGATCCGTCAAAGGCAACCGGTTACAAAGACGTAGCAAATCTGTATAGCAGAAATAAGCAATCAGAGAAAGCTATCGAACGCTTTAACAAATATCTTTCATTGGCAGGTGACAAGGTTGACTCTCGCGATAACCTCCGCTTGGGTGAGATCTATGCGCGTGCTAGTCAAGATGAAACAATTTCTGCTGATAAGCGTAATGAGTATTTCGATAAGGCTGTTTCGCTCTTCGAGCAATTTAATAATGCTGAGACTGAACAATATCAATCTGCTTTGATGCTTGCACGTATGTTTGCCGGTAAGGGCGATATCAAATCTGCGGAAGCAGGTAAGGCGCGTACTTACTTCGAGGAAGTATTGAAGCGTTGCGGTACGAGCGATGACGTGAAGTCTGTTCGCATCCAAGCTTTGAGCTACTTGGTATCTTATTTCATCCAAAACGATATGAATGCAGAGGCGCGCAAGGTGACAACTGAGTTGCTCTCTGTAGATCCTACGAACGACTTAGGCAAGCGAGCTTCCAGCTTCTTGAATAGCGCAAAGTAAAATACGAACTACAATCATATTAAAGACCTCTTGAACCTTCTCAGGCTCAAGAGGTCTTTTGCTATATGGTTCAGTCGGCAGGGTTCTTTCTTATTGTGTTTGCTCCGGGTGGCTCATATGGTCCAAAGTTTTTTGCACAACATCTAAGCGAAATGCCAAGTGTGATTTTGTCTGTAGCCTATAGTTTGCGTCAGTATTAATATTGCCTACCATTCAGTAACAAGAATCCCCGATAACTACCACGTTATCGGGGATTCTTCTTTATTCGTCGAGCAGATTGCGCACTGAGATTTTGAGGTCCGGCCAGTAGTGGCTTAAAAACTCGCCCGGAGAAAGTGCATGAGCTTTGGGCGTTGGGTTATGAAGAACTTGATTGTTGGTGCATATCCACGTGCCATTGTTTTCCGAAACACTAAGGTCGTCTTTAATCTGAATTTCATAAGGGGAAAACAAAGAGGGCTGATAGAAAAGTTGGCAAAATTTTTTCATGTTGACGATCCTCATCATCAAATAAGGGAGAGCCTCTGGCTGTGTGCACCGACTGGGGGCGCGATCATAAATAATAGGCACGTCGTAGTGTTCCGAAAGAAACTGAATGAGTGCCCCTTTTGCGCCAGGACGCTTAGCCAAGAAATCGCGCAAGAAGACTCGCCCGTCAGCTTCTTTTACTGCGAGTGCAATGCCCGCAGGCTTGCCCTTACGCCGGGCCACTAAAGCCAGTCCTCCCTCAAGATGGCAAGTGGCAATTGCTGCTTGCCAATCGGAAAATGAAGATAGTAGCGCATTGTCTGCACGAAGATCCATTTGTTGATGCAAGACGAATACGTCAGCATCGTATGGCGTGATGTGAGAAATGGCGTAGGCCGAATAAGCATTACCCGTAGGTAACCAAGAAGCTTCTTCGCGATAAGACATCGTAACGTAGGCGCCGTGAGAGGGCTTTGAATAAAAGTGGCGCAGGTCATCGTTACCCGGAATCAGCATACTAAAGACGGCTCCCTGCGCATGCAGGCGCTGGTGGGCTTTATCTAAGAGTCGTTTTGCCAAGCCTTTTCCGCGAAAATCGGGGTGGGTGCACAAGCCGGAGACATATCCCGCGTTTACGGTTTGCCCAAGGCAGCGCATACGATAAGGGAGTAGTTGCATTACAGCGGCCGGACGCTCGTCAATATAATGGATGAGATTGACAGACGGGCTGTATTTCTCTCGAAAATAGAGATCTAGAAATTCCGGGCTTTCGTTAGGAAAGCAAGTTTCCCACAAAGCCCTCGAATCTTCTAATTCTCGCCGTTGCAATTCTTTTGTTGTCATCACTCATTCGGTTCAATGGTCGGCGTATTGTTTTGCTCGCCCAGTGGGTGCTTCAACATAATGGTAAATTTATGTAAGAGCAATTCGGGCTTATAGGACTCTTTTGCCCGCCGCAAGCCTGGGATTCCTAAATCTTCTTCTCGATTGATGTGTATATATTGCTCCGGTAGGCTTCGAACGAAATCGCGATTGATGACGGCGTAAATTCCGTCGTAATTGTAGTCGGCTTTTTCCACGCAAACGTCGAACGTGTCATAATTAATCGGACCACCATAAGTGAAAGCTGCAATCTTCCCGTCTATACGAATGATACCGCCTTGGCATCCCAGCTCCTCCCAATGAGAGAAAGCATACTCAATGCTTTGTTTTTCGACATCAGGGCTTAGCCGACCGGCCTCATCCTCTTTGTGATCTTGCCATATTTCGCGTAGTCGGAGGCATTCGGGAATCAATTCCGGCGTGAGTGGCAGGAATTCATAATCGGGGTAAAGCTTTTGAAACTTATTGGCGTGATTGCGCTTTTGTTGGAGTTTTTTCCCAGCTAGTGTAGCTAATGCTTCTCGGTTGTAGATATAATCTGTATAGCTGCGATCGGCTGTTGCAAAGAAATAGTTGGGCAGAGCATCGTTCATATAGTTGAGTGAATACTCTGTTACACCGAGCATCAAGAATGGATGTCCTAATGCTGTGGCATCTGCAATCATATCGTGGATTACTTTAGCCCAATCACCTTTGCCCGTTGGTGCCAAATACGCATTATGACCTTCGGTTTTAAAGCGGAAGAGTAGCCAACCTTCGTGGATGGCCACCTCAGTATCGTAATAGAAACGCCAACTCATAAGGTTGACAAAATTAAGGTCGCAATTACGACATTCTGAATGGTATACTATTTCGCATATGGCTTCGCGATCAGCCATTGTAATAGGATGAAAATCGATCATAATTCTATTTCGATGGTTCTGTGTGATGTTGTTTAGTAGCTAAACTTTTTTGTTATTAAGCCTTGCTTGGTCTGAATTAGAATGGCAATAGAATCTCCTTTTTGGATATTACACTGCAGCAAAGGGCAAGAGAGATAAACTTCACGAGTATAATGCTCTGGCTCTCCATTCTGGGAATGATAGAGCGTTATGTGTCGCGTTTGTCCTCGAAGGCCTTGATCTATAAATCCCCAATAATGAGCTGCCTGGGGCTCGCCGGAAAGTATATTTAAGCGTAGGTTGATGTAATCGCCTCCTTTCCAAATGGCTTGGAGTATGACTGGGTCCATCTTGATTTTTTCGGCTGGCAACTTGATGGGACTTGGGGCCAAAATCGGTGCGATTTGTTTAAGTTCAGCTTTGTCTTCAGCTATTGGAATGAAGAAAATACGGGCACGCAGTAGGGTGTCGCGATAGTTGACTTTGTATGTATGAGATAGTTGGAAGGTCTTTCGATCATCGGTCGTAATACGTTCTATATAGCCGTTGTAATCTACCTTGACCTCGGCTAAATCAATACGATAATTGGGTGCATAGCCTTCTTCTTTTGTACAGCTTGCGAAGATATACAAGCAAAAAAAGGTGGCAATCGAACCTATATATAATGTATGGCGCGCCCGCTGCATTTGTCTTTATATTTTGTATACTGCTAACTGATTTTTGGCTGGATTGGCGTACATTTCTAACAGACGTTCGCGCAAGAAAGCTTCATCTTTATTCGGCAAATCAATCTTGTCAATTTGCTGTCTTATATATTGTTTAAAGCTTGTTTTATCCTCTTCTGAATAATGTGTAGCATAATCTTTCCCATCATTCAGCAAATCAAGCGCTACGAAGTTGTTGGGATAAAGGCGATAGTTGCGATAGATTTCTTCATCTAGGCGGCGTGCTGTTGCAACAAAGAATTCTGCATTAGAAAGGCCCTCTTGTTTTGCAATCCATTCATCTAAACAAGGTGCACAAGCGTAGTGAATGCGCCCTTTGTAGCCCGCAAGGCCTGTCTGCATATTGATAAGATCATCAGCACGCGTCTTTTTATATGCAGGATTGTCTCGCTTCATTTGAAACTCCTTGGCTTTTAAAAAGTCGCAAGGATCGAATTCATAGCTTATAGCCAACGGGACAATGTGCATAGTCTTTAAGCGCCCCGCAACCGTACCTTCTCCGCCCATAGCAATCATCTTTAATACGGCTTCTTGCGTACGATCATTGCCATCCTTAGCGCGTCCCTCGCGCTGTGCGATCCAAATCGGATTTTTCTTCTGCGAAATTACAAAATGCATATATCGACTCATAAGCTTGCTAGCTGAAAGCATTTCACGCAAGCTCAATGAGCGCTGTACAATAAAAGCCTTGTTCAAGCGGACGATATGTTTAATCCAAGGGTAAACGAGCAGATTATCTCCAATCGCAATTTCCACAGTTTGTGGAAACTCTGCGTTAATCAGTAGAATGTCCAACAGAGCAGAATCTAAGATAATGTCTCGATGATTGGAGATATAAGTATAAGGCATCTCCCTATTCGTCAGCGCGGAAATGTCTAAGGTTAACCCATTGCCGGTCTTTTGTATCAATTGCGTGACTAAGCCGTGGATAAAATTCTTTTGGAATTCCAAGATGCTTGTATAGCTACTTAATTGTTTTTCCAAGAGTGGTAAAGACTGATTGGGGAAAAGGCTTTGCAACACACCTCTAAAGGCCTCATCAGCAAATAAGGTCTTAATTGTCGCACCCAAATCGCGATCTTCATAAGCACGTATCGCGTCAAATTCGGCAGGAGTAAACATAGGATAGGAATAGTTTATAAAGGAAACAATCTGGTTTAAGCGTCAAAGCGTCCCTCAATGATATCTGAAAGAACTTCGGCGATCTCCAAACCAGCGGCACGCACCTGTTGAGGTATGAAGCTTGTTGTAGTCATACCAGGTGTTGTGTTGATTTCTAAAAGATTGATCTCCTCTTTCCCTTTTTCTCCGGAGAGGATATAGTCTATTCGTATGATGCCATAGCAATTGAGTAAGCCGTAGATAGATTTTGTCATCGCGCTTACGCGTTCTGCCGTTGCTTCAGTCAAGCGAGCGGGCGTTATTTCATCTACTTTCCCATTGTATTTGGCGTCGTAATCAAAGAATTCTTCTTCTGTTACAACCTCCGTAATGGGGAACGTAATAATCTCGTTGCCTTTCTTGTAAGCACCACAAGTAATTTCCGTCCCAACGATCATTTTTTCGATCATTACCTCATCGCTTTCCAGCAATGCTTTCTCAATTGCCGGTCTAACCGCATCAATTGTTTTCACTTTCGTTACGCCAAAGCTACTTCCCCCGGCGTTTGGTTTAACGAAGCAAGGCAAACCTAAACGTTCTACGATGTATGCTTCGTTCGGCTCTGTTTCTCCTTTGCGTACTAAGATCGCATCTGCAATATTCAAGGCCTTATCCGCCGCAGAGCGCAAGAACGTATTAAGTGCGTATTTATTAAATGTGAGTGCCTCAACCAAGACGTCACTCGTTGAGTAGGGTATACCGATCAAATCGAAGTAGCCCTGCAAGATGCCGTTCTCACCCGGCGTTCCGTGGATTGTAATGTAAGCAAAGTCAAATGCGTGCTTACCGTCCTTAGCCGTAAAGGTGAAGTCGTTGCGGTCTATCGGACAATCCTCTTGCCCATAATGAGCCGTCCAGTTTGCTCCTTTTATCTCTACAATATAGACGTCGTACTTTTGGGAATCCATAAAGGATAAAATCCCTGCCGCACTGCGCAGCGAAACATCGTGTTCAGAAGAATCACCTCCTGCAACGATTGCTATCATCTTTTTCATTGTGTCTTCTATCATTTTATAATTTCACGTTTAGTCCGGAAACGTACGTTTCCCATTTCTCAATCAAGCCTTTGAAGTCTTGCGGAGGGAGCACAGAGAAGTCCATCTCCTCGCCCGTTGTCGGGTGTTTAAACCCTAAAGTGCGGGCGTGCAAGGCTTGACGTGGGCATATTTCGAAGCAGTTTCGGATAAAACTATTGTAGGCGCCACTTGTAGTGCCTCTCAACACTTTATCTCCGCCATAGCGCGCGTCATTAAACAACGGATGTCCGATGTGGCGCATATGTGTACGTATTTGGTGCGTTCTTCCCGTTTCCAATTGACACTCAATGAGCGTGACATACCCAAAGCGTTTCAATACTTTATAGTGTGTAACCGCAGGTTTGCCAATGCCGCTGTCGGGTGCAAAGACCGCCATCTGCAATCGGTCGTGCGGATCGCGCGCTATGTTGCCTTCTATGCGGCCTTCATCAGTTTTTACATTGCCCCACACCAGTGCTTCATAGCGTCTGCGCGTTGTTTTATTAAAGAATTGTACGCCCAATTTGCTTTTCGCGTCCGGCGTCTTCGCGATCACCAGTAAGCCACTCGTATCTTTGTCGATTCGATGTACCAGCCCCACTCCGGGATCATTTGGATCATAATCCGCCACATCCTTCAAATGATAAGCCAAGGCATTGACCAGTGTACCCGTATAGTTTCCGAAGCCTGGATGAACAACCAAGCCGGCCGACTTATTTACAACAATCAGCGCTTCGTCTTCATAAACAATATCAAGAGGAATGTTTTCCGGCTCAATCAGATTCTCATAGCGCGGACGATCAAGCAGAAGTGTTACGACATCATGCGGCTTAACGCGATAATTGCTCTTTTCCGGCCGCCCATTGATGTGGATAAAGCCGGCTTTAGCCGCCTGCTGTATTCTGTTGCGCGACGTATCAGGCAAATGAGCCATCAGAAATTTATCTACGCGAAGCAATTGTTGGCCCTTGTCAGCTACGACGCGAAAATGTTCATACAATCCGCCGCCGTCTTCCTCATCTATATCTTCGGCTACAATATTTTTTTCGATTAAATCGTCTTTATCGTCCTTTTTCATACTTATTCTACCCCCTCGTCAATCACAGACTCGTCCGTTTCCTCTTGCAGTCCGTTGAGGAAATAGTCTAAACTATCATTGCCATTGTATTCTTCGGTGCCGCTGCCGTTGCCTACAACGAGTGTGATCGGAACATCGACACTGATGCGTTGGCCGTTAATCGCATTCTTTCCGTTTACTTCGATGCCATAAACCCAATCTCTATCACCAACGATCAGTTTTGGCGGTGTGAGTTTGAAGCCCAGCGCCTTTAAGCGCGCTTCAGCTTCTCGGCGTGAGCAGTTGTCGGCCACGTCCGGCAAGGCTACGGCGATGGCGTGCGCCGCATTAATCGTCAGCATTACAACTCGGCCTGATTTGATGCTTGCGCCCGGTAAAATAGATTGGCTTAATATGACGTTGGGTGGGAGTGTGCGCACGAAGCCTGTGTCTACAACTTCTGCCGTTAAGCCCATCTCCTTTAAAGTCTGCTTTGCCACTTCAAAAGATTTGCCGTGCAAATTCGGCATCTTAATTTCTTCCCCGTGATGGGTGTAAAGTCTTAACCCATAAAATGCGCCCCCCACGAGTAAAAACGTGAGTAGGAGCATCCCTAAGCAATTGCCTAACAGCAATCCATACTTTTTTTTCTGTGGTGCCTTAACCGGTTCCATACTTGTGGCAAAAATACAAAAACAAGCCCTATAAGCCAAGTTTGCAAGGGCTTATTTGGTGTCATCTATCGCTGCTTCAGCATCATTCTTTTCTGACCTGTGCTGCAGGCCTGTTGCAGAAAGCGCCTCACGAGTCGATTTCGCATTCACTTTACGCGTAGAAATAAAAAAAACGAGAAAGAAATTACTCTCCTCCTCGTTATTCTTCTTCACGTAGTTTCTTAGCGCTTGCCGTGAACTTCATCAGAAACGGACAATTTCTTGCGACCGCGAGCACGACGTGCAGCTAAGACGCGACGACCGTTCTTTGTTTCCATTCTATGGCGGAAACCGTGCTTATTATTCCGCTTTCTGTTGTGCGGTTGAAATGTTCTTTTCATTGCTATTGTTTGTTTTTATTATTTTCCGTTTGCCGTTTCAAAGCGCAAAATTAGGGATTATCTGCGGCATAGCAAAGCATTAGCGCCGGAATTTAGGCGTGTAACTAAAATTTTCTGCACTTAGTGCCCCTTTTGCCCCTTTGCGAAGTAGCTGTGTCGTTCGGTTTATTGCGCAGCAAAGCGTTTTGACTGCTCTTCTATCAATGCGGCGTCATCAAAATAATTTATTTTCATCGCGCGGCGCACTTCGTCCAGCGTCTCTGCAGCTACAGCGCGCGCAGCTTCGCAGCCGACTTTGAGCATATCGTAAACGCCGGCGATGTCTTGCTCGTATGCTTTGCGGCGGGCGCGGATGGGAGCCAGTTCGGCATTCAATATGTTAAGCAAGAACTTTTTTACTTTCATATCACCCAAGCCTCCGCGTTGGTAGTGGTCTTTTACGTCTTGTAAACAACCATAGTCGGGCCAAAATTCTGCGAAATGCTCCTGACGACAAAAGGCATCGAGATAGGTAAACACTGTATTTCCCTCCAAATGGCCCGGATCTTCGACGTGGACGTGCAAAGGATCAGTGTACATACTCATTACTTTTTGCTTGAGTTCCTTTTCTGTCTCGGAGAGGTAGATGCAATTGTTTAAGCTTTTGCTCATTTTTGCTTTCCCATCAGTGCCGGGTAGGCGCAAGCAAGCTGCGTTGTCGGGTAGCAAGATCTTAGGCTCGACCAGCGTGTCGCCATAAATGTGATTAAAACGGCGCACAATTTCTACAGCCTGTTCGATCATGGGCGATTGATCTTCGCCCACGGGTATTGTTGTAGCCTTAAAAGCCGTAATATCGGCTGCTTGGCTGATCGGGTATGTAAAGAAACCGACGGGGATGCTTGAGCCGAAGCCGCGCATAGCCAGTTCGGTCTTCACCGTGGGGTTACGCTGCAAACGCGCCACGCTGACGAGGTCGAGGAAATAAAAAGTCAGTTCGGTCAACTCCGGAATCTGACTTTGAATGAACATCGTCACTTTAGACGGATCAAGTCCTATGGAGAGATAGTCGAGCGCTACTTCGACTACGTTCTGTCTCACTTTCTCCGGATTGTCAACATTGTCGGTAAGTGCTTGAGCATCGGCAATGAAAACAAACATCTGTTTGTAGTCGCCCGATTCTTGTATTTCGACACGCCGACGGAGCGAGCCTACATAATGGCCAATGTGCAATCGGCCCGTAGGACGGTCGCCGGTGAGGATGATTTTTGATGACATAGTCGTAGTTGCTATTAAACAGTCGTGCAAAGTTAGCAATAACGTAATTAGTAACAAAAGAAAGCCCCTCGCGTTTCGTCATCAAGGATTTATTCGCACTGCTCAACAGCTTAAAAACGCCAACTGAAAACGGCATATTTGTAGACAATTCTTCGCAGCGGGGCAGTTTGTCATCACGATAAAAAAGGTTTACGCTCGTGAGGAGAGACCTTTTTTATCGTGAGAACAAGCCTTTATCATCGTGAGCGCAAACTCAGCCGTTGACTTTTTCTGCTGCTGATGCCAGATGCTTGCTTGTTATTTATCGGTCTGTGTGATAGTTGAACCTAA
The DNA here is from genome assembly GCA_015259125.1 of Alloprevotella tannerae. Classification (GTDB taxonomy): domain Bacteria; phylum Bacteroidota; class Bacteroidia; order Bacteroidales; family Bacteroidaceae; genus Alloprevotella; species Alloprevotella tannerae_A. Next base: position 18,746 of record JABZGR010000006.1, on the reverse strand, counting down.
CTTTTGTTGTAAAAAAGGGCTATATACGAAAATAGCGGCCATAGCTGATGAGGTTGCTTCAGACTATGGCCGCTATCGTTATAGATAGGCTTGTCGGAAAGTATTACATACCGTAGCCGAGTGTGGCGATATAATCGTAGATCATGCTAACTAAGCCTAAGAGGACGACACCCAGCGTGCAGATAGTGAGTGCTGTGCGTGAGTAGTTGTCGCTCCGGAAAGACGCAATGGGATGTTCATTCTTACGAATGTACATGGCCTTAACAATCAACAGATAGTAGTAGAGTGAAAGTACGGTGTTGACCAATGCAATCAAGACTAACCATTGATAGCCCGCCTTGAAGGCCGCCATAAATATGAAGAACTTAGAGAAGAATCCGGCAAAGGGCGGGATTCCCGCTAAGGAGAAGAGGCAAAGTGTCATGATGAAACTCAAATGTGGGTTGGTCTCATACAAACCATCGTAGTCGTCGATGCGAATCTTTCCGCTCTTCTGCTCAATCACGTTGATAACGGTAAATGCGCCTAAGTTGGCCGCCATATAAACAAGGAGATAGAAGACCAAAGAGGTCATTCCTTCTTCCGTTCCACCCATTACGCCCAACACAAGATAACCTGCTTGCGAAATAGCGCTGAAGGCCATAAAACGTTTGAGGTTTTGCTGCTGGATGGCAAAGAGATTGGCTATCGTAATGGAGGCAATGATGATCCAAAAGAGGGCGGTGTTCCATTCTTCTGAGAAGCCTTCGCCTGCAAATGCCTTAATCAAGACTGTGAACAAAACGAAAGCGGCTGAGCCTTTGGAGATAACGCTCAAGTAACCCGTAACTACCGTGGGCGCGCCTTGATAGGTGTCGGCCGTCCACAGATGGAAGGGTACTAAAGAGATTTTGAAACCCATACCGGATAGGAACAGCAGCAGGCCAATCGTACTCAAAAGGGTATGATCGGCGGCAAAGCGGTCGTGAATCTCCGAGAAATAGAGTGAGCCGGTAGCTCCATAGATGAAAGAAACGCCATATAATAAGAGGGCACTGGAGAAAAGGGCTAAGAGAATAAACTTAGCGCCCGCTTCTGCACTTTCGTAGCGATATTTATCGTAAGCGATCAATGCCGCCATAGGGACAGAGGCCATTTCAAGTCCGATGAAGAACATAATAAAGTGGCCGGCAGAGATCATAAAGTACATACCCAGCAGGGTGAAAAGCGTTACGATATAGAACTCTCCTTGCTTTACGATGTTGGCAGTTTGACGCATATAGCCGTTGGCCATAAGGAAGGTAATCAATGTGCCAATGCTCAAGATGGATTTCATAATGGTCATCATCGGCGTATGAACATACATTCCGCCAAAAGCCTCGGTAGCGGGCGTACATCCCATACAAGTGGGCAGGAAGTTTGATGCCACTTGGAAGATCATCAACACAATGGCGATATTGCCTATCTTATTGCCGTGGAGAATACCTTCTTCGGTCGGCGTTTTATCTTTGCAAATAAAGAGATCGGCCACAAAGAGCAGCAGAATTACAGCCATAAGGCTGAGTTCTTCAGGCATATTCAAAAATTGAGAATAATCCATTTCTTTTTATTTTGAAGTTTAGGCTACTGCGGCCAAAATGTGATTTACAATCGGGGAAACTCCGCCATTGATCATATCGCTTACCCAACCCGGAGCCATACCTAACGCTGCAATAGCTGCAATAAGGCAGATGACGGCAAAGCGCTCGATGGGATTTGCGTCACTCAGTTTGAGATGTTCCGGATTCTTGCAAACACCATAAAGGATCTTGCCGACAAGTCGTAAGATGTAGACTGCAGTGATCACAATACTGGTGCAGGCTGCAATGGTCAAAACGCGGTGGAAGGTGTCGGCATTATTGAAAGATCCAACGAAGATGGTCATTTCTGCCACGAATCCGCTAAAACCGGGTAGACCTAAGTTGGCCAAACCGGCAACAACATAACAGACAGCCAAGAATGGCATAATGCGCATCAACCCATTCATTTCTCGAATATCACGCGTATGCGTTCTACCATAGATCATACCGATCAAAGCAAAGAAGAGAGCCGTGGTAAGTCCGTGGGAGAGCATTTGCAAGACAGCACCGGTCACAGCAACTTGGTCCATCATTAGCAAGCCAAAGAGTACGAGGCCGCAGTGGGAAACTGAAGAATAGGCATTGATGTATTTCAAATCTGTCTGTACGCAAGCTGAGAATGCGCCATAGACAACGGAGATGCCGGTTAAAACTAAGAAAATCCAGCCTAACTCGTGTGAGGCTTCGGGCATCAGATACATTGCGATGCGGAAGCAACCATAGCCTCCCAGTTTCATTAACACGCCGGCGTGAAGCATAGAAACAGCCGTCGGGGCTGAGGCATGACCATCAGGAGACCAAGTGTGGAAGGGGAAAAGTGCGCCTAAGACGCCAAAACCAACGAAGGTGAGCGGGAACCATACGTATTGCTGTGCTAAAGGAATGGCATGGGCGCCGCCGGTGTGGTTCGCGATTTCCATAATGTTCATCGTCTCTCCGCCTGCTCCGAAGAAAATGCCGAAGATACCGCACATCAGGAAGGCAGAACCGCCCATCAACATTAGCGTTAGCTTCATTGCTGCATATTCTTTCGGACCTGTTCCCCAAACTCCAATGAGGAGGTACATCGGAATCAATGCAATCTCATAGAACATAAACATAGCGAACATGTCGACTGTAATGAAGAAGCCAAAGACACCAATGCTTAATAGGGTAAACCAAAGGAAATATTCTTTGTTCATATCCCAAGAAACAAAAGCTCCGGTGAAGACAATTACAGCTGAGAGCAGAAGCATCGCAACTGAAATGCCGTCAACACCGACGGAGTATTTAATATGGAGGGATGTGAACCAATCTACAGAAGCTGTGAAGAGCATTTGTGCATCAGCTCCTGCTGCACGTTCTTTCAAAAACAGAATGGTTGTCAAAGCGGCTAAAGCGAGTAGTAAACTGCTGCCGACTACCATCACTGTACGAATGGCCTTTTGCCCCCTTGATAACCAGAGCGCTGGTAGCATCAGGAGCGGAATCAGTACAAATAACGATAAAAAGTTCATATTCGTTTCGTGCTTAAAAGATCAAAATTAACAAAAGAGCAAGAAGGCCCAAGAAGAATACAAAAGCATAACGTTGGATGGAACCATTTTGCAGACCACGAATGTTGAAGCCGAGCTCATGCGTTCCCCAAGCTAAGAAGTTGAAGAAACCATCGATGATCGTACGATCGAACCACGCCAAAGGACGAGAAATTCTTGCGAAAATAATACGATGGGTAATGAATTGGTACACTTCATCTAAATAGAAACGATGATAAGCCCATTTGTGCAGACCTGCAAATTGGGTCGCCAATTTGTTGGCCACAGGTTGCTTCTCTCCCTTGTACATGTAAGTTGCAAGTCCAATGGAAACCAAGGCAATGATTACGCTCTTCAATCCTAACATCCAATTGAAGTGAGATAAGAAGTCGTAAGATTGTCCATCAGCTGAAATGAATTTTCCGAAAGGAATAAATCCGGCAATGCAGGTCACACCAGCCAAGAAGATCAATGGGAATGTCATCGTCCACGGAGCTTCGTGAGGGTGAATTTCTGCGTGATGCTCTTTGTTTTCAGTTCCCCAGAAGATGCCATAGTAAAGACGGAACATATAGAATGCTGTCATAGCGGCAATAATGGTCATAATCCATCCCATTGCCGGACTATATACAAAAGCAGCATCTAAGATTTCATCTTTAGAGAAGAAGCCTGAGAATGGAGGTATGCCGGAGATGGCCAAGCAAGAAATGAGGAACGTAATATGGGTGATTGGCATATACTTGCGCATACCACCCATTGCGCTCATCTCATTGCTATGAACCGCGTGGATAAGGCATCCTGCGCATAAGAATAGGCAGGCCTTAAACATTGCGTGTGTAAAGAGGTGGAACATAGCAGCCATATAGCCAATACTCAACTCTCCATTTACCTCTGCAGATTCTGCTCCGTTCCAAGGTAAGCATACGCCCAAAGCAACCATCATAAAGGCGATTTGAGAGATTGTAGAGAAGGCAAGCACGCGTTTAATGTCGCTTTGCGCACAAGCTACTGCCGCGGCATAAAAGGCTGTAAATGCTCCAATCCAACCTACGATATGCAAAGTTTCCGGAGCATATGTGATCCACAGTGGGAACATACGAGCCACTTGGTAAACTCCGGCTACGACCATAGTCGCTGCGTGAATTAAGGCACTGACTGGCGTCGGGCCTTCCATTGCATCCGGTAGCCAAATGTGGAGCGGGAACATCGCACTCTTACCAGCACCGCCGATGAACATCAAGATCAATGCTGTTGGTAACATAAATGCGGCTCCTGCAAACTCTCGCACATTATTTTCAATTGTAAAATCAAAATTGAATGTCTTTGCATAGTACCCAAAAATCAAGATACCGATTAAAAAGAAGAGATCGGCAAAGCGCGTTACAATAAAAGCCTTCTTTGAGGCAGCAATGGCTGCTTTTTGCGTGTAGTAAAAACCAATTAGCAGATAGGATGAAACACCTACAAGCTCCCAGAATAAATACATCTGGAAGATGTTTGTCGCTACAACCAAGCCCAACATTGACATTGTGAAAAGGCTGAGGTAAGCATAATAGCGCTGAAAGCCTCGCTCACCGTGCATATATCCAAATGAGTAGATATGGACCATGAACGATACCGTTGTGATGACGATGAGCATCATCACAGAAATCGGATCTAATAGTATTCCCATATCAAAATGCAGTGTGCCTAATGGAAGCCAAGTAACATTGAAGGGCACTAAAGCTTGATAAATACCTTCAGCCGTGCGAGGCAGCGTAAAATATTGGTAGGCCGTATAGTATGCCAAAGTCATCACTACGCCGAGTGAAGACGTACCGATAATACCTGCTAAGCGATGGCTCATCTTTTTCCCTACCAAAGCAAGTATGAGGAAAGATAAGAACGGCAAAGCCGGTATTAACAAGGTATATAAGAATTGATTTTCCATTGTTAGAATCTTTTATCTTATGGACTTAAGAGCAGGAGTGCCTGCCCTAAAATCGTCCTACCATTTCATTTTTTCTAATTTACCTACCGAAATGTCCTTTAAAAGGCGATAGATATTAATCATTATAGCGATCGCAATAGCACTTTCTGCAGCCGATATTGCAATAGAGAACAATGCAAAGAAGTAACCTTCGTGCCCTTCGGGATAAAGCATTCTGTTGAAAGCAGCAAAGTTCAAATCAGTAGCATTGAGCATCAACTCTACCGAGAGTAGAATAGCCAGTGTACTACGACGCGTCAAGAAGCCAAAGATTCCGGCAAACATCATTACCGCCGAAATAATCAGAATATAGTCTAATTGAATCATAACAGAATCGATATTAACGTTTGCGTGCAATTAATAGAGCGGCTACAATGCAGGCCAAGAGGAGTAATGAAACAACCTCAAAGGGTAGGAGATAACCATTTGCCTCTGTTGATAGCAGGTTCATTCCGATATCCTTCATTGAGATAATAGACTCATTAGGAGCTACAAGCTTATCCGTTCCAAATTCGGCCTTTAGAAATGCGTAAACAAACGCACCAAAGCCAACCAGAGAGAGTAGGGCCGAAACAAAAATCTTCTGCTTAGTATTGTCGCTCAGCTTATCCTTTGCGCCCCTTGTCAATAGAATTGCAAATACATAAAGAACAACGATACCACCGGCATAAACCATTACCTGAACAGCGCCCAAGAATGTATAACCCATTAAGAAATACATTCCTGCTGTTCCCAATAGGACAAAGAATAAATACGTCGCAGCACGAATAATACTCTTCGTCAAAACTGTGGCAAATGCTGAAAAGACCATCAACACAGCCAAAACAACAAACATTATATTGTGTGAATCCATTGTCGTCTTATTTTGAGGGTGTGTTGTCGGTGTTTGTTTCTGCTTTCGCTGTCGGTTGCTCTTGGGGCTTTGCCGTAGCGTCTTCCGCTGGTGCGGCAGCCTTAGGCGCTACAGGGCGAGCAGGCTTTTCAAGTAAGCGACTTCCAGGTTGGTTTAGTTGTAAAACCAACTTTGAGCGATCAAACACTGCATTTTCGAATGATTGATCAAAAGTGATAGCATCATGGGGACACGCTTTCACACAAAGCATACAAAACATGCAAGAGCCTAAATTGTACTCGTGACGAAGCAGCTGTTTCTTCTTCTTGCCATCAGGTGTAGCCACCATTTCAGTAACCACATTGATCGAATTGTTCGGACAAGCCATCATACAAAGACCGCAGCCGACACACTTATGTTCATTATTATCGTTATGGGGCATAACGAGACTGCCACGAAAACGATCGAACATCACGAGTTCTTTTCTATTTTCGGGATATTGCTGCGTTATTTTCTTTGTAAAAAGCTCACGCATCGTCGTCCGTAGTCCGACAGCCAGCGTCTTTACTCCACAAAGAAGCCCTTGAATATAGTTCTTATCTTGCATTTCCTTATCAGTTAATGTTGATTCCTAAACCGAAGACTACAAGTAAAGCCATCAAAAGTAAGTTGACCAAACTAAGCGGCATCAAATACTTCCATTCTAAAGATAGGATGTGGTCAATACGTAGACGGGGGAAAGTCCAACGCTCCCACATTAATAAGAAGACCACAAAGAAAGTCTTTCCGACAAACCAAACGGCACCGGGAACATAATCCATTGCGGCATTAAAGCCTTCTAAGCCTGGAATGTGTAAGGGTGCCCAACCTCCGAGGAAGAGGGTTGCAGCTATACCGGCTGTAATAAAAAGGTTGAGGTATTCAGCCAAATAGTAGAAGCCGAAGTGCATACCGGAATATTCAGTGTGATAACCTGCTGTCAATTCACTTTCGCCTTCAGGAAGGTCAAAAGGTCCACGATTACATTCGGCATTACCGGCAATCATATAAATAAGGAAAGCAAATAAAGCCGGAATATGTCCACGTACGATGTTCCACCCATTGTCATATTGCTGTTGTACGATCTCACTGATTTGCATCGTGCCCGTCATTGCTACCATAGTCAGCATCGTAAGGCCTATAGAGACTTCGTAGCTGATCAATTGTGCTCCACTACGCATTGCGCCGATAAGAGAGTATTTATTGTTACTACTCAAACCAGCCAACAGAATGCCAACCACGCCGATGGAAGATACAGCAATAAAGAAGAATATGCCGATGTTGAAGTCGATGATATGTCCACCTTTATTCCATGGTAGACAAGCAAAAGTAAGCATAGAGGCTACAACGACGAGGAAAGGTGCAAAATCATGCAATAGGCGATCAGAGTTGCGCATACGTATGATTTCCTTTGTCAACATCTTGAAGACGTCACCAAAAACCTGGAGCAAGCCCCATTTACCAACGCGGTTCGGTCCTAATCGACATTGGAAGAAACCACAAACCTTGCGCTCCATATAAATCAGCGCAATGGCAAAGACGGCATATAATGTAATGATGATCAAAGCTACAATAACTGATTCAATCAATGTTGCAGCCCAGTCCGGCAAGATCATATTCAGCTGCTCATCTATTGCCGCTGTCCAAGTATTCAAATCAAATAAATAAGATTTCATATAGCAGTCTTTACTTTTTAGCGGTCAATATCTGGCACGACGTAGTCTATCGTTCCACCTATGGCCATCAAGTCAGCAATAAAGCAATTGTGACAAACGGTATCCATCGCTGCCACCAAAGGCAAGCCGGTTGAGCGATAATGCAGGCGTGACGGGAATTTGTCTCCTTTGCTCTCAAGCAGCACACCAAATTCGCCGCGACTTCCTTCTACGGCAGAATAATATGTGCCTGCAGGAATCTTGATGATAGGCTTCGTCTTGGTTTGGAAAGGTCCTTCAGGAATGCCGTCGATCAATTGTTCTATGATCTTCAAGCTTTCTTCAATTTCCTTCATACGTACCATTAAGCGCGCAAAACTATCACCTTCTGTATAAGTGATCTCTTGGAAATCAACTTTGTCGTAAGCAGCATAAGGTTGGTGCTTGCGCAAGTCATTGCTCCAGCCTGCAGCGCGACCTGTACCACCGGTACAGCCAAAACTAATCACCTGCTCCTTATTTAATACGCCAACGCCTTCAAGACGATTGTGTGCAATGACATTGTTCACAAAGATATCATAATACTCTTGGAGGTTGTGGCGCATATACGGAATAAACTCCTTGACGCGGCGCACAAAGTTTGGATGGATGTCAGCCATCACACCACCAATTGTATTGTAGTTTAAAATCAAGCGGCCGCCACAAGTTTCCTCAAAGATGTCAAGGATCTGTTCGCGGTCACGGAAGCCATACAAGAATGCCGACGTTGCACCCATATCTTGACACAAGCAAGAGAAGAATAGGATGTGCGAATCAATACGCTGAAACTCATCCATAATCGTACGGATATATTGTACGCGCTCACTCACCTCTATGCCGGCAGCCTTTTCTATGCACATACATAAAGCGTGACGGTTTTGCATAGCGCCCAGATAATCTAAGCGCTCTGTCAATGCTAGTGCTTGCGGATAGGTCAAACTTTCGTTCAATTTTTCTATACCGCGATGGATGTAGCCTAAGATTGGATCAATCTTGCGTATGCGTTCACCCTCCAAAGCTACACGGAAGTGCAATACACCGTGGGTTGAGGGGTGTTGAGGCCCAATATTCACGACATAATCATCTTCCGTGAAGATGGTGTTCTCTTGCGTCGTGATGCTGCCATCTGGTTGGCGGTTATATTGAGTAGTTACGTCTGCTAAAGGTTCGTTATCCATGCGTAATGGATTTTCCTCTTCAGGCTTATCATCTTTACGCATCGGGTAGCCGGTCCAATCTTCTCTCAAGAAGATACGGCGCATATCCGGATGGCCTAAGAATTTAATACCGAAAAAGTCGAACACTTCTCGTTCATATATATTGGCGATATCCCAAAGGTCGCTTACGGTTGGTAAGAAAGGGCTTTCCCTATCTGTTGTTGCCGTTTTCAAGCTGACACGCTTATTTTTCGTAGTTGACCAAAGTGTATATACGACGCCAAGTCCTTCCTCGCCCCAGTCCATGCCGGTCAGCGTTTCGAGGAAGTCAAAATGCTCTTCATCTTTTAGTCGTTGCATTTCTGCGTGCAAATCTTCCGGTGCCAAGCAGTGCAGTTGCAATTCGTTCTCCGCCGGTTTCGTCTCCGTCGGCGTTGCTGCCGGTCGGGCGGGTTGCGGAGCTGCTGCTTGTGGTGCTGTGTTTGCGCGCTCTTGCTTTATCGTTTGCTCGTTTTCCATTTTCTATCTAAAAAACAGTTTTAGAGGTAGCCGAAGGCTTACGCCTCTTCCTCCTCATTCACGATTTTACGCATTTGTTCTCTCGTTTCGGCCGATGTTTGCGGATCTTTTTCTTTCCGGTTGGTCGTACCGAAGAAGTTTTCAGCTTTAACGATACGTTGTAATTGCATCATACCGTAAAGGAAAGCCTCCGGGCGCGGCGGGCATCCGGGAACGTAAACATTAACCGGGATAATCTCGTCTACGCCTTTCACTACGTGATAAGATTTTACGAAAGGACCGCCCGTCGTGGCGCATCCGCCGATCGCAACCACATATTTCGGGTCTGCCATCTGGTCATACAAACGCTTTAAGACGGGGGCCATCTTATTCGTAATGGTACCGCTGACCAAAATGACGTCAGCTTGGCGTGGACTATTACGCGTTACTTCAAATCCGAAGCGCGCAATATCATAGCGAGCTGCGCAGACGGCCATAAACTCAATACCGCAACAACTTGTTGCAAAAGTCAGAGGCCAAAGTGAATTACTACGGCCCCAGTTGATCAAATCATCCAAAGGTTTTACGATAACATTGGCGCCGTTGGCATTGAGTTCGGCAACCAATTTTTCATATGTCTCGTTATCCTTAAAGTCATCGTAAGGGATGCTCTTGATTTTTGGTCGTTTTAATTTCATTGCCATTTAAGAGCCCCCTTCCTCCAAGCATAAGCTAAGCCTAAAATTAAAACAAAGAGGAAGAACGCAACGCTCAATAAGCCCGCAGCCCCCAGCGAACGCATCACTACGGCCCAAGGAAACAAGAACATGGTCTCCACATCAAACATCAAGAAAAGGATGGCAAACAAGTAGTAGCCTACGTGAAATTGCATCCACGCCTTTCCGCGTGTGGGAACGCCACATTCATAAGCTTGTTCTTTCTGTGCATTAAAGCTTCTGGGCGAGATCAAGTTGGCCAAGATCACAACCACCGCTACAAATGCGAACCCTGTCAACGCTGTGGTGACAAACAAGGTAAAGTTCATAGCTTCGTATCTAATTAGTAATATATAAAATCAATGTTAGTGTCGCGTAGGCTATAGTTGGAAATGAAAGGATATTAATTATTGAGTGGCTCAAACAAGCATCTCTTTCATTCTTTTTGCGTCTTTGCGACAAAAGGTTTTTAATGCAGACGGTAAACGAGCAATAAGCCGAAAATGCCTGACTCTCTAGAGTGCAAAATTAGAAAAAACTCTCCATATACCTTGAAAAATGAGCAGAAAGTTAGTTGCTGGTGGTCGACTCAATGGCATTTAGGGGCCGTTTTTTGTACGCAAAGTCTTACGCTTGGCTTTGTGTTGGTAAAATCCGGTATTTTTTGTTGTATAAATTCACGAAACAGGAGGGATGGGACTTATAAGCTGATTTTATGCCAAAATGCAAGGACCAAGGGACTCTTAGCACAATAGGAACGTAGAATGATCAGCGTCTCTTTCCCTTTCCTTAAAAGCGAAGTTTGTATGTGATTATTCGTCAAATTGAAGTCAAATATCTAATTTTGCAGCTATGAAACCGCAAATAGCGATAATTACCGGAAATACTTTGGAGGCGATAGGATTGGAAAGCATTGTACGAAAGATGATGCCTAAAGCCGATGTCCTGCTTTTGTCCTCCTTTTCGGCTTTGGATCAATCAGTCGGCTTCTTTCATTTCTTTATTTCGTCAGAAACTTTATTAAGCCACGCGCAATTTTTCTTGCAGCGGAAGCAACAGACAATTGTTTTGATGCACGGCGAAGAGACGCTGCCTTTACAGGGTTTTCGTACGTTTAATGTGCGGCAGCCGGAGGATGTACTTTTGCGCAATATTCTCCAAATGGCGCAAGCAGGCCATCAGCATAGACCGCAACCTGTACTGGAAGCGCAAGGCGAAATGCCGCGGATCTCACCGCTTACGCCTCGTGAAACGGAGGTGCTTCGCCTTGTGGTCTCCGGTTTGCTTAATAAGGAAATTGCTGATCGTTTAGGCGTAAGTCTGACAACAGTCATTTCTCATCGTAAGAATTTGACGGCAAAGCTTGGTTTTCGATCCGTTTCCGCGCTCACTATTTATGCCGTTACGCATGGTATAGCTGCTGTGGAAGAAATTTGACCCTTGCTTTGGTTGGTTCTTTACGTATACAGATATGGAAAGCGGCTATGTTTTATTGGATATAGCCGCTCTGTTGGCGTAAAGAAACGTTTTAAGGCTGCGTTTCACCTTCTATAAAGCGTTCTAATTTCAATGTCTCTCCGTCAAAGACGGCATAGCTAAACCTACTGATCCAGTCTCCGATGATCAACGTGCGAGCTGTGGGCGATAACGATAAGTCCAATTCGATATGGCGATGGCCGAAAATGAAATAATTGATGTCGGCATGTGTGGAAAGGTAGCCTTTCGAAAAGCGAATCAAGTCCTCACGCTCTTCGCCCATATACGGCGGGTCGCCGCCTGCTTGCTCGTGCTTTAAACGACTGTGTTTGGCCCAATTGAGGCCAAATTGCACGCCCCACCGTGGATGAAGCGCAGAGAAAAGTCGCTTGCAAGTAGCATTGTGAAAGATGCGTCGCAGCATTTTGTATTTTTTGTCCGTCGCACCAAGGCCATCACCATGTGCTAAATAGAAAAGTTTGCCGTAGATTTCAGTGGTAAAGCTGATTTCTCGGTGAACAATCATACCACATTCTTGCTCAAAATAGTCGTTTACCCATAAATCGTGATTGCCCGTAAAGAAGTGCACTTCTACGCCTTTGTCCGTCAGTTCGCTAATCTTACCTAGGAGGCGTGTGTATCCTTTTGGGACGACCATACGATATTCATACCAGAAATCAAATATGTCTCCCAAAAGATATACCGCTTCTGTCTTCTCTTTTATACTATCCAAGAAGTTGACCAAGCGGCGTTCATGCGTCCGTCTGTGGGCTATCGCCAGGCTGCCTAAGTGGGCATCTGACAAGAAATAAACTGGTTTCATAGGATTTCGTGTATTTATCTCTTACTGTGCGCGTCTTTGATTGCTGCACGCCAAAGGTTTACTTCAAACGATCAAATTTGAGGCCTCGTTGCGCCGTGATGGATAGGATTAAAGCAAGCCTAAATCGAGCTTAGCTTCATCGCTCATCATCTCTTTGTCCCAAGTTGGCTCGAAAACAACGCTCAGTTTCAAACTCTTTACCCCCTCTACGGATTCTACTCTTTGACGTACGTCTTCCATAATAAAATCTGCTGCAGGGCAGTTGGGCGCAGTTAGCGTCATATCCATATCTAAATGACCTTCATCATCAAGGTCAATGCGGTAAATAAGCCCTAAGTCGTAGACGTTTACAGGGATTTCCGGATCATAGACGGTTTTCAATACGTCGATAATGCGTTGTTCTATTTGCAGTTTTTCTTCTTGTGTCATGTTGATCAAACAATTAATCGAGTTTTCCTTCTTCTTGATAACTATAATAGCACTTGTCAGCCACAATAATGTGATCTACAAGCCTGATATCCAATAGTCGGGCGGCCTGCGCCACCTTCTGCGTCAAGCGATCATCGGCGTGGCTCGGTTGTGGATTACCCGAGGGGTGATTGTGACAGATGGCGAGCGCGGTAGCTTTAGCCTCCAAAGCCTTTCCAAAGAGCAGACGCACGTCAACTGTAGTTTCGGTCAGTCCGCCGCGACCGATGAGTGCGTCGGAAACCAACTGGAGACGGCGATTGAGAAACATAGCGTGAAATTCTTCGTGAGGCGTATCCTCCAATCTTTGCCGAAAGAAGCTGTAAATCTTTTGCGGGCCGTCCATAAGTGGGCGCTGCTCCGCCGGCTCTTCGGCTCTACGCCGGCCTAATTCGCAGGCTGCTAATATTGTGATCGCTTTCGCCGGGCCGATACCGGCATATCGGCAGAGGCTTTGAATATCTACGCGACCTAAACGCCGCAGACTGTTGTCGTGATCATTGAGGATCTCCTTCATCAACACGACTGCATCTTTGCCGGGACAACCTGAGCCGATCAAAATGGCCAATAGCTCGGCCGAACTCAATTGCCTGGGGCCTAATTCTTCAAACTTCTCGCGCGGACGATCTTCTTTAGACCACTGATTGATCTTAAGCGGCATAGGCAAGGCGATTACTTATAGAAATTTTTCTTGAAAGCCTCAAATTCACTCTTGCCCAAAACGTATTGCCGCCACCAAGCACGCAAGAAACCCGTACCATAACCGATGAGTTGTACAAATGCGGCGGGCACAGCCAAGAGTCCGACGAGCAAACTACGGTTGCGGATGCCGGCATCTACAAAGACCATGAGCGCGTATAATGCCAAAAGAGCCCAAGCCCACGGAAAGAAGAAGCCGCTAAACAGCAATAGGAGGCAGCCGATGGTAAATACTGCGGGAAGAAGGTGTACTATTTTTAATGTGCCGGGGTGTCGCTGCGTAAGGTTAATGCGCGCGATGCCGAAATTGTGTACTTGCTTGAAAAACTTCTTTAGGTCTGTGCGACGTTTGTGCCATACCCAAGCCTCAGGGAAAAGCCGGCAGGCATAGCCGCCTTCAAAGATGCGGGTGGAGAAATCGATGTCTTCGCCAAAGCGCATTTTGCTGAAACCTTGCAAGTCGTTATAGACGCTACGACGAACACCCATATTAAACGATCTGGGATAAAACTTGTCAAGCTTCTGCTTCCGGCCGCCGCGTATGCCGCCGGTGGTGAAGAATGAAGTCATCGCGTAGTTAATCGCTTTCTGAATAGGGGTGAATGAGCTATGCGCGCGGTCCGGACCACCGAAAGCATCGCAGGGTGAGACCTCAAGTTCCGCTTCTACGGCATTCAAATAATCGGGCGGGATGACGACGTCTGAATCTAAGACGATAATATATGTTCCTTGGGCGCGCTCAACGCCATAGTTGCGCGTCTGCCCCGGGCCTGAGTTGTCCTTATAATAATAATGTACGTCCAGTTGCGCCCGAAAAGCTTCGACCTCCGTTTCGCATCTTAGTTGGGAGCCATCTTCAACTATGATTACTTCGAAATCTTTATATTTCTGCTCGCAAAGACTTGCTAGCAACTCGCGTACCTCATCAGGGCGATTAAATACAGGGACAACAAAGGAATACTTCATAGCTGCGAAATTACGCAAAAAAGATACAAACCCAAATATTTCCGCGTAAAATCGGATTGTACGTTTTCATTAGATGCTTTCTGCTGGTATGGTTTATTGATAATTTAGTCCTGATTATTCCATCAAAGAGATTTGCGAGGCCTTTTTATTGATGTGGCTTTTAACGGTGAAGAGGTCTGTTTGTACTTGCAAAACAATAAACTTGAATTACGGACTCTTCGATTCTTTTTCTTTTCATTAACCTGTTGTTCTAAAGTGAATCATAAATTATTCGGAGATAATCCGTGAAGTATCTATACTGTGGCGGTTTACGTGCTGATTAAGCGAAGATTTTCCAAAGTAAAATGTCAGTGAGAGAGCTATTCCCGTATCTTCTCCCCAAGATTTATCTGAAATACAGAAATGAGGAGTACGAGTTTCCGATACTCCCCAAGCATGAAGCCCATGATCAATTGAGTGTATCCAAGATTTATAACACCATAAAGTGATTATAAAACACTTTCCGACAGCCTTACGCATATTCAGATTACATTGCAACATACCGGGTTGTGTGGCATAAGCCCAGCGATAAGGTGCCGAATAGCTGATATTAAAATCTGCCGTCCAATCGTAACGTTCTGAAATTGTAAACGCATTACTTAAGTTACCCGAAATGATCCAAGCGTTGTCATATAAGGAGGTATATTGCTTAACAATGGGTAACGTGGCTTTAAGTCGTGCATTGTTGAAATTTGCATTGCCATTCAGATACCACCAAGACGCTAGATTCATACCATAGCCCAACGAAAGTCCGCTATAAAAGCTTTTGCCATAGTTATAAGTTCTTCGTGCTATTATATTGTGGGGTTCAATAGTGGGAATTACTAAAGTGGCGTCACGACTTTGAGAATAAAATAATTTTGCATACAGATTCTTATATCTGATTGTTAAGGCATGATGTTGCGATTTAATAGGAGAAAGTGTAGGATTTCCCTGAGAGTAAGTTGTAATGGAGCTCCATTGCTTAAAAGGAGAATAAGCCGTAAATGAGTGATAATAATTGGACGTAGAAAAGTTGTATGCGACAAATAGTCCTTTACGGCTTTGCCAGTTTAAGTCCAGGTAAGGCAATAGGTACCAATGGTCGTTATAGCCGGTGTAAGGTGCGGAATTAAAGGCACCTGAGGTTTTATTATATTGTCCGTAAAATCCGCCTGTACAGGTGATGGAGCAGGGAAAACTATAACTTAGTAGGGCGTAGAGCAAAATATCCTTTTCATTATATTTGAGTTGTTGATTAGCAAAATAATAGTTAGTGGGTACATACGTGATATGGTATTCTTCCTTATAATCTGCCTGTCGATAGTTTGCCTGAGCGCCGAGGGTCAAATTTGAATGCTCTTTAATCGGAATGCCGGTTCGGAACTTTGTTTCATAGTTTTGCGTTTTCATTGGTAGGTGCGCCATATAATTTAAATAGGTCGGAGTAGTCGGTATGTCGCTTCGACTGTAATTATTCATTAAATTTTGGTGGTAATTACTCCACAATCCGGTAAATTCAGCTGAAAGAGATATGCCATTAGTCAACTTACCCCGGTAGAACAAAGCCGTGGCTAGATAACGATCAGAATAGTCACGATCGATATTGCCTTTGAATACTGAGTCGATGCTATTTGTGCGGTAGTAAGTCTGCATCGAGGTTTTGGGCTTTCCCTCATAATCATACATATCTACTGATGCACCCAACAGATGGTCAGGCGATAGTTGGTATTCACTGGTCAGATTAAAGTCGTATTGCTTGCGTCGTGTATCACATTGTTTGAACTTTTCAATTTGTAAAGGGGAGGTAAAGTAATGGGTAGTACCTTCTACACGCTCGTAATCCTTTAGGTTTCGTACACTAAAATATAGTTGTGTGTGAAATTTTGGCGTCTGAAAGAGTAAGGTCGTATTGCTCGTTTCTTTCCAGTTGTGCGTCTTGATAACCTCTCCACGCAATGTGCCCTGAAAACCGACATTATTATCTCTTACTATGATGTCAATAACGGCACAATCATCATCAACCCCATATTCTAAAGGAGGCTGATGAAGAATCTTTAATGAGGAAACCTGCTCGGCCGATAGTGAGCGCAGATAATTAAATAAAGCTATGGGCGTCATGTGAGAGCGGCGCCCATTGATATAAAACACAACTTGTTTCTTGTCAGCTACGCGGAAGCTTTCTAATCCGGATACAGCAACCAGTGAAGCATAGGAAAGTAGGTCAGCCACAGAGCGATCTTTTAATATTGTCTTGTTGTTGATTGTGCAGACAATGCCACCAAGAGTAGGGATTGCTCTCATCGTACGTGCTATGACAGTTGCCTCGCTTAGTGTTTCAGCATTATCTTTCAGCGTGACCTCGTGGTAGCTTTGCAACGTGGGGTCATAATTTAGAATAAGGGGGTTGAACCCGATGCAAGAATAGGAAATTGAAAAAGGATACTCAGGCTTCGATAGCGCATAGTATCCGGTTGAATCTGAGACCGCGACTTGTGTAAGCGTTGAGTCTGCAATAGAACGAAGCATGACATAGACTGCTTCTATTGGCTGTCCGTTTTCTGTTATAACCCGTCCGGTCACTTGTGCTAATAATCTGTTGCTCAAAAGTAGTAATAGCACCGTCAAAATACTGCGAACCAGGTATTTACTTCGTCTGTTCATACGTATTGATTTATATTGCTTTCTTTTTTTGAGTAGCTAAGGGTTTTCTTTTAAGCAAAGATAGGAATAATAGTTTACAATATCCATAATTTGATTTTAGTTTTATTGAAATCCTTAAGGACTCAAAAAATAAAGGTGAGCCCGGTATCTCTTTATTTGCATCAATTTTCTTGATTTATTATGATGGTAAATCTTGGCTTTATACCTTCTCAAGTAAGCGGTAAACTTGTACTCGTTCTCTATTATTGTAATCAATAATGGAAAATCGCCGTCATTAGAGGACGGTCGGAATGGAAAATGCTCATTGTTTGCTCGTCTAAAATCTTTTGCTTATCTTTGCAGTGAGCATTGGGAAGGATGTTTCGTGAAGTGCACGCGCGGATGTCGTTCCCTTGTGATTTACAAACCTTCTAAAACCATGTATTATGGACTATTCTTTAAACAAGCGTAAAATGACTATTGGCTCTCTGAAGGGCAAAGAAGTCTATGTGGCCAGCCCTGTTTGCCAAAAACAGCGAATTTCATTCGATAAACTTTGTGCGCAAATGGCTGAAGACACTACGGTCGGTGATGCTGATGTGGCCGCAGTGTTCTACAAGTTTCGTACGGTTTTGAATCAACTCTGTTCGCAGGGATTCATTGTGGATGCCGGCCCGCTCGGAACGTTTCGTCCGACTTTTACATCGAAAGTGGTAGCTAAAGAGAAAGACTTCAAGCCGATGGATTGTATTTCTAAGGCCTACATTCGCTTTACGCCGACAGCAGATTTCCGCCGCTTGAAGCATGTGCAATATTATCGGGTAACCAAACTTCAGAAGCTACCCAAGCCCTCGGGCGGCGGCCTTCCCGGTAGCGGAACGTAAATACGTACAAACGTGAATTTGAGTAGGAGGAAAACGTTAGTTTTCCTCCTACTTTTTGTATCTCCATACCATCTCAACGCGAAAAGGTACGTATCTTTTGGGTAAAACCTTTGCTCCTTTTTGCTAAAAGATCCGCTCCTTTTGGGTAAAAGGTCCGTACTTTTTACGCAATAGGTGCGGATATTGTACAAGAGGAGCACTCCAGACATAAATGCTTCGACAATTCCACCGTCAACTTATTAGGGGGCATAGCTTCCTATTGTCCGTTTCCAAAGAAGCCGTGTATCAATGTACAAAGGACTGTCGATACACGGCTTACTTTGTTCTGGATTCGTTGAACTCACGTTATCTATGTACCAAAGGCAGGATGAGGTACATGCCTGTTGATGGGCTTCTGAAAATCATATATCAACCGAATCGGAAGATAGATGAAGAGAAAAGTAAAAATCTCAATATGCAATGAGTCGTATAGAGCAGCAAAGGAGGTGTTTTATCTCATTCATTCCTGATAATTCGCATTATATCCTCATAAAGAGCAAAAAAAAAAGAAGGAAAAGGTTATGGCAATAAAAAAAATGCTAACTTTGCAGAGAGTTGTAAAAGGTTTATGTACCAGACGATAATCATACAATGCAGTAAACCGTCGTTTCCATCTTTAGAGAATGGGTTTGATGGGGTACGAGAAAACATCTCTTTTCCCGTAAATTTTTGTGTGTCAAATTTGGTTAGCTCAAATAATTTGCTAACACACA
>JABZGR010000028.1 GCA_015259125.1 Alloprevotella tannerae | reverse complement strand
CCTCTCCAAAAGAACGGCGTATCGATCAAAAAACTTTTATCGGACAGCAATAATAGTATTTACATCAAGTCTTCTTTATTAAGACTAGTATCATTAAAAGTTCCGACATCAATATATTTCAGCCCTTCTGGAGGGGTTTGCTCTTTATTTTCTTTGTTTAGATTCATAAAGGAATCCTTGTGATTAGGATGGCTATATGAAAAGATGATATATGCTGGTATTCCTCCAAAAATAAAAGCTAATGCGATAGAGTAAGCTAATCGTTTTTGGAAAAAAGTCCATTCACTCATTCGATGTCTTTGCCATCGTGATAAAGTTTTTCCAAAGATTCTCCATCCTATACGAAAGGTGAAATAGGCAATAATACTACAAATTACATATCCTACATATTCCATATACTATGCGTTATAATCTTGAATTTGGTCTATTAATCTGTCTAATATAAAAATCTGAGGAAACCCTTTGAAGAGCATCTTGTTATTGTTGATAAGTAAGTGTAAAACACCCTCGGAAACTCTTTTCTTAAGAATATTTCTGATAAGAAAATTATTTCGGCTATCGTCAGATAGTATTTCTACAGTGTTGTCAAATACATAGAGTTCATATCCTTCGAGTAAATCCTCTGAATTCTTCTTGGGCATAACCAATGTTATTGGTGCTTTATAATAACAAAGACGACCTTTTGCAATAGGCTCTTTGAGAGGATATGAGAGGAATGTTGCCTGAGAAAGTTTTGCTCTTAATCCCTGGTAAAGTTCATTGGCAAACCCCTTTTCTAACAACAAACATAGTTCAAATGCTTGATGAAAATCTTCTGCGGAGGTGCTACTGGACAAGAGTAGAAACAGCTTGTCGGTAAATAATCTTTGCACGGTTTTTTTATAAGTAGATACAGCTTCCGTATTTTCGATAAATCCATCTATGTTTGCCATCAAATACACTACTTCTTGTAGTTGTAATATTTGGGTTGCTGTCTCCAATTTTTCTTTTATCTCCTTTTCACGCTTTTTACAAAAGAGAGTAGCAAGCATTTCCATGCGAGGTTGTACTCCATGGTCATAAACAAAGCGCCTAACAGAATATCTTCTTCTCTTTCCAAGTTCATCACATATTTGTTCAAGCTCATCTATTGTTTTTGTTTGTTGAATCTGGGCTAACATTTTATCAATATAAACACGGGCGCGCTTTTCTAATATTTTATTGATAAGAAGTCTAATCCCCAAAGGAATAGAGTACATAACGATGAGTGATATTCCAACAACTATTCCATCTATACCATCAAATATACATATTAAGATAAGGATGACAAAGAGAATTCCCAACACAATCCACCACCAACGGCTGATTCTATCAATCTTATATATTTCCATTTCTATTTAATTTAGAGATTAAGGTATTCGGTGATTATTTTTCCCATAGCTTCTCCATTAGTATAGGAGTAGGCACGATAGAAACCGGGGTTGGGTAATGCAAGCGTCTTAATACCTTCAAACATTCCAATCTTTGTATAGTAGCCTGAATTCTTAATTCCTGTCACGCCTACCGCGGCTAATTCTTTTACTTCTGTACAAAGGAACAAGATATGCTTAGGTTTAACGATATGGATAAGCTCGCGCAATTTCTGTTGACAAAACATCCGTATCTCTTGATTTAGAACTGAATTCATTTTTTGTACATTCTGTGTGTTAAAGTAATAGATGTTCATCGTTGTAGCAGTAGCTAATGCATTTTGCAACAATGGAGTAGTAAAGACTCGTGATAGCTTACGCACCATTTTCAGATTATCTGGACATATATGACCTTCTCGTACGTCATATATGTTATGTCCTTGACTTAGCTCATCTTTCGCCCTCGCTTTCCTAAAAGGGCCACATCCTCCTGGATTGATGCCTATAACCAACAATTCAGGTTCAAAGGTTGGCATAGCACTTTGAAAACAATAATAATCAAGGTTCAGTTGTTCTGCTTTTGGGTTGCAAAAGTCCACAACATCGTAACACCATCTTTCAAGCTCCTTTTCCATAAATAATTTCTTGAGGTCTTAGTCCCTCCAGACCTTTAAAGTTTAACATGCAGAAGCGTGGAACTGTATGCTCCACATCTTAATGTACTGGCCCTGAGAAAACCATTTGTGACAGATATGGGAATAACAGCCCCACGCTATATGCGTGGAGACTATTACGACCTTTCTTGTCACATTGTTAGGAAGTTTCTCAGGCTTCGTACATACAAGAATAGGACATAACGCCTCTAAGAGAGAGAGTATCACTCTCCCCGCAAAGATATTGATTCTTTACAAAAGAAACATAAGAAAAGACAGAAAACAACAATAAAATATAACAAGACGTATTGGAGAACGCAATTCAGAAGTCACAACATGTTGCTTATAAACATCAGCTGTATTTTAAGTAATCAGAAATAGGAATCGGTTGATGCCAAAAGGTCGGCCAATGTTTTCACGGCTTAATATAAAAAGACAGCTCTATTTTTTGCTTATATCTCTGATTATACAATAAACAAGCTATCCAGCAGTTGTATAGTTTATGAAACAATACGTTTTTCTACTTCTTTCTCTTGCCGGTTTAGCTACTTCGGCACAGACGGCGATAGGTTTGGATCAGCAAGCCTTGAAGCAATGGAGCATTGGCACGGCTAATTTCAGTGGCATTACAAAGATTGACGATACGCGCTATGCCGTAGTGAGCGATAAAGAGCCGCGCGATGGCTTTTTCCTTTTTCATATCTACCAAGATCCGCAGAGCGGCGAGATAAGCAGCGTTTCGCTGGAGGGATTTAAGGGAAATCCGCATCCCGCCACAGATGGTGATGGCAACAGTCTTAGAGATTGCGAAGGCATTGCTTACAGGCCTTCAAGTAAGACGTTCTTTATCAGTGGCGAGGGTGATCAGAAAGTATTGGAATATGATATGAACGGCGTGCCAACCGGTAAGCAACTGGACATTCCGGCGATTTTTTCTGCATCGAAGATTGTAACGAACGGGGGCTTTGAAGCCTTGACGTATAACCCCAAGACGCGTAAGTTTTGGACGACTACCGAGAATACGCTGCGGGCGGATGGGGCGACGGCGAGTCCGAATCATCCCGGCGTGGTTAATCGTTTGCGCTTGCAATCCTTTAACGATGATCTGCAAGCCGGAGCGCAATATGCTTACAAGATGGATGCAGGACGCCAACAAGGCTTTGGGCGTTATTATGCTATGGGCGTTCCGGCTTTGTGTGCGCTCGATGATGGTCGACTGATTGTGATGGAGCGCGAACTGAATATTCCGAAGGCCTACGTGGGCGGGGAGGCGATCATCAAACTTTATGTGGTTAACCCTGTGCAGGTACTACCTATCAGTGAGCAACAAAATATGGAGAAGTTGCCCGAAACTTATTTTCTACCCAAGCGGTTGTTGCTGATCTTTAAGACGCGCATTATGCCTTGGAAACTTGATTATGCCAATTATGAAGGAATGTGTTTGGGCGCAAAACTGCAAGATGGGCGGCAAACGCTCCTCTTGATTAACGATAGTCAGGCTTCGGCCGGTGAAGGGCCTTATCGCTTGAAAGATTATCTGAAAGTAGTGGCCATCTCTTTTGATTAAACCCATATAACTTGACGTAACTTGCTACGCCTTCGGTACAAAGAGAGACAGTCTGCTCAACCATAAAACAAAATCTGTTCAGGCTCCAAAAACTAATTGGGATTAAAAGGCTTTATACAGAAAAACGAAGAAGTCATTGCTCGGAAAAGTTTCCGGCAATGACTTCCTTGTATATATTATGTCGCGAAACGATATTGCGTTGCTGCGGCTTAGTCTTTATTCCTCAATTCGAACATCACCGCGCGCGATGAGCTCTTTAAGGTGGATCTTTTTAACGAACTGCATATCGTGTTCGACCATAATGCGAATCAATTCTTTGAAACTCGTCTTCTGCGGATTCCACCCCAGTTGGGTGCGCGCCTTTGTCGGGTCGCCAAGCAACTCCTCTACCTCTGCAGGGCGGAAATATTTAGGATCTACTTCGACGAGAACACGCCCCGTGCCGTGCTCGATGCCTTTCTCTTCGAGGCCTTCTCCTTGCCAATCAATGGTGATGCCGACTTCTGCAAAGGCTAAGGTGACAAACTCACGCACGGTATGATATTCGCCTGTGGCGATAACAAAATCTTCGGGCTCTTTGTGTTGCAGCATCAGCCACATACATTCGACATAATCTTTCGCATAGCCCCAGTCGCGCCGCGCATTCATATTACCGAGATATAACTTATCTTGCAGGCCTTGCTTAATGCGTGCTACAGCCAGCGTAATCTTGCGCGTAACGAAGGTTTCGCCGCGACGCTCGCTTTCGTGATTGAAGAGGATACCGTTGACGGCATACATACCATAACTCTCTCGATAGTTTTTGATAATCCAAAAACCATATTGCTTGGCCACACCATAAGGAGAGCGCGGATAGAAAGGCGTTGTCTCGCGCTGCGGTACTTCTTGCACTTTTCCATACAATTCGGAAGTGCTGGCTTGATAAAGGCGGGTCTTCTTCTCCATACCCAAAATACGTATCGCTTCAAGTAAGCGGAGAACGCCCACAGCGTCAGTCTCGGCCGTATACTCGGGCACATCGAAGCTGACCTTAACGTGGCTTTGTGCGGCTAAGTTGTAGATTTCATCGGGTTGGATGGTCTGGAGAATACGGAGGATTGAACTAGAGTCAGTCATATCTCCCCAATGCAGATTGATCAATCTGCTCTTCTTCATATCTCTTACCCATTCGTCCAAATAAAGATGCTCTATACGTCCTGTGTTGAAAGAAGAGGAACGACGCAGTACGCCGTGCACCTCATATCCTTTGCTGATCAAAAACTCGGCGAGAAAAGAACCATCTTGTCCCGTAATACCTGTGATCAAAGCTGTTTTTTTCATATCGTAATTGTTGTTTATTCCTTGATGAAACATGCAAAAATAAGCATTCTTTGGGCGGTAAAGTCATTTTCAGTTATGAATTTTATGCAGAAAGGACGACATTGAATTAGTTTCTACCGGAATGCTCTCCCCTTCTCAATGGAAGTGAACAAATCTAACAAGGCATAGCGTAGATTATAAAACGACTTTCCCCATCCTTATACCATGTAGATAAGGGTGGGAAAAGCTATAACAATCTCTACACCACGAAAGGTGCAAGTACTGATAGACTATGCTATACTAAGGGGATGACAAACAGCAGAACGAGTTGGGCCATCAAGATACGCAGGAACATCGTCAAAGGATAAACAGACGAATAACCGATAGCCGGCGCATCATTATTAGCCGTTTGGTTCGCAAAAGCCAAAGCGGGAGGATCCGTATGCGAACCTGCGATCATACCCATCAACGTAAAGTAGTTGAGCTTTAGCTTGAGGCGACCGATGAGTCCGACAATGATGATCGGAATAACGGTAATCAAGAAACCTGCCCAAACATACGTAAGACCGCCGTTCTTCACGGTTTCCCAGAAAGTAGCGCCCGCCTGAACGCCGACACCGGCTAAGAAGAGCACAAGTCCCACTTCGCGCAACATTAAGTTGGCACTAGTCGTCAGATAAGATGAGATCTTAAACTTATAACCGAAGGCACCAATCAGAATAGCTACGACAAGCGGACCGCCGGCCAAGCCTAATTTAACAGGAACACTTACACCAGGAATAGGAATAGGAATCATTCCGACAAGGCAACCAATGAGAATACCCAAGAACAAAGCGCCTACGTTCGGGTGATCCAGGCGTTTTACGGCGTCGCCGATCACTTCTTTCAAACGATTAACGTTTTCTTCTGCACCGGTTACGAGAATGCGGTCGCCCATTTGCAAGCGGAAGTTCTTTTCTGCGAAGAATTCCATACCGGCACGCGTTACGCGGGTCACATTCACGCCATAAAGTGTGCGGAAGTGCAAGTCTTGGAAAGTCTTTCCTTCTACTTCGGGCCTCGTTACGACTAAGCGACGAGAAACGAACTTCGTTTGTTCAATTTCCTTTGTCCAATCAATGTCAAGGCGCTCTCCGATAAAGGCCGTAATTGCATCTGCATCAGCTTCAGGACATACGAGATAAAGACGCATACCTACGTGAAGAACTTGATCTTCCTTAGGAATAAACATCTGATCATCTTCAATGCAACGCGTACATACAAAGTCGCGTTTAAGGAAGCCTGCTAATTCTTGGATGGTACGTCCTTCGATCGACTTATTCGTGATCTGCAGCGTAACGTGTTCAGGTTTTGCCTGCGGGTTACCCTCGTGCGCCTGTTCTATTTCGCGATATTCCTCATCCAAGTTGATGTGACAGAGGAAGCGCAAGAGAATCGTCGCACCAATAATACCCACAACGCCCAAAGGATAAGCACACGCATAGCCGTTTCCTATTTGCGGAATCGCATCAGCCGGGAAGAAGTTGGGCAATACATTAGTTGCAGCCCCCAAACCCGGCGTGTTGGTAACGGCACCGTACATTACACCGGTCATCATCGCCAAATTGTTCTTATTCTGCGGGTCTCCACCCTCATAGAACACGATAAAGAAGAGGCCGAGCATTACCAATACGTCGAGCAACACTGTCGTTACGGCCAACAAGTTCATACCAAGCCCACCTTTACGGAAGGTCGCGAAGAAACCGGGCCCTACTTGCAAACCTATGCAATAGACAAAAAGGATAAGACCCAACTCCTTGACGAAGTTAATGATGAGCTTTTGTTGGTGCATCATTTCGGAAAAGCCTTCCGTCGTTGCATTGGGTTCAACGACAAAGACATTGTAGAGATGGCCAACCAAAATGCCGACAAACAAGACGAACGTAACGCCAAGCGAAACGCCGCCGATTTTCATTTTACCCAACTTAATGCCGAGCCAAATCACCAACGCAAAGATGATGGCCAAATGGGCGGGGCCGAAGGGCTTCATTAGGATATCAACAATCCACTCCATTGTTATTTATTGAGGTTAAAAGGTTTCTTAAACACGAGCTGCCGTATAGCGGCTCTGACCTAAAATTGCTGCAAAAGTATGTAAAGCGTTTCACTTTGCAAAGCAATAAGCCCAAAAAAGCGATAATGGTAGCCCAGGTCAACAAGACAAAAGGTAGCAACCAACGTAAAAAAGGCAAAAGTGGCATCGACGGGTCTTTACGATGGGGTAGTTTTGACTCATCTAAGAAAAGCGACAGCCGCAAACGGATACTCCGTTTGCGGCTGTCTATATATAATAATGTATGCTCGTTTATTTCTCGATCATGTCTACCGAGCGTTGCAGGAAGTTGCTCAAAGCCTCTCCCTTGAGCAAGCCGTTTTGCAACAAAGCCAAGTCTATCAATTGCGCAATGACAGAATCCGACTTCGCATATTCGCCCAAAATCTCGCGTCTGATGGAGCGTTGCTTTTCGATGTCGGCATTACACTTCGTCAACTCATCGCGCTGTGCCTGCGTAATCTCATCCGGTTTCTTATCCTTTTGCTGCTGTTCGAGGGCCGCGCGGCGGGCGTTAAGGCCGTTCATTTCGTTGTCCACGGGCTGCAGGCGTTCGCTCACGGCGGCCGTCATATCAGCCAGCACAGTCTTGATTAAGCGGTGGTCAGCGTTGAGAATGACGCTATACATATCCGGCATTTGACCATAGAATCCCATACCGGGCTGCAAGCGTGCGACGTCTTTCATACGCCGCATATATTCGCTCTGCGTAATGAGCACAGGAGCAGCCTTTTCGCCCATCGAAGCGACCTCAACCGTAAACTCTGCGCCGCTCAACTTCGGAAAACCGGCCTTGAAAGTCTCAGAAAGGTTATCGTTTTCTTCCTGCGTCAAACTGCTTTGAGCTGTTTCTGCCTTAGGAATCAAGCGATCTGCAGCGTCACTGTCTACACGCACGAAGCGCGACTTCTCAAATTTCTGCTCCAACATCTGAACGAGCGGCGTGTCGAGTTGACCATCGAGCAGCAAGACGCTGTAGCCCTTTGCCTCGGCCGCTTGTATGTAAGCATATTGTTCCTCTTTGCTGTTGGCATAGAGGTAAACGAGGTTACCATCTTTGTCTGTCTGCTCAGCAGCGATGAGTTGCTTATACTCTTCAAAGGTATAATACTTCCCGCCGACGTCTTTCAGCAAGGCATAAGTCTTGGCACGATCAAAGAAGTCCTGCTCGCTGAGCATACCATAGTTGATAAAGAGTTTCAAGTCGTCCCATTTCTCCTCGAAAGTCTTGCGATCTTCCTTGAAGATGCTTTGTAGGCGATCCGAAACCTTCTTCATAATATAGCCGGATATCTTCTTCACGTTCGCATCGCTTTGCAGATAACTTCTGCTTACGTTCAGCGGAATATCAGGTGAGTCGATTACGCCGTGAAGCAGCGTTAAAAACTCAGGCACGATGTTTTCTACCTCATCCGTGACGTAAACTTGATTGCAATACAGCTGGATTTTATTCTGGCGGATGTCGACATTGCTCTTCAAGCGCGGGAAATAGAGAATGCCGGTCAGGTGGAAAGGATAGTCGACGTTAAGATGAATCCAGAAGAGCGGCTCATCCATCACCGGATACAAGTCGCGGTAAAACTTCGTATAGTCTTCATCTTTCAACGTACTGGGTTGGCGCATCCAAAGCGGGTTCGTATCGTTGATGATGTTAGGCGCTTCGGTTTCTACTTCCTTTCCGTCTTTCCATTCCGTCTTTTTCCCCATCGCTACGGGTATCGGCAGGAAGCGGCAGTATTTACGCAGGAGTCCAAGCACCGTATTCTTTTGTAGAAACTCCTTACAGTCGTCGTCGATGTGAAGAATAATGTCCGTTCCGCGCTCTGCTTTGTCAGCCTCTTCCATCGTAAAGGCGGGCGTACCGTCGCAAGTCCAGCGCACAGCTTTGCTATCGGCCTTATAACTTTTGGTCACGATTTCCACTTCTTTGGAAACCATAAACGTAGAATAGAAGCCGAGGCCGAAATGGCCTATAATAGCGTTAGCATCGTCTTTATATTTCTCTAAAAACTCATTGGCTCCCGAGAAAGCTATTTGGTTAATATAGCGGTCAACCTCTTCTTCCGTCATTCCGATACCGCGATCGCTGATCGTCAGCGTGCCTGCGGCTTCGTCGATCTTGATTTGAACCGTAAGATCTCCCAAATCCTCTTTATATTCGCCGCGCATAGCGAGGGTCTTCAACTTTTGTGTAGCATCTACTGCATTAGATACGACCTCACGAAGGAAGATTTCGTGATCAGAATACAAGAATTTTTTGATGACGGGAAAGATGTTCTCCGTCGTTATCCCAATATTTCCCTTTTGCATGTTTTATCTGTTTATTGTTATTGTCCATCTCAGTAAGCAAAGAGAGTGCCAAGCAGGCCTACAAGGTCGGTTTATTTTGAAGAAAATGAAGATTTCGCAAGCTATAATCCATTTCCGGACTCGCGCTCGACTTAGCGGTAGTCTTCTATGTCTATTCATTATTATAGTCCGCTTGCCAATGAGGCAACAAATGCAGGCCTTTTGCTCCTCCCCCACCCTTTTGCCGTTCGCGATGCCTTAGATCGATCAAAGGCGTAAGGAAGCGTGAGCGGCGAGATAAGGGAATCGTATGCCGCATAGCTGATCTTTTACGCCGGAAGACAAATAATTGTCTCGCGCCCGACAAAGTTTTTTTTGTTTGGTGGGAACAAACGATAGTTTGCCGGCAGCAAACGATGGTTTGGTGGGAGCAAACAATGGTTTGGCGGCAGCAAACGATGAAACAGTCGGAACAAAGCAAAGCATATGCCCGTGGAAGTTTCACAAATATCGATCAAAGAGGGATGGGAACTTAAACCGACAGGAGCGATAATAAGTCGTCGGGAAGGGGCAAAAAGCCTTCATCGACAAAAAGACAATAAGTACGCGTCCGGCAACGACACAACGCGGGCAGATTACAGTCCTTTTCGCCTTTTTTTTCGACATAAAGCATCACAAAGACAGCCAAGACTGCCTCCGTCTACCAACAAGGGGAGACCGAAACGGGGCGCAAGATCTTGGCAACGCAGAAAAGTGGAATGAAACAAGTAAAATATCGCACTATTTGTTTGTCGTTTACAAAACTAATTTGTACTTTGCGCCTCGAACGCTTGTAAGAGCGTCACGAAAACATATTAATCACATTAACAAATAACAAACCCGATTAATACATGAAAGTTTACGGCACACACAACATTAAGAACATTGCGCTCTTGGGCAATGATGGCTCCGGCAAAACGACGCTGACTGAAGCGCTGCTCTTTGAAAGCAGCCAAATTGCGCGACGCGGTCGCATCACAATGAAAAATACGGTCAGCGATTATTTTCCCGTTGAGCAGGATTATGGCTATTCTGTATTCTCAACCGTGTTTCACGTAGAATGGAACGGAAAGAAGCTGAACATTATCGACTGCCCGGGTTCAGACGATTTTGTCGGAGCGGCACTAACAGCACTTAACGTGACGGATACGGCCTTGTTGCTGATCAATGGTCAATACGGACCGGAAGTGGGCACGCAAAACCACTTCCGTTATACGGAGAAACTCAACAAACCGGTGATCTTCCTCGTGAACCAACTGGATGATGAGAAATGTGATTACAACAATATCATCGAACAACTGCAAACGATTTACGGCACAAAGGCCATTCCTGTGCAATATCCCGTCAAGACGGGGCCGGACTTCAACTCGGTGATCGACGTGATCTTGATGAAAAAACTGACGTGGGGGCCGGAAGGCGGACGACCTACGATCGAAGATATTCCTGCTGAGGAGCAGGAACGTGCAATGGAGCTCCACAAAGCGCTCGTCGAAGCTGCGGCGGAAAACGATGAGGCCCTGATGGAAAAATTCTTTGAGGAGGAACATTTGACGGAGGACGAGATGCGCGAAGGTATACGCAAGGGTATGGTCACGCGCTCTATCTTCCCCATCTTTTGCGTATGTGCTTCAAAGAATATGGGCGTTGGCCGCTTGATGGAGTTTCTTGGCAACGTCGTTCCCTTTGTTGATGAAATGCCTCCCGTGCATTGTACGCGCGGCGAAGAAGTGCCGGTAGACGCTGATGGGCCTACAAGTCTCTATTTCTTCAAGACGGGCATCGAACCACACATCGGAGAGGTGCAATACTTTAAGGTGATGAGCGGAAAGGTGCGCGAAGGCGATGATCTTTCAAATGCTGACCGCGGCTCTAAGGAGCGCATGGCGCAACTCTTTGTGGCGTCGGGCGCAAACCGCGAAAAGGTGGAAGAACTCGTAGCCGGAGATATTGGCTGTACGGTCAAACTGAAAGATGTGCGCACGGGTAATACGCTCAATGATAAAGATTGCGATTATCGTTTCAACTGGATTAAGTATCCGGAGCCGAAGTATACGCGGGCAATTAAGGCCGTTAACGAGGCGGACACGGAGAAAATGATGGCGGCACTGACGCGTATGCGGCAGGAAGACCCAACTTGGGTGGTCGAACAAAGCAAGGAGTTGCGCCAAACCTTGGTACACGGACAAGGTGAGTTCCACTTGCGCACGCTAAAATGGCGCTTGGAAAACAATGATAAGATTGCGATCGAATTTATCGAGCCGAAGATTCCTTATCGCGAGACGATCACGAAAGCAGCCCGAGCTGACTATCGCCACAAGAAACAGAGTGGCGGTGCAGGTCAATTTGGCGAGGTGCATTTGATTGTCGAGCCATACAGCGATGGTATGCCGGATCCTACGGTTTACAAGTTTGACGGACAGGAAATTCGCGTAAATGTGCGTAATAAGGAGGAAATTCCTCTCGAATGGGGCGGAAAACTCGTCTTTATCAATTCTGTTGTCGGCGGCGCGATAGATGCACGCTTCATGCCTGCTATTTTGAAAGGTATTATGAGCCGTATGGAGCAAGGACCGCTGACGGGTTCTTATGCTCGTGATGTGCGCGTCATCGTTTACGATGGTAAGATGCACCCGGTCGACTCTAACGAATTGTCGTTTATGCTCGCAGGACGCAATGCCTTCAGCATGGCTTTCAAAAATGCGAACCCCAAACTGCTCGAACCGATCTACGACGTTGAAGTATTCACGCCGGCGGATAAGATGGGCGACGTAATGAGCGACTTGCAAGGCCGTCGCGGTATGATTGTCGGAATGAGTAGCGAAAACGGCTACGAGAAGTTGCAGGCAAAAGTACCTTTGAATGAGCTAAGCACATACTCCACAACGCTAAGTTCGCTGACGGGAGGTAGAGCCGGCTTCATCATGAAATTTGCCAGCTACGAATTGATGCCGGGTGAACTCCAGAAGAAGCTCACCGAAGAGTTCGCCGCTGCGCAAGAGGAGAATTAATTCGCTTAGTCTGATAAAGCTACACATAGCTTGGACATTGCGATATATAATAAGGAAGCCAACCCCTCAAGGTTGGCTTCCTTTCGTTTTTATATTTATGGTATGAGTACAACACTCGTACTAAACTACACACAATCCATTACCACTGACGCTCACCCCAAAGGCGATTGAGCCGTTCACGCTGTTTGGCTTCGACCGGATTGTCACAGGGATGCCAAAAGCCTTCATTCTGCAACGCATCAGGAAGATAATGCTGCGCGGCAAAGTTGTCGGGATAATCATGAGGATAGCAGTAGCCATCAGCGTAGCCCAAATCTTTGAGCAACTTTGTCGGTGCATTTCGCAAGTGCAAGGGTACGGGCAGATCACCCGTCTCACGCACGCGCTGCAAAGCGGCATCGATAGCTAAATATGCACTATTGCTCTTTGGACTATTGGCTAAATAGACGGTAGCTTCAGCAAGGGGGATGCGGGCTTCGGGCCAGCCGATTTTTGCAACAGCGTCAAAAGCGGCATTGGCAAGTAGGAGGGCATTAGGATTGGCCAAGCCTATATCTTCGGCAGCGCTAATCACTAAACGACGAGCTATAAACTTCGGGTCTTCACCTCCTTCAATCATCCGCGCCAGCCAGTAAAGTGCAGCATCGGGATCGCTTCCGCGCAAACTCTTGATAAAGGCTGAAATAATGTCGTAATGCATCTCTCCACCTTTGTCGTAATGGGCCGGATGCTGCTGCAAGCGAGCCGTAACAAGGGAATTGTCGATAACAATCGGACCTTCCGAGGCCGCCTGCGTGACCAAATCGAGGATATTCAGCAACTTCCGCGCATCGCCGCCGCTATAACGCAGCAAAGCATCAGTTTCTTTCAGCTCTATCTGCTGCTCTTTTAATAGTTCGTCAGTGGTCAGCGCGTGTTGGAGTAATTGCAGCAATTCATCTTTTGTCAGGCTGTTCAGCACATACACCTGACAGCGCGAAAGCAAAGGCCTAATCACCTCAAAAGAAGGATTCTCCGTTGTGGCACCAATCAAAGTAATCGTGCCGTTTTCCACGGCGGCCAGCAAACTGTCTTGTTGCGATTTGGAAAAGCGATGAATTTCATCAATAAAAAGAATAGGACTCTGATCGGAAAAGAATCTATTTTTTGCAGCCTTTTCAATGACGTCGCGCACATCCTTCACACCCGAATTAACTGCAGACAATGTGTAGAAAGGCGCTTTAAGTTGTGTAGCAACGATGCGCGCTAATGTTGTTTTTCCTACACCCGGCGGTCCCCAAAGAATGAAGGACGTGATCCGCCCCGCGTCAATCATATTACGCAAGACGGCCCCGGGACCAACCAAATGCTGCTGGCCTACATAATCATCTAAGTTCGTCGGGCGCAAACGCTCTGCTAAAGGTTTCATTGCTCGTTATGGTTTATCAAGAATCTATTTCTGAAAGTTCAAGCCAACGCATCGACTTTTCATCGAGCTCCTCTTCCAACTGTGGCAGGCGCTTGGATTTTTCCGTCAAAGCCTCCACCGAAAGTTGACCGCTACAAAGCGCTGCTTGCAATTGAGCTTTTTCGGCTTCTAATAAGCCAATCTCTTTCTCAAGGGCCTCCATTTCCTTACGCTCCTTAAAAGAAAGTTTGCGCTTTTGATCGCCTTCAAAGTGCTTTTCGCCCTTTGGCTTCTCCGAAATATGCGCCGGCGCCTCCTTTTCTTGCAGCAAGCTCCACGACCTGTATTGTGAATAATTGCCGGGAAAGTCATCGATGCGCCCATCTCCCTTAAAGACGAGCAAATGATCAACAACCTTATCCATAAAGTAGCGATCGTGGCTCACGACAATCACGCAGCCGCGGAAATCCTGCAAATAGGCTTCCAAAATCTGCAAGGTTTGAATGTCTAAATCGTTGGTTGGCTCATCAAGGATCAAGAAATTAGGATTGCGCATCAAGACCGTACATAAGTATAATCGGCGCTGCTCACCGCCGGATAACTTATATATATAGTCTTGCTGCCGTTCGGGCGGAAAGAGAAAATGCGTAAGGAATTGCATCGCAGTCAGTCGGCGGCCGCCGCCAAGATCAATGGTCTCGGCATATTGACGTACGGCGTCGATGACCTTCATTTGCTGATCAAAAGCCATCCCTTCTTGAGAGAAATAGCCAAATCGAACCGTCTCACCGACAACAAAACGTCCACTATCAGGTTTAATGAGACCTAAAAGGAGTTTGATAAAAGTAGATTTTCCCGTCCCATTATTGCCGACTATACCCATCTTCTCAAAGCGCGAGAAGTTGTAATAGAAATTGTCTAAGATCGTCAATGGATCGGGCTTCTCTGACGTCCCGGGAAAGACCTTTGAGACGTATTGTGCCTCAAATATTTTTGAACCAATGTATCCGCTTTTCACTTCCAAGCGAGCAGCTTGCTCTTCCTGCCGTCGGCGCGCCTGCTGCTCCAACTCATAGAAAGCCTCTTTGCGATAGCGCGCCTTCGTTGCGCGTGCTGAAGGCATCCTACGCATCCATTCTAATTCTTTCCGATAAAGATTTTGCGCTCGTGCCACGTTGGCATTAGCCGCAGCTATACGCTCGTCGCGTTTCTCCAAGAAATAAGCATAATTACCTTTGTAACTGTAGAGCGTAGTATCATCCAACTCGACAATTTCATCGCAAACGCGATCCAGGAAGTAACGATCGTGCGTCACCATCAGAAGCGCCTTGCTCTCGCGCCGCAAATAAGCTTCGAGCCATTCAATCATCTCCAGGTCAAGATGGTTTGTAGGTTCATCAAGAATGAGAAGGTCGGCCTCAGTCAAAAGCACGTTAGCTAAAGCGACGCGCTTGAGTTGGCCGCCCGAGAGTTGCGCTACCGGCTGATTATAATCTATGATGTTCAGCTTCGTAAGGATTTGCTTGGCACGCAGTTCAAAATCCCAAGCCCCACGCCGCTCCATCTCATCCATCAACTCGTGTAGATTGGGATTGCCCGGTGTTGCCAAACTCCTTTCGTATCGGCTAATCAAAGCCGAAAGTTCGCCGGCCTCCGCAAAGCAAGCGTCCAAAACCGTAAGCTCCGGTGCATAGCTAGGAGACTGCGAAAGATATCCGATGCGCAAATCTTTATGAAAAATCACACTTCCGCTATCGTAATCATCCTTGCCTGCAATGATATTAAGGAGCGTAGTCTTGCCCGTCCCATTCTTGGCAATGAGTCCCAAGCGCCGTCCTTCAGCAACAGAGAAAGAGATGTCGGCAAAAAGGATTCGATCGCCGACAGACTTTGTCAAGTGTTGAATATCAAGATATGTAGTCATTAAAATATCGAATTAAAACATAGAACAAGGCGCCACAAAAAGAAAAACGCCCATCGCGTAAAGCTAAAGATCCAAAAGAGTGTCCCACACGAGCAACTTCCAAAGTGCAAAGCCGCCATCCGAATTGCCCCGTGTACCACTCTCGAATAAGCGAAAGGACCGACGAGCGCATTTTTGCCCACATCAGCCCTCACACATATTAATATTGTAGCACCCAAGCGCAATAGCAACAGCGCTCAAACAGATTCCGGCGACTGATTTCGCCCGTCTGCTTATCAACCATTCATTGAAATCAAAAATTCGTCGTTATCCTGCGTCCGTTCCATTCGCTTCGAAACTTCCTGCATCGCCTCAACGGGATTCATATCCGCTATGTATTTGCGAAGAATCCACATACGGCGCTGCGCCTGTTCATTAAGCAACAGATCATCGCGGCGCGTACTTGAAGCCACGAGATTAACGCTCGGAAAGATGCGCTTGTTCGAAAGGTTGCGGTCAAGTTGAAGCTCCATATTGCCCGTTCCCTTAAACTCTTCAAAGATCACCTCATCCATCTTGCTACCCGTATCAATAAGTGCCGTAGCAATAATGGTCAGAGAACCGCCACCTTCGATATTACGCGCAGCACCGAAAAAGCGCTTCGGATGTTGGAGCGAGTTTGCATCAACGCCACCCGTCAAAACCTTGCCACTTGCCGGACTAACCGTATTATAAGCGCGTGCCAAACGCGTAATGGAATCTAAGAAGATGACCACATCGTGGCCGCATTCAACCATACGCTTTGCCTTTTCAAGCACGATATTCGCAATCTTCACGTGTCGCTGTGCAGGTTCATCAAAAGTTGAAGCGATAACTTCCGCATTCACCGTGCGCGCCATATCCGTAACCTCCTCAGGCCGTTCATCGATCAACAAGATCATCATATAAGCCTCCGGATTATTCTTTGCGATCGCATTAGCCACATCCTTCAGCAGCCATGTCTTACCCGTTTTCGGTTGTGCAACGATCAAAGCGCGCTGGCCTTTTCCGATAGGCGTAAAGAGATCCACGATACGACACGAGAGCGAGTCGTGGCGACCTGTGCAAAGCTTAAACTTCTCTTCAGGAAAAAGCGGCGTAAGGTGCTCAAAGGCCACGCGATCACGCACTGCCGCAGGGTCAAGGCCGTTAATACGTTCGAGACGATGGAGCGCGAAAAATTTATCTCCGCTACCCGGAATCCGAACCTTACC
Organism: Alloprevotella tannerae; assembly: GCA_015259125.1. Lineage (GTDB taxonomy): Bacteria > Bacteroidota > Bacteroidia > Bacteroidales > Bacteroidaceae > Alloprevotella > Alloprevotella tannerae_A. The sequence continues at coordinate 7,713 of JABZGR010000028.1, read as the reverse complement.
TTCGACGACGTCGCCTTGCTTCAATCCATATTGACGGATCTGATTTGCAGCAACGTAAATATCGTCCGGAGAAGTCAGATAATTATAATCTGAAGAACGCAAGAAGCCAAATCCGTCAGGCATCACTTCCAAGACGCCGCGTCCATCCAGCAATTCTTCTTCCAAGACCGGTGCCGGTGCAGCTGCTGTGCGCTTAGGACGTTCCGGCTCTTGTATTTGCGCCTGCTGTGCAGCCTCTGCGTCAGCATTAACCAATGGATCGTCTTTGAAACGGCGAAATTTCGGCCGTTGTACGGGAGCTACTTCCGGTTGCTCGTCATATATCGGATCATTGTAAATAACGGGAATGTCTTTCGTAATATAAAAGTGGTCGTTCACTTTAATCATATTCCCCTTACCCTCAAGTTGTGGTGCGCCTTCCGCAGCCGAAGTTTGCGCCGGCCCTGCAGCCGGAGCCTCAGACGCCATAGGAAGCGCCTCCGCTTCCTTAGTCTTATCGTTTTTACCTTCTAATTGCTGCTTCACTTCATCCAGATCTATAACCGCATCGGCCAAAGCCGCCATATCTGCCTGTTTAAAGAGCTGCTCACTGATAAAATCGGGCACTTCTTCCGCTTTCGTTTCCTTTTGCTCTACAGTCGGTTCTTCCGGAGTTGCAGTCGGAATCGGCGGCACTGTTTGCTCCTCCGCTTTCACTTGTTCATCTTTGAGCGCAGACTGCCTCATAGCTTCCGACTCTGCTTTCGTTGGCCGTCCACGGCGGCGTTTTGTAGCCGTGCTCGAGTTTTGTTCGAGCCGCTGCGTTTCTCCTTCGCTGTTAGCTGTATATACAGCCTCTTTCTTTTGGATGCGTTGGCGGTGTTTAGGGGCAGCTTGTTTTTGCTCTGCCGTTTGCTCAGCTTGAGCGTCAAGTATGTCGTAAATCAGCGTCTGTTTATCATCGCTCTTTTTGTTCGGGGTGTTCAATTCGTCTGCGATTTTTCGCAAGTCTTCTTCGTTCTTTTGTTGCAGTTGATCTATGGAATAGAGTGCCATATATTAAGATGTATTTCTTCGTGGGGAATTTTGTACCGCGCCAATTATGGCGTCAGTATGTTCTTTTGAGATAAAAGCAAATGTGATTTTACAGCTTTGTCTGAGCGAAACGCCTCCTTGAAACGTTTTGCGTGGCAAAAATAAGCAATAATTCTGATGAATCCAAGCAAATCCACGTTCATTTAAGATTTTTTTATAGGCGCACAAGGCAAACAAACAGCCGCAATCCGGCGCAAAAAGCATCGTCAAATTTCGCATTTTTACCCTGCGATGTTAAAATTCTTTTTTTCTTTTATTCAACCCTCGAGCCTCTCGCGTTTTTCTCACGGCCTTAGGACCTGCGTTGTAGCTCTTCCCAAGCTATTTATGCTGATTCAAACTGTCCATCCACTCATCTATTATATATATGGTACGAGTTCATCTCTTTTATTGATAAAAAATGACGGAGAAAGCATTGCGCCCGATGTCTTAAAGCAAGCCAACGAATCCAAATTTCGGGTCGTTAGGACGAAAAAAGACGAAGAATATTTGTTGTGAATAAAACAATTGCCTAATTTTGCACACTGCAAACAGTAGAAATACAAAACAACAATAAAAATAGCATCAAACATGATCATCGTACCCGTGAAGGAAGGCGAAAATATCGAACGCGCCCTCAAGAAATTCAAAAGAAAGTTTGAAAGAACCGGTGTTGTAAAGCAGCTCCGCGCTCGCCAGCAGTTTGACAAACCGTCAGTGCTGAAGAGATTGGCAAAAGAACATGCCATCTACGTGCAGAAATTGCGCAGCCAAGAGGACTAAAGCCTTCACAGAAAAATCTCTATATCTGCAGTCTACAATAAAAGATTGCAGATTTTTTGCTTTATGATAGAAGTCTGCATTAAGCGCGTCTACGACGGCGTATCAGAAAACGACGGTATGCGCATCCTGGTCGACAAACTATGGCCTCGGGGGTTGAAAAAGGAAAATTTGCCCTATGATCTGTGGGCTAAAGCCGTAACGCCGACACCCGATCTGCGCAAGATGTTTCACGAAGATCCGGAAAACAACTGGACAAGTTTCGCCGCGGCTTATCGCGAAGAACTAAAAGCATCGGCCGACTTAAAAGTACTGGCTCAGCAGATCAGACGTGAAAAACCTACGCGCGTCACGCTACTCTACGCATTCAAAAATAAGATCCGAAACCACGCCGTAGTTTTGCAAGAAGAGTTGCAAAAACTTTTGCAAGACGCATGAATCCGCCGCACTCGGCAAGCGATTAATTGATGAAGAAACATGTTAGACAAACACACTAAGATCTACGTTGCCGGCCATCAAGGTTTGGTTGGCTCAGCCATTTGGAATAACCTGCAACAGCGCGGTTTTCACAACCTCATCGGCCGTACACATCGAGAGTTGGACTTGCTCGACCCCATCGCAGTGCGCAATTTTTTCGACCAAGAACAGCCGGAGGCCGTCGTCTTAGCAGCTGCCTACGTCGGCGGCATAATGGCCAACTTGACGTATCGGGCTGATTTCATCTATCGCAACCTGCAGATTCAGCAGAACGTTATTGGGGAGAGTTTCCGCCACGGTGTGAAAAAGTTACTCTTTTTGGGCTCTACCTGCATCTATCCACGCGATGCGCAGCAGCCCATCCGCGAAGAAGAACTCCTGACGGCGCCGCTCGAATATACGAATGAGCCTTACGCCATTGCCAAAATTGCCGGATTAAAACTTTGCGAGAGTTTTAATCTGCAATACGGAACGAATTATATTGCCGTTATGCCGACCAATTTATATGGACCTAACGACAACTTCCACTTGGAGCGGAGCCACGTCTTGCCGGCAATGATGCGCAAAATCTATCTTTCGCGCCTCCTGAGTGAGAAAAACTGGTCAGCCGTGCGCAATGATCTCAACCTGCGCCCCGTGGAGGGTGTAGACGGGCAAGCCGACGAAGCAGCAATCACCAATATTTTGAGCAAATATGGCATTGCGCCCGGCCGCGTCACGCTTTGGGGCACGGGCAAGCCGCTGCGCGAATTTCTTTGGAGCGAAGAAATGGCCGATGCGAGCGTTCACGTATTGTTGAATGTCGACTTTAAAGATACGTATGACGCAACTGCGCAAGAAGTTCGCAACTGTCACATCAACGTCGGTTCGGGCCGCGAAATTGCGATCAAGGATTTGGCCGAAAAGATCAAAGCTGCCGTAGGCTTTGAAGGTGAAATCGTTTGGGATAGCTCCAAACCCGATGGCACACCGCGCAAGTTGACCGACGTCAAGAAGCTACACGCGCTGGGCTGGCACCATCGTATTGAAATCGACGAAGGCATTGAGCGCCTTTTCGATTGGTATCGAACAGGCATCGAAGCCGCTGCCGCTACCCGCTGATTTAATTTTTAAGAAGGCAATAGCGCCAAACTTCCCTGCAAGGGTGGTTCGGCGCTATTTTTCGTTTGCGCTCCAAGGCATCCCTTCGCTGTAAGGTCTACTTCAACAGACGCCCTGCCTATCACCATTGGATCATCGGCGAGAGCCACGCGTATCTGAGGACGCCCGACTGCTTTGTGCATCGTTTGGCGGCAGCAAACGATGGTTTGGCGGCAGCAAACGATGGTTTGGTGGCAGCAAACGATGGTTTGGTGGGAGCAAACGATGGTTTGGCGACAGCAAACGAACAAACGCTCAACAGCAACAAGCGTTAGGCTAATCGAAGCGCGCAAGAAATCAATGCCTTTTCGCCTGATTTTCCATGCTCAGCAAAAAGCATAAGGCCGGCCTACAAACAAGAAGCGCCGGACAAGCGTGTGAATCGACTTTTGGCGGCGCCGCCATTGCTGCGTTTTGCGTAAAAAAAGTGCGCAAAGGGAAAACGACTTTACCCTTTGCGCTATCTGTAGTTTGCGTCGTCGTACGCTTAGAACATGTACGTGAAAGAGAGATTGAAGACGCTGTTTTTATTAACGCCGTCAAATTTCTTCAAGCCCCAGTCGTTGCCGAGAGAGACGCGGTAGTGGCGAGCAAACTCTGCGCCAAGATTAAATCCGAGTCCCCAGTCGAAACTATCGGAACCCTCGTCAGAGAACGTATCGCGCTTGTAGTTAGCCACAACGATACCACGACGATTCACCTCTGTCACTCTCGTTTTACCGGCAAAGCCGAAGCCGAAGTAAGGACCAAACTCAAAGAAGAGGGCCGCACGGCGCGTAATCGCGTGTCTGTACATGGCGCGGAGAGGCATTTTGAAATAATAAGCCTCAGCATCTAAGCCATAACCGCTACGGCCGTCCCAATCGATCGACTGCTTCCAGCCCTGGCTTGAAAGCAAGAAAGCACCGGTCAGGCTGAAGCCTTTCTTCAAGCGCGCTTCGCCGCGCGCACCAAGGTTAAAACCTACTTTAGAATCGAGGTGAGTCGGAGCACTTACGTTTAAGCCACCTGTTAAGCCGAAACGGAAATCTTGCGCCGTAGCGCTAAGGCCGCAAATCAAAGCTGCCAACAACAAAATTTTTTTCATACGTGATATGGTTTGTGATTATACATTTTTATTTCGAGCATCTTAATGTGAAAGTTTGCGCTTTCAACGGGGGCAAAAGTAGCCAACAAGTTTGAAACGAGCGTTGTGCATCAAGTAAGATTGGGATAAATTAACCGACATAAATATATCTCCTAACATAGGCGGCAGACCGTAATTTGATTACTTTTGCACGTTCTAATATTAAACGTTTTATTCAAATCAAATGAAATCCTTACCCGTAAGGAGCAAAGAAGTAGTGACGTTTCATAGCTTTGCACGCAAGGGCTATGCCTTGTTTTCGGCGCTGCAAAAGGAAGTGCGCATCGGCGTACTCTCAGCTGCTACGCTGACAACGGCCGCTCCCTGCCTGGCTCACGCGCTCGCCGCGCCTGCAAACCTTGATGCAGCAGCGGCAGATAGCTTGATAGCCGGCGATGCATCGCTCAAAGAAGCGCTCGTATCAGCTTCACGCGCTCCGATGGCTGCTCAAGTGGCAGCTCGCCAAGTGATCTCGCTGACGAAGGAAGACCTTCAGTCGGCCGGTGCGACTACAGTCAACGATGTTTTAAAATTAGCCGTCGGCATCGACGTACGCCAACGCGGAGGCTTTGGCTTGCAGACCGACATAAGCATCGACGGAGGCACCTTTGATCAAATTACCTTACTCGTTAATGGAATCTCCATTAACAATCCGCAGACCGGCCACAACGCGGCCGACTTCCCACTTAATCTTGCCGATATTGAGCGCATCGAAATACTCGAGGGCGCCGCTTCGCGCTTGTTTGGATCGCAAGCCTTTTCAGGCGCCATCAATATCATTACGCGCACAGGCGGCGACAAACTCCGACTCGCGCTGAGCGGCGGCTCGTATGGTTATTTGGCTGCCGAAGGAAGAGGCGCACTCCACGGCGATAAGTGGGCCACAAGCCTAAGCGGAAGCTTTCAGCGCGGCGATGGCGCTATACGCAATGGAGACTTCAAAGGCGGAAAATTCTTTTGGCAAGGCCGATACGAGGATGCGGCCGTCCGCGCAGACGTACAAGCCGGCACGACGTTCAACGATTTTGGCGCCAACACTTTCTATTCCGGCGCTTTTCCCAATCAATGGGAGGCCACGCGCCGCCATTTCGTCTCGGCAACGATGAGTACGAAAGGGCAACTACACCTGGCGCCGAGCGTAGCTTGGTTGCGCAATTACGACCACTTCCAATTGATCCGCGATACGCACAAATACGAAAATTTTAATCGTAGCGATGTATATACAGTCGGCATCAATGCCTGGATGCAATGGCGCTTAGGCCGCACGGCCTTTGGAGCAGAACTTCGCCACGAAGAGCTCTTCAGCACGAATCTGGGGCGGCCGATGGACAGCTTACATTTCTTTACCGTGCCCGCCTATGACAATATATATTATACGAAGCACGACTACCGCACAAACGTTTCGTTCTTTGCTGAGCATAGTCTTATTTTCAAGCATTGGACGCTCTCAGCCGGCTTACTCGCGCAGCACAACAGCGGGATAGGACGAAGTTTCAAGCTTTATCCGGGCGTGGATCTCAGTTATCGACCCGCTGAAGGCTGGCAATTGTTTGCCTCGTGGAACAAATCGCTCCGCCTGCCCACATTCACCGACTTGTATTACAAAAGCCCGACGCAGGAGGGCAATATCGGACTACAAGCTGAAGAAATCAACGCCTTTCGCTTGGGCGGGAGCTACACCGCGGCGGCCTTTCAGGTGGATGTGCGCGCCTTTTATAATCGCGGTGCAAATATGATCGATTGGGTGATGTTTTCAGCCACGGATAAGTTTCACGCCACCAACTTCCGCTTGGACAACTTCGGTTTCAATTGTCGCTTGCTCTTCAATGCCGCAGAACTATTCGGTCCTCGACAGCCCTTGCAGCAATTCTCCATCGCTTATGCCCATATTCACCAAAACAGGAAAGATGATCAAGCCTATTTTAAGTCGAATTATGCGATGGAATATTTGCGACATCAATTCATCGTACAGCTCCGGCATCGCATCTTCGGCCCACTTTCGGCCGATTGGAACTTCCGTTTGACGAACAGAGTCGGGCAATACTTAGTCTACCGGCAAGCTAAAAGTACGGGCATCTTGCAGCCTTACGGCACGCAAGGCATCTTAGACTGCAAAATCAGCTGGAAAGGCAAGCGCTACGACGTCTTTGCCGATCTCTCCAACCTGACAGGCACGCATTATTACGACGTAGGCAACGTCGAGCAGCCGGGCTTCTTATTTCGAATCGGCGCAGTGTGGCGTTTATAGTCCCTCATTGACCGGCAACAATATTGAGCGCACCATTCCGGCGCTATCGTTTTCCTCAGCAGAGCTTTCTTTGCCGAGGAAAACTCTTTTAAACGCCCTCCTTCAATAATTCTAGTCTTCTAAAGCCTTAAATTATCATCTCAATATATCATAATCGGGACATAGAAAATCTTTCTTCTCGCAAATTTCTATGTATTTATGTTTATTCAAAGTAAAATCCCATAAATTTACAGCCAAGAAAAGAACATTTCGCTTCTGATCTATTTAGTCATCCCTTAAAAACAATATTTCAGCATAAATCTTGTATTGACAAGCTCTATGCTGAAATATTGTTTTTAAGGGACAACTAGTTAGATTTTCATCTATCTATGATGGGATTTTATCTTGGGTTTTATGTTTATAAAAGCACAAACTTAACTTTACGTTTAGCCTTGAAACAAAACCTTAAAGTGGACAACACCAATTTACTTAATGTTAGCAAATGGTGCAAAACTATTGTCTGAACCTGTAGCAGACTCTTCTACCAATACAGGGCGAATAGCCTTTGCTTGTCCCTTAGAGTTCCTTGAGAACTTCCACTCAGTTGGACCAAATAAGAAGTCCCAGCTCATGGCAGCACTTGTACTACTCATATACTGACCGTATGCACCTAAACCATAAGACATATCTCTATATCCTATTGCAGCAACTCCGTCTGAGCGTCTACCTGTAACAGGCAAGAACAATCCCTTATTAGCACGAACTAATGCAGTCACATTTGTATACTTGTCATATCTCCTTGCCTTTGTTGGGAAAGCAGTCTTTCTCTTATTAGCGTCATTACTAGCATTGTTAGTGAAGAATGCACCATAGACTACCGTACCCTTGTCTGTATAACAATATGCAGGAA